>WUAI01000023.1 GCA_009827225.1 Flavobacteriaceae bacterium | reverse complement strand
TGTGCTCTTCCGATCTTGCAATTACGTTACTTAGTTTATTGGTCTTCGGTTCCATAACTTGTCAAACCACAGCTATCCCCGATCCCGCATTTGAGAGCAAGTTAATTTCTTTGGGCATCGACTCGAATGGTATGACCGGAGATATTTTGAATACAGATGCTGAGGGAGTACTCTTTTTGAATGTCACCAATTCCGGGATTTCAGATTTAACCGGCATTGAGGCCTTCGTGGATCTGGAATTGCTGGACTGTGCAGAAAATTCGATCACAAGTCTCAACGTATCTTTCAACACAACCTTGATTACGCTGGATTGCCAAAACAATCAATTAACGTCCATAAACCTGAGTGGCAATGACAACCTGGTAAGTCTGGCATGCCAGAATAATCAGCTTCCTGCTTTAGATTTGAGTAACAACACCATACTCAGTGATCTTAGTTGTCAGAACAACCAGTTAACCACCCTGGACCTGTTTGGAAATAATCAATTATATCAAATAATAAGTCATGACAATTCCATCACGTCCATCACATTCCCGGAAAACCCGGATTTACTCGAAATCGTCTGGTGCTATAATAATGTGATTGAAAATATCGATCTCACGAACGCCAATGCCCTGGCAACGCTTCGATTTGAAAACAACGATCTGAATTTTCTTGATCTCCGTAATGGCAATAACACCAACATTCACACCATGGATGCAAGGGACAATCCGAACCTTGATTTGATATGCGTAGATGATATCGATTATTCTACGAATGCAGGTAACTGGAACAAGGATCCAATTGCAGAGTATAGTGAAACCTGTATACTATCCAATACGGACCTAAAGATTGCCGATTTTACGATTTCACCCAACCCGGTTCAAGATCATTTTTATATTCGATTTGATCAAACCCTTCAATTAGAGAATACAATACTGATCAACACACTGGGACAAAAAATACAGCTTTCAAGTGGCCCTTCTCACAACATCTCATATTTACCTTCCGGTGTTTATATTTTGAATATTGAATGGGCGGATGGTGCAATAAGCAGCAGACGACTTATCAAGCGTTAAAATCGATCAAAACTCTGGAGGATGAAACTTCCAGTTCGACCTTCCGGCCCAAGATGAGTGCGCGGTTATCCTGAATGTGTCCCGCTGGAAATCCATAGCAAACCGGATAGTCAAATTCCTCGACATGCTCTTGGATTATCTCTTCCGCGGTTTTTCCAAAAGGGATGGTATTATCATTCATATCGTTCATTCCGCCTACGATAAGACCCGCCAAGCCATCTAGTAGTCCGTTCCGCTTTAAGTTCATCATCATACGGTCGATATGGTACAGGTATTCGTCGAGATCTTCGATAAATAAGATTTTACCCTTGGTGTCTATAGCCGATTGGCTTCCCAATAGGGAATACAATATGGAAAGGTTGCCTCCCACGAGTTCTCCCGTGGCTTTACCCGGCCTGTTTTTGTTTTCTTCGGAAACATACTCATGCACCAGATCATTTCCGAAGAGCACCTCATGAACGCTACTGCGAGTGTCTTCAGACTTGGTGTGGATATCGGTCGCCATATTAGCATGTAGGGATTCAATCCCAAAACCGTGGATATGACTATGTAGGACGGTGACATCACTATATCCAACAATCCATTTGGGATGCTCCATAAAAACGGAAAAATCTAACGAATCTAGAATCCGAACGGTACCATATCCTCCTCTGGCGCACCAAACAGCTTTGACATCCTTATCATCCAGCATTTCCTGCAAATCAGAGGCGCGAATGGCATCATTGCCGGCAAATTGGTCATTCTCAGCATTTATGCTCTTTCCAATCCTGGGTTTGAGACCCCAGCTTTTGATCAATTCAAGTAAAGGAGAGATCTCCTCATCGCTTATTTTACGGGCAGTGGAGACGATCCCTACGATATCTCCGGGATTAAGAAAAGGTGGTGTAACCATCAGCAATAAATGTGAGTCTCAATAGTAGTTAAATTTAAACCATTTCGTTAAATTCAAGTCTCAAGACTTATAAAAGACTTGTTTTCAGTATATTTAAAATTCGATTAAACCCTAAATCCCTTTAAGCCTATGGAAATAGCTACGAATCCTTCTTGTAATGCAGCTACGCTAGATCCTTATGTTCCTTCCGGAGGCAATCCCTGGAATACAAGCAAAATTAAACATGTTTTTCGGAGATTAGGTTTCGGAGCCAATATTATCGAGATAGATGATGCCCTGGCCCTTTCTCCCGGAGATTTTATAGATTCTTTGGTAGATGGCGCCTACAATCTACCTGTGACGCCTGCCCCTCCATGGGGATATTGGGCGTTCAGTGATTTTACAGATTTTGAAACCGAGAATAACGAAAATGTATTTAACTGGAGATTACAATCCGGGAATGATATTATTTCGGAAAAGTTACGTGGAAGACTCACATTTTTCTGGATGAATCATTTCGTGACCGAGTTAGAGACGTATTTCTATTCTCCGTATATGTTTCAGTATTACAACATCAACCAGACCCATGCACTTGGAAATTTTAAAGACTTTGTGCGGGAAATTGGGGTGAGTAATGCCATGTTGTTGTATCTGAATGGATTTCAGAATACAAATTTCAACCCGAATGAGAATTATGCCAGAGAGCTTTATGAATTATTCACTCTAGGTGAAGGACATACGTATACCGAGGAAGATATTACTGAAACATCCAGGGCCCTTACAGGTTACAATCACTGGACCGAATATGGCGGCGATATCTATTTTGATGCCAGTACCTTTGATGCGACCAATAAAACGATTTTCAACCAGGAAGGTCCCTGGGATTACGACGATGTCATCGATATTTTATTCGAACAGCGAACTACCCAGATAGCGACCTTCATTACCACGAAGCTCTATAAATTCTTTGTGAGTCCGTCGGTAGATGCCGTGATTGAAACTGAGATTATCGCACCTCTCGCCCAGGAATTGATCAACAATAACTGGGAAATGGTACCGATGTTGAAACTGCTATTCAAAAGTGAGCATTTCTTTGATGAAAGAGCGTTAGGGGTAATTATCAAGAGTCCGTTCGATGTGATCAATTCTTTTGTGAATGACACTCAGTTCTTTTATGACGATGCTATTTTGGATGCGTTTTTGTATTACGCCGGACTTATGGGTCAGGAAATCTATGACCCGCCCGATGTTTCCGGATGGCAACGAGACGAAACCTGGATAAACTCCTCTACTCTTGCCGGACGATGGTCTCTTATGGAACTCTATCTCGGATACCTGTTTGGTAATGGATACGAATTTTCGTTGGTTGATCTCGCCAGAGATTTGTCTAACGATAGCAACGACCCGGAATTTATCACCCAGGTAATGGTGGATCATTTTGTGAGCAAACCATTACATACTGCGAATGATTACGTAGTAGCGACCGATATATTTAAGTGGGAAATCCCCCAAAATTACTACGACGACGGCACCTGGAACCTCAGCTGGTCTGAAGCACCATACCAGTGCTATTTACTGCTGGTTCACATTGCCAAAATGCCCGAATTTCAACTTAAATAAAAACTGCTATGTGTAACAATCATCATCATATTCCAAAACAACCATCTTCTTCGAAAGATGAAAAGACAATTCACGATCAGGAGCACATTCAGTGGAACCGGCGATCATTTATCCAGGCGCTTGGATTAGCAGGTGCAGGTAGTATGATGCTGGGAGGAACTACTTCGGTTTCTGCCTCTAAGCCATCACCGCTTTCCGTGGCCCTATCGCAAAGTGAAAATGACAACATATTGGTGATCGTTCGCCTTAAAGGAGGTAACGATGGCCTGAATACTATAGTTCCGGTGTACGACTACGCGAGTTATGCCAACTTACGGCCTACCATTCGGCATGAGCAAAACGATCTCATCATGCTGAATAGTGACTTCGGAATGCCGAATTATATGAACAATCTGCAACCCATGTGGGGTGACGGTAAAATGAAAGTAGTGCACGGTGTGGGGTATCCCAACCAAAATCTCTCTCATTTCCGATCTTCTGATATATGGGCATCTGCGGAATCTGTTCTCTTCGAGCCTACAGGTTGGTGGGGAAGATATTTCGAGGATCTGTATCCCGATTATCTCGTAAATCCGCCGGATGTTCCACCTGCCGTTCAGATAGGTAGTATCGGAAACCTCATCTTTGAAGGCAACGACAATAATTACGCCTTTGCAGTAGCGAATCCGGAACAATTGGCCAGTGTAGCTGAAAGCGGCACGGTACACGATGTCCTGGATATACCGGATTGTGTTTACGGTGACAAACTGCTGTTTATGAGGTCTACCACAAATACGACATTCCAATATGCAGGGGTGATCAATGATGCCTATTTGGCTGCCAATAACGATGCGCCTTATGAAGATGCCGAGCTTTCAAACCAGTTAGCGATTGTAGCCCGACTGATCAAAGGTGGATTGGGCACCAAAGTTTATATGGTAACCCTCAATGGTTTCGATACTCATGCGGAGCAGGCAGATCTACATCAGACTCTACTCGAAGATTTATCAGCTTCAATGAAGAACTTTTATGACGATCTGGCCACTTCGGGAATGGATTCACAAGTATTGTCGATGACGATTTCTGAATTTGGGCGACGACCCTACGAGAATGGATCATTCGGAACGGATCATGGCGCGGCTTCTCCAGTAATGTTGTTTGGTCCTGCGCTAGAGGGAAGTGGATTTGTTGGTGAACATCCTGATATCAATATTTGGGATAACAACGACAATTTAATTCCTTCTTCAGATTTCCGGGATGTATACAGTTCTGTGCTTACCAATTGGTTCTGTTTGGACCCATCGGTGTTGGATTTGATACTGCTGGGACAATCTTATGAAACTTTAGATCTCGGATTCAATTGTGAGATTCTGGATACGATCGACTTCGGAAATGTCTCCCGATTCGTTCATCGTCCGACCTATTCCAACGATCGAACCTATATCGAGATGCAAATGCCGGTAACGGCACATGTCAATATCAAACTCTATGATATCATGGGGAAAGAAATCGCTACGCTCAAAAACGAGATGCTTTTCCCCGGACAACACTCCGTTGATGTGATTGCCAATACCAATACCCGACTCAGTTTCGGTCAATATATTTACCGAATAAGCACCGGCGGGCAGCATTACAGTAAATCGATTATGATCAAATAATTCAAATCCCCCTTCTTGGGGGATTTTTTATATCCTTTCCGAATTTAAAATCGTTATTTTTGCAGCTGTTTTATCCTGTAAAGCATATTTCAGAAATAACCATGATCCAGGATCCGAAAAGATATACGATTACCGCAGCATTACCCTACACGAATGGCCCTGTGCATATAGGACATTTGGCGGGTGTTTATGTGCCTGCTGATATCTATGCACGATATCAAAGACTGCAGGGAAAGGACGTTCTGTTCATTTGCGGAAGTGACGAACATGGAGTTCCCATAACATTAAAGGCCAAAAAAGAAGGAGTGTCCCCACAGCAGGTGGTGGATAAATACCACGCCATGATTAAAACCTCCTTTGAGCAATTTGGTATATCGTTCGATAATTATTCCAGAACTTCAGCAAAAATTCATCACGACACCGCTTCAGAATTCTTTAAGAAATTGTACGATGATGGGAAATTTACCGAAGAGGTAACCGAACAATTGTACGACGAAGAAGCACAGCAATTCCTGGCAGACCGCTTTGTAATTGGTACCTGTCCGAAGTGCGGTTATGAAGAAAGTTATGGAGACCAATGCGAGAATTGTGGTACTTCTCATAACGCCACCGATCTTATCAATCCTAAAAGTGCAATCAGCGGAAGTACTCCGGTTACCAAAAAAACCAAGCACTGGTTTCTACCGTTAGATCAATACGAGCCATGGTTGAAAGAATGGATTATCGAAGGACATAAAAAAGATTGGAAAACCAATGTTTATGGGCAATGCAAGTCCTGGATCGACGATGGATTAAGGCCACGTGCCGTGACCCGCGACCTGGATTGGGGGATTCCCGTGCCTGTAGAAGGGGCCGACGGCAAAGTGCTTTATGTATGGTTCGATGCTCCGATTGGTTACATTTCGGCTACAAAAGAATGGGCAGATCAATATCAAAAAGATTGGGAACCCTACTGGAAAGACGAAGGAACGAAACTATTACACTTCATTGGGAAGGACAATATCGTATTTCATTGTATCATCTTCCCAAGTATGCTAAAGGCCGAGGGCAGTTATGTCCTGCCGGACAATGTTCCTGCCAATGAGTTTTTGAACCTGGAAGGGAACAAAATCTCGACAAGTAAAAACTGGGCTGTATGGTTGCATGAATACCTGGAGGAGTTTCCTGATCAACAGGATGTGTTGCGATATACGCTTACTGCCAATGCTCCGGAAACCAAGGACAACGATTTCACCTGGTCCGATTTCCAGGCGCGCAATAATAGTGAGTTGGTGGCTATCTTCGGAAATTTTATCAATCGGGTGGCTGTGCTCACCCATAAATATTATGATGGTGTAGTCCCTACACCCAATGCGCTTTCCGAAGTCGATCAAATTACGTTGAAAGAACTTCAAACGTACCCGGAAGTGATTGCTAGTTCCATTGAGCGATATCGCTTCAGAGAAGCCCAAGCCGAACTGATGAATGTGGCCCGATTGGGAAATAAATACCTTGCCGACGAAGAGCCCTGGAAGACCATTAAGAGCGATGAAGAACGGACCCAAACCGTGATGTATATTGCTATGCAAATAGCGACAGCTCTTGCTATACTTAGCGAACCATTTCTTCCTCATACTTCGGATAAATTGAAACGCATTTTACGCATTGATTCCTTGCAGGATCCTGAACTTGATTGGGGTAAGATTACAGAAACACATCAACTAATTCCTGAGGGACATGAAATTGCTAAGAGTGAATTGCTGTTTGCAAGGATTGAAGATGTACAGATGCAGGCACAGCGAGATAAATTGGTGGCCAGCAAAAAAGAAAATGAAGAAAACAATTCAACGCTTGAACCCATAAAAGATATGATACAATTTGAAGATTTTACCAAGTTGGACCTGCGTGTAGGAACCATCCTCGAAGCTGAAAAAATGCCAAAGACCAAAAAGCTAATGGTGCTGAAGGTGGACACCGGGATCGATGTTCGGACTATCGTATCAGGGATTGCTGAAAGTTTCAGTGCCGAGGAGATAATCGGTAGAAAAGTCACCGTGCTCGTGAACCTGGCCCCGAGAGCTTTGAGAGGTGTTGAAAGCGAAGGAATGATACTAATGACCGAAAAAGCCGATGGGAATCTGGTATTTGTAAATCCTGATGATGAAGGGATCGAAAACGGAAGTACGATAAACTAAGGGCATGAAGAAATTCCTAATACTACTCATCGCATTTGCAACTATGATTGCGCAAGCGCAGGAAGTAGTGGTAACCATTCCCGATCTTACCCGAAACATCAAACAATCGTTCCAGGTGCTGGATGACGAAACTGGAAATATGGCATTGTTCCTCGCTGAGAACAACAAGATCTATGCTTCATTGTACAACGAAAATCTTGAATTAATAGGCAGTGCGGAAAGTAAAATGCCCAACGACTATGTTTCTGAATTTGTGGGGTATCATATCGACGGGAACTCTCATAAGATCCTGCTAAGTACCGGAAGCGGCCGTCAATATGGAAATATCACTTTCCTATTCGATGAAAACAAGGCTATTCCACAGGACATGGAATTTGAGTTGGAAGATGAACGTTTTATCAATGCGGTTCAGCATAATAATCAAATTCATCTGATCACAGTATCCAAAAAAGGAAATTCACTGGTCATTTATAAACTGGATAAAGACTTTAATTTTGTACCAGGTAAAATTGAATTTGCAGAGGACGCTTTCCTGGACCGAAGAAACAAACCCATAAGGATCTATGAGCTGTTCACAAGAGATGATACCACCGGGGCTTTTATTGATATGCAGCACATAAATTGGGACACCCCCAATTCGCTGGAAAGCACTGCTAAATTCTTAAAGGCATATACGTCTGCCGATAATGTAACTTATACTTCCGACAAGTTCGATCAGTTTACATATATCATCGATCTCGATCTAAGCCTGATGCTTACCAATATTCAGAAGATCGACCAATATCAGTTTAAGGGTTCGACACTTGGGATTGAAACTAACAGCTTTTTATTGTACGATCGCCTGTTTCAAATCGCCACCAATGGCAAAGAAATGATACTGCGTATGGTGCAGGTTCCCGACAATGAAGTGATCAAAGAATACGTGGTAGGGAAGAAAGATGAAATCACTTTTAAGAACGGACCCATTCTGAAGCCAAAGAGTGACGACAAGGAAGTGAACTCAAACAAAGAAACAGCTGCTCTCCTGCGGCGTATGTCGGCGAATAACCCGTCGATCAGTGCGATGCTCTCTGATGGTACTTATGAGGTGAGCTTTGGTGCGGCCATCGAAAGGGATCCCAGCACATTGATTCTTTTAGGAGGTTTTGTTGGTGGAATAGGCGGAGCCGTATTGATGGGCGCAGGAATAGGAAGTCTGTCGGGGTCTTTTGCCGGTTATATTACCACCGACGCTATGAGAACCTATGGTTTGTTTGATATGGAATTTAACCACGTGGAAGGAACGGCTACTGCAAAGAAATTTGATCAGATTAAAGATTACATACAAGGATTGGACAAATTTGCCGCTGCTACTCTTTTTGAATGGCAAGACCAATACTATTTTGGATACTATGCCAAGGCGGACGATGAATATCGTTTGGTAAAGTTCGATTTTTAATGCTGAAAGTAGCATATAATCCCATTTTTAAACACCCACTGCCATTGGGACATCGATTTCCGATGTCGAAATACGAATTGCTCTACCAACAGTTATTGCGCGAAGGCACCTGCGAACTCGATAATTTTTTCGATCCGGGATACCCGGAGGATGCAGACATTGAACTGGTGCATACCAGGGAATACATTGATAATTTAAGATCTCTTTCTCTTAGCAAATCGGAAGCAAGGAAGATTGGTTTTCCACTTTCAGAAAAACTAATTGAACGGGAACATATCATTACTCAAGGGACCATTATTGGTTGCGAATTTGCACTGGAAAATGGTATCGCCATGAATATTGCCGGTGGGACGCACCATGCTTATACCAATCGTGGCGAAGCCTTTTGTCTGTTCAACGATCAGGCGGTGGGTGCCCGTACCCTTCAGAAGAAAAAGCTTGCAAAAAAAATACTGATGGTTGATCTCGATGTGCACCAGGGGAACGGTACCGCTGAGATATTTCAGAATGACACCAGTGTATTTACATTCTCCATGCACGGACAGGGAAACTACCCCTTCAGAAAAGAAAAAAGTGATCTTGATATCGGACTTAAAGACGGAACCGGAGATGAAGAATATTTGCGAATTCTGAATAATACCCTCCCCGATTTGATTTCCGAAGTACAACCAGATTTCATTTTCTACCTAAGTGGCGTCGATATAGTTTCAACCGATAAACTTGGGCGCCTCGGATGTACTCCGGATGGTTGTAAAGAGCGTGATCGTTATGTGTTGTCTACCTGCAAAGAGCTCAATATCCCGGTACAAGTTAGCATGGGTGGAGGATACTCCCCGGACATTAAAACCATCATTGATGCACATGCGAATACCTATCGTTTGGCACAAGAGATTTATTTTTAAATTGAAAATTAATATAGGTTACTGATAATTATCATAACTGAAATCCGCTGGGCTTAGCATCTTTGCCCTTTAATTGATTCAAGCATGAGCCAACTCAATATCGTTTCTGTCGCCGAAGCTGTCCAACAGGTAAAATCGGGAGACCGTGTATTTTTCCAGGGAGCAGCAATGACTCCAAACCTCTTAATCAACCAACTTTGTGATCGACATGAAGAACTGGAAAATATAGAGATCGTCCAGATCCATACTGATGGAGATGCTCCGTATATGGAGCCTCCCTGTTCCAACTCTTTCAAACTTTACAGTTGCTTTGTGGGTTCGAATGTTCGAAAAGGAGTGAATACCAATAATGGAGATTACATTCCTATATTCCTGAGCGAGATCCATTGGTTGTTCCGAAAAAATATACTCCCGCTGGACGTCGCTTTCATCCAGGTGTCCCCTCCGGACCGTCATGGGTATTGTTCTCTTGGAGTATCTGTAGATATTACGATTCCTGCTATACAGAATGCCAAAAAGGTGATCGCTTTGGTCAACCCAAGGGTGCCGCGTACTCACGGCGATGGTATCATTCATATAGACAATATCAACTATGCCGTGGAAATCGACAATCCCATTCATGAAGTAGGATTTGGAGAACCTACAGCGATCGAAAATGAAATAGGAAGAAATGTGGCAGGATTGATCGAAAATGGAGCTACTTTACAAATGGGAATTGGAACCATTCCCAATGCGGTGCTACACAATCTTCAAGACCACAAGCGACTGGGAGTTCATACCGAGATGTTCTCCGACGGACTGCTACCCTTGATCGAGAAGGGAGTCATTACCGGGGAAGAAAAAGAAATTAAGACCAATAAGATCGTGACCACCTTTGCCGCCGGTTCTCAAAAATTGTACGATTTCCTGGATGATAATCCTTCGGTACACTTTAAAGAAGCGGCCTATACCAATGATACGGCTATTATTCGTGCCAATCCTAAGGTTACGGCTATCAACAGTGCCATTGAGATTGACCTTACCGGTCAGATTTGTGCCGACACCATAGGTACGTATCAATATTCAGGGGTGGGAGGACAAATGGACTTTATTCGGGCTGCCTCATTGTCGCCGGGTGGCAAGCCCATTATTGCCATGCCATCTACGACCAAAAAAGGGGTGTCTAAAATTGTTCCTTTCCTTCAAACCGGTGCAGGGGTAACAACCACAAGGGCGCACGTTCATTATGTCGCTACAGAATATGGAGTAGTGAACCTATTTGGAAAAAGTTTGAAACAACGTGCTAAAGCACTTATTTCGATCGCACATCCTGACCATAGAGAAGGACTGGAAAGACAGATGGTGGAGCGTTTTAAATTAGTGTAGTCAATCGATTTTTATCTAAAACAGGTTCAAAACAAAAACAGGGGCCTTAGCCCCTGTCTTTTATCAATTCCATTCATGGAATTATTTATTTCCCAGCAATAACAATTCGTTACAAACGATCTCGGTCGTGTACCGCTTGTTACCTTCTTTATCATCCCAGGAACGGTTCGTCAATTTTCCTTCGATGGCGATCTCCTGCCCTTTGATCACATAGTTTTCTACCACGTTAACGAGGCCTCCACGAACTACCACATTATGCCAATGGGTACGTTCTACTTTTTGTCCGCTTTTGTCTTTGTAACTATCGTCGGTCGCCATGGAGAATTTCGCCATTTTGTTACCGTCATCGAAGTTTACAATTTCAGGGTCTTGCCCTAATCTACCAATCAACTGTACTTTGTTTCTAAGTGCGTTCATAATTTTAAATTTTACTATTAAACAGTTAAGACTATCTCACCGTCTCTCGGTTCGACAGTGCAAATATGAAACGCCTTCAGAAAATAAAACGGTTGTTACGCACTTACTGTCGTTTATAGTCGTTTGTAAACGTTTGTACATGTTTATTAATGAGTCAACAATTCGTATAAAGCCCTTGAAACACTGCATTTATAAAGTATATTTTGTACTTTAGAGTAACGGTATTCGAATCTTCAATTAATTCCGTTACATGACAGTAAACTATCTCGAAAGCATCACAAAACAGTTCCATTACTACCAACATTTGGGGGAAACAACCTTTGCCCAATTGGATGATAAGGATCTGTTTTGGCAGTTCAATGAAGAGAGCAATTCCATCGCTATAACCGTGAACCATCTATGGGGTAATATGATGTCCCGCTGGACTAATTTCCTAACCACAGACGGAGAAAAAGAATGGCGGGAGCGGGATAAAGAATTTGAAGATATTATTCGATCCCGGGAAGAAATGCTTCGGAAATGGAACGAAGGCTGGGCCACGGTTTTTTCAGCATTAGAAACCATCAATGCCGAAAATTTCAACACCACCATTTATATCCGAAATCAGGGGCATACTATCCCGGAAGCTATAAACCGTCAACTGGCCCACTATGCGTATCACTTAGGTCAAATCGTCTACATCGGTAGGATGATCAAAGGCCCGGACTGGAAGAGCCTATCTATTCCGAAGAATCAATCCAAAGCTTATAATGCTGAGAAGTTTTCCAAAGAAAAACACAAGGCACATTTTACCGACGAATTCATTCAATCAAAAAATAAAAAACAATGACCGAAAGAGAATCTATCATCGAAATAGTCAACAAACTTTTCATTTATACCGACAACCGAAAATGGACCCAGTTACAGGACGAGGTTTTCACAGCAGAAGTGTTCCTGGACATAGGTTCCATGGGTGGGGGTGCCAAAAATATTGCTTCCGCGGATATTTGTGCTCTGTGGGACGAAGGATTCCAAGGCATCGATTTCATCAACCATTTGGGCGGCAATTATCTGGTCACCTTGAAGGAAGAAAACTCTGCCGAGGTATTCGCTTATGCCACAGCAACGCATTACAAGGAATCGGCCGTCAACGGAAAGACACGCGAATTTGTGGGTAACTATATATTGGATCTTAAGAAAACTCCTTTAGGCTGGAGAATTAGTTCCTTTACCTACCAGTTAAAATATATGACAGGCAATTTAGACCTGAGCTAATTATGGTAGATTCGAACTCACATCATGAAAATACCCTGCATGGTAACAAAGGGTTATTTCAAAAATACGAAGCCTACCTGGGTGAGTTTGTCTATGGAGGCATCGATGGGTGCGTCACGACCTTTGCTGTGGTTGCCGGAGCGGTGGGAGCAGGTTTGGATAGTGTCATCATCATAATCCTCGGATTTGCCAATCTTTTGGCCGACGGATTTGCCATGTCGGTGGGAGCTTATCTTTCAGCAAAGTCGGAAAAGGACAACTACAACAAGCACAAGCAGGTGGAATATTGGGAGGTAGACAACCTTCCGGAAGTCGAGACTGAAGAGATTCGCGAGATCTATCGGGCGAAAGGTTTTGAAGGAGAGCTTCTGGAACAAGTCGTTGAGGTCATTACAGCCGATAAAGATCGATGGGTGGACGTGATGATGAAAGAGGAACTACATATGATGGAGGATTCCAAATCACCATTTTACATGGGATTAGTGACTTATATTTCATTTATCCTCATTGGGCTCATTCCCTTACTCACTTATGTATGGGACTATTTCAATCCTATCGAGGGGAACTTATTCCTTATAGCCTCTATTCTTACCGCAATAGGATTTATTATTGTTGGATTTCTGAAAACCTATGTCACGGAGACCAAGATCGTAAAAGGTGTTTTGGAAACCCTGGCATTGGGAGTGATCGCCGCTTTAGTAGCCTATTTTGTGGGTGACTTCCTGGAACACATCATCATCAATTCGAAATAAACTATGGAAGCATCTCAACTGAAATGGATCAAATGGACGCGTAATGCAGCGCGAATCTTATTATTGATAATAAGTGTCGTCTTATTGGTTTTTTCGCTCATTTCCGGGATGGAAGCTTATGGCAACGGACTCTCAGCTCTAGTGAAGAACAGTCCGAATGCCTTACCCTGGGTGATCCTTTTCATCGTTTCCCTTATCGCATACAAGCGCCATGTATTTGGAGGCTTTCTCACCCTGATCATCGGTTTATGGATGTTGTACTTTTTCAATTTCAGGGGAGGAAATTTTTTCATGACCACTTTCATTGTAACCCTGCTCATTCCTTTCCTCGGATTTGTTTTGATCACAACCGGGTACCTGCTTAAAAAAGCTTCGGCGAATCATGAATGAGTATATCGACAAACTAAAATCAAGCTTTCAAAAGCACGCTGATCCTGTAAATGCCGGGGGGCAAAAATCGTATATGAAGGATAAGTTTGATTTCTTCGGAATTAAGGCCCCTATTCGAAGAGATATCCAGAAGGAATTTTTGGTGAAATCTGCGCTGCCGGTAAAGACCATACTTCATTCTTTGATTGAAACGTTGTGGGGTTTACCAGAACGGGAATTTCAGTATTTCGGGATGGAACTCACCAAAAAGTATGCTCGGCAATTTTCCGAAGAAGACATACAACTTATGGAGTTCATGGTGATCGAAAAATCCTGGTGGGATACGGTGGATTTCATCGCTGTGCATTTGATGGGTTCTTTTTTTCTGAAATATCCGAACCTGCGTGAGCTTTACGTTCAAAAATGGTTGCAATCGGGGAATATGTGGCTACAGCGTTCGGCCTTGCTATTTCAGCTGAAATACAAAGAGAAACTGGATACATCTCTTCTGGAAAGAACAATAGATCCTCTTTTGGGGTCCTCTGAGTTCTTTATCAATAAAGCCATAGGCTGGGTTTTGCGTGAATACAGCAAAACAAACCCGGAATGGGTCCGGGTTTTTGCCGACCGAACACCGCTTCAACCCCTAAGCCGAAAAGAAGGATTGCGACTGCTCGGCAAATCCAAATAAATCATCAAACTTGTGTACCTTAGTAATTCTAGAATTTCAGTATACCTATGAGTCAATATCACATTAAAAACCTGGAAGAATATTTTCAGGTCTACCGAAAATCTGTGCAGAACCCAGAGCAGTTTTGGGAAGAAATCGCCGAAGAAAACTTTATCTGGAGAAAAAAATGGGATAAGGTTCTGTCCTGGGATTTCAGCAAACCAGAATTGAAATGGTTCGAAGGTGCGAAATTGAACATTACCGAAAATTGCCTCGATCGTCATTTACATATTCGAGGGAATAAAACGGCCATCTTATTCGAGCCCAACGACCCAAAGGCCGAAGCTGAGCATATTACCTACAAACAGCTCTATGAGCGGGTTTCGGAAATGGCCAATGTATTGAAAGACTTCGGTATCAAAAAAGGGGACCGGGTGTGTATTTATCTGCCCATGATCCCGGAGTTGGCGATTTCGGTATTGGCCTGCGCACGAATTGGTGCAGTTCATTCGGTGGTATTTGCCGGCTTCTCTGCCGCCGCACTCGCAACCAGGATCAATGACAGTGATTGCAAAATGGTGATTACCAGCGATGGCTCATTCCGAGGAAATAAAACCATCGATCTCAAGGGAATAGTGGACAAAGCCCTGGAAGACTGTGAAGGTGTTGAAACTGTATTGGTAGCTAAACGGATTCATTCTGAAATTACGATGCAAGAAGACCGTGATTACTGGCTGGCTCCACTTCTCGAAGTCGCTTATAAAGATTGTGGCGCAGAGATCATGAATGCAGAAGATCCATTGTTCATCCTTTATACTTCGGGCTCCACCGGTATGCCTAAGGGTATGGTACATACCACCGCAGGATATATGGTGTATAGTGCATATACCTTTAAAAATGTCTTTCAGTATAATGAAGAAGATGTGTACTGGTGCACGGCCGATATTGGCTGGATCACAGGGCACAGTTATATAGTATATGGCCCGCTTGCGAATGGGGCGACTACGGTGATGTTTGAAGGAGTTCCCAACTATCCGGACTGGGGTAGGTTTTGGGAGATCGTCGCTAAGCACAAGATCAATCAATTCTATACGGCACCTACGGCAATTCGTGCGCTGGCCAAGGAAAACCTCAGTTTTGTGGAGAAATATGACCTGTCCAGCCTCAAGGTCCTGGGAACCGTTGGAGAGCCCATTAATGAAGAAGCCTGGCATTGGTATAATGATAATATTGGGAAGAAAAAAAGTCCGATCGTCGACACCTGGTGGCAAACCGAAACCGGAGGTATCATGATCTCCCCTATTCCTTTTTCCACACCTACTATCCCCACTTTTGCTACACTTCCTTTGCCCGGGATACAAGCGTGTCTCATGGACGAGAATGGCGAAGAGATCACCGAAAATCAGATGAACGGGAGGCTTTGCATAAAATTTCCATGGCCTTCGATGGCTCGAACCATTTGGGGAAATCACCAACGCTATAAGGACACGTATTTCTCTGCCTTTGAGAACAAATATTTTACCGGAGACGGTGCCTTAAGAGATGCGACAGGTTACTATCGAATTACGGGACGGGTAGATGACGTGATCATCGTATCCGGTCACAACCTGGGGACTGCACCCATCGAAGATGCCATTAATGAGCATCCGGCCGTTGCTGAAAGTGCCATTGTAGGGTTCCCGCATGATATCAAAGGAAACGCATTGTACGGATATGTAATCCTGAAGGAGGTAGGAGAAGGCCGTGATCAAAACAACCTGAGGAACGAGATCAATCAATTGATTACCGAACGTATCGGGCCCATCGCAAAGTTGGATAAAATTCAGTTCACTTCCGGATTGCCAAAAACCAGGAGCGGGAAGATCATGCGACGTATTCTACGAAAGATCGCAGGCAACGATACTAAGAATCTCGGTGACACCAGTACCCTATTGAATCCGGATGTGGTGGATGAGATTATCAAAAATGCATTGTAGAATTCTTGAAGTGTTTTAGAATAGGATTGGGACGAGGTAATATGCCACAGTGATCAACAAAAGAATTGAAACTACATTTAAGACAATTCCTATTCTCGCCATTTGATGTACTTTAATATGTCCGCTCGCAAAAACAATGGCGTTTGGTGGAGTGGCCATTGGTAACATGAAAGCACAACTTGCAGCTAGGGTAACCGGGATCACCATTTGAAGAATTGGAACTTCCAATCCGATTGCAATCCCCACTACCAGGGGAACCAAAATGGTAACCAAAGCAACGTTGCTCATTAATTCCGTCATGAATAACATCAATACAATGAGCACTGCGGTGATGGCCCATACACTCCAGTTTTCCTGTGAAGAAATAAACTCCCCAATAACATCGATGAATCCAGCCTTGGTTAGGCCAGAAGCTAATGCCAATCCTCCTCCAAATAAGATCAAGATGCCCCATGGCAGTCTTTCGGTATCTCTCCATTTCAGCGGGAAACTCCCCATTTTGAATTTTAATGGAATGGTGAACATCGCTAAAGCGGCAATCATACTAATAGTAGTATCAGTAAGATCCAGGGCCGGAAACCATCGGTTGAGACTGGCTCTAAGAATCCATGCAACAGCCGTAAGCAGAAAAACCGTCAGGACCACTTTTTCTCCATGTGATAAAGGCCCCAGTTTTTTGAGTTCGGTGTCGATGATGTCCCCAGACTTTGCAATATTTCCTAACCTATTGCGATAAAAGACCCTGGTGATGAAAAAATAAGCAATAACCAACATAATGGCTGAAAACGGTACTCCCAGTTTCATCCATTGAAAAAAGCCAATATCTATTTGATAGGTTTCATTCAAAAATGCAAGCATTACGGAATTAGGTGGCGTTCCAATTAATGTAGCCATTCCGCCAATATTTGCTGCGAACGCAATTCCTAACATGACTGACAAAGCAAATAAGCGGTCATTTTTTGTGTATCCATCGGCATCATCAATGAGCAACGAAATAACCGATACCGCAATAGGAAGCATAACCACCGTCGACGCCGTATTTGAAATCCACATACTCAATAGGGCGGTTGCCAGCATAAACCCGAGTATGATCCCGTTAGCTCTGGTCCCAGTTAATTTCAAAATAGAAAGTGCAATGCGTTTATGTAGATTGACCTTCTCCAGTGCCAGTGCAATTACGAATCCGCCAAAAAACAAAAACACTATTGGGTTTGCATAGTTCCCTGCCACTGCTTTTATATCCATGACATTCAACAGGGGGTATAAGACCAACGGTAACAAGGCCGTCACCGAAATTGAAACAGTTTCACTTATCCACCAAATGATCATCCAAAGAGCTACCGCCAGCACAGGATCGAGGGAAGATGAGAATACGTCGCCCGGAATCCAAAGCAATAGAATACAGGAAAGAGGCCCGAGAATAAAAGCCAGTTGTTTGTAAAACGGGAAAAAGTTCACGATTCCAAAACTACACATTTTGATGAAGTAATGAAATTTTCGAAACCATTCGACCGAAATTTTGATTTGCGTTCAATGAGTGTCAGATCGGAGATGAAATCATTAGATTTACGCAAACGTTTTCGTAGTTCATCCCTTATAAACACTAATAATACAGAGTTTTTTGTTTACCTTTAATGATTCAATTTACGGATGATGCGACATACCAAACTTGAACGATTCGAACAACATGTTTTGTCAAAATACCAGATATACAACAGTATATTCATGACGCTTCCTTTCGACTCTATTTCGAATACAGGAGTGTTATTGCCGTTGTTCCAAAGTGTGTGTGAGAAAGGCTTTGCAAAAGATAAAAATCCGACGGAAATAGTTGATGAATTCTTTAAAAAGTACCAGGAACACCGGGGTCCTAAGCGACAGATCAACCTGCTGTTCCGTTTCATTCAATATATCGAAAGACAGGTTGTTTTGTTTGATGCCATAGAGGACGCCGCCTTCACCCAAATCAATAATATGGATGGCCACGGTACCTTGCGACAGGTAAAGGAAGAAGCCGAGGCTAAGAACAAAACGGAGGAATTGCGAGAGTATCTCCAGAGATTTAAAGTAAGGCCCGTGCTTACCGCACATCCCACGCAATTCTATCCGGGATCGGTACTTGGGATTATAACAGACCTGGCTAAGGCCATCGAAGAAAACCGTCTGGACGAGATTAAACTATTATTGGCGCAGCTGGGTAAAACTCCCTTCTTTAAAAAACAAAAGCCTACTCCTTATAACGAGGCTGTAAGTTTGATCTGGTACCTGGAGAACGTGTTTTATCATTCTTCGAGTGCGATCTACAGTTATATACAAGGGAATATCTTTGGTGAAATTCCCTTGGAAAACCGTATACTAAACCTGGGATTCTGGCCCGGTGGAGACCGCGATGGGAATCCTTTTGTCACTACGGAAATTACTCTTAAAGTCGCAAATCGATTAAGAAAGACAGTATTAAAGAATTATTTCCGGGATCTTCGAAACCTGCGTCGCAGGATCACTTTCGAAGGTGTGGTCGGGATCAGCTCCGAACTGGAGTCACGTCTTTACGATAACGCCTATTCCGAAGGTGACGAAGTCACAATTTCTTCCGAAGAAATACTGAACACACTTATCAATATTAGAGAAATCCTCATTGAACAACACCAGTCATTATTTGTGGACCGGGTGAATGATCTTATTTATAAAGTAAGATTATTCGGAACTCATTTCGCCACACTGGATATTCGGCAGGATTCACGTGTACATACCACAGCCATTAGGGGAATTGCGGAAGCATATCCCAATTTATTTCAGGCCGATTATCCCAACATGAGCGATGCGGAAAAGATTGAGTTTCTCAGCAATCTTAGCGGTACCGTCGATCCCTCTTCATTGGATTCGGAAATTTCGAAAAAAACCATAGAATCCATCTATGCCATGAAGACCATTCAAAAAACGAATGGCGAAGAAGGCTGTCATCGCTATATCATCAGTAACAATGGAAGTGTGGTCAATGTGCTTGAGGCTTTCGCCATGATCCGCCTGTGTGATTGGAAAACCCCTACCGTAGATGTGATCCCATTGTTTGAAACAGTGGACGATCTACAGGTAGCTGCCGACGTCATGGAGACCCTTTATTCGAACAAATCATATTCTGAACACTTATCAAGAAGAGGAAACCGACAATCGATCATGCTTGGTTTCAGCGATGGAACCAAAGACGGTGGTTATTTGATGGCCAACTGGAGCATCTTCACGGCCAAAGAACGCCTTACTGAAATGTCCCGCAAATATGGCGTTTCAGTAATTTTCTTTGATGGACGAGGCGGACCCCCTGCCCGAGGTGGAGGTAAGACGCATCAATTTTATGCTTCCCTGGGGAACACCATCGAGCATGAAGAAGTTCAGCTTACCATTCAAGGTCAAACGATCAGTTCCAACTTCGGGACTCCCGAAAGCTGTCAGTATAACCTCGAACAATTGTTGAGTTCAGGAATTCAGAATGCGGTATTCAGTGATGAAGATTCGGGCTTGAGTCCGGAAGATCGAAACACTATGGATAGATTGGCTGAACTAAGCTATGAAGCCTATAAAGATTTTAAGAGTCATCCCAAATTCCTTCCTTACCTGGAACAGATGAGCACCTTAAAATACTACGCCAAAACCAATATCGGTAGCCGTCCTTCCAAACGAGGCAAGAGCAGTGAGTTGGTATTTAGTGAATTGAGGGCCATTCCATTTGTAGGAAGTTGGAGCCAATTAAAACAAAATGTTCCCGGCTTCTTTGGTGTGGGAATCGCAATGGAGCAATTTGAGAAGGCAGGTGAATTTGACAAGATTCAATCTCTTTACGAAAATTCGTCCTTCTTCAGAACTCTTTTGGAAAACAGTATGATGAGTCTCACCAAATCGTTCTTTGGGCTTACGGCGTACATGAAAGAAGACCCGGAGTTCGGTGAATTCTGGACGTTGATCCATGAGGAATATCAGCGAACCCTGGCGATACTATTAAAACTAACAGGGTATACAGAATTGATGGAAGATTCCCTGGCAATGAAAGCATCGATTGATATCCGTGAGAAGATCGTTTTGCCCCTATTAACGATTCAACAATATGCGTTGAGGGAAATACATCGTCTGAAAAAGGAAGGTAGTGATCCTAAGTTGATCGAAACTTTTGAAAAGATGGTGACCCGTTCTCTCTTCGGAAATATTAACGCAAGTCGAAATTCCGCTTAAAACTTATAACTGGCAGATACGATAAGGTTCCTTCCCGGAGCGGCTATTCCACTGGCGTAAGGACGATATCGTTGGTCGGTAATGTTTTCAAGGGTGGCATTGAGCAAAAGGCTCTCGGTGATCTGACATTGAGCAGCGAAATTCAAAGTGTACCAGGTTGGGGAAAAAGGATTACCGTTCTCATCCAGTGCATAAAGAAATGCATTGTTTTGCTGACTTGGAGCCAGATCTTCAAAATCGAATTTTCCATTGTACTCCGCAAAGGCATCGAACTTCCATTTCTTACACTGGTAAAGCAAATGCGTATTCCCGAACTGGGGTGCCGCATGCCTGATGGGAACTTCACTTCCGTCTTCCTCCAGGGTAAATCCGTCTGTTAGATTGAACTGCGATGTTAGCTTCAGTTGCTCAGAAAAATTAAATTCCATTCCGGCTTCAAAACCATACACTTCTGCTCTTCCCGCATTTTTAATCGCCTGTACATTGCTTGGCTCTCCCTGGTAATCTATAATCGTTTCCCCGTTAAGGTTAAAATCCCTTCGCACCAGGGCATCCTTCAAGACGGTATAATATCCGGCAATCTCCAGTTTCAGGACATTGTCGAAATTAAGCGTGGCTCCTAATTCTCCGTTATAGGCGTATTCCGCCTCCACATCAGGATTAGGGACTACCACACTGCCCGGTTCACTGTCAAAAATCTTCCCTAAATCATCCACGTTTGGTGCTCTGAACGCAGTACCAAAGTTAAGCCTCCATCCTAAAACTTCGTTGGGTTGCCAGGTTATACCGGCACTTCCGGTTAAAGCTCCAGTGTCCACATTTGCTTCTGAGAATGGAAGG
This sequence comes from Flavobacteriaceae bacterium, assembly GCA_009827225.1. Lineage (GTDB taxonomy): Bacteria > Bacteroidota > Bacteroidia > Flavobacteriales > Flavobacteriaceae > Aureisphaera. The sequence continues at coordinate 30,464 of WUAI01000023.1, read as the reverse complement.
TCAAAAAAGTTATTGTTTTCAGTAAAATCGGCATCCACGAGTACATGGTTATATCTCAAGCCACCTTGAAATGATAACTCTTCGGAAAGCTTGCTTTGGAAACTGGCATAGGCCGCTATCGACTGCCAAATAGCTCCATCCGGATATCGGGAAGCATCCGGAATGGAAGTCCCATTGGAAACATCGGTTTGTTTTCCTTCGCTACCTACTTTATTATAAACGTATTCAGCTCCATAAAATAGATTACTCTTACCAATTTTCTTGGTAAAATCAAGCCCGGCACTGTACGCATTTACCTCTTCATCGCTTTCAAAAAGGGTGATCGCTCCAAAATCTCTATGGTTGCGGCTTTCCTTAAAACGCTGATAGCTCAATGTAAACTTACTATCATCAAACATGGCCACCCCGTCCTGCTGATGTGAAATCTGTAAGTTTCCGCTCATCCATTCCTGCGGTCCATAGAACCATTCCGCCGAACGAAGTTGCCCTTCATCTTTTCTGATCAATCGATCGTACCTGGGATAATCGCTAGTAGTGGTGTAGAATAAGCCCAGATTAAAATCCCACTGTTTCGAAGGGGCAAAGCGAATTTTTTGCATGAAATTGATCTGGTCATATCCTGTAAAACGCTGTACCAATGGATCATCATTTTCCACAACCGTATCCACTCCATTAATCGTCTCCACATATTCGTTTCTCAAATAGTCATCCGGTCCGTGACTCCCCATTCTAAGATCATCAAAATCGCTAAAAGATACACTCGTTAAAAATGCCCATTCTTTCATCCCAAAGTTTAATTCGAGATGTCCTGTCTTTTCATTGTTCGCAGATGCATATCGCCCTAAAACATTCCCGGAAAAGTCGAGTCCTTTTTCGAATGAAAATCGCGGATTCTTGGTGTAGAAATTCATAACTCCACCTACCGCATCACTTCCGTATACCACCGATCCCGGCCCTAAGATTACCTCGGTACGATCTATGCTGAATGGGTCGATCGAAATTACGTTCTGTACATTCCCTCCTCTGAAAATGGCAGTGTTAAATCTAACCCCGTCTACGGTGATCAACAAACGGTTCGTTGAAAATCCGCGTATTAAGGGGCTTCCTCCTCCCAACTGACTCTTTTGTACATACACCTGGCCGCTACTTTCCAGTAAATCGGCAGCAGTTTGCGGATTTCGGAATACCACATCCTCGCTGGTTACACTCACAATTTGCTGAGGAATATCTTTTTTGCGTTGACCGAACTTTGCGACAGATAATACGATCTCATCCAATGTGCTGGCGTTCACCTCCATAATCACCTTATTTCCCTGGGCAAGGATTTCATTCTTTAAAATTGACAAGGTAACATGGCCGATATGCTGAAAATTAATTATCTCTTCATCGGCAAACTGTGATATGTCCACATTTCCGTCGAAATCGGTAATACCATTCTTGGATTTATCACTATTGTAAACAGCTGCCCCCGATACCGGCATAGTTCTATCTGCGCTAAGTACCTGAATTTTTTGAGCGTAGGTATATATAGAAAATCCTATGAAACATAGGAAAAGGAGGAGGGTCCGCATGCTTAGTTAAATAGTTGGTTCAACACCAAAAGCGACTTCGGTTTTTTATAGCCCTGCAAATGTAATTGATAATACAACAATAACAAATTAAGGATCTGAGATCGCTGTTTTTTGGTGGTTTTTATGGTAACTAAAGCATCAAAATCTATGCCGAACAATTGCTTGAAGACCTCCACATGATCACCGGTTTCACAGTAGTCGCCATAGGCTTCTGCTTCAAAATTACCTTCGATCAAATTAAAATGGGGTTTGTCTATATGTGAAGTATCCGGATAAAAGCCTAAATACGCCGTAAGCCGAAGTAAAAATAACAAATGAAAATGGGTTGCATTATCATTTTCATCCAGCCAGAGCATACTGGTTTCCAAGTATTGAAAAAGTTCAGGGTTGGCTTCTTCTTCCTGTATGGAATTCTTGAGCATTTCAGCAATAAACAACACTAATGCCGATTTCACCACTTCGGAATGCAAGGTCTTGTATGGAGAAAGGATCTTAGCTTCTTTGATTCTTTCTAAAGTACCCTTATCCTTATGAATGGCTTCCAATCGCAGCAACGTAAGCGGTTGAAATAGGGAAGCACGAAGTTTTCCCTTCCTGGATTTCATGATCCCACGAAGTAAATAGCTCTTCAATCCAAAATCTTCGGTAAAACAGCTTACGATTAAATCGGCTTCAGAATATTTTACAGAGGTAAACACCAATGCCCGTGTAGAAACTTGCATTTTAACGTACGATCATTATTTTGGAAACTTTGGTTTCCAGGGCATCTTCGGTGGTGATCATCACCATGTAGACACCAGATGCCACCCGATAGTTCCCAAAAGCAGTAGTATCCCATAAAACGCTTCCCCCTTCGCTAGTGGTCTCGAATACCAAATTCCCCTCGATATCGGTAATTTTTACATTGGCATTCGCGGTAAGCCCGTCGATGGTAACATTCCCCGTAAACCCGGGTCGGACCGGATTAGGAAAGGCATATACATTTTCCAAATTATCACGAGGAGCGGTAGAGGTTCCTTCAAAGGCGACCAGGCCATTTACAGTGGCAAAATAAACTCTACCACTCAGCTCATCGATTGCTATGTCCTGTACATTATTTGAGGGTAACGGCGAATTATCTTTGGTAAAACGCAATAGAGTTTCTTGCCCATTTGGAGAAAGATAAAAAACTCCCGACGTGGCCGTGGCGATCCATTTGTTATTCGAGCCATCAACTTCAATATCGGTAATGGATTGCTCAAATAGCAGTTCCTGGGGAATTCCATTGTCAAGGATGATAATCTCCTGAGCCTCGACATTACCAAGATCCTCGAAAAATCCGCCAACATTAAACAGCACTCTCAAACCACTAATGGTACCGATCCATAATCGGTTCTGGCTGTCAAATTCAAGTGCCCTAACATTTCTGTTGGAGAGATTTCCGTTCCCCTGGCCTTCATCAATTCGATTGAGGATACCATTGTTGGGATTGAATCCCACAAGGCCGTTTTCCGCAGTACCAAAAAACACAAAACCTTCACGGCTCACCTTTAATTCAGTAAGGGCCAATTCGTTCTCTCCGTCCAGGACATCGCTAAAATCTACTTTCTGAAATTGATTGGAAGGTGATTTTCGTATAAGTCCGTTGTTCAATTTTGATTGTACAAACCATAGGTTGCCTTGTCGATCGAAATCGGAACCAAATATTCTGATCCCTATTGCAGGATCTTCGAAAGGAATCTCCAGCGGACTGTTATTTTGGTTGAACAATTCCACAGGAGTCTGATCATTGATCTCCAGCAGCCCCCCTATATAGGAACTCATATATACCTCATTTGGATTATTCTGATTGATGGTCACGTTCACAATATCTGTCGCACCTTCAATTTCCTCATAAGGAATATTGGTCCAGGTGCTATCCCTTAAGTTACTGATTCCAAGTCTGCTGATAGGCCCAAAAGGATTAAAGTTAACGGTTATATCACCAAATACCACCCACAACTGGCCGGGTGTGGCATCTATCGAAAAAGGGCGGTTTAAAATGGGCCCATCGGGTAAAATCTGGTTTGCCTGGTTCCCGCCATAAGGAACGATGAGCAAGCCATTTTCCGCAGTACCCATATAAAAGTTATTCCCAAAAGCGATCCCTGATTGTAATTCGTAGTCAAAATTCAACAAACCATTCACGGCGGCCAATTGTACGAATCCCGGACCGTAAACACTTATTTGATCTATGGTGGTGATCGCCAATTGATCATTGATGGTCTTGAAGTCGAGCACAGTGCTGGGAACGGTTCCTACTTGTTGGAATCCTACACTCTCAATGTATCTGGCAATTGTGTTATTATTTCGGGCGATATAAACTTCGTTGCCCAATGTTTCTATTCCCCGGATATTTCCCGTTGTAATATTAGTCCAGTTCTCGAAATCGATAAGGTTGTCATCTTCTACCATTGCCCGCTTTACCCCTTCTGTGGTAGTAGCTGCATAGATGTATGGTTCCAGAACTGTAACCTGATTGATATTGATTTGAGTTCCGAAATTCCCGATAAAATAGGTGTCGCCAAATTCAAGGGCAGCCAGGTCGTACACTGAAATACCAAATTCAGTGGAGATATATAGGTTCCCATTGTATTCGTAGAATTCATTGATGTTTTTGTTGTCGGGCGGAATGGAGTTCTTCTCGAGGATGTCTACCACCGACAGGATATCCTCCTCACCATCCTTAATGATCTCGATCAAACCATTTTCGTGACCAATTACCAGCAATTCAAAAAGTTCACTGTAGTAGATACTCGAAATAATCTCTCCACTAAGACCATTGATCGAAGAAATCGTTTTCACTTCCTGGGAGAATAAGTCGAAGGTAAAAATTGCGTTTTCTGCAGCAACGTAAACTTTGTCATTGCCCTGGGTAACCCCTTTTACTGAGGTATATGAGAAGAATCCTGTCCAGGTATCTTCAAAGTTCTGAGAAGATCCCAAAAATGGGATAATAAGCAATAAAGAAAATAGAATTATTCTCATGTATAATATTACCTCAACATTCAAATTAAATAACACGCTAAAATACTATTTATTGCAGGATATCAAACAAAAAAGGCTGCCTGAAAGGCAACCTTTTGAATGTGTTAATACAAGGTTTAAACGACCCCCTGAGCGAGCATGGCGTCGGCAACTTTTACAAAACCTGCAATGTTTGCACCTTTAACATAATCCACATAACCATCGCCATCTTTACCATATTTTACACAAGCGGCATGAATATCATTCATAATAGCGTGAAGTCTTTCGTCTACTTCCTCCCTGGTCCAACTCAAACGCAGTGAATTTTGCGACATTTCAAGTCCTGAAGTCGCCACACCACCTGCATTTGAAGCCTTCCCTGGTGAAAATAAGATCTTGGCTTTGTGAAATACTTCAATAGCTTCAGGAGTGGTAGGCATATTGGCTCCCTCTCCTACACAAATACATCCATTCTCTACTAAGGTTTTTGCTTCCTCACCGCTCAATTCGTTTTGTGTTGCACATGGCAAAGCGATATCACAGGGCACTCCCCAAGGACGATTTCCTTCGTGGAATGAGGCTGAAGGATACTTTTCAACATATTCCTTGATGCGTCCACGCTTCACATTTTTTAGTTGCATGATGAATTGCAGTTTATCCTCGTCGATACCATCTTCATCATGAATATACCCGCCAGAATCTGACATAGTGACTACCTTACCACCAAGTTGAATCGCTTTTTCCGCCGCGAACTGCGCAACATTTCCGGAACCAGAGATGACCACGGTCATTCCTTTGAAGCTTTCTCCTTTGGTCTGTAGCATATTTTGCGCGAAGTATACATTACCATACCCGGTAGCCTCCGGACGAATCAATGATCCTCCGTAACTACGCCCTTTTCCGGTAAGTACTCCGGTGAATTCGTTTCTTAGTCGTTTGTATTGCCCGAACATATATCCAATTTCACGGCCTCCCACGCCAATATCACCGGCAGGGACGTCGGTATCCGGACCAATATGCCTGGAAAGTTCCGTCATAAAACTTTGACAAAAGCGCATTACTTCGGCCTCGCTTTTTCCTTTGGGGTTGAAGTTCGAACCCCCCTTACCGCCTCCCATAGGCAGTGTAGTAAGGCTGTTCTTAAAGACTTGTTCGAATCCGAGGAACTTTAGGATGCTTAGATTCACAGTAGGGTGGAATCTCAATCCTCCTTTGTAAGGGCCAATCGCCGAATTGAACTCAATTCGATAGCCCTTGTTCACATGAACTTCACCATTGTCGTCGGTCCATGGTACACGGAACAAAACAGTACGTTCTGGTTCTACCATTCGTTCCAGCAATTTCTTGCCCTGGTACTTTTCATTTTCTTCAATAAATGGAATGACCGTCTCGGCTACTTCGGTAACCGCCTGGATAAATTCAGGTTCATTCGGGTTTAATTTTTCTACTTCTGAAATAAAATCTTTAATACTTTGTTTCATGTGCTTGGGTTGTTTTGTTGTGGGGTCAATAATCACACAGTTATTGCCCGTTATTTAACCGAATTACTTTAATTTTTTAATAGGTTTTCGAAAAATCGATTTCGGAATTAATAATAAATCCCGCTAAAAAATATCAATACTTCAAAATAACTTTAAAAAAGCATTTCAAACTGAAAATTCAACAATTTGAAAACGTTTTCGTTAATTGGGGCAAATATACGCCATATACCAAAATAGTCGGCGGTTTTTAAGCGAAAACAGCTAATTAGAAGTAATATATTTTCCTGTTTGATATGTTTTTATATATTTGTTACGTCTCAAACTAAACCTGAATTAACATGAATACCAGAATATTGCTATTGGTATTTTTATTTCTAGCCTTTGCCAGGCAAGAAGTTTATAGCCAATTAGGCTTCTCTCATGAGATAGGGGTAATCGCCGGTCCGGTGGCCTTTTATTCCGATTATGGACAGCGTTATGATTTTGAGACCAACATTGGAAATGTGGGGTTTGGTATAGGTTTAATTCACTATATAAACTTCTCATATCGAGCCGATTGTAACTGCTATACAAGAGACGTATATTTCAACGATCACTTCAAGATCCGAAGTGAAATCGATTATCACAAAACAAATTTTGATCACCTTGGTGAATGGGTGGATCCCGACAGAACTTCGCCCACAGCGGATGCTCTTCGAGCCATGAAAGGATCATCGACAGTATTCGATATCGGGGCACAACTGGAATATTTCCCTTTGAGTATCCGAGACTTTGCTGCAGGTTCCTATAAATTGGCGCCTTTTGGAAGCGTGGGGGTTCACTGGGTAAGTTTCGATCCTGAAGTTTACAGTGAATTGGGCCCTTTAAATACGCCTATCACCACACCACCAAAATATATCAATTCCTTTCAACAGGAAGGAGACTCTACCTGGTCTGTTGTAATGAGTGCAGGAGTGCGTTATAAGTTGAGCCCATTGAGTGACTTAATGCTTGATGCAAGATGGCAGTATTACTTTTCCAATTGGGTAGACGGACTTAACCCAAGCTTTGATAACAATGGAGTGGTCGAGGTACCGGAGAACAAAGCAAACGACTGGATCTTCTGGCTGAACTTTGGATATATTTATTACCTGGATTAATTCAGAAAAACGATAAAAAAATAAAGCGGCTTTTTAAGCCGCTTTTTTATTGTCATAACTGGTACAATCCTAACCTATGGCTTGTTCCAAATCTGCGATTAAATCAGAGGCATCTTCGATTCCAACGCTCAGGCGAATCAGGGAATCCAACACTCCTGTTTTTTCTCGCTCCTCTTTCGGAATACTGGCATGAGTCATACTCGCCGGATGTCCGGCCAAACTTTCTACACCTCCTAAACTTTCTGCCAGGGTGAAAATCTTAAGATTTTCCACAATTCGAATGGCTTCATCATAATCGTTTCCTTTCGTCACAAAAGAGATCATTCCCCCGAAATCATCCATTTGTTTCTTTGCGACATCATGATTGGGGTGAGACTCAAATCCAGGCCAGTATACCTTTTCAATTTTCGGATGGTTCTCCAGGTATTCGGCTACTGCTTTGCCATTCTCGCAATGTCGTTGCATACGAACGTGCAAGGTCTTGATCCCGCGAAGGACCAGAAAACTATCCTGAGGACCACAAATAGCACCACTTGCATTTTGAATGAAATATAGTCTCTCCGCCAGTTCTTCGTCCTTCACCACCAATGCTCCTATTACTACATCGCTATGTCCTCCCAAATATTTCGTCGCACTGTGCATCACAATATCTGCTCCCAAATCCAAAGGTCGTTGCAAGTAAGGGGTGGCAAAAGTATTATCCACTCCCAATAAAAGATTGTGTTTTTTAGCCACTTTGGACAATGCCCGAATATCAATAATATTCATCATGGGATTTGTGGGGGTCTCTGCCCAGATCAATTTGGTATTCTCATTAACGAAACTTTCCACCTTGTCCGCATTCTCCATTCCAATAAAATGAAACTTGATCCCAAAGTCTTCAAACACTTTAGTGAACAAACGGTACGTCCCACCGTACAAATCGTTGGTAGATATTACCTCATCTCCGGGTTTTAGCAACTTAATTACAGCATCGATGGCGGCCAATCCACTGCCAAAAGCTAACCCATATTGGCCATTTTCTATACTTGCGAAAGCATTTTCAAGGGCATTCCGCGTAGGGTTATGTGTGCGTGAATATTCATATCCTTTATGTCCTCCGGGCGTACTTTGAGCATAGGTTGAAGTTTGATAAATGGGGGGCATCACAGCACCATAAGCCTTGTCATGTTCCTGTCCTCCGTGTATAGTTTTGGTGTTAAATTTCATTAAGTAAACTTTTAAAAAACAAAAATAACTCTTTCCGAATTCATAATGAAAACTGTCGTATTTTTAACCGATGAATTACACCTTTCGATGGCTTAGTGTTGTTCTGATATTCTGGGGATGTTCCCAGGACAATTCGGTGGTATTTACTTCTGAAGTTTTCACCGAAGATATGCTGGAAATTTGTAAAACCGACTTTTGCTCGGAGGTCACGGTGAATTATCTGAGTATCCCGCAAGAATCTCCTATCTCGGCTTCAATCAACTCTAAAATTGAGGATTTTATCGTAGCGTCGCTGTTCCTTGGTGAAGACGATAAACCGGCAGCAAGTACTATGGAGGAAGCTGCGACTGATTTCATCCTTGCTTATCGCGACTATCAAACCGACTTGCCCACGGAATTGGATAATGGCGGATACATTGCAGATATTTCCACCACCGAACTTTTTCAGAACAACGAATTTGTATCTCTGGAAATGCGCCAGTATATTTTCAGTGGTGGGGCCCATGGTTATGGAACGGTTCATTTCCTGAACATCGATCTGGAAACCGGGTTGGAATTGACCCCGGAAGATATTTTTGAAGATTATGCCGGTTTTAAAAAATATGCTGAGGAAGTATTCAGAAATAATAATGATATCGCCCAAAATGAATCCATCAACTCCACAGGTTTTTGGTTTGATGATGAGACCTTCTATCTTCCTGAAACGATTGGTTTTACTTCGGAATCTGTTATTGCCGTTTACAACGCCTATGACATTGCCAGTTACGGAGCCGGAGCTATCGAACTGGAAATACCTTTATCTGAAATAGAAACGTTTATAAAATCCACATTTCTATGAGAAAAATTTACCATCTCTCCACTTGCGATACTTGCAAACGAATTATCGCTCAATTAAATCCCAACATGAAATTTGAAAAGCAAGACATCAAGTCGCAGGAAATTACGGTTGCACAACTTGAGGACATGAAAAAAATGGCGGGAAGTTATGAGGCGCTTTTCAGTAAAAGAGCGAAACTATATAAAGAGAGGGGGCTCAAAGATGAAGTATTATCGGAAGATGATTTTAAGAGGTTCATTTTGGAACATTATACCTTTTTGAAGCGTCCGGTCATTATTATCGATGACCAGATCTTCATCGGGAACAGTAAAAAAATTGTTGAGCAAGCGGTCGCCCTTAGTCATCAATCTGAATGAATCCCAGAGCACTTGCATTATTAGCCGCAACAGGCGCCAGCGCTATCTATGGAGTAAACCATACCATAGCAAAAGGACTCATGCCTACGGTAATTGGTCCATACGGTTTCGTATTCCTGAGAGTCCTGGGGGCTGCTATTATTTTCTGGTTAATTAGTTTTTTATATCCACGCGAGAAAATCGAACGGAAAGATTGGCCCAGGCTCTTGCTTTGCGCACTTTTTGGAATGGTACTCAATATGAATATGTTCTTTAAAGGGCTCGAACTTTCCACTCCTATCAATAGTTCCGTTGTAATTACGCTTACTCCTGTTCTATTGCTCGTATTGTCCGCGTTCTTTCTAAAAGAACGAATTACATGGTTGAAATCTATCGGAATTGGAATGGGTCTGGTAGGTGCGCTCCTGCTTATCCTGTTTGGCGCGAAAACTCAACCCAATGCCCCCAATATTCCATTGGGAAATATTCTATTTATTGTAAACGCCACCTCCTATGCTTTCTACCTTATTCTGGTGAAACCGATGGTCGCCAAATACAGTTCCATCACCTTGATGAAAATATTTTTCCTAATCGCGATATTTCTAAATATCCCGTTCGGGTTCAACGAATTCAGTGAGGTGGCATGGAGTAGCCTTGGTTTTTCTGAAATATGGAAGCTCGCATTTGTGGTTATTGGAACTACGGTGCTTACTTATTTATTCAATATATATGCATTAAAGCAATTAAGCCCTTCCACCATAGGAGCATTCATCTATCTTCAGCCTGTGCTCGCGACCTTATTTGCCATCTTTGTGGGAGCCGACAGCCTAACAGGTTTGCGCGTTCTGGCGGCGGTGTTGATTTTTACAGGGGTTTTTCTTTCCACCCGGACCGCACGTACCGCAAGAATGTAAAAGAAATTTTCCGATTATGAATCGGGGTCCAGGTCTACCGGTATTCTGCTTCCCTTTCTCATCGATTCTTTGGTGAGTATCTGGAAATCATCCGTCTTCGGAGCATCATTCATCAACGGGAGCAAGTCTTCAGGCAGAGGGGTGAGACTTCTTGTCGCCAGGTTCATCCAGGCACCCTGCATTTCACAGTAAGCCAGGTTTCGTCCTTTTCTGTCGTAGAAATTGTGAATAAATCTGAAGAACATTCCATCTTCGCTCACACCTCCTAATTCAAAACTCACCCGTACGGGTTGTCCCTGAAATGATTCCTTGAAATAATAAACATGTTCAAAGAAAACTACTGGGCCGATGGAATACTTGTGCATGATTTTCTGATCGATTCCCTGATCAATTAGAAAACTCATGCGCGTATGACTCATAAAATTAATATAGGCGCTGTTGGCAAGATGACGATTCGCATCGATATCGCTCCATCTTATTTCAAATTCCTTTAAATACATAGCAAGTGTTTTTCAGAAGAGTACAAAAAAACAAAAAAAGTACCTGAATCAGGTACTTTTTTATTCGATTAACAAGAAATTAAATCTGGCTCATTCCCCCATCGATCTCCAACTCGATCCCGTTTACGTAGCTCGCGTCATCACTGGCAAGGAATAACACCGCATCTGCAATTTCTTTGGACTCCCCGAATCGCTTCAGAGGGACATTTTGTGCAAAAGCAGCGCCCATTTCCTGAACCTGCTCATCGGTCATCCCTTCCATTTTATTATAGATTGGTGTTCCGATGGGGCCCGGCGCGATCGAATTCACACGAATTCCTTTTGGTGCAAGTTCGGTGGTGAGCACACGGGCATAGGCACGTAGCGCTCCCTTGGTGGCACTGTAAACCCCTGCTCCTTCAAATCCTTTCTGGTGTACGATAGAAGTATTAAAAATAATACTTGCACCTTGATTCAGATTAGGAATCGCTTCTTTCACCAAAAATGCCGGCCCTTTGATGTTGATGTTAAATTGATTGTCGAAAAAGTCCTCGTTGATCTGATCGGCCGGAGCAAACTGAGCGACCCCTGCGTTCGCAAAAATCACATCGATTTTTCCATAAGCTTTTACAGCCTCTTCGATAAGATGTCTGTTATCTTCCGGATTTGCCTGATTGGCCAATACCGCTTTGAAATCGCCATTGAGATTTCTGGCAGCTTCATCCAGTGCTTCTTGTCTTCTTCCGGAAAAAACCACTTTCGCACCTTCGTTAAGAAAGCCTTGTACGGTGGCTAAACCGATTCCAGAGTTTCCTCCGGTAACTACTACTACTTTATTATCAAATTTTCCCATGTTCTTTGTTTTTATAGGTTAATATTTTTCTGAAATGTTCGTTTCAAAATTGGTTAAAAAAATTTATGCGATAGTCTTCAATACGTTTTGAATGATTCCTTTCAATGCTTTTTGATCCTTGGTATGCAGCCCGGTAATTCGGAACCCATGAAATGTACTGGTGATGTAATTCGCCAGGGATCCCGGGTCTTCATCACTTCTAATGGATCCATCCTGTTGTCCTTTAACGACCAACTCCTCAAATCTCTTTACAACATTCTGGTAATTCGATTCTAAAAATCCGTTAAGGTCATTACATTGGTTTCCCATTTCAGTACTACAGTTAATGAGCATACAACCTTTGTCCTCGCTGTCCTTGTGAATACTTTCCAGTGAATAAAGAAAAATGAGGCCTATTTTCTCAAGTCCGTTCTTAGGCTTTTCTTCAATCTCATCGAATAATTGACCACTTTCCGACCGATACTGATCCAACGCAAGACGGTATAGATCCATCTTACTTCCAAAGGAATTATATATACTGCTGCGGTTCAAATCCATGGCATCCACAAGATCTTGCATAGAAGTGCCATTGTAGCCTTTGCTCCAAAAGACTTCTTTTGCCTTACCTATTACTTCTTCTCTATTAAATGCTTCTTGTCTTGCCATAATTCCGGTTCAAAGATAGTGAAATGATCGTTTCAGAAAAAATTTTAATAAAATTTTAGCTTTTTGCTTTTACATTTTATCTTTGAATCGCTGAATAATTCAACACAAACCTTTCGATTATATGCCCATTATCACTTCACCTTATCGAGCCAAAGGATTGTTTAAAAACGGGCATTTTTCTACGATCTATTCCGCCAAACTAAGAACCACACCTTCCATCACACAAAAAAGAGAGCGCATTTCAATGAAAGACGGGGATTTCCTGGACCTTGATTTCTCGCATTCCGAAGAAAAACAAGGCAGGCTTGTTATTTTACTTCATGGATTGGAAGGAAACGCTCAACGAACCTATATAAGAGGCCAGGCCAAACTGCTCACCCAAAATGGTTGGGACGTTTGTGCGGTAAACTATCGAGGATGCAGTGGTGAGACCAATTTAAAATATGAATCCTATAATGCAGGTAAAACTGAGGACCTGGAGCAGGTTATACATCATCTGCTCGAAAAAGATATGTATGACCATATCGCCCTGGTAGGTTTTAGTTTAGGTGGTAATCTTTTGCTGAAATATCTTGGGGAGCGAAACAATGTTCCTGCCGAAATCAAATCCGCCGTGGCAATTTCCAGCCCGCTTCATCTGAAAGGATCTTTAGAGCGTTTAACCGAATTTCAAAATTGGGTATATCGTACATCTTTTTTGATCGATCTAAAAGGAAAGTTCAAGGAAAAACTCGAGAAATTTCCTGAACAAATGGACACGAACGACCTCAAAAAGATAAAGTCCTTATTGGATTTCGATAACATTTATACGGCTCCTGCCCACGGATTTAAGGATGCCTTCGACTATTACGAACGAAATAGCAGTTTACAGTTTGTTCCGGAAATATCTATCCCCGTGCTCATATTAAATGCTGAAAATGATACGTTCCTATCCCCAAATTGCTATCCAAGAGAATTTGCTTCTGGCTCTAAAAACATCTATCTTGAAACACCAATTCATGGAGGCCATGTGGGCTTTCACAAAACAAATACTATCTATTATAGTGAGGAGCGTGTGCTTCAATTTATAAATTCAAAACTATCCTATGAAAATCCTTAAAAAATACCTTCCTCTTTTCGCCTTGGCGTTACTGATTAGCTGCGGTGGTGAAAAAGAGAAGAAAACCGAAGAAGAATCGGTAAAGATCGGCACCAAAAAAGAAACTAAAAAAGCAGACGACAACTCGGTGAACATCGGAATAACCGGAGATGACCTGATGAAATTCAGTAAGTCGGAAATCACCGTGAATTCCGGGCAGGAAGTCACCATCACGCTACGTCACATCGGTAAAATGGATATTAAGGTAATGGGGCACAACTTTGTTGTTCTAAAACCTGGAGTAGATATCCCTACTTTTTCATTGGCTGCGGCTAATGTCGGAGAAGCGGAAGACTGGATTCCTGATGGAGGTAAGGATGTTATCGCGCACACAAAAATGATTGGAGGAGGGCAAAGCACTTCCGTAACATTCACTGCCCCTGATTCAGGCACCTATGATTTCATCTGTAGCTTCCCGGGTCATTCGGGTGTCATGAAAGGAAAGTTTATTGTGAATTAGTTTACTAGTACAAGTATATCAAAGCGATGATTACAAAAAGTCATCGCTTTTTTTATAGGCTTCGATCACCGCCATTTCTCCATTCTTACCATCCATGGAATTTCCATGTTCCATTCCCAGGATACCTTTAAACCCCCTGGAATGAATATACTTGAAAACATTCTTATAGTTGATCTCTCCGGTAGTAGGTTCATTACGGCCCGGATTATCTCCAATCTGAAAATACGCGATCTCATCCCAGCATGCTTCGATATTGGGTATTAAATTACCTTCCTGGATCTGTTGATGATAGATGTCGAAAAGTATTTTACATGATGGGCTGTCCACCGCCTTACAAATCTCGTAGGCTTGAGGTGATTCGGTTAAAAACAGGCCCGGGTGATCCCGAAAATTGAGTGGTTCCAATACCATAACGAGTCCATGTGGCTCCAGAATCTCGCTCGCCCGTTTCAATGTTTCTATCACATTGGTCATTTGATAGTGTTCATTCAGGCGAAGATCCACATGGCCGGGAACCACGGTCATCCATTTGGCGTTGACCCTTTTTGCCACCTCAACAGATTCCCTGATGTGGGTCAAAAATTCTTCTCGCCAAGCTTCTTTCCCACTGGCGAGGTTTGGTTCCTTCCAATAAATCTTATGAGCTACAAAGACCCCCATGGAAAGACCCTTTTCTTCCATGATCGTGGCAATGGCTCGTTGTTCATCCATGCTACGATTCTTCATCTCGTTATCCTCAAAGGCAGTGAAGCCTTGATCAGCCATAAATCTAAGCTGATCCAAAATTGACTCACCTGCATGAGCCTTGAACATTCCATCGTGCGGGGCATATTGCAGATTGAACTTATACATTGCATCCTCCTGTAAGAGTTGGGATTGATTCCGTAATTCGGAACCCAGTGCAGTTCCTCCCAATGAAAAAAGGGAACCTGCAAGGGCTCCCTTTTGTATAAAATCTCGTCTTTTCATCATTTAGTATTTAAAGCGCCATGGCATTTCCATTGCCAGCTTCACTAAGCGGAATACATCCTATTTGTTGGGCGGGCACAGGATCGTACCATAGTACATTCTTTCCTATTTCCTCACTTGATTTCCAACCCCAGATAGTGATACCGCGCATTCCCGTTAGAGTAGAAAATATCAGTGCATCCGAATCCGGTGTGGCACTGGGGTCCTCCGCAAATGCCATCATAAACTCTCCCATTTTATCGCCATAGGCGCGTTGTTCTTCCTTGGAGGTCTTTAAGTATTCATCCAATAACTGAGTAAATTCTTCCGGTTTCCCATCGGCCAGCTCTTTTTCGAACTTGCTTCGGAACTTATCTCCAATAGCCACCCAGCCGGCTTTCACCATTTGCTGATCTTCCTCCTCCAAAACTGCATTACAATATTGATCGATAAAGGAATGTACTCCAACGTCCACTGCGCCCGGAACTTGTTCGTCTGAAGGAATGATAAGATCCACCATACGTCTCAGTGCATGACCTTCACCCGGTGTGAAGAAAACAGGAATAAACTCAGGTTCATTATTGCAGCTTTGTAATAAGCTCATAATGGTTGGGGTAGCTACAAGAAATCCAGCTCCCAATCCAATGTTTTTAAGTGCGCTTCTTCTATCCATTATGCTTGGTTTTTAATTTGGTTAGCGGCATGATGTGCTGCTCTCGCACTAAACGCCATATAGCTAAGTGACGGATTCACACAACTAGCCGAGGTCATGAAGGCCCCATCGGTTACATATACATTCGGTACGGCATGAATTTGATTGTTTCCATTCAATACCGATGTTTTCGGGTCTTTCCCCATTCGGGCTGTTCCCATTTCGTGGATTCCCAGTCCTGGTGCTCCCGGGTCATCCCATTCTTCAATTTCAGTATAACCGGCGCTTTCCAGCATCTCAACAGCCTGCTGCACCATGTCCTTTCTCATTTCGTATTCGTTTTCCTTCCATTCCACATCGAAGGTGACAGTGGGTAATCCCCACTGGTCCAGATTATCATAATCCAGCATCATTTTGTTTTCATGATAAGGCAGACACTCACCAAACCCTAACAGCAACATTCTCCATTTACCCGGCTTGGTTACCTGAGCTTTCAAATCTTTACCATAAGCCAACTCGGCGATCATTTCTTCATAATGACTTCGACTTGCACCTCCCTGGTAACCATATCCTCGCTTGAAATTCGGTTGATCGGTCTCTCCTCCAACGTTTCGGAATCGAGGGATATATATCCCATTCGGACGACGTCCTTTATAGTACTTATCTTCAAACCCTTCTACTGTTGCCCATGCACCTGCTTTAAAATGGTGGTCCATAATATTATGGCCTAACTCTCCACTATCGTTCCCCATTCCGTTCGGGAAACGCTCGCTCTTCGAATGCATCAATATAGCCGCACTGGCAATTGCCGAAGCACATAGGAAGATTACTTTGGCATTGAATACCATTTCTTCCTTGGTTTCTGCATCGATAACCTTGACACCACTCGCCTTTCCGCTTGCTTCATCATAGATCACTTCGGCCACAATCGAGTTGGGCCGGAGTGTGAGGTTTCCTGTTTTCTCTGCAGCCGGAAGTGTGGACGAATTACTGCTGAAATATCCACCGAATGGACATCCGCGCATACATCGATTTCTGAACTGGCAGGCTGAACGCCCTTCAAAAGTACCTGTCCCCGTGATATGAGCTGCTCTTCCGATCGTTAGTAAACGACCGTCAGTATAATTATCTGCAATCTTCCCTTTAAGGTCTTCTTCAGCACAATTCAGTTCCATCGGAGGGCAAAACTTACCGTCTGGTAGCTGAGGTAATCCCAAGTTCTCACCACTTACACCAATGTACTCCTCTACCTTATCGTACCAAGGAGAAATATCATCATAGCGAACCGGCCAGTCCACTGCGATTCCCTCTTTCTTATTGGCTTCAAAATCAAAATCGCAGAGTCGATAACTTTGACGACCCCATACTAATGAACGACCACCAACATGATATCCTCGCATCCAGTCAAAACGCTTTACCTCATTGTAAGGATGATCAAGATCATTTACAAAAAAGTGACGATGAGCTTCATCAGTTGTATACCCCGTCCGGGCTTGTTTTTCTTGTTTTGATTGTTCTTCCTTGGGAAGTTGTCCTTTATACTTAAAATCCCAGGGATCCATATTCATGGTATGGTAATCCTCTATGTGCTTTACCATTCGGCCTCTTTCCAAAACAAGTGTTTTGAGACCGTTCTCACATAGTTCTTTAGCGGCCCATCCGCCGCTAATTCCGGAACCTACAACAATCGCGTCATACTGTTCATTCGGGTTTGCCATTTCTTTCTATTATATACGGGTTAGTTAAACTTTTGATTCATGGCTGAAAAAGTGCAGTGTTATTATAACTTTTTCAAACCAAACCCTTAAATGTCCATTTTTTTTTTGGTTTTAGCAAAAATGAACTCTTAAAAATAATTCATTGCAATACGAAATCGTTTTCGGCTGAGAAAATGATAACAGAATCGAATATACGACCTAATTTTTTTCAAAAAAAAGCTACCTTAGGGCAGAATTATCCAAGCCGAAGAAAGCACTTCTTTCTACGGAAATATATATTGAAAATTATGAAAGAAATCTCCACGCTATTAATGCTTTGCCTGCTGGTTATCTCTTGTAAAAATTCTACAGAAGAGACTCAGGATACCGAGGCGGTAAATGAAGAAGCCACAACAGAAGTCAAAGCTGATTCCGAATCATCTCCTAAAATTTCCTTGGCGCAATGGTCGCTTCATATGCGTTACCAAGCGCCAGATGGTAATCCTTACAATTTTGCTCGCGATGCGAAAGAGTTGGGATTCGATGCGGTTGAATACGTTACTCAATTCTATGAAGATGATGTAAAAGAATTAGGGATCGATGCGGTTGTGGACTCATTGATAAATGAACAAAAAAAACATGGCGTTTCCACCGTATTGGTAATGGTGGACCATGAAGGCGACCTGGCCGATCCTAATCTGGAAAAAAGAAATCTGGCCGTCGAAAACCATAAGAAATGGGTAGATGCCGTGGATAAGATGGGCGGACATGCCATTCGAGTGAATACATTTGGGACTAACGCCCCGGAAATTTGGATCGATGTCGTGCAGGACGGATTAAGAAAATTGTCCCAGTATGCAGCTACCAAGGGAATCAATGTGCTGGCGGAAAACCACGGATGGCTTTCTTCCGACGCCCCACTGGTAATGCAAGCGATCAAAGGAGTGGATATGCCAAATTGTGGAACCTTACCCGATTTCGGAAATTGGTGCGTTAAGCGTGAGAACGAAGAACGATGGGGAAAATGTGTGGAAGAGTTCCCGGACTACTATAAAGGGCTGGCAATGATGATGCCCGCTGCCATGGCGGTAAGTGCAAAGGCTTACGAGTTTGACGAAGATGGAAATGAAACCAAGATCGATTTCTATAAGATGCTACAGATCGTCAAGGACGCTGGTTATGAAGGATATATCGGAGTGGAATATGAATCTGAAACCTTAAGTGAGCCCGACGGAATCGTGGCCACTAAGAATTTGATCAACAAAGCCTACGCAAAAGCAAAATAAAACCAACCGTATGAAATCGCTCACTTATTTTAAATTGTCCTTTATGATGTTCCTCGAGTTTTTTATTTGGGGAGGCTGGTTTGTTACCATGAGTTCATTTTTACCAAACAATCTTGCTGCTACTGGGGGTGACACAGCAATGGCATATTCTACCCAATCATGGGGTGCCATTATTGCGCCTTTCATTATAGGTTTGATCGCAGATCGTTTCTTTAATGCTGAAAGAATATTGGGAGTGCTGCATCTAATTGGAGCTTTCCTTATGTATAAATTATATGTGGCTACAGATTTTTCCAATTTCTATCCTTATGTCCTTGGGTATATGATTGCTTATATGCCTACTCTGGCCCTAGTAAATTCAGTATCATTCCATCAAATGTCCGATCCAACAAAACAATTTCCAAAAATTCGAGTTTGGGGTACAATTGGATGGGTCGTGGTAGGGCTTTCGATTAGTTTCATTTTTGCTTGGGACTCAAAAGAAAGCATTGAGGCGGGATTGTTAAAAAATACTTTCTTGATGTCGGCGATCGCATCTGGAGTTTTAGGAGTATTTAGTTTTATTCTTCCAAAAACACCTCCGAAATTAGGCAAAAATGAAAAAATAAGTATCTCTGATATACTAGGTTTGGATGCATTAAAACTTTTAAAAGATAGAAACTTTCTCGTTTTCTTCATTTCCTCTGTATTAATATGTGTGCCACTTGCCTTTTATTATCAAAATCTAAGTGTCTTTCTCACCGAGAATGAAGTTGAGGCGTCAACGGCATTGACAATTGCCGGTCAAGTATCAGAGATAGTGTTTATGCTATTGCTTCCCTTCTTCTTTAAAAAATATGGATTTAAAAAAACCATATTGGTAGGAATGTTAGCTTGGGCGGTTCGTTATTTGTTATTCGCATTCGGTGATACTGGCGACCTCTTTTTTATGATCATAACTGGAATCGTTCTCCATGGAATATGTTATGACTTCTTCTTCGTTTCCGGACAAATTTATACCGACAGTAAAGCAGGAGAAAAAATTAAAAGTGCTGCCCAAGGATTGATAACTCTTGCAACATATGGTGTTGGGATGCTTATCGGTTTTTACATATCGGGAAGAGTGATGGACGCTAATCTAATTGCTGAAGCACAACATAACTGGAAAGAGGTATGGATATTCCCTGCTATTTTTGCTGCAGTGGTATTTGTAATTTTCGCTCTTCTGTTTAAAAATGAACAAATCGAATACAAAGAATAGTATATGAGTAATAAAATAAGATGGGGTGTACTTGGAGGAGGAGGTGATTCCCTTATTGGGGTATTGCATAGAGTCGCCGCCAGTATGTTTGACGCCTATCAATTGACCGGGGCGGTTTTTAACCCGGAATATGAAAAAAGTATTGAATTTGCTGAAGAAATCGGAATTCCGACGGACAGGATCTATCCGGATTTTGACGCTATGGTAGCCGGGGAATTGAAGCTACCTGAAGATGAACGCATACAGGTTTTTTCCATACTCACGCCGAATTTTTTGCACTTCCCTATGGCCAAAAAGCTGCTGGCTTCAGGCTTTAACGTAATCTGTGAGAAACCCATGACCATGACCTATGAGGAGGCGTTGGAACTGGAATCAATTCAAAAGGAGCACAATAATCTTTTTGCCTTGACGCATACTTACACCGGCTATCCTATGGTTCGCCAAATGAAAAGTATGATTGCTGAAGGTGTGATTGGGGAAATACAAAAAGTAGACGCACAATACTATCAGGGTTGGATCAATCCTATAATTCACGATCCTGAACTTCGCAAAACCACATGGCGCCTTGATCCGGAAAAATCGGGGATTAGCTGCTGCATGGGGGATATTGGTGTACATGCTTATCAAATGATCGAATACATGACCGGCCTAGAGGTGAAAGGTATTTTAGCGGATTTGAATCATTTGTACGAAGACAACCAAATGGATATCGATGGTACGGTATTGCTTCGCTTTGATAGCTATGTAAAAGGGGTACTGCGAGCGAGTCAGATCGCTACGGGAGAAGAAAATAATTTCAGGGTTGCCGTCTATGGCAAAAAAGCGGGGCTGCGCTGGGAACAGGAAAATCCTAATTACCTGTACTTGCTGGAGGATGGTAAGCCGTTGCGTATTTTGAAGCCTGGACATTCCTATAACAGCGAATTGTCTCTTGATGGAACCAAGTTACCTCCCGGCCATCCCGAAGGAATATTCGACGCTATGGGTAACATTTATAAAGGGATGGCAAAAGCCGTTAGAGGTGAAAGTTATGACCCTGCAGAATTCCCTTCCATGCGTGATGGGGTTCGTGGAATGTACTTCATCGAGACCGCCGTTCAATCTCATAGGGAAGGAAATGTCTGGAAATCCCTGAAATAATTTAAACGTATGAAAACGATCAAAGGACCCGCTGTATTTTTGGCTCAATTCATGGACGACCATGCTCCTTTTAATTCACTGGAAGGACTTTGTCAATGGGCGGCCGACTTGGGTTATAAAGGCATTCAAATTCCCACCTGGGAAAGCAGGCTTATCGACCTTTCACTGGCTGGTGAAAGCAAGGTGTACTGCGACGAACTAAAGGGAAAAATAAACTCCTATGGCCTGGAAATCACAGAATTGTCTACGCACCTTCAGGGTCAGTTAGTGGCGGTTCATCCTGCCTACGACCTAATGTTCGACAACTTTGCACCGGATGATTGTAAGAACAACCCGGCGAAACGTACCGAATGGGCACGCCAGCAAATGCTTAGTGCGGCTAGAGCCTCTCAACATCTGGGATTAAAGGCTCACGCCACTTTTAGCGGTGCCCTTTTATGGCATACCTGGCATCCCTGGCCGCAACGACCTGAAGGCCTGGTAGAAATGGGCTTCGAAGAGCTTGCTAAGAGATGGTTGCCACTTCTCAATGAATTTGAAGATAACGGTGTGGCAGTTTGCTACGAAATTCACCCCGGTGAGGATCTTCACGATGGAATTACTTTCGAACGCTTCTTGGAGGCCACCAATCATCATAAAGCCGTAAATATTTTATATGATCCGAGTCACTTTGTGCTGCAGCAGCTGGATTATTTGGAATATATAGATCACTACCATGAATTCATTAAGGCCTTTCATGTAAAGGATTCTGAATTTAATCCTACTGGGAAAAAAGGTGCTTTTGGTGGGTACTCCGATTGGAAAGATCGCGCGGGACGTTATCGTTCCCTTGGAGACGGGCAAATAGATTATAAAACTGTATTTAGCAAGCTCACCGAATACGGATGTGATGTCTGGGCGGTTATGGAATGGGAATGTGTAATCAAAAGTCCGGAACAAGGTGCCAGGGAAGGAGCAAAATTTATTAGCGACCGCATCATTGAAGCCACTCAAAAACGTTTTGATGATTTTGCCGGCGCAGAGATCGATAAAGAGAAACTTAGAAAAATTTTAGGATTATAATATAAAATTGAACCCTATGAGAAAAGCGATATTTACCGTAATAATAGCAACAATCCTCATCGGCTGTAAAGATGGCCAAAAAGAAGAAGTTGCAGAAACCGAAACTACCATGGAGACCACAGAAGAGAAAGTAGCTGAAGAAAGTTCAGAATGGATCACCCTATTCGATGGAACTTCTATGGACCAATGGCGTGGTTATCTGCAAGAAGGAATGTACCCGGAATGGACCATCGAAGATGGGACATTGGCGTTTAACCCTGGAGAAGAAGGAGGTAAAAATATCATCACTAAAGAAACTTTTACCAATTTCGTTCTGTCCCTGGAATGGAAAATTTCAGAAAATGGAAATAGCGGAATTTTCTGGGGAGTACATGAAGATGAAAAATTCCCGGAAGCCTATGAAACTGGCCCTGAAATACAGGTATTGGATAATGTAGGGCATCCCGATGGTAAATTTGAAACCCATGTCGCCGCTTCCCTGTACGACATGATCGCGGCTCCTTTTGATGCACCAGTGCCCGTTGGAGAATGGAACTTATGTGTCATTGAGGTGAATCACAATACCAATCTTGGCAAGGTTACATTTAATGGAAATGAATTATTCACCTTCCCCGTGCATGGCGACGAATGGGATGCAATGGTCGCCGATTCCAAATTTGCTGATTGGGAAGGATTCGGGAAATATCAGACCGGTCATATCGGTCTTCAGGATCACGACGATAAGGTTTGGTACCGAAATATCAAGATCAAAAGACTGGACTAGTTTAATGCAACAGTTACGTTGATCAATATACTTTCTTAAGCTTGACTGATATCACCCATTTTTACCTGGCAATGGGTTATTGCGTCTTTTTGCTGGTTCTTGGTTGGGTATTGCTGAAATTTCCTCCGAAAAAGATCAACTATATCTACGGATATAGAACCCGGCGATCCATGCGCAATCAGGATACCTGGGACGAAGGCAATAGGTATTCCGGGAGGCAAATGATCAAATTATGTCTGTTGAGCCTTTTGTTTCCCTTACTTTTTTATTATCTACTTCCTGGATATAATCTTTTGCTCACGGTGGTCCTGAACACATTATTGATCGTCTCGATCTACTGGACTACCGAATCCCATTTGAAATCGGTTTTTGATGAAGAAGGGAATCGAATTCAAAAATGAAAACGCTCTTGACGATTCTGTGCTTCCAAAACTGTTAAAATCACTACCTTTGATGGCATAAACAACGAATATGATTCAGTCCATGACCGGTTACGGTAAAAGCGTTATCGAGCTTCCTACCAAGAAAATTACCGTAGAAATTAAGTCTCTGAACAGTAAAAATCTGGATCTCAACGCAAGGGTTCCCAGTGTGTATCGTGAAAAGGAACTGGCGATGAGAAATCGCATATCCAAATCATTGTCTAGAGGGAAAGTGGACTTTAATCTCTTTGTTGAAATTACGGGTGAAGAGACGAACACCCAGCTAAATGAAGGTGTCGTAAAACAATATATGACTCAGTTAGGCAAGGTGGTGGCTGGAGATGAAACAGAGTTGTTAAAAATGGCTGTGCGCATGCCAGATGCACTCAAGACCGAGCGAGACGAGATAGATGATGACGAATTCAACAGTATACTGAAAGCCTTGGACAAGGCATTAGATTCTTTGATAACTTACAGAACGGATGAAGGGAAATCCCTTGAAAAGGATTTTCGCTCCAGGGTAGAAAATATTTCCACACTTTTAGAGGAAGTGATCGAGCTGGATCCACAACGCATCGAGAATGTGAAGGAACGTCTTCGTAAGGCTGTTTCGGAATTAAAAGAATCTGTGGACGAGAACCGTTTCGAACAAGAACTCATCTACTATCTGGAAAAGTATGATATCACAGAGGAGAAAGTTCGGCTAAAAAATCATTTGGAATATTTTATCGAAACCCTTGCCCAACCTCAATCGAATGGAAAGAAGCTTGGATTTATTTCACAGGAAATGGGACGGGAAATCAATACCATAGGAAGTAAAGCGAACTTCGCACCTATGCAGCAGTTGGTGGTTCAAATGAAGGACGAGCTTGAAAAGATAAAGGAACAAGCCTTAAACGTGTTGTAATGAAAGGAGGCAAGCTCATTGTTTTTTCGGCCCCTTCAGGCAGTGGCAAAACAACCATTGTAAGACACCTGCTGAATGTCCCGGAACTCAACCTTGAATTTTCCATCTCTGCGACCTCCAGGGAACCACGGGGGCATGAGATCGACGGGAAAGATTATTACTTTATTTCTACCAAAGATTTCAAACAGCACATTAAAAATGAAGATTTTCTGGAATGGGAAGAGGTTTATCGTGATAATTTCTACGGAACCTTAAAAACCGAAGTAGAGCGGATTTGGGCCCAGGGGCGTAATGTTATTTTTGATATAGACGTAGTAGGCGGTTTGCGTATCAAAAAGAAATATCCAAAAGAAACGCTGGCCGTTTTTGTGAAACCTCCAAGTGTGGACGAATTAAAGATCCGCCTGAAAAAACGTAAAACCGAAAGCGAGGAGAAAATCAACATGCGAATCGCCAAAGCTTCGGTTGAAATGGCCACCGCTCCCCAATTCGATTTTATCATTGAAAATGATCAGCTCGAAAATGCCCTAAAAGAGGCAGAAGAGCTAGTGAAAGAGCATATTTCAGAAAAAAAAAGTCCGACAGAAAAGGAATGAAACTTCCGAAGAAAATAGGCCTCTACTTTGGCACGTTTAATCCTATCCATATCGGGCATCTTACTATTGCTAATCATTTGGTGGAATTTAGTGACCTCGACGAGGTTTGGATGGTGGTTACTCCCCACAATCCTCACAAGAAAAGAAGCGGTTTACTCGATGATCATCATAGACTGAGCATGGTTCGAATCGCATTGGAAGATTACCCCAAGCTCAAGGTGAGCAATGTGGAATTCGATTTGCCGCAACCAAATTACACCGTAAATACGTTGACTCATCTGGAAGAGCAATATCCTGATCATCACTTCAGTCTGATTATGGGAGAGGATAACCTGAAAAGTTTCCATAAGTGGAAGAACTATGAAGTAATTTTGGAGAACTATTCGATTTATGTGTACCCAAGGATATCGGCAGGTACGGTCGAACATCAGTTTCAGGATCACCCCAGAATTCAAAAGGTTAATGCTCCTATTATGGAACTATCCTCCACTTTCATTCGTAAATCGGTTGAAGCCGGGAAAAATGTGAGACCTATGTTGCCTTATAAGGTCTGGGAATACCTGGATGAAATGAATTTCTACAAAAAGAAATCGCCCCAATAAGTTTTGACACTTACGAGGCGATTTCAACTAAATAACCAACCAAAAGTTTTTAAGAATCCGACATCGCGGATTGAATATCTTAGAATGAGCTTATCTTGATCATCTCTTTTTCGATGTCGGCTTTAGACAAGCGCATTTTCTTTCTCTGATTCTTGTACTGAATGTATCCTTTTCCTCTGAATCGATATAACGTACCCGATGGAGTATGGAACAATTCGATTGTACTGTCATTAATAACGTTCAATTCGAAATATTCATTGCCCAAATAATCATAATCAAGTGTTAAATATTTCAAGTAGGGGTCTCCCTGCACGTCATCCACATTATAAATCCCCGTGTAATCCCAGTAGATATCATTAATAGGGGTGCCATTGAAATCTCTTGAGCTCTGGAAATTTCCATCGCCACCACCTGGCAGGAACTGCAGGAAGTTTTCATAATCAAACTCGTTTAGCTCCCCATACGGACTTGTATAAACCTTCTCCCAGGTTACATATTCCTGTATGAAATAATGAATATTGTCGTAGAACAACAGGTCATAATCGAAATTGGCCCGCTGATAACCCACCAGAATGTATCGTAAGTTTCCTGGGCGATAGTATAATTCGATTTCACGATTGTTTAATTGGGTAACCTCGAAGGTGTAGAATCCATCGATGTCATGGGAAATATCCAATTCGTCCACAAATGTATCATAGAATCCTACATCAATTCCAAAACCATAACCCTGTGAGCCAATACCGACTAAATTATTGTTTGCCATTACATTTCCATTACGGAACGAAAACGTAAAGGCGATCTGCATGAAAGGGATCTGTCCGCTGGCATTAGAACGATTTACGTCCACGTACCAAAGTTCGTAGTTCGACAGCAGTTGATTCAAGGTAATCGTCGGTGTTGGATCAATCACTTCCGTTTCATCCACAATAACTTCGGTATAACACGAAGAAAACAATAAGGCCACCAGGGCAAATCCGAATAGTAATTTAAATGTTCTCATAATATTGGATTTTAAGGTTCTATAAGCTAGAAACCAAAAGCATGCCAAAGTTGTATTTCTCTGTTTTACAACTATTTACAGCGTTTGGATGATCTTCTATAATAATTGTATTTTTGAATTTCAGAAATTGGGAAGCATGTCAAAAAAGCAAAAGTTCGCAGTATTCGGTGGAGGTAGTTGGGCTACCGCTATTGTGAAGATGCTTTGTGAAAATCTTGATGAAGTGGGATGGTACATGCGCAGTGTAAATGCCCTCGAACATATTAAAAAGGAATACCACAATCCCAATTATTTA
Source organism: Flavobacteriaceae bacterium (assembly GCA_009827225.1). GTDB lineage: Bacteria > Bacteroidota > Bacteroidia > Flavobacteriales > Flavobacteriaceae > Aureisphaera. Next base: position 3,807 of record WUAI01000023.1, on the reverse strand, counting down.
AGTTCTGTGGAATTCCACATCGATCAGTTAAAACTTAGTAACGATATCGATGAAATGATTCGCTATGCAGACTACCTCATCTTTGTGATCCCATCTGCCTTTGTAGAGGCCGAACTTCAGAAAAAATCAGAATCCTTAAAGGGAAAAGTCATATTCTCTGCGATCAAAGGTATTGTTCCGGAAAGCAGCCTTATTGTAGGAGATCATTTCTATACCCATTATGATATTCCTTTTAAAGACATCGGTGTAATTACAGGACCATGCCACGCTGAAGAGGTGGCGCTGGAACGACTGTCTTATCTCACTATTGCTTGTGCCGATCAGGAAAAAGCACAGTTGGTGGCACAGATGCTGTCAAGCGATTATATAAAATGTACCACGAGCGACGATATCATAGGAACCGAATATGCTGCCATGCTGAAAAACATCTATGCTCTTGCGGCTGGGATCGCACATGGTCTGGGATATGGAGATAACTTCCAGAGCGTGTTAATGAGTAATGCGATTCGCGAAATGAAACGTTACGTAAAGAAGGTTCATAAGATGAAACGCGACATCAACGGTTCGGCCTATTTGGGCGATCTATTGGTTACCGGATATTCCACTTTCAGTAGAAACCGAATGTTCGGAAATATGATTGGTAAAGGCTACACGGTAAAAAGTGCGCAAATGGAAATGAACATGGTTGCTGAAGGGTATTATGCGACCAAAAGTGCTTTTGAGCTAAATCATGCACGTGGCAAACAGAAGGCCAAGACCCCGATAATCAATGCAGTATATGCTGTGCTTTATGAAGGTAAAAATCCCAAAAAGGTCTTTAAAAAGCTTACCGAAAAACTGAATTAATTCTACTTCGGACTCAAGAACTTCCCTTGAATTAGGTGGCTATAATTATTTCAAATTTTACATTTAATTAAAGTAGGCCTTTTCCTATTTCTCTTCTGAAAAATCTATCTTTGATTCTAATAAAAATCAAATTGAAATTTTAATTCATGAAGAAAATTACCTTAACCTTATTTTGTTTAATCACGGCCGCCATTACCTATGGTCAAGGCGTGTTTATAAACGAATTACACTATGACAATTCCGGTGCTGACACCGGTGAATTTGTCGAAATTGCCGGACCGGCCGGAACCGATCTTACCGGGTGGTCTGTGGAACTATATAATGGTTCCAATGGTTCTTTGTACAACACCATCAACCTGTCCGGAACCATCGATGATGAAGGGTCCGGTTTTGGAGCCCTGAGTTTTTTCCAAGCCGGGATACAAAACGGAGCTCCCGACGGATTAGCGTTGATTGATAACACTGCGACTGTTATTCAATTCTTGAGTTATGAAGGAAGTTTTAGTGCAACAGCAGGAACTGCCAATGGAATGATGTCTACCGATATAGGTGTTTCGGAAACCAGTGGGACACCTGTAGGTGAATCTTTGCAACTTACCGGGACAGGAAGCATGTACCCGGACTTTGTTTGGAATGCTCCTGCAGCCGAGTCTCCGGGTAGTATCAACGCGGGGCAAACCTTTTCTGCTCCGTCAGGAATTCCCGTGGTACCGATAAGTGCCTCGTCCACTATGCCTTCAGAATTTGGTACTGATTTGATAAATACCATCAATGGGGTTGGCTTAGACGCATTTCCCAGTCTGACAGCAAACCATACTGCTACTGCACCATTCGATTCTTGGGTAACACTAGCGGCCACAGGTACGATTGATTACGCTCTGGGAGGACTTTTCGATATAGACGGGTTCTCATTCTGGAATCAAAACGGCGGAGGCCCTGGCCCCGCTGGTACTACCGGTATCAATGGAGTGATCGTATCATCATCAACTGACGGCACTAACTTTACTCCTGTCCCAGGAAGCCCCTCCAATTTTGCGGTGGTGCCCGGAACAGGACCGGAAGGACCTGAAATGTTCTCGTTTGCTGCCGTGAATGCGACACATATGAGACTAGAAGTATTGTCCAATCATGGAGATGCTTTTACCGGTTACGCTGAAATCGTATTCTCCGGAGTTTCGCTAGGAGGCGCCCCTCCGATTATCTCGTGTCCTATGGACGTGGTAGCCGACAGTGACCCGAATGCCTGTGGTGCGGTTGTGGTCTACGCTGATGCGATCGCCATTGACGGTGATGATCCCGTAGGCAACCCTCCTCCAACTGTGGTTCAAATTTCTCCGGATCCTGGTGTACTTGGATCGGGCGATGAATTCCCTGTTGGAACCACTACGGTAACCTTCGAGGCTACTTCGTTCTTAGGGGTAACCAGTACTTGTTCTTTTGATATTACGGTCTTGGATGTTGAAGATCCTGTAATTGCATGTCAGGACATTACAGTTGAATTGGATGTCAACGGAATGGCGACCATAAATGCAGATCAACTGATAGCTTCTGCTACGGATAACTGTGGAATCTCTACCATTGAAGCCGGATCTCCTCCGGGAGCTTCTGGATCGCTTACCACTGTCTTTGGTTCCAACAACGGAGGAGCCCCAGGTGGAGCGGTGTACTTTGATGTAACGGTAGGACCCAACGATATTGACGTGAACGGACTGGATGTGAATACATTCGCTTCCGGAACTGCCATTTCAGTAGATGTGTATTCTTTCGTAGGAACCTATGTAGGAAATGAAACCAATGCGGGTGCATGGGGCGCAGCGATCGGAACCGCTACCGGTACAACTGCCGGAGAGGACAACCCATCGGTATTGACCCTGGGGTCTGCGATCACATTGAGTGCCAACACTACCTATGCCATGGCCTTGGTAATGGACGGTGCTAATACACATGAATATACCAATGGAGATGGAAGTAACCAGAATTTCAGCAATGCAGATTTAACCATTGACCTAGGTTCTGCTTCCAACGCGCCATTTACAGGAGGAATCTTTAGTCCTAGAGTTTGGAATGGTACGATCAACTATACCACCGGAGGCGGTGGCATCCCAATTGGCCCAACAGTAGACTTTACCTGTGCTGATGTAGGCGATGTACTTCTTGAGGTATTTGTAACTGATGACAGCGGTAACACAGTTTCTTGTCAGGCTACGGTAACGGTGGAAGATAATATAGCTCCGGTAATTGTATGCGCCGGAGAAGTAACCGGTGCCCCAGTATTTATCAATGAAATTCATTATGACAACACGGGTGCCGATCAGGATGAGGCCATCGAAATTGCAGGGCCAGCAGGCACCGATTTAAGTACCTACTCACTGGTACTTTACAATGGTAACGGAGGGGCGCAATACGACAATGTAGTGTTAAGCGGAACCATTGATGATGAAGGAAACGGTTTTGGAGCCGTAAACTTCCCGATTACCGGAATTCAAAATGGTGCCCCTGACGGAATAGTTTTAGCTCAAAATGGAGAAGTTCTCCAATTCCTTAGTTATGAAGGTTCATTCACTGCCGTTGGTGGTATAGCCGATGGAATGATGTCAACTGATATAGGTGTTTCTGAAAGTTCTGGAACACAAATTGGAGAATCTCTTCAACTGACGGGAACTGGGAACACTTCTGCCGATTTTGTTTGGAATGCACCGGCAGCCTCCTCTCCGGGAAGTGTAAATTCCGGTCAAACTTTTACCGCACCGACTTCTACGGCCATTGAAGTTGATCTGGACGCAAATGGAATGGCGAGTATTGACGTAAGTGATCTCTTGATCAGCGCTAACGATGCTTGTGGATGGACTGCCACTGTGGATAGTTCAGGAACACCTACCTCATTGGAGACTACCTTCGCAGGAGGGAACTCTTTCAATGGAAACATGTTTGATTTGAACGTACTCAACGACGTGACCATCG
>WUAI01000022.1 GCA_009827225.1 Flavobacteriaceae bacterium | reverse complement strand
TCCGCTTGCGCGAAACGCAATGGGCTTTTACATAATTGTTGACGATATAGCCGTGGCCGTCGATATCTACAGTTATGTAAAATACTAGCGTATCCACCCATTTGCTGTATGTGTACTATAATTTATATTATGTAAAATAGGAAATTTAATACTCATACCCCATTTCTTTGAAATAACGCATTTTTTATAATTCTTTGAACCAAGTACAACTCTATTTTGTAACTTTAATTCACTTCATCGCAACTCTGCGGATTTAACTCCTTTTAAATTTTTGAATATTAATACCCTATTTAGGGCTTTAAAAATTGGAGTTATGAATAATGCAATTCGCTACGCTGTATTCTTATTTGTTTTTGGTTTGACTGTATGTGATGCTCAGCAAAAAGATCAGTTGGAAGGCTTAACAGAATTAGAACGTATGGAAGTCGGTTTCAAAGATAAAGTTAATTACTTACTACAAAGAGCTTGGGTTGCCAATATGGAACCTTCATATGCATCTGTGTTACCTTTCATTCCTTCAATTGATGAACGCAGAATTCCGTTGGAACAAGGCGAAGGCGCAAATAGCGATTTCAGTTTAATTGAGGCTAATATAAACCTCAGTTTTCCTTTGTTTTTTGGTAAACCCAAGGGATGGAGAGTTAATCAAAGACATATGTTTACTTTTGATTACAATGGTAATTTTAGAATGTCCTTAGATGATTCTAAACCAATTTTACCGGGAAATAACAAGGTTGGGTTCAGCTGGTACATTGCTTTACATAACAATTTTACCCGAGGAATTTTTAAGGATAATAAAGTTGAAGAAAAAATCAATTTTAAACCGGATAATTTAAAGTTTTGGAATCTACTCATACAGGCCCATCATTATAGTAATGGACAGGCACCGGGATTCTTTTTTGTCCCCAATGAGGAAAATCCAGATTTCAAAAGAAATTCATACCGAGATGGAGATTTTTCTACCAATTACTTTTATGGTCAGTTGACGAGAGGTTGGTACAATAAATTACACAATTCATTACATCAGTTTAGCTTAGGATATCGATTGGACTTAGGTACCGAAGAATCCACCTTTGCATTTTCAAAGGAACAAGAAGATGCATATGGGAAAAATAGAGCGATTTTTAAGTATGATTATCGTACTGAAAGACTACAGAATAAAATGGCTTATCATTTCCGTGTAGAAACCGAATACATTATTGGAAATTTAGACGATTTTGTTCCAAATCTTGCTTTGGCAGAAGGAAATGATAACAAGTATCGATTTGCTATTCGTGGATTTTTTGAAATGTCACCAAATAATCATAGATCTATAGGATATTTTGTGTCAATTTACTATGGTCGAGATTATATGAATATTAGATACGATGACATTATTTACTCCACCCAGTTTGGTGTTACCTTAAGTCTTGACAAGTTCTTTATGCCAAAACTCAATTACGATTAAAGATCTAATTCCTAAGAATAAGACTTTTGATTCAACCAACTATCCAACATCTCTAAAATTGCTCCTCTATCTCCGGCTCCCAGGTTATAAATTCCCGTGCTATGCTTGGTTCCAGGATTGACGATTCTTAAAACGGATTCATTTCCATTGGCTTCCAGGGCGCCCACTGTCCAGGGATCATCGGCTCCATAGATAAGGATTACATTTTCGGCTTCGGTGGCAAACCAGTTGGCGAAATCGTTCATGGCTGTCGGGTCAAAGGTCGTAGAGATTCCCAAATCCACCAGCGGATCGAATTCCATCTCCAGATCTTCTAAATGCGATGCATCGAAGGCATAGTTGCCAATCTCGGTCAAACTCTGGTAATACCAGGGCGTCCAGAATTCAGTGCCGAAATCGGAAAAGAACAGAAATATGTCAAATACAGCCACAAAATGATCGAATAATTCCTGTACACTCGCATCATTCTCCGGAATACTGTCACAATTCTCGGTTTCGGAACTCCAGAATTCAAAGGCGTAATCCTCCCTTGTAGCAAAATATACGATGGCTTCATAGGACAAGGAAAACGTGATATCGGTACCATAGGTGGTATTCACAAAATCCACATAGTCATCAAACAAAGGAGGAAATTCGTCGATATTGAGCAACATATTGCGTTGGTAATCGCGCATTTTTTGTCGGCAGGCCTCATCTCCCTGGCTCTCGAAATATTCCAAAAACCGTACATCCCTTTCTTCAAACAATATAGGCGCCACAAAAGCTACAGTACCCGCTACATCATTCGGGAAAAAGCGTCGGTGGAACAAAGCGGTATCACCTCCTTTGCTCACTCCGCTGGAGACCCAACGGCCCGAATACAAAGGCTTTAGGAGTTCTACGATGCGATGATGATCATTGGCGGCCTGCCAGATGGTGAGATTTGTCCAATCGATACTATTGGGCTTGGAATCCCCGTTAAAACGGTGCTCCACGGCAATCTGGTTGAGCCCTAATATGAATGAAATCTCTCTTGTACGATGGGAGGATCTGGAATATCCTTCAGTTTCGAATATTACCGGTTCATTTTCATCCACATGCCCTATATATACTTTCTGCTGAAATTTTACCCCACTCGGATTGTTATGATCGATGGGCTGAGTCACCCACACTTCGAATAATCGCGCAAAATGGTCTTCAGAAGGGAGTTCGGTGGCCGTAATACCGTCTATATTATTTAATCGAACCAACAGGTCCTCTTCCCCTTGCTCTTCCTGCTCCTCCTCTACCTGTTCTTCTTCCTGCACCACCATATCGTCATTGCTCTTGCAGGCATTCAGCGCAAGAAACAATAGGAAAAACAAGCTGAAACGGAATGTATATCGGGCTGCCGACTTCATCATATTCTGATTTCATCAACAATATAGCTATTATTCTGAAACAGAATTCCTTGCAGTATCTAACATTTCCGAAGGATCATAAAAAAACCGCCCTCACAGGCGGTTCACGTTGATAGATAAAGGTTTACGATCTAGTGTTTCCCAAAAACATGCAGCTTTGCTTTTCTGCGGGAGACATTTTTCGAATCGTAAATAAAGGTGATTTTCTTTATGACGCGCTTGTTCCCTTTCAGATCGATCACTCGGGAAGATGATCTTCTGCTGAAGTTGTGACGTAATTCGATGGTCTGACTCGTTCCGTTGGCATAATGCACCTTCATTTTATGCATATTCAGGCTTCCGTTGGTCACCACCAACTTTAGCTTGGTGAAGAGTCCGTCCTGCGGTCCGACTAAGATCACATCGCGATCCAAGCGATAATCTACTTTCTTACTACCCAGCTTTACCCATTCTTTCTTTACGGTTGGGGCTTCGAAACTTGATAAGCTGATAAAAAATACAGCGCTTACTAAAAGGGTTCCTATGGTTTTTAACATGGCTAAGAATTTTAATTAATTACTAGTTGTTTTCCTTATTTGCTTCTATGACTCTGTTATTTACAAAAGGTTTAATTTTATAGTGATGACATTCCTAAGTTTCCCCGATGTATTTGTAAATCAATTAACTAACAACATCATGAAACATTTAATTTCCACTTTGTTTGTATTCCTAATAATCATTGCTCCAATCGGTGCTCAAGATGACGATACTGGTTCCGGCACCTTCTTCAGCGGATGGGATTTCGCAGTTAAAGCCGGAGTAAGTGCCTCTAATATGTTCGGGGATGTAGGGAACAATTCCTACCTCATTTTTCCACATGCCGGTGCAGTAATCGACAAATCTCTTACTGAAGAAATTATTTTGGGTTTCGAACCGCATTTGGCCATCGAAGGACAAGAACTCAACGGCGGTTACGATCGTATTCTTTATCTGAATCTTCCTTTCTTCGGAAAATTTCCGGTGGCGGATGGGCTCTCCCTCGATGGTGGTGTCCATACGGGTATCAAATTATACGAGCGCACTAAGTTTGGAACAACCGGAGAAACCGAAAGTCGGAACCGATTTAAAAGAATCGCTCCCGGGATTAACGGTGGAGCCACCTATGATGTGTCTGAAGACTGGTTTATACAGTTCAGAACTACCCTCAAATTGTCGGATGTAGTGCGCAAAGAAGGTGGTGATTCGGAAGGATCCACCATTTTGTCTTTCCAGGTGTCTGTGGGGCATCGGTTTAATTAGAGACTTCTCGACTGCAAGTCCTCCGAAGTTTCAAGAACGAAGGAGGGCGTTCAACGAGACCTCTCGACTGCCAGCCCGAAAGACTTCATTCTGGCGGGCGCTCTTAGTGACCTCTCGACTGCCAGCCCGAAAGTCTTCGTTCTGGCGGGCGCTCGAGGTGACGTTGTTTCTACATCGAAATAAAGGGCATTCCTTGTTTCGCCTGGTAAAAAGTATAGGCGATCCATGCAAAATATAATAAGCCAAAGACTACAACGACCAGGTTTTGTGTTCTTACTGAAACTTTCCATTTCCTATTAATTAGGAGCGCAAATAAGGGTACCACCTGGATGGCGTGAAGTCCGAAGAAATGAGCCACCCTCAAATCACCACCAAGGGTACTCCAGTTCACAATTGGTAGCCCTTCCCCGCCGTCGGCTATCCCTACATTATGAGCCATCTGACTAATCATCTGCCCTCCTATCCAACTTCCGAAGATCACAATCAGCCAACCCATCAATATTGCCCATTGAACAGGTCGGGGAACCTTCATTTTGAGTCGGAGGGTTTCAATAGCCAGAAAAGCCATCACCAAAACATTGATCGCAATAAGAAGTCCCATCATTCCGAAGAGAATTCCGTCAAATAGACTCGACTGATTGTAATGCGACTGCACACCACGCGCACCCTGAAAACAAATAATTCCAACCTCCAGCAATAATGTAAACGAAACGATATTGTTGATGATGTTTCTTTTCAGATTAGAAAAAGGATACAAAGTGGTAAGGAATCCTACAGTTAGAATGTAGATTCCTACTGAAATAGAAAATTTCAATGGTTTTAACCAAACATTGACTCCCATTAAGGTTCGCTCATCAATTAACAACCCTCCAATACAGATCAATGCACCCAAAAAATGGAACATCGCAATCGTAAATAGAATTGGGCTTTCCGATCTAACAGTCCTGATTACATGTCTAAGCTGCTTCATGAGATTGTTTTTTAGTGGCACGAATGATCATGAATAAGAGGAAACCAACAGGTCCCAACATAAAGGTCGCTAAAAGAATCGGCGCCATGATGATCTGATGGATCTTGAGTTGTTTATTCTGGTCGAGCATCCACATTCCTATCAAAAGATCGAAAGCCAGGTAGTGTACCCATCCGGCCAGTAACGCCCTGTCATCCTTGAAGAGTTCCATGACAGATTCCATACTTCCAAAGTCCAACGCAGGGCCGTCCAGCATGGTCATAATAATGTAGACAGCATAGATAAGTGCCAATACAAGTGGAATCAATTTAAACTTTATAAGCCATTGGGTTACCTTCCATTTAGGTAAGAAAATCATGAGGACCCACATGGGCATCGCTATGAGATTAGCAATGGAGAATACTTCTGAAGCGGTCATAATGGTTGTTTTGATGATGAATAATTGCTTCAAATTAGCAAAAATCATTCATTATGACACAACAGAAAAGATTGTACTGTCGATTTACTGAGTTGAATTGTTGATTAAATCAATCGCTCGTTCCACTGCCGGATCCCCTCCGGATGGGAGTGCATTTACTATTGTATTAAAGAAAGTTTGTTTGTCGCGCGTATATCCCATTTCTAAGTCAGGTGGAATTCCGATCCCTTCGTAATTATTTCCCTGTGTATCCAGGTAGACCTCGTTGGAGAGCCCGAATTCGAATCCGTTGGGAAGTGCTTTGTCCAGCACATCCGAAAAAACACCTTCACTCGCAGAGCCAATCCGAGTCACCTTGTCCAGCAATAAAGAACTGAGAATCATTATCTCAGTCGCACTGGCCGATTCGTATGATGTCAATAGGTACAAAGGTTTATCATACAAGCTTTTTCCCTGGTGCAATATCACTTTGTTCGGTGCAGTATAGTCCTCTCCTACCCTTGCCTGCTTGGTGAATACCAGCCTTTCCTCATTGTTGAACCTGCTCATGATCTCGAGCCCTACTTCATCTTGCCCTCCTCCATTAAATCGCGCATCCAGGATGATGGCTTTCGTATTCTCAAGGTCGGCGATGGCTTCATCCATAATACCCACAATGCCCTTTCGTTCATTTTCAGAATGCTCTAGATCTTCGTTCATCATTCCGAAGTAGGTCATCCAATAATCCCGAAAAGATAGGCTATCAGGAATGCCGTAGTTCACCATGCCCATCATCTGGTTCACCTGGATGTACCCAACGTTTTCTTTCAATCTACCCCAGCGTACCATACCGTTGGCACGAATTTGTTTCTCCTCGAGATAGTGATTCGCGATCATTTCAGCAACACCATAGTTATTGAATACCTTCTGAGGACTTTCCGTTTCTGTTTCTTCGGAAATTTCAGCAGAAATCTGCCGTAACGAATCTGCTGCGATCATCACTTCATCCGGGGCGTCTATATACACGTGGCCGTCGTTAAACTCGTCCAGCATATCTTCCATGATAATATAAAGTTCGGCAGGACTGGTTTCCGGATTTACTTTGGCATGATACTTTTGGTACGTGGCATTCCAATCGACATTCCGAAGTTTAAAATAGGCATAATGACTACTGAAAGTTTCGGACAACACTTCAAAATTGTGGACGGGATCGATAGCGAGGACAGAATCCGTGGCAGTTGTGCAGAGTTCGGGAAGATCTTGAATTCTCGTGAAATGGTAATTGTTGATACCGTCTTTAATCGACATAGAATCGCCGGATACTTTGAGAGACTCCCCGTAGATTTCAATATTGCCCTCAAGAAGCAACAGGCAAGACTTTGTAGTCACATCATACAATTCGAATTCACCATTTTCAATGATAGCAACCCTTCCGTAGCCAATCGACTCCCACGCGCCTTCAGGGCTGGTGTTTACAGTAGTTGCACTATCCTTACAAGACAGAATTAATAACGAACAAAAGATTGCAAGTGCGAGAAAAAAGCGTGGCATAAGAATGATAAAAGGTATTTATATACCTCCAATGGGTTTTTTAGGTGTGAATGAGAATGGAATTATTTCAATTCCCCGTTTTCAATAGCTTTTTGGTAATTGGCTTTCACACTTTTCCAGTATCGGAAAAACTTAGAACCGTCTTTCGGCTGAATGGTCACCACAGTCTCCCCTTTCGCATTTGTCGTAACAGCTATGACTTCTACTGCCATCCCTTCTACCCTGTTATATTGAGAAAGGCCAGTTTTCTTATGCAGTATGTTTCGCTCAGGAAATTTGATGGCATCGTAATTCCCATTTTCGGTTTCCTGGATGACTAGCACGTCTCCTACTTTTGGTTCGGTATCTGAGAATGGCGTGGCCCATAACGTTGCGGTAAATAAAAAAAGTACACTTAGAAGGCCTATATTTTGTAGTTTTCTCATAATTCGGGTTTTATTTTATTAAAAATACAAAAATTACGATGCGGTACAGCCAGGCATGGAAGAATTTTTTCAGCTAATTATTTATTGTTTCAGGGCTTTCACATGGGCAAAAACAGGGACCCCATTAATAATTGCCTCCTGATCTTCATCCATCATCTTTAAACCTTTTACATAATTCATAACGCCCTCTGGTGAAACAGCCACTATATTAAAGAATATTCCTTCCTGGGTAATCGCCCGAAGATTGATCACATTACCTGTGCGGTTGATTCCTTTTATATTTAGTGGTTCTCCACGCGGAGTTAACGCCTTTACTCCCATCAGGGTTCCATCCGGTCGAATGGCCTTTACGGCGTAATAAGGGGCACCTTCTTCTACAATGAGTTTAATGGGTAGTCGTTTTCCATCAACAAGTGCTTTTACATTCAGCACACTCGTATCGTCGGAAGTCTGGATCGCCTTCACATCGAAAATTTTACCGGAATCATCAATAGCTTTAATGCGCAGTAGCTGTCCGTCATGACTATAGGCTTTTACGTTCCAGTAAATGTCCTGGGGTTCCTCTTTCTCCGCGGATTTGGTCGTAGGTTTCTTCTGAATCAATACTTGCGCCGGCATTTCAGTTATGCATAACAGAGCCAAGACTGTGAGAAACAACAACGGTATTCTATGTGAGAGTGTTTCAAGAGTTTTCATATGCATAGATTTTGAAGGATAAATCTATGCAGTACAAATCCCAATTTCTATGATTTAGGTCATAATGAACTACTGGCATATCGCCATCCCTTGTTTTACAATAGAAACCCCTTCACTAAGGAACATGTCCCCATTTTGAAGCCGGTACATAGGATAAAAATTCTGACTACCATTAGTGGCCGCGTAATGGATACCATTGAGTCCGTTTTGTGTGGTGATCTTCCAACTGCCATATTCCTGCCAATTAGATTTCTGTTCGTTATCCAGTACCGTTCGCTTTACAGTGTTTCCGTACAATCCATAGTAACCATTAGGGCAATAATGTACTTCCAGGAAATAATAGGTTCCGTAGAGCGCCTCGCCATCCCTGTAGGTAATGAGTAATTGTTGTCCGTTAAAGAATTCCTGCAGCTCCGCCACGCTGGCATTTGTTTGAGCTTTCGCAGGTTGAATACTGAAGAATGCCGAGAATAGAAACAACCCCAAAATAAGTTTCCATTTCATAATTGAAGTATTTTGTTTGAATTGGTAAGTTACTAATAATATGGTTTTCAATAAAATAGGATACTAATACTTTGAATTATTAATATTTTAATGTTAACTTACCATCACAACTTTAGTCCCGTTCAAAGAGACATCTCCCCTTAAATATTTTTTGCTGTAGATGCGAGTGACTTTGTAAATCAGCCCTTCGTTTTGCTTGATAATTTCGGTGAACTCGTTTTGGTGCATTCAGTTGTTTGTATACTCTATCAGTGTATCCTTCCGCAGAAAAATCACATAAATTTCAAGAAAATATACTATTTCTGAATTATTAAAAGATAGCTCTAAAGAAATATGGCGACACTTCTATTTCCACCATTCTGATTGGGTCGTGGGAAGTTTGGAGAGGATTACAGGTTCTCCTATTATGGGTGTCACCAGATGAACATTCAACTCTGCAGCCTTCGCTTGTACCCGGAGAATTGGGTCTGTCCACTCGTGGAGCGCCAGTTTGAAAGTTCCCCAATGGATAGGCATCATCGCTTTTGCGCGGACATCGAGTGCAGCTTGCGCCGTCTCCTCCGGAAACATATGAATATCGGGCCACATAGTATTGTATTGCCCGCATTCCAGCATGGCAAAGTCGAACGGACCATAGGCCTCCCCTATTGCCGTGAAATGATCGCTGTAGCCGCTATCACCACTGAAAAACAACTTTTGCTCTTTTCCAATTATAACCCAGGAACTCCAAAGAGTACTCTGACGGTTATTGAATTTTCTTCCTGAAAAATGCTGAGCGGGAGTACAGACCAACTGGATTCCGTCATGATTGGCATCCTCCCACCAGTCCCGTTCAACGATCTTTTCTTCCGTAACGTCCCAAGCCAGCAAATGTACTTTAACCCCAAGAGGAACATAGAACTTTGAGACCTTGTCTTTTATTTTTTTGATCGTTTTGTAATCCAGGTGATCGTAATGGTCGTGGGAAATAACCACCGCATCGATTTTGGGCAGCTTGTCTGTGTCCAGCGGATTTTCCTCATTGAAGCGCTTAGCTCCAAGCAACGGATGTGGCGCCGGTACTTCAGACAACATAGGATCGATAAGCAGTGTTTTACCATCCATCTGCAACAAGAAGGAGGAATGACCGAACCATACCAGTCGGGTCTCCCCATTATATTCTGCCACGGAAGAGGAATCGATAGATTGTACTGGGATTTGCTGTTCGGGTCGGGAGTTGGGTACTTTAGTAAAAAAGAATTTTCTCGACAAGGAAAGCATTTCCCCGAAACTAAGGTCTTCGGGGACATTTTTTACGTTCACGAATTGTTCATTTCTGAAATTTTCCGAAACGGAATATTGTTCTTTGTCAGTTTCACTTAAATCACCACCAAAACTAGGATAAAAGGACACAAAAGCATAATAGAAAAGGACCACTAATACGATCAGACCAACAATTGCAATCAACATACGTTTAAGAAGTATTAGAATTATTTTCAAAATAATTACCGGGATTAATTCAAGCTACGATACTGAACGGGACTCAAGCCCACCTTTTTCTTGAAAAGTTTACTGAAATGTTGAGGATATCCAAAGCCAAGGTTATAGGCGATAGCGCTCACCGGTTCATTCGTTCCCAGCAATTTATTCTTTGCATTATTAATGACGTGAGAATAGATATGATCTTTAGCATTTGTTCCGGTTTCTTTTTTCAGCAGATCACTCAAATAGTTTGGTGACATGTTCAATTCATCCCCGCAATACTGAACGGTAGGAAGTCCAAGTTCGATAGGTTTGTCTGAGCTATAATAATCATTCAGGAGCCTTTCGAAACTAGAGATAAGATCCTTGTTATGATTGGTCCTCACATAAAACTGACGATCGTAATAGCGAGTACAATAATTCATCAATAACTCCAGGTTGGAAATGATCAGTTTTTGGCTGTGGGCATCGATCATCTGACTGTACTCCTTTTCTATTTTCCTGACCACTTCCGTAACAGTCTTTTTTTCTTCTTCTGAAAGGTGCAACGCTTCATTCACTTCATATGAAAAAAAAGTATAGTTGTCAACATTTGCTCCAAGTTCGGAACTACGGATCAGGTCGGGATGGAATATCAACATCCATCCTTTGGCGTCTGCTTCAATTTCTTTTGAACCCGAGGTGAATACTTGGTTGGGTTTGCTGAAAATCATCGTGCCATTGGTAAAATCATACGTATTACGTCCATAGCCCATGGAACCTGTAACCCCATCCTTCAGTGAGATGATATAAAGATCCAATGCGAAACGGGCATCGCCAAATTCCTTATGATCGGGCATATCTTTCACATCCATCACGGAAATCAATGGATGTTTTGGAGGTTCCAGTCTCAACAATTCATGCGCCTCGGTCACTGTTCCTATTCGAATGATGTCACTCATAAAATACTATTATTGAGGAAAAACAAGATACTATCTTTTATTCAAAAGTAAGGATTAAGCAGGTTTGGCTTTTATTTGGCCCATGATCACTTTATCGAATACGCGATCGCCAAAATATTTACGTATAAACATCATAGGTTTTGCGAACTTCCCGGCCACGTAGCGGGTTTTTGGCCTTCGAGCATTTATGGCCTTTACAACAAGTTTAGTGATTACATCCGGAGATGAAAGTGAGTTTTCACTATACATGTTTTGCATGGCCTCAGCCAGTTGGTTGCTCATTGATTCATAGGGAGTGCCCTCGGCACGCTTTACCATGGGATCGTACATAACGGCTCCAAATTCGGTATTTATGCCTCCGGGTTCAATCACCACAACGTCGATATTGAATTGCTTCAATTCAAGCCGCAAGCAATCACTCCAACCTTCCAAAGCATGTTTTGTGGCATGATACCAGGCGCCAAAAGGAGTGTATATCTTACCTCCCATGGACGAAGTGTTTATGATCAATCCGCTTTTGCTTTTACGCATATAGGGTAGAACTTCCTTTGTAATTCGAGCCAGACCAAATAAGTTTACGTCAAATTGCCTCTTGGCATCTTCGATGGATACAGTTTCAACCGCACCGTATACCGCATACCCGGCATTATTGAATAACACGTCGATACCACCTTGTTCATTAACAATTTGAGAGACGGCTCCTTTAATTTGCGTGGGATTGGTGATATCCATCTGAATCGCATGTCCGCCAGCTTCTTCGAGATCTTTCATATTCTCTATGCGCCTGGCAGCACCATATACCACATGACCTTCTTTAATAAGTGCTAAGGCAGCATGTTTGCCCATTCCCGATGATGCTCCTGTGATTAATATTACCTTTTTCATTTTAATTGATTTAAAATTACAAGGCAAAATTAGGGGTGTCAATTTTGGAATATGTATACATTTTACTGAATGACGTATACATATCTCTTATTTACAGAGATCTAAAGGCAGAATCTAGTTCTTGATCGCTTTTTTATAGAAAGTACCTTCCTTAGTCACAATTTTAAGCATGTACAGCCCGGAAGCTTTTGAACTAAGGTCCAGGGTGGTTAGCTCATCATACAAAGTATAGGTCGCAACGAACTTACCGTTGGGACTGTAAATCGTTACCGTTGTGCCTATTTTCTCCTCCGGAATTTTGATTTGCAAAGAATCTCTTGACGGGCTGGCAAACTCAATATCCGCCAGGCCTATATCCGAAGTTTCGTTGGATAAAATTGATTCCTGGTACACTCGTACATAGTCGATCTCCATTTCACTTTCTGTAAAAACAGGATCGATTTCCGGAAGAATTGCCACATTTAAAAGAAGGTATTGATTTTCATCAAATGGCCAGGTATCCGGATTTTGGACGGAAGGTTCGTAGGTATAATGCACAATATCATCCACAGAAAATACCACTTTCTCCGAATCCCATTCCATAGCATAAATATGAAAGGTGTTTGAAACATCGGTTACAATTCTACCTCCTTTATTTACGGTGTTCCCATGACTGGATGGCGTATGTGTGGCACTTTGAATGAAATCCTGATTATTGCCCCAATGTTCCATGATGTCCAATTCTCCACAAGCTGGCCATCCTATGGTTCCGTAGGTATCGGTCCAATAGCCACCCGGTTCGATAATATTTTGACCTAGAGTCCAGATTGCGGGCCAGGTGCCCACGCCAAATGGTAATTTTGCCCGCACCTCTACTCTACCGTAGGTGAAGGCAAATTTAGAGTTTAGTCTGGCGGATGTATATTCTTTGGTTACACCCTGGTCCGTAAAAGTTTCTTTCTTGGCTACGATTTTGAGTGTTCCATTACTTACGTAAGAATTATCGATTCGGTCTGTGTAATGCTGAATTTCACCATTGTACCAACTTTGTCCGTTGGGAAGCAAGGTTTGATGGAACCATTTGTCTGTATTAATAGCGCCATTACCGTCAAATTCGTCGGACCAAACCAATTCATAGTTCGTGCCTTGGGAAAACCCCATAAAAGTAAGGCAAAAACAAGCGAGGAATAATCGAAGTTTCATAGTTATTTTTTTAGAAAGCTAAAGATACGATAAAAGTCAATGACCCATTTATGGTATAAAAAGAAGCAAAATACACCCGTTGTATCTAATTAAATTCGAATGAATTATACGTGCATTCAAAGAAATTTCGTACATTTATACTTCACTCGAATCTTCCTAGACAGGAATGTCAACCTGTCAATTCCTTAAAAACCTGTGGCTTACGCTAAGTATGGACGTTTGGTCCTGTAACTGAGTATTAACTTTTATAAAGAGGTAGCGTATGAAAAAACTATTACACTGGTGGAAGAAAAAATTAGAGGAATGGAAGTTTTACGAAAAGCTCGCGCTGTATGCCCGAGCCAGTAGTTATGCTATTCATAGATAGTTTTTATTCCCACACTCACGATGAAACCCTTGCAGAAATGTAAGGGTTTTTTCATTTCCAAGAAATCAGTTGCTGAATCTCCCAGATGATTAATCTCATAGTTTTTTAACCTGATATTCAATTTCTTATAACAATGAATGATACGGTATCATTTCAGAATTAATTAAAAAACAAGATTATGAATCCAATGTTATTTGCCGGAATCCTTTTCGGGGTTTTTCTGCTGTCCGGCATACGAATCGTATTTGAATACAAAAGAGCTTTAAAATTCAGGTTTGGTAAGTATATAAAGACTTTACAACCCGGGTTTAGATGGATCATTCCCATAGTCGAAACCATCCAGGTGGTGGACATTCGAGTGATCACCATAAATATTGTTTCCCAGGAGGTGATGACTGAGGACAACGTGCCTTGTAGCATAGACGGGGTGGTATTTTTTAAGATCAATGACCCTGAGAAAGCAGTTTTAGAGGTGGAGCAATACAAATTTGCCATTAGCCAATTATCGCAGGCTGCTTTGAGGGATGTTTGCGGTAAGGTCGAATTAGATACTATTTTGTCCAAACGGGAAGAGATGGGTAAAAACATCAAATCGATCGTGGAAATGGAAACCAAGGAATGGGGTATTGAAATTATGGATGTAAAGATTAAAGACATTCAGTTGCCTGAGAATATGCGCAGAATGATGGCGAATCAGGCAGAAGCGGAACGATCTCGTCGAGCAAGAATTATATTAGCTGTTGCAGAAGAACAGGCCGCCGGGAAGTTGTTGGAGGCTGGAAAGCTCATCGACCAGTCACCTTCAGCGATCAAGCTGCGTCTGTATCAAACGCTTTCCAATATAGCTGCGGAAAAGAATTCTACCATACTGTTCCCATTTCCTGAAGAAGTGTTGCCAAAGAATAATTAGTGACAAAAAAAACGGCAGTATGAACTGCCGTTTTTCTTTGAAAGGAAGGAGCACTACGCGGTTGCTTCTTCTTTTCTGCTTTTACTTTCATAGATCTTTTCGATCATGTCGGGTACTTTTTCAAAAGCGGCTGAAAGTCCGTGAGCTTTACCGGCTTCGATAAAACTAATTTCGTCACCTTTAGTTACCAGGAATCCAAGAGGCTCGATACCTACACCGGCACCGGCACCCATTCCCTGGCCTTTTTTAGTGTTCTTTTCACTGCCTTCTCCTCCACCGGAACCAAAGCCCATTCCTACTTTAATAACAGGAACACAACTAAATTCGCCTAATACGAATTGTTCACCGATTACGGTTTCAGTTTTAGCTTCCGCTTTAATAAAATCTGTGATTTGTGATAATAATTCTTCAAAATGTAATTCCATAATCCAAATTTTTAATAGTGAATAAATGATTTAATAAGATATACAGGTCTGTTTTGAAGTTCCATTGCAAAATGGTTCTTGCCTTGAAAATTGATGGCAAAGTTTCCTAGTTTGTAATT
The DNA here is from genome assembly GCA_009827225.1 of Flavobacteriaceae bacterium. Classification (GTDB taxonomy): domain Bacteria; phylum Bacteroidota; class Bacteroidia; order Flavobacteriales; family Flavobacteriaceae; genus Aureisphaera. Next base: position 37,248 of record WUAI01000022.1, on the reverse strand, counting down.
CAGAAATACAAAAACAGGTACAAGTTTGGCGTTTAGGACATAATCTCCGGTGTCCAGCTGAAGTTCTAAACGTTTCAGCCGGAACGACCTCAATACCTCCCCTATTTTCCTGGCATTGAATCGACGGTTCTTTTTCTTTTTCTTCTTGGTATCAGCACTTTTTTCCCCAATTTTTTTCTTTCGTTTTCGCAACGGAAAGAAATAGAACGTGTAAAAGAAAATCTTACAACGTACTTTAATGAACTCCTTTTCGTCAGGAAGGATGCTGGCTTTAACAACCCCTTTCGCCTGGACGAAATATTGGTTCGTGGAAGTATCGATAAAAAGAACAATTGGCGTGAAAAGAAGGAAGGCGAGAAATGCAAAAACAACCAATAAAATAATCAACAGAGTCGTCATTTCATGGTTTTCTACAAAGGAACTGAACGCAAAGCTATTGAGCAATGATAATTGTCAGTTCAAAGTGAAATAAGGAAATATTTTACGAATCCAATTTACTCGGTAACGTTCACCGAAATTGTTACTGCCAAGGTGGCTCCTTCATCGTTTAAAGTAGAAACTGTAATAAACACGGGGAAGTCCAGGTTAATATCGCCTGTGTCTGCCAGGAAATTAACCCCTGTCACTTGTTCATTCATATCGGTGGATGCATTGGACTCACCGGTAAATCTCCCAACATCAGTGGTCTCATTATCGATGAATTGCGTAGCGCGATAGTTCACTTCGGTTCCCACGCTAACTTTCCCTACGGAACGAGAAAGAAAAGCCTTGATATTATTACTTGCAGAAGTACTCATATTAATTTGAGCGGGTTCCACAAACAAACTGTTTGCATGTGCTCTTTCGAAAGTAAGATTTGCAGGAGGAGAAACGTATTGTCCGTTGGTTCCGGTTTTAGCGGTATAGAAAACGGTTCCGACCTCTTGGGGTACAATGTAATTGACAACCGCATCACCGTTGGCATCGGTATTTTTAACTTCCGTAGTATTCCCGGTATTCAAAAACGTTCCCTTGGTCGCTGTAAAATTCACCTGGGTAAGATTGTCCTGATCTGCCAGTATGCTTCCTTTTAGTTGGATAAGGCTAGTGCCATCCGCACGCGGAATTTCGTTCAAATTCTCACCATCGATATCCTGGAACTCGAGGGAGATTACCTGGTCGACGGCGATTAATGTGATTCGCTTTTCTGATTTAAATAGATTGGCTGCTGGACCAACCTGAACGGTTAAAATAAGTTCACCAGAGCTCAATGGAAGTTCCAGAACAGCTTCAGCAATGCCCTCTAGATTAACTCTTTCCTGAGTAGTTAGCTCGGTCGTTCCCAAAAAATTGCCTTCCGATGATTTGAAGGTTACCGTTTTAAAATCATCACCAACTTCCTGGGGTAATTGGGCCCGTAAAACAATGAATCTCTCACCATCACCAATAGCCTCCTCAATCTCTGAACCTTCATCGTTTAATATGATCAAATTAATTATTTCTTCATTTGTCACCTGATCATCATCTTCAACACATGAAGAAAGAAATCCAAGAACAAGGAATAACATCAATAAGCGAAACATATCTAATCTATACTTTGAATTCATAATTAAGAGAAATAAAAGTTTGCAGGAACCAAGTTATTGAATGGTGGAACCGGGTTCCATTTATACAATCCTTTTCTACCATCTAGTGGAAATGGTATGCCTTCATCAACATCCATTACGGTGACAACAAACATCACTGGTAATTCTAACGGAGCATCCGGATCGATTACCTTTACGTTTAAACTGAAAGTTTCCGTGTCAAAATCTTCACTTACATTTTCATAATCAGTGACTATTTCTTTACTGTCATCTGAAAACACATATTGTGTAGGCTCCTGCATTGTGAACTTTAATCGAACCGTATCCATAACGTCCGGTGCTTGGGAGCTTAGCTCTATCCTAAATTTCAAATTAATTTCTTCGGAAATGATATCATTTCCCTGCTTGGTGAATAGTAACTTATCACCGGCTGGTCTTTTTAATCTTTTAAGATACTTGACGTTTGACATATTAATCAATATTTAATAATCCTCCCACTGCACCTAATGCTTTCACTAAGTTAATATCAATGGATACAGAAACAGTTGGTGAAACTTTAATTTCTTTGTTATCTACAACCGGGTTGGCATCTTTAACATAATGCAACAATCCTCCAACATTTATACGGAAACCATTAACCACTCTATAACCAGCACCAAATAACAAACTTGTATTTCCTATCAACGCTTCAAAACGATCTTCTTTCTCAGTAAGTATCTCTGCAATACCAAGGTATAAACTGAATCGTTTGTAGAACTCATCCCACCCTTCTAGGTCGCTAAAAGGCGTTTGATGATTTACCGGTCTTCTATAAAAATTAGCGCCCTGGTATGCAAAGAGTCCATTGGCACTGCCAAATGCATAAACCAAACCTGCGTCCAATCCTATATAGGGGTTTTTCTCTGCTAATACATCAATATTTACAGATTCAGAAATTTTAATCTCTTTCACAAGGATAGCGTTTCGAAGCAAATTTGGAATGCTTTCTTTATTCTTTGCTATATTACTTTGTACTGTATTGTATGCATCAAAAACCGATATTATTGTATTCAGTTTACCAATCATAGCAGTGAGAAAGCTTTTTTCATTTATACTAAAGAATCCAGAGCCGCTTGATTTTTTGACCGATTTACGGTTTAGTTTTTCGAACACCTTTTTTAGCAATTCGATGGAAGGAATATCAATCCCATTGGACACTTTATGTGCGTCTCCTTCAATTTTTCTATTACCTTGAATAATCTCGCCTAATAAAACCTTCGGGTCTTCATTAATGAAGTTTAAGTATTGTCTAAGGGTAAGTTTTTCATTGACACCGGGAACTGGATCAATCGGTGCTTCCAATAGCGCCACAAAGGATTCAGATAATCTATTATCATCGTTTAATGCTATATCCAGGTTGGAGAAAAATAAACTTCCATTGGCATTTGTTGTTAATTCAGTGGACGCGTTATCGCTAGCCCTGGTGCGAGCATCATTGCCTCCGCTATATAGCCTTTGGATGGTGTTGTAATCAACTATCATATTTGCTAGCACAGTGCTCAATTGACTTGAAAATAATGGAGAGGTATTGAAATCAAGTGGCGATCCATCAGCCTGTTTTATTTTATCCGACTTGGCGTACTTTTCCAACAAACCCTGGAGTGAGGTTTTGAAATTTTTGATTTCACTCGCTGTCCCAGCTGCCGGATTTTTGATATAATTATTAATCAAACTATAAATTTCATTCCTTAATCCTTCTTCCTCTGTATCGTTGAGAGTGATCTCCTTTGATACGGTGAAGGTAAAATCGTAAGGCACATTCGGATGTAAAGGACCTAAAGTTCCATAATAATTCGCTTTTCCTGTGATCTTGTCAATTTCGAAGTCTAAAGATCCGCCATCATTATATCTAGGTTTCTCCAAGTAATTAGGATCCAGAGTGTATTGCAACTTAATTTCATCATACTTAGTGTCAAACCCAGAAAGCTTAAAACGTTCATCAAAAGGCATATCCCCTATTTCTCTTTTGTCAAGATCAAATGATATCACCTTGGTTTTTTTAGTTTGAGCAATCATTGAACAACCTGCTATTAAAAACAGACCGAGGATAATTTTGGCGAACATTTTTCTCATAAGGATAAATAAGACTATTTCTTCTTTACAAATATTGAATAAATGACAAACGATTATCGTACCCATTACCGGGTATATTTTCAATATTCTTCAAGTTTTCAAAATAAAACAGGGAAATCAATCAAACAGACATCGTTTCATCTCTTTAAAGATAGCCATAAATAAATGATAATTGCAAGAGGCTGCGAACACAATCTTTAGACTATCTTGCCTTAAATCCAAAGGAATATGGAAAAAACCGTTTCAGAAGCGATCGCCTACAGACGGGCCGTTAGAATATATAAAGACCAACCTATTGATCCAGAAATAGTTAAGCAATGCCTTAAGAATGCTACGCTCGCCGCGACAAGTAGCAATCTGCAACTGTGGGAATTTTATCATATCACGAATAAGGATCTCATTTCGAAGATTGCCAGGCTCTGTTTTAACCAAAATGCCGCTAAAACGGCCCAGCAATTGGTGGTTGTGTTGTCCAGAAAAGATCTATGGCCCAAGCGCGCAAAAGCGAATATCGATTGGGTTAATTCGCAATATGAAGGAATGGAAGTTTCTGAGAAAGGGCTGAAGCGAAAGAAGATGGCACTCAACTACTATGGAAAACTAATTCCGATTACCTATTCCGATTTCCTTGGTATTTTTGGATGGCTGAAGTATATCTTCTTTTGGTGTGTGGGCCTCTTCCGCCCTATCTACAGACAAGTGCGCTCAAACGATCTGCGAATCGTAGCCCATAAGAGTGCCGGACTGGCAGCGCAAAACTTCATGATAAGCATGGCGGCAAAGGGTTACGACACCTGCCCTATGGAAGGAAGCGATACATTAAGAGTAAAAAGACTCCTTAAACTCCCGTTCAGAGCAGAGATCAATATGATCATAAGTTGTGGTGTTCGCGATGAAAAAGGAATTTACGGACCACGATTTCGAGTTCCTTTTGAAGAAGTATATCATCATCTCGATTAAAAAATTCCGTTATCCTAGTATTTTGGTAGATTTTTTTAATCTATAATCCCTTCATTACGAGTTATGTACCATAGACAGCCACGAATTCGTCAATTCGTGGCATGCTTGTTGAAAATCGGTTACTAAAGGACTTTTTAATTTCAGAATAAACCCTGACGATAATTTTAAGTCCAAGAAATGTAAACCGAATATGAACCTTTAAATTCTATCAGTATGAAAACTTTCAAAGTATTTTGGAGCGAAAAACTGAAACTATGGAACGTTAAATTAGAGGAATTCGCAAAAGCCAGTAGCTATGCTATCCACAGATAATGATCGTTCAAACTTAGATTTTCGTTAAAAATCCTCTTCTGAAGCAGTTGAGGATTTTTTTATTTGCTTCATTTTCAACCTCTTTCCTCAATCTGAATAGCCATATGAATTGACTATATTTATCTGTCAAAATTCTATAGCTATGCTCACCAAAAAAAGATACACTCCAAAGAACATGTTCCTTTGGACCCGATGGGAAACCCTGGTATTTGTCCTTTATGCCGTAATAGTAACAGTACTGTATGCGGTGTTGGAACTAACCTTTCTGAACTTTCCCTGGACCCCAATTGCGCTGGTGGGTACTGCCGTTGCTTTCGTAATTGGTTTTCAGAACAATTCGGCCTATGGACGGATTTGGGAAGCGAGAAAGATATGGGGTGGGATTGTAAATACTTCTCGAACCTGGGCCATGAAGGTGATGGATATGGTAACGTCGGAACATGCAGTGGATGAAACCTCGGAAGCAGAATTACAAGAGCATCGTAAAACACTTGTCTATCGCCATGTCGCATGGCTTACTGCTTTAAGATATGCCATGAGAGAAGGCAGGTCCTGGGAGGTACTGGCCGAGGAGCACACCAATCGTGAATGGCTGAATATGATTCATATTCCGGAGAAGATCACCGATCTGAAAACCGCCCTTACCCCCTATTTGTCGGATTCTGAAAGAGACTATGTGCTCACCAAAAAAAACAAACATGGTGCTCTTCTATTTCTTCAATCCAGGCATTTGAGAAGATTAAAGGAAAAAGGGCTGGTATGGGAATTTGCATTCCTGGAGTTGGAAAATGTATTGGAAGAGTTTTTTACATTGCAAGGAAAGTCGGAACGAATTAAAAACTTCCCTTATCCCAGGCAATATGCTACGTTATCTCACTTATTCGTGCGGATATTTATACTGTTGTTGCCTTTTGGGATCGTCCCGGAGTTTTCTGAAATAGGAGAAACCCTGGAGGGATCTTTCCCATTATTTGCACCTTATTTTGTTTGGTTGGGCGTTCCGTTCTGTGCAGCGGTTTCCTGGGTATTTCATACCATGGAACGCATCGGGCGCGTCGGAGAAAATCCGTTTGAGGGAAGTCCGAACGATGTACCTATCTCGACTATTGCAAGGGGAATTGAAATTGATCTCAGACAAATGCTGGATGAAGAACCAGAGTCTATTCCGTCCCAATTCCCGGAACAATATCACGTTCAAATGTAGAAATCGGAAGAACACTTATTATTTGTATTCTTACAAGTAATTCCTACATATCAAGGTCAAAAAATTGAATTATTCGATATAATACCTAAATAATCGTTATACAACCTGTTGAGAATCATTTATTAACAATTATGTAGTCGTATTCCTACTATATTTGTAGAGTAAATTTGACTACTTATGCAAGCCCCTGTTCTCAATAAGTATATTTTCATCATCGGTCTAATAATGGCTGGTAGCCTTCATGCGCAGGTTGGAATCGGAACTACTACTCCGAGAACTACTCTGGATGTGGCAGGCGATGTGGAAATTTCAGGTACACTCGACATAGCAACTTTTAACGGACTTAAAGATGCCGACAACAGTACCTTCCTAATTCAAGATTCAGATAATAGTATCAAGCAACTAGACGTGAGCAACCCCACCGGTGCTGCGTTGGCCTATATTCAGGAGTATATTATAGTAAATATGGACGAAGATTGGGTGCGTGATTTTGATACAGGAATTAGCGCAACCGACTTCGTCTTAATCACCACTTCAGCTAGCTTTGATCGTGAATTGGATTTAACTGAAAGCGCCGGAGCGGAATTGAATTCCAGCTTGCCATACACCGCAACATTTATTCAGGGCGGAACATGGCATATCATTGCAGATTATCCAATGGCTGCTACGGCCAACCCTGCCGAAGTAGGTACATGGACCATTAAAACCTTGATTTTTTCCAATGATCTTTCTAAAAATTATGGAACGATGAATGTCGACATGAACGATGGCACCTCAGGAAGTGCCAGCAGCCCTATCATTAATTGAAGCCCCTACTTATGAAAAAACTAGTCTTTACTTTCTTGGTAAGTTACGGATTGGGCCTACAGGCTCAGGTTGGAATAGGTACTACTACACCTTCCGCCGATTTACACGTGGCAGGTAAAACCACTTTTCAAGACAAACTGGTTTTGAGCAATCTAACCACCGTAAGTAACACCGATGAAAACTTCGAATTGGTTACCCGGATTTCGAATTCCACTCCTGCCGGAGAGGTGACTGTGTTAGATGTTTCTACATTAAATGTAGCACCTGTAAATACTGTGGATTATCATTTCAGCAATATCAGTCTGGATAACTTAACAGATGTCGATTTGCAGTACGATACCAGTAAGTATATCGTGAGTGTCGCGAATTTCAGATATGTAGGAGATCCGATTAAGAAAGTTCCGTTGGGAACTACTTACAGCATTGGAAACTTCGTTGTAAATGCTTTCGAAGATGGAGGTACCTGGCATTTGGAAATCAGAAACAGAACATTGGATTTGGATGTTACCGATTCTTTGGAATACTATGTAACACTGGTGGTATACGATAAGAAGTTTTTTAAAAATCTTACGCCCATCACTACAGATCTTGAAGGGAGAAATAATGGTAATGCATCAGCGATACCCGACTTATACTAAAGCCTGAATTATGAGTATACTTTACACATTTTTATTTTTTATATCTGTTTCGGTCGCTTTCTCTCAAGTTGGGATCAACAATTCTAATCCGTCGGCGGCATTAGATGTGATTGGTGATGTGGTTGTAGATGAACAACTATACCTGGAAAATCCTGGGGAAAATACCGAAATTAGAGGATCTAAATTATTGATCCGTTCCACTACCAATGATTTACTAGAATATGATATCAATGCCAGTAAATATGGACCGGTGAATTACGTTGAATTTGCGTTTAATGACCTCTCAACGGATGGGTTGCAGGATTACGACACCAAAATAAATACTACAGATTATGTATTGATCATACAAGGTTACTACTTCCTTGAGGCCGGAACCAATGATACAGATATCATGCTGAATAGTAATACGGATGATGACAACATCGAAGGATATCAAATCTATGCGTATCCTAACTCCAGCACAAATACGTGGTTCATCCGAGCTTTTGTAAACGATTCCAAATTTAAAACAAGATTCGGGGCGTCATTTGGTGATACCTCCGTGGATATGTACCTTAATACCGTGATTTATAGAAAAGGTTTTATTACTAAAACGCAAAGCAATATTTCCGTGGACATGGGTGATGCCGAAACAGGCACCGCTCCCCTACCCTCAGGATTTTAACAACTACTTTTGAATTGCTTTCAATACAGCTTCGCGGTTTCCGTTGCTAATCGAAACAAAATAGATCCCTGAAATCACTCGTTCAGGACTCCATTCGATCGTCTGATTACCCTCAACCCGACCGTCAAATATAGTTTCAACCAATCTCCCCTGTATATCGTAGACGTCAACAGTGGTTTTAGATGAACTATCCGCTGAAAATTGAACCTGCGTAGTTTTAGTAAATGGATTCGGACTCACACTTGCGTTCAGGGCATTGCTTTCTTCTCCTAGACCAAGAAACACTGGCGTAATACGAGTGTAATATACATCCTGCCCACCATTCAATGTATTTGCCCAGGCGATATGAGCATAATTGTCATCACTCACCATGTCAATATAGTCTCCCATTTTGTTTTGGTTGGGATACCCAATATTAGGATCGAAGAATTCAGAAATGACTTCATTGTTGGACCAGGTAGCACCCTGATCCTCGGAAAAAGTATAAAACAAACGAGAATCCCTGCTGCCTGCTCCCGAATTTCGGGTATCGAGCCAAATTACATCAATACGACCATTCGGTGCTACTGAAAGCGTTCCAAACCAGTTGTAGTTACCAGTATCATCATTATTAATTCGAATAGGCGGTTCGAAGGTAGCTCCTCCATCGGTGCTCTTTGCAAACATTACATCTACCGGATCTCCTGAAACCGTTACCGAAGCGCACACATACACATTACCTTCTCCAGGGCCGTCAGAAATATCTACATCTACCCAGGCCTGACCACTTAGGCCGGATGGGTTGATAGCCTGTGATACCGCAAGCGAACCTCCCAGATCTACTTCTGTCACCTGATCCCAAACAATGGTAGCCAAAGGATCCTTGGCATTGGTAGAGCGAATTACATTGATATCACCGGAAGCATCTCTTCCTGTTATATACAGGGTGCCATCTTTATCGACTGCCAGGGTTCCCCAAAACGGCTGTTCATCGATAAGAATACACTCCTCAAAAGTTTCACTGCCATCCGTAGAACGGGTGAACTGACCCGAGGCGCAGGTGGTAAATCCAAAATTCCAGTATGAGTAGTTGTTACCGGAACCTATTCCGTCCGTACGATCGAGACGCATCCATTGTTTGTCTCCTCCAAACGCGGGTTTCGGGCTGCTCCAAATCACTCCTCCATCATCAATTTCAAACACATCACAGGCAAAGGTTCCTTGCAAACTATTGTAATAGAAATTCCCATCACGATCGAAATCCAATACCGGATCGGATCTGAAATTCCCGGGATCTAACACTCCGGGATTGGTGAATGTTTGTCCGCCATCCAGCGAATACGAATAACCAGCCTGCCTGAAATTATTGGATATAACATCAAACTGTCTCCATCCAATCACGATTCGGTCAGGGTTCGTAGGATCTACCGCCAAAGATGGCTCATTTCCGGCATCACCGATAATGTCCATGCCCTGGGCATCGATATTCACCTGGGTTGTGAAGTAATCGGAACGACGAACCTGATAGGGCGCTTGACGTGGCATCAGGCTCTTGTCCACATAGATATAAGGATCGTCCGGAGTTTCATTATGGAAGTTTCGTTCTGCTGCGGTATTTTCTTGAGCGATTACTAATAAGGAAGAATTCAGCATTACAAGAATGAGGAGGTAAATTTGTTTCATCTCTCTTTTTTGAAGGATTAGCACTTAAATGTACATTTTTGAAAGTAGTAAATAGTTAAATTAGATATAATTGTACTCCGGGTTTATAAATTCAGCCTTTGGTTTATCAATCTTCAATTCCCTCGGGTGCATTAGTATTACCTGAAATGAGCCAACGATCACCATAGATAGATTTGTATTTAATTTCGTAATTAAAGCTATCTTTTTGAGCAGCGTTCATTATTTTTAGAAAGGTTTTGTAACTATAGTCATCACCGCCCACCGTAATTAGGTTTCTGGCGTTTCCGGAAGGAAGAGCAAATCCATTTTGTAAGGTAGTTCTATTTAAAATTTCAACACTATCCGTCCCGATGAGTTGATTTTTAAAGAAATCTGCGAATTCCATATCGTAAGCTTCTCCATTCAAATAAATAATTCTGCTCTCGATAATGGCGGGCCCAACGCCGTGATTCACGATTTCGATCTTAAACGTTTTAGCATAAGAATCATTGGAAGTTTCAAGCAATAGATATGGCATTACTGACAGGCGGCTTTGTTCTTCGATGATATTGGTTTGCTTCACAAAAATGAAGAGTGTAAATAAACTAATTGTGATAGCGACGAAACTCACAACCTTATCGGAGGTCCAAAACTTTTTTTTCATAAGAAAATCGATTGACTTTAAAATTACGATATTATCAAATAATTCATATATTCGACTCCCTAAAAACGCTATTTATGCTTAAGAATCTATTTTATTGCCTTTTAACCTGCTTGCTCACTACCGGTATATCGTTTGCTCAGGAATACACTGTGGATATTGAAGAAAGAAAACAAGCGAACCGTTTATTTCTAGATGCTGTAAATAAAAACCTGGTGGATCTGGACGTCTCCATCAAAGTGGAAGGAACCGGTTTCCGCCAACGAAAAGGAATCCCCAGAAAAATTCGCGTACCCGCCACTTCCAAAGTAAACCTGATTAGCCTGGTTATCGAAAGAGGAAAACAACCGGTATATACGTATACGCTTGATGTTAGCGATAGTCTATCTCGCAGAGTTATTAAAAGAGAATTTGAGAAAATAAAGATCGAACCCAGAGTTCCTATTACGATCTACATTCCCGATAACTGTACCAATTGTGACAGTATTATGAATCCGTTGAATGAAACGCCTTATATGTATAAGGCCTATCGAATTTCAGAAGATGAGAATGTAAGGGCTCAACTGGAAAGAGCTTTCAAGAACTCTTCACGACCACTTGAGACCATCGATACTGCGATCATCACCTTGGGAGGAAGTATGTATCTCTATCTCACCACCTTCGATGAAATGATGGCGAAGCTGAATGAGGACGAAGAACCGGTGAAAGAAGAATAGATCATAAAGCAACAAAGAAAAAGCCCCTGTCATTGGGGCTTTTTTATTATTTCTATCCAGTTTTTTATTCGTTTTTAACCACAGTGATAATCGCTCTCCTACCCGTAAGCAAATTCCATTCTTTTGCTGAAATAATACGTCCCTTGTCATCGTACACATGCAATTCAGCCGTATTGGGCCCGGAAGTCCCCTGATTTAATGCTTCAAATTCAATCCGGTTTACCCCAGGCTCGAGAGTGAGATTGAATCCACCGAAACTACCATTTAGGAATACCCGGGATTGCACAATATCACCATTCACATAAACACGAATAAGATCTCCATCCACATATTCGTGGTCACGGTATTTTACATTCACATATTCGGAACCTGTTAACACCTCTCCCAGCATTTGATCTCTGTCAAATTCATCCGTGGGTTCTTTATCTTTGGTAAACGCTTTTGGCGTTTTTCCCTTATTATTTTCAAGAAGTCCGTCATCTTTGGACATGTCCAGCATTTCGGGCTCATTGCTGCCCAGGTCGAGTCCGGTCTTAGGGTCTCTATCTTCCGGTGGTAATGTAAGACTCGGTTTACGGCGGGCTGGTAATTCAAAGCCACTGGGATCCTGCACATTGTTATCCTGAATCTCAAATTCCACGGAATTTGTATTCGTTTCAATCTGTGCAAGTCCTGACGTAAGCACAAAGAACATAAGCAGCGTTGCAATTATCGAGATTTTTTTCATAGCTGGCATTTCGTATAATTTATTGGAGCAAACATTATGCCGATTGCTGTTCATCATCTTTCAGGTTCTTGTGTGACTTTCTACGGAAATAGAAATACGCAAAGAACAGGGCAACTGGTATAACGATATATACAATGATCTCGAGTGGATTAGTGAAATCCACCGGGGTATTTGTATCGGGATGCGGAACATCTCTGGGTATCTGCATAAATCGTTAGTATTTCAGAAAGCCTTGGAACGGAAAAATACACATTAAATCCAAATGAACATAAATTATTGTGTTCAAACCGAAAATTTCAGAAATAATTAACGGCCAAAAAGTGTTAAGAATATTCTTAACAAAATTATAGCATTTTTGAGTAAATTATATTTAGGTTTATACCGTTATTTTGCATGACAAACCATTAATACTTAGTAAAATGAAAAAATCTATTGCACTAACCGTGCTCGGCGCGGCGGTGGTCCTATCCTCCTGCGTTTCCAAGAAGAGGTATGTTGAATTGGAAAGCCAATACAACGAAACGCGATCCACTCTAACCAAAACTCAAGTAGAGAAAGAAGCTATTGAAGCTAAATATGCCAAGATTGAAGAACGTGTGGCCAGTTATAATGCCAAAATCAGTTCTTTAACCGAAGCCAATGTTGAGCTGGAAAACACAAGTTTGAGAAATTATGGGAACGTGGTGATCTCCAATAAGGATAAAGAACAAATGAAAGAGGCCCTGGCCAAAGTAGATCCTAAAGAATTGGCGGAAGCCAGAACCCTGGAAGATTCCATGAACCTGATCGTTTCTTATAATTTGAAAAAGAATCTTGACAACAGTTTGGTGGAAGAAGGTGAAGAAGACGAAATCAGTATCGATATCGACGAAACAGTGGTAATGATCACGATATCCGACAAGCTTTTGTTTAAATCTGGAAGCTACAAAGTAAATCCGAAGGCAAACAATTTATTGCAACGCCTGGCTGATGTTATCAACAGCGAACCTGCTATGGAAGTGCTCATTGAAGGGCATACCGATGCTCAAACTGTCAAGAAGGGTGCTTATGTGAAGGATAACTGGGATTTAAGCGTGGAACGTTCCACAGCGGTGATAAGAAAACTTCAGGATGACTTCAACGTAGATCCTGCGAAATTGATTGCAGCAGGAAGAAGCAGCTATCAACCACTTACTGAGAATGAAACTGCGGAAGGCAGATCAAAGAACAGAAGAACAAGAATTGTGATATTGCCGAATCTTGACAAGTTTTTGGCATTGTTGAGTGCAAACTAATCCATACTTAGCTCACTTGATGAAACGGTTTCATTTCGATGGAACCGTTTTTTTTATTATCTGGACGGTGGAATTGACGGTCTGACCTCAATTTTACTGGGCAAAGTTCGAGGATTCATCCGCAATAGATCGATTGTTATTTGTCCGATATCTTCAATTTGAATCTTCCACGCCTGTTCCTCGCTTGGAGTGTTTCCGTTGAAATGAGTAGAAACGCTACCGGGCATAATCGTACTAACTTTTACCCCGTAGTGTCTTAAATCAAGCATCACAGCCTGTGAAAATCCGGTGAGGCCAAACTTACTGGCATTATAGGCGCTGCCGTTAGCGAAGAAATTTGTTCCCGCCAGGCTGGAGATCGTAATATAGTATCCTTTGTTCTTTATGAGCTGACCCAATGCCGCTTTCAAGGTGTAAAATGCACCGGTAAGATTGGTATCTATAGTTTCATTCCATTGTCGCAGGCTTAGTTCATGAACCGGTGCAAAATGCCCCAATCCCGCATTTGCGATCACGACATCCAGTTTTTTGAATTCGTCAAGGACCCTCTTCACAGCATCACGCATACTTTCAAAATCCCTTACATCCGCTGCAATTCCAATGGCATACACTGAATCGTTTCCATGAGCATTCAAACTTTTCGCAGCTGCTTCGGCAGTCTCCTCAGACCTGCCGGTAATGGCCACATGAATGCCTTGCGCCATCATAGCTTCAGCAATACCGTATCCTATTCCTTTCGTTCCGCCGGTGATCAAAGCGACTTTCCCTTGCAATTTTACCATATCTCCAAAAGTTGAAAGTTCTCTACTAATGTAAAACCTACGACTTATAATTCCTATTTTTAAAGTCATGAAAATTTACTGGACATTTTGGTTGTTGATGGTCTCATTCTCCGGAACGGGTCAAACCAATTTGATCAATGTTGCCGACCTAGACGATACTTTCGCCTACGAGATTCGTTACGCCACCGAAAACAATTTTATCGGTGAAATCTTGTACGACTGTGCAGTGTGCCTGTTACAACCTGAAGTGGCTGATGCTCTGGTGGCAGCTAATCAATACTTTTGCGAAAAGGGATATCGTATCAAGATATATGATTGTTATCGGCCTTTGGATGTTCAGAAAAAAATGTGGAAGAAAGTACCCCGAGCCACGTATGTAGCTAATCCCTACGATAAAGGATCGGTCCATAATCGTGCGGCAGCAGTTGATATTACGCTGGTCACCCTGGACGGATGTTATGTGGAAATGGGTTCCGATTATGATTTCTTCGGAAGAGAAGCACATATCGACAACAGGAACTTTTCAGAAGAAATTCTGGCCAACCGTGATTTATTGATCGAGGGTATGCGTTCGCATGGCTTCAACACGATACGTAGTGAATGGTGGCACTACAGTTTTAGAAAGAATCTCAGCTATCCCATTCAGAACGAACCCCTGCCCTGTGATTAAATTCATGTTAAAATAGCTTACAATCAATCACATGGTATATCTTTGCGCCAAAATTTGAATCTTGGAACTTTCCGTAAAAAACTTTCGATTAATAAGCACGATGGAAGCCATCTCATTTCTTCTGTTGTTAGGAATTGCCATGCCTTTAAAATACATCTGGGATATGCCGGAGGCGGTCAGAATTGTGGGTATGGCCCATGGTGTACTTTTCATGCTGTACATATTGGGAGCATATTTGCTCAAAGAGCGAATGAATTGGTCATGGGGAACAATGGGAGTCATTTTCATTTGCTCTGTTCTTCCTTTTGGCCCTTTTTACGCAGAACGTAAATATCTGAAATAATGGATTCCATACTCACCTATTACTTTGAATGGTTGAACCGCTATTTCCTTGATCAAGGAATGAATCCTGATATCGCTATGGCAGTGAGCACAGGGATAAATCTCATTGGTGTAGGTATCCTTGTTTTGCTGGTGGACTTTATCACGCGCAAGATGATTGTTGGTTCTTTCAATATTTTCAGTGATCGAACTAAAACGCGTTTCGACAATTATCTTGTTAAAAGTAATTTTCCGCGATTCGTAGCACATATCATTCCGCTCCTGATCCTGTGGATCGTGGAACCGTACCTATTTCATGGGTATCCTTTTATTTCGAAATTGGCGATTATGGTACTCAAGGTATATGCGGTAATACTGGGAGTGCTTATTTTCCGAAGTGTTCTAAGATCCATTAAGAATTACCTTCAAACCAACGACAGGTTCAAGGACAAACCTTTGGAGAGCTATGTCCAGGTACTGATGATCTTCGCATGGGGTGTTGGTGTATTCTTTATCGTAAATACCATCACAGGTTATTCGATCATCAGTTTGACCACCCTGGGTGCGGTTTCCGCAGCACTTTTGTTGATCTTTAGGGATACAATCCTTGGGTTCGTGGCGAGTATTCAGGTTTCGGTGAACGATATTGTGAGAATCGGTGATTGGATTACCTTCAGTAAATATGGTGCCGACGGATTTGTTTCTGAAATCAATCTGGCTACGGTTCGCGTTCAGAATTTCGACAACACCTACACTACCATTCCAACCTATAGCCTTATTTCAGATTCCTTCCAAAACTGGCGAGGAATGCAGGAAAGCGATGGCCGCCGGATAAAGCGATCGATATTCATTAAACAGTCTTCTGTAAAATTTTTAACTGAAGAGGAACTCGAAAAGTTGAGCAGTATTCAACGGATCAAAAATTACATTGATCATCGTCAAAAGGATATCAACGATCACAACCAAAGAATTGAAGCTGATAAGTCGGCCGAGATCAACGGAAGAAATCAAACGAACCTTGGGGTATTCCGTAAATACCTCAGTGCTTACATCCACGAAAATCCTGCTATCAATAAGGAAATGTTCATGATGGTAAGGTATTTGCAACCTACGGATAAAGGTATCCCGGTGGAAATCTATTGTTTCAGTAAGGATAAAAAGTGGGAAAATTATGAACACATCCAGGCCGATATTTTGGATCATGTCCTGGCTTCAGTGCGTTACTTCGATCTCGAGGTGATGGAATTGCCTACCGGAACCGATTTCAGTTCATAGTTCAATCCTTCAATCGATCTTTTACGAATTCTAATTGAGTTTTACCATGTGGTTTAGGGGTTCCATGCTCATCAAGGCTCACCATGATGATTCGGTCTATAGTGATGATCGTCTCACGGGTCATTTTATTTCTGACTTCACATGCCAGTGTTAATGAAGTTTTACCAAATTTCACCACCTCTAGCCCAATCTCAATGATATCTCCTTTATTAGCGGAGCTTCGGAAATTGATCTCACTCATAAATTTGGTCACGGTGCGGGAATTCTCAAGTTGTATAATGGCATATAATGCCGCTTCTTCGTCGATCCATTCCAAAAGGCGTCCACCAAATAAAGTACTGTTCGGATTCAGGTCTTCAGGTTTGATCCATTTACGCGTGTGAAATCTCATAAAACTATCTTTCTGATTGTATTGATTGCAAAGATACTTCCGAGGTGTCAATGACAGAAAAAAAGTGTAGGTATTTTGTAACATTTTTGTGCGTACCAAGTCTTACTTTTAAATAAAATCCAAAAATCATCACATGAAAACCATTAAATCATTACTAATTGCAACACTGCTCTTGGCGGCAGCCCCTATGGCAACTGCTCAGACAGCCGATGAGATCGTTTCAAACTATTTTGAAAATACCGGAGGTCTTGATAACTGGAAAAATGTAGAATCTGTGAAATGGACCGGGAAAGTAGACCTCGGCGGAATGGTCATTCCATTCGACAGATACGTAACAAAAGATGGACGTTCTGCTACAACGGCAGATGTGCAGGGTCAGATGTTCTACCAGGATGTGTTCGACGGAGAAACACTTTGGGGAACCAATCAAATGACCATGGAAGCGGAAAAAAGCGACGCTGAATCTACGGCAAACTATAAACTGGAAGCGAAAGACCTTATCAGTCCGCTGTTGAACTACAAAGAAAAAGGATACACTCTTGAAATGGTAGGTCCTGAAACTGTCGAAGGCACAGAAACCATGAAACTAAAACTGGATATAGATCCTTATATGGTAGATGGTGTAGAGCAACCCAATTCAGTGTATTTCTACTTTGAAACCGAAAATTTTGTTCCAATCATGGAAGAACGCACCGTTACCAGTGGTCCTGCCAAAGGAATGACTATTGTACTGAAGTACAGCGACTATGAAGAGGTGGATGGACTGTACTTTGCATTCTCGATGACTCAGGGTGTAAAGGATATGCCAGGAGGTCAAACACTAAGCATGACCGGAATTGAAGTCAATGGCGAAATCGACGATGCATTGTTCAGCTTCCCTGAGCCAGCAGCCGAAACCGACAAAAAATAACATACCATAAAACAAAGATCCCCATTCCTTTTGGGGATTTTTTGTATTTAAAAAACTTCCAACATGAAAAAAATACTTTGCATTGCTGGTGCGCTGGCCTTACTTCCATTTTGGACGTCTGCCCAGGAAATAGAACTAAAAGGAAAAGAACTGTTTGGCGATATGACAGCCAGGCATATCGGTCCTGCGCTTATGAGTGGCCGAATCAACGATCTTGAAATGCACCCCACTAACACACGAATTATATACGCCGGTACTGCCGGTGGAGGTGTTTGGAAATCCAATGATGGCGGTGCCACTTTTAATCCAATCTTTGACGATTATGCCCAGTCCATCGGAGTGGTAACCCTTGATCCAAAAAACCCAGATCAGATAATTTGGGTAGGAACAGGAGAAACATGGACACGAAATTCGGTATCTATTGGTGACGGATTATACCGCTCGACAGATGGAGGTAAGAACTGGAAAGAGATTCCGGGATTTGAAAATAGCGAACGAATTGCCAGTGTGATCATAAATCCCGAAAATACCGATGAGATATATGTAGGAGTGCTGGGTGCTCTATGGAGTGATAGCGAAGATCGCGGTGTGTATAAAAGTACCGATGGCGGAAAAACCTGGAATAAGATCCTTTATATAGGCCCCTCTACCGGGGCGGCCGATGTAATCATGGATCCAAACAACCCAAACATACTGTATGCTTCTATGTGGCAATTTAGAAGATCAGGATGGGGATTCAATTCCGGAGGTCCTAATAGCGCCTTGTATAAATCAACAGATGGAGGAGCTTCCTGGAATAAGATTCACAATGGTTTCCCTCCTGGGGATTTGGGTCGTATCGCAGTTGCCGTTGCACCGAGTGATAGCAATGTTATTTATGCGGTGCTCGAAACGGAAGACAAATCTAAGAACGGACTTTGGAAATCCACAGATGCCGGTGCTAACTGGGAACACCTTAACAATGATTTCGGACTTACAGTTCGTCCTTTCTACTTTTCACGTATTACCGTTGATCCCAAAAACCCTGACGTAGTTGTAAAAGGCGGACTCAGTGGTTCTATTAGCCGGGATGGAGGAAAGACTTTCAAGAACCTTGGAAATATGCATAGTGATATTCACGATGTTACTTTTCATATCAATGATAGTGATATTATGTATTCGGGTACCGACGGTGGAGTCTATCGTTCCTGGGACGGAGGCGCAACTTTCGAAATTGTGGAAAACCTTCCCTTATCGCAATTCTATCATATCAGTGTAGACGATGCTGAACCTTATAATGTTTATGGTGGATTGCAGGACAACGGAAGTTGGTACGGACCATCTTCTTCACCAGGTGGTGTGAATGCCCGTGACTGGAATAGTGTGGGATATGGTGATGGATTTCGTGTATTGAAGCATCCCACCAAGAATATTATTTATTCTGAAATGCAAGGGGCCCAAAATGTTTGGCGATATGATGTAGACCGAAACCGGACAAAGACCGTTCAACCACTACAGGAGAAAGGAAAACCAAAATTGCGATGGAATTGGAACGCGCCTATGGCTGTGAGTTCTCATATACCGGATAGATTCTATATGGGAAGTCAGTTCGTGCATCGTTCTGATGATATGGGTGATAGCTGGACCATTATATCTCCGGACCTTACCACTAATGATCCCGCAAAGCAGAATCAGCTTGAATCGGGCGGTCTGTCAATGGACAATAGTGGCGCTGAAAACCATACCACCATATTTACCATTGCAGAATCTCCCCTTGATCAAAATATTTTATGGGTAGGAACAGATGATGGAAATGTTCAGGTAACACGAGATGGAGGAAAAACATGGACCAATGTGACAGCCAATCTTACTGGAATCCCGGCGAATACATGGGTGTATCATATTGAGGCCAGTGTACATGGAAAAGGAACAGCTTACGCAGTGTTCGATGGACATACCAGTGGAGATATGAAACCGTACGCTTTAAAGACAACCGATTTTGGTGCTACCTGGGTGAACATAGTTTCTGATGATATTGATGAAAATGCCTTTGTGAGAAACATTCAGGAAGACTATATCAATGAAGATCTTTTGTTCCTTGGAACAGAAATGGGACTATATGTGACTATTAATGGAGGAAAGAACTGGTCTCAGTTTACCAACAATATGCCTCCCGTGGCGGTTCATTTTGTAGACCAACAAGCCAAAACGAACGATATCGTTATGGGAACTCATGGTCGTGGTGTCATCATTATCGATGATATTTCTCCGCTACGAGAACTCAACCAAGAAGTATTAGCGAAAGACGTTCATTTCTTTAAAACTGTACCGTTTACTATGGTGGAGGAAAGTGGGTTTGCCGGTAGCTTTGGGGCTGAAACCCAGTTCGTGGGAAGAAATAAATCCACTTCGGCAAGAATCATCTATTATCTGAAAAAACGACACACTTTTGGTAAGATGAAAATGGAAGTACAGGATATGGACGGTAATAAAATAAGTACGCTTACCCCTGGAAAGTCTAAAGGAATTAATGTGGTAAACTGGAATTTTGTGAGTACTGCACCTAAAATGGCTGAAGGAAAGACGCTCGCTTTTGGTGGTTTCACACCGATGCGTGTTCCAGCCGGAAATTATAAGATCGTGCTCACCAAAGGCAAGAAGACCTATGAGCATATCATCAATTTGAAATATGACAATTCTGCACTCACCACTTTGGAAGAGCGCAAGGAGCAGGAAGCACTTACTAAAACCTTGTTCGACATGGTAGAGGATCTGGCTTATATGGTCTATGAGATAGGTGAAACACAAGCTAAAGCCAAAGCGGTGATTCAAGATCATCCTAAAGGAAAGAAATCCGCACAGAAATTATGGGACGCCCTGGAAGGACTGCGAGAAGACCTTGTGATTACTACAGGAGATAACTATGTCGCTTCCGCAGAGCCGGAATTAAGAGAGCGGATGGGAGATCTTTATTCGAGCGTAGCAGGAAGCTACGATCGAGTTTCAGATGCCCGTAAGCGTAATTTTGAGCTTATTTCCGAGGAGTTCAGTAAAGAAAAAGATCGATATGCGGCCATTATGGCAAAAGAAGGAAAGAAGTTTATGAATTTCCTTGAAAAGAATGATATCGATAAACCAGCAGTAAAACCAAAGGAAGAATTCCTTAAAAAGGATTAATCAGAAAGCCGGCCAAAAGCCGGCTTTTTTTATGCTTTAATGTAAACTGTTTTACAATTGACAAATTCAAGGATTCCCTGTTTGCCCAATTCACGGCCATAACCGCTGTCTTTAATACCACCAAAGGGTAACCTGGGATCACTTTTAACCAGTTCATTTATAAATACAGCTCCCTCTTCGAATTCAGATAGGTATGGCCGAACTGCATTGATATCACTGGTAAAAATTGAAACTCCTAAACCAAATGCTGAATTATTGGAAAGTGCAATGGCTTCTTCTAAGCTACTAAAGCTAGTGATGGCAAGTGCAGGCCCAAATGTCTCTTCATTAAACATGCGCATGGCTGGTGTTACGTTGTTAACCAGGGTAGGTTCAAATAGAGCCCCTTCCCTATTGCCTCCCAACAACAAAGTAGCCCCGGCATCAATGGTCTCCCTGAGCTGTTGCTCCAATTCTACAGCAAGATCTTCTCTCGCCATTGGGCCGATAAAGGTGGCCTCATCTTCAGGATTACCTGTTTGTAGTGTTTCTACTTTTTGAATAAGCTTCTCAATAAATACTTCGGAAATATCCTGGTGGACCAACAATCGCTTACCTGCGATACAACTTTGTCCTGTGTTTTGAAACCTGGCATTCACGCAGGTATCGACGGTAGCAGGCAGGTCACAATCGGGAAACACGATCAGCGCATTATTTCCTCCTAGTTCCAATACCGATTTCTTGACAAGTGAACCCGCAACAGAGGCAACCTTGCTACCCGCCGGTTTGCTTCCGGTGAGAGTAACGGCCTTTACCCGGGAATCGCTCAGTATCGATTCCACCTTCGAGTTTCCAATGAGTAATGTGGTAAAACATCCTTCGGGGAACCCGGCATCCAGGAATGCCTTTTCAATGTTCAGAGCACAACCAAACACATTGGAAGCGTGCTTTAACAACCCAACATTCCCTGCCATCAGAGCCGGTACCGCAAATCGAAAGACCTGCCAGAACGGATAATTCCACGGCATGACTGCTAGTACTATTCCCAAAGGTTCATAGGTTACATAACTTGAATCGGCATCTGTTTCAACAAATTGATCTGCCAGATGTGCTTCAGCTTCCTCGGCATAATAACGACAGAGCCACGCACATTTCGCGATTTCTGCCAAGGACTGGTTAATGGGTTTACCCATTTCCCGGGTGATGGTTATGGCATATTCATTTTTATTGCTTTCAAGCTCCTTAGCCAGTTTGAGCATCAGTTCTTTTCGTTCTGTATAGGATGTTTTGCGCCAGGAATTGAAACGGGAATGCGCTGTTTCAAGTATGGAAGTCAGCTCCAAATCGGAATGAGTTGAGTAGCTTGCAATGAGTTCTCCAGTATAAGGATTTGTCGAAGTTTTGACAGACATTCTTTTTTATGGGTAAGGTACAAATAGGTAAGGAAAGAAGCACAATTCTTCTGTTGAAAAGGCGTTAATAACTCATACAACCTGCCATGGAAACCACAATTGCAATTCAGTAATTTAGTTTAAACAAACGAACCCATGGATTCTAGAGATCGAGTTCTCCTGGAGCTGCGCCCCGAAATTCCTTCAGCAAAAATCTTTCCCGGCATGTCTGAAGATGAAAAATTCCAAAATCAAACCTTACGTCCTGTTGCCAAGTTGCAAGACGATTTATTGGTAGCCGTTTTCCGGAATTACGTACGAAAACATAAGAATGTCTTTTATGATCTGTCCGTTGAAAAACGACTGGATTATATAGAGAATGCCATTCATAAAGACATGAAATTCAGGAATTCACTGAAAGGCATTGTTATAGGGCAATTTACTTTGGAAGAGTATGAAAAATATATTCAAAATTCGTCAGCGCTTAATAAGCGGATGATGAATATCGTAAAGGAAAGACTAAAAAGCAATATCCAGTTAATGGAGCCCGCAGTAGCCTCTTAATCTATGGTGGATACACCGTTTAAATCGGTGGTAAGTACATCACTCATATAATCGAAAAACGGTCGCATGAGGCGGTAATGATATAATAATTTATCACCGAAATCTTCTGCCATCACTTCTGCATCGGTAAATTTATGGGTTACGAAGTAGCTTTTTAAGCGGATGAGATCAATGTTCGGGTCGTCTTTACTGAATCCCTTGGGTGCTGTTTTTACAGCAAACTCCTGTACAAAACCGTCGAACGCTTTTTTGAAATCTTTTTTATCCAGTATGCCCCGAATGGTCTCTCCGTCCATTTCAAATTCTTTGCGTATTCGCATAAGATCGGCAGGCTCCGGACCGAAAAAACCACCGGCAACCAGGGTATTACCCGGTTCTATCCGTAGGTAGTACCCGCCACGCCTGTGCGCTCCCGCCCTGCTAAAACTTACACTGCGATGTACATTATAAGGCGTCTTATCCTTGCTGAAACGAATATCTCTGTTGATCCGAAATACTTTTAATTTTTCAATTTCATCATCTTCGTTCAATCCTGATTCTATATCAGCATAGAAAGCTTTCAAGGCCTTCTCATTGGCCTGGTATTCCTTTTTGTGCTCCTGCATCCAATCCCTGTGATTGTTTTTTTTAAGCTTTTTCAGAAATGTGAACGCCGATTCCGGGACTGTAGTTTTCATGGGTATTAATTTATGCTTAAAGATAGGCCTAATTTTTTTTCCGTAATTTTAATTCATTCAACCATAAAACCAATAATCATGTCAAATTCAAACAAACCCAATGTGGCGTTTTGGATCATCGCAATTATCGCTTTAATCTGGAACATCATGGGAGTAATGAGTTATTTAGGTTCTGTATATCCTACAGAAGAATCAAGAGCCGGCTACACCGCCGAACAATTGGCACTTATTGACAGTGCCCCTGCCTGGCTTACCGGAGTTTTCGCAATTGCTGTGTTTTCGGGAGCCTTAGGATGTCTTTTGATGCTGATCAAAAAGAAATGGGCGGTACCGATCTTCGGTATTTCAATGCTTGCTGTTTTGGTTCAAATGGGATATAACTGGTTTGCTACCGATGCAATTGAGGTAATGGGAACAGTGATGGGTGTAGTGATGCCATTGATCGTGGTGGCTGTGGCCATTTTCCTATATTTTTACAGCAAAGGAGCTGCCGGCAGAGGTTGGCTTCGATAATTGAAAAAAAATATATACAGGGCCCTGATTTTTGCAGGGCCTTTTTTATTTGGAAACGTCCTTTTTGTGGCGCGAACGAAGCGTTTTTTCTACATCCCGAAGGTGAAATCCTTTGGCCTGCAATAGAATCATGAAATGGAAAAGCAGATCGGCACTCTCATTAAGAAAAGCCAGATCATTGTCGTCTTTGGACTCAATAACTACTTCCACTGCCTCTTCCCCTACTTTCTGAGATATTTTATTGATCCCCTTCCTGAATAGTGATGCGGTATAGGAATCTTCCATATCCTTATTGTTCTTTCTTCTCTCAATCACTGCTTCCAACTCAGAAAGAAAACCAAAACTGGAGTGGTTCTTATCTCCCCAGCAGGTGTCGGTTCCTTTATGGCATGCGGGTCCTTCAGGATTTACCGATATAAGTAGAGAATCGTGGTCACAATCCACCTTCATATCGACCAGATTTAAAAAATTACCGGACTCTTCGCCTTTCGTCCACAATTTATCTTTGCTTCTGCTAAAAAAGGTAACTCTTCCGGTTTCCACAGTTCTATCAATTGATTCCTGGTTTGAGAATCCCAACATTAAGACATTCCTGGTGATATCATCCTGTATAATTGTTGGAACAAGGCCATCATTGTATTTGCTAAAATTTATTTCCATTCTGAAGTAGTTTATAATCGCACCGGAATTCCGGCTTCTCTTAAATTTTCTTTTAATTCCTGAATCGGTATTTCTTTATAATGAAATACACTAGCAGCCAGCGCAGCATCTGCCTTACCAATTTCAAACGCATCTTTAAAATGGCTGATAGTGCCGGCACCTCCAGAAGCGATGATTGGAATATTGACCATGTCAGACAGTTTTGCGAGGGTCACATTGGCAAATCCGTTCTTAGTACCGTCGTGATTCATTGAGGTAAAAAGAATTTCACCCCCACCCCGTTCTTCGACTTCCCTGGCCCAATCAAACAGATCGATTTCCGTAGGAACCTTACCTCCCACCAGATGTACTTTCCAATCTCCGTTCATCTGTCGCGCATCAATGGCAACCACGATGCACTGTGAACCAAAGGTAGAGGCCAATTCATTGATGAGCTCTGGACGCTTTACCGCCGAAGAATTCACCGATACTTTGTCTGCACCATTTTTTAGTAACGTTTCTACATCCTGGACTCTCGAAATTCCTCCTCCAACGGTAAATGGAATGTCGATTTCCCTGGCGATATCCAAAACAAGGTCTGCCAGGGTTTTTCTGTTTTCCTCAGTGGCTGCTATGTCCAGAAATACCAGCTCGTCCGCACCATCTTCAGAATATATCTTTGCCAGCTCCACAGGATCCCCGGCATCTTTTAAATCA
Source organism: Flavobacteriaceae bacterium (assembly GCA_009827225.1). Classification (GTDB taxonomy): domain Bacteria; phylum Bacteroidota; class Bacteroidia; order Flavobacteriales; family Flavobacteriaceae; genus Aureisphaera. The sequence goes on along the minus strand of WUAI01000022.1, from coordinate 11,982 downwards.
ACAAAGTTGACTCCTTTCACCGTGCGGCCGTTCTTAATATCCAAACAGGGAATGATTCTTTTTGTGAGCACTTAGTCTTCGTTTTTAGTATTAAGATCCATGGAATCATAAAATCCCAGGGATCGATCCTTCAGTAATTTTACCCAAAATGCAATTTGACCGGTATGATAGGAATAATGTTCCACAACATGTATTACCACTCCTATTCCTGAGAATTCGAAGCCCTGTACTTTCCGTTTTCTGAGAAGCTGTTTTTCCGAAGCATCCTGAATAATTGAAATGGCCTGGTCGACTGTATCGATCAACCTTTTCATTAACTCGTGCTTAGATTGCCCGTTCTGAGCCGCAAACTCCTCGTCCCTTGCTCTTGTATCGGGTTGTTCACCTAGGGACGAAATGGCATATTGACGAATATTTCCGCAGAGATGTAACAACAGGTTACCAATGCTATTGGAGTTCTCATTGGGTCGTTTCCATAACTCTTCTTCAGTGATATTTTCCAATGAAATCTCATTCATTCGGTTGCTTTCCCGTAGGCGATAAATGGCGTTTTGCTTAAATTCTTCGATCCACATACGATTAGATTTCTGATATGATCAATTCTTCCAGTTGTTTGAGCGAAATTCTATTCTCATAAATAGCCTTCCCAATAATTACCCCTTCACATCCCATTTCTGACAATTTCGGCAGTTCCTCCAATTTTGAAATTCCACCTGAAGCAATAAGCTTCAAGTTCGGTATATCGTTCAACATTCTGTTATATAATTCGAACGACGGGCCCTCCAGCATACCATCTTTTTGAATGTCGGTGCTAATCACATACTCTACGCCTTTGCTCACATATTCGGCAACAAAGGGAATCACCTCCAGCTCACTGTTTTCAAGCCATCCCTGAGTGGCGATCTTGCCTTCATTAGCGTCGGCTCCTAAAATAACTTTCTTACTGCCATAGCGCTCCAACCAACTTATAAATAGCGGTCGATCGGAAACAGCAATGCTACCCCCGGTAATTTGTTGGGCTCCGCTTTCGAAAGCAATCCTGATGTCCTCATCGCTTTTAATTCCGCCACCAAAATCAATTTTGAGACGGGTTTTGCTTGCGATTTGCTCTAATATCCCATAGTTCACAATATGTTTGCTTTTTGCTCCATCCAGGTCTACCAAATGTAAATATTCGATACCGTGGTCCTCAAAGGATTTGGCAACTTCAAGAGGGTCCTCATTGTAGACTTTCTGCGTACTGTAGTCCCCTTTAGACAGGCGCACGCACTTTCCTTCGATAATATCCATGGCCGGTATAATTCTCATTCTAATTCTAAAAAGTTTTGTAAGATCTTACTGCCATCTTTGCTGCTCTTCTCGGGATGAAATTGGACTCCGTAAAAGTTGTTTCGTTGAATTGCCGATGCATAATCCAACCCATAAAACGATTTGGCGATAGTTTCATCGCTCAACGGAACATAATAACTATGCACCATATACATGAAGGCCTCCTCATTGATATCTTCAAATATTTTTGAGTCAAGTCCGGATATTGAGTTCCATCCGATCTGTGGAATCTTTTCACTTTCTGCAAACCGGAGTACCGGTAGTTTGAATATCCCTAATCCTTGCGTATTGTTTTCTTCGGAATGATCGCACATGAGTTGCATTCCCAGGCAAATCCCTAACACGGGTTGCTTTAATTCAGGGATGAGTGCATCCAGTCCGGACTGCCTGAGCTTGTCCATAGCACTGCTGGCCTCACCAACCCCAGGAAATAGAACCCGGTCTGCTGCCAATATCTCTTCCCGCCGATTGGACAACTTTGCATTAACGCCTAATCTTTCGAAAGCGAACTGCAAACTCTTCACATTGCCTGCCCCATAATCAATGATGACTGTCTTCATTATAAAACTCCTTTGGTGCTTGGTAAAATCATTCGCTCCCGGTCCCTTTTTACTGCTGCCTTAATGGCTTTAGCGAAAGACTTGAATATCGCCTCTATTTTGTGATGTTCATTGGTCCCTTCGGCTTTTATGTTCAAATTCGCCTTGGCACCGTCGGTAAAAGACTTGAAAAAATGGAAGAACATTTCAGTAGGCATGTCACCTATCTTTTCTCTTTTGAAATCCGCGTCCCAAACCAGCCAATTACGGCCACCGAAATCGATCGCTACCTGCGCCAGGCAATCGTCCATAGGCAAGCAAAATCCATAGCGTTCAATGCCTAATTTATTATCCAGTGCCTTAGAAAATGCTTCTCCCAAAGCAATGGCGGTATCTTCAATAGTGTGATGTTCATCTACCTGGAGGTCTCCGTCTACCTTCAAATTCAGGTCTATATGCCCATGTTTAGAAATCTGCTCCAGCATATGGTCGAAAAAAGGTAATCCCGTATCAATATTGTTACTTCCTGATCCATCCAGATTCAGCTCAATTTCAATTTGAGTTTCGTTCGTATTTCTTACCACACGTGTTTTTCTGTCAAGCGTCAATAAGAAATTGTATGTCTCTTCCCAGCTATCCGTAGTGAGTGCCAAAAGAGATTCAAGTTCTTCTGTACTTAAGTTGGCTTCACTTTTCCCCAACTCCGCATTCCCATTGATCAATATCCCTTTTCCGCCAAGGTTCTTTGCCAGTTCGATATCGGTAAGTCGATCTCCTATCACAAAAGAGTTTTCCAAATCATATAGATCACTGAAGTATGCCGTAAGCATTCCCGTACCCGGTTTTCTGGTATCTGCTTTTTCATGAGGAAATGTGCGATCGATAAAAATGTTATCGAAGACAACCCCCTCTTTTTCAAAAGCTTTCACTATGAAATTCTGAACCGGCCAAAAAGTCTCTTCCGGGAAGCTATCGGTGCCCAAGCCATCCTGATTGGTGATCATGACCAATTCATAATTGAGATTCTTCGCGATTAACGCCATGTATTGAAAAACTTTCGGGTAGAAGTCCAGTTTTTCAAAAGAATCTATTTGTTCATCGGCTGGCTCAAGGATTAGCGTTCCATCCCTGTCTATGAATAATACTTTTCTTTTCATGAATTGATACTATTTAATGCTTTTATGAGTCGAATGTTCTCTTCCGTGGTTCCAACGGTGATGCGAAGGGTATTTTCACATAGAGGTTGTGAACTTCTGTTTCTGGTTACCACCCCGGCTTTCAGCAATTGTTGATAACGCAATGGAGCGTCATCTACTTTAATGAGTACAAAGTTCGCGTCACTGGGAAACAACTTAGAAACATAATTTACTTCAAGTAAAGCTTTAATTAAATGATTCTTATTATCTATAATTGATTCTATTGTAATCACTCTTGAATCTCTATTCTGAAGTGCCTCTATCGCGGCTTTCTGGGTGAGTTCATTTACGTTATAGGGAGGTTTAATCTTGTCCAGAATTCTGATGATTTCTTCTGAAGCATAGCATATTCCCAAACGGATACCAGCCAGTCCATACGCTTTTGAAAATGTCTGCGTAACCACCAAATTTGGATAGTCTTTCAAACGTTTCAACCAGGAGTCGGAATCTGTAAACTGCGCATAGGCCTCGTCGATCACGACCAACCCGTTGAAATTCTCTAAGATTCTTTCAATCTTCTCGGTGCTCATTAAATTACCGGTTGGATTGTTCGGAGAACATAAAAAGATCATTTTTGTATGATCGTCCGCATTTTTCAAGATTTCAGGTACATCTGGCTGAAACTCCTCAGTGAGTAACACCTCCCGAATCATGACATCGTTGGTATTCGCCAATACGCCATACATTCCATAGGTAGGTGGTAGCGTGATTACATTGTCTATACCCGGTCTGCAAAAAGCTCTGAACAAAAGATCGAGCACCTCGTCACTACCGTTGCCTAAAAGAACGTTCGATTCAGATAACTCGGTTAGTACAGCCAACTCAGCCTTTACATTTCTCTGCTTTGGATCAGGATAACGATTCAAACCATCTCCGTAAGGATTCTCATTCGCATCGAGAAAAACATAATCCTGGGCTTCCCTGATAAACTCATCCCTTGCTGAACTATAGGGCTTCATCGCCAAAATATTTGGTCGAACTAACCTTTCTAAATTGAATGGCACTGTCATTATTTGTTGATTTCATTTAAACGAATGGATACAGCGTTTTTATGAGCTTGTAGTCCTTCTGCTTCTGCCATTAACTCTACCACTGGCCCAATATTGCGTATTCCCTCTTTGGATATTTTCTGAAATGTAACCGACTTTAAGAAGCTGTCCAGGTTTACGCCGCTGTATTGCTTTGCATATCCGTTGGTGGGCAAGGTGTGATTTGTGCCCGACGCATAATCTCCAGCACTTTCGGGAGTGTAAGACCCAACAAACACAGATCCCGCATTCATTATTCGATCCAGATAATATGATTCATTTTCTGAAACAACGATTAAATGTTCGGGTCCGTACTCATTGATTATTCGCAAGGCATCATTGTCGTTTGCCACGAGAATCGACTTCGAGTTCTTTATGGCTTTGGCCGCTATTTCTTTCCTGGGCAGTAATTCCATTTGTTTTTTGATCTCTTTGTCGACCTCGGATAAGAGCGTTTCAGACGTGGTCACCAACACCACCTGACTATCCGTACCGTGTTCTGCCTGACTTAATAGGTCGGAAGCGATAAAATCCGCTCTTCCCATTTCATCGGAAACCACCATCAATTCACTGGGGCCTGCAGGCATATCGATAGCGACACCGTATTTGGTAGCAATTTGTTTTGCGACCGTAACAAACTGGTTGCCGGGTCCAAATATTTTATATACTGAAGGAATAGTTTCTGTTCCGAAAGTAAGAGCCGCTATTGCCTGAATTCCTCCGACAGTAAATATTTTTTTTACTCCACAAAGCGCTGCCGTGTATAAGATTTCGGGAGCTAGAGTGCCGTCTTTTCCCGGAGGTGAACAAAGGATGATCTCCTCGCATCCTGCCAATTTTGCGGGAACTGCCAACATTAAGATACTCGAAAATAAAGGGGCCGTCCCACCTGGAATATACAGACCCACTTTTTGAATGGGCTTTTTACGGATCCAACAGTTGACGCCCGGGCTGGTTTCCACCATTTTATAATCTGTAATCTGGGATTTGTGAAACCTTTCGATATTTGACTTTGCGGTGTTGATAGCAGTTTTTAGTTCCTCGGAAATTTGATTTGCTGCAGCTGAAATTGTCTCTTCTGAAACTTCAAATTCTTCAGCCTGTACACCGTCGAAAAGCTCGGTATAGCGCTGGACAGCCATATTTCCCTTATTTTTTACCTCCTGAAAAATTTCTTCAACGGTATCTTCAATATCTGACACCGATTGTGTGGGTCGCATCAGGATGGAGCTCCATTGTTCAACTTCGGGATATTTAAACGTTTTCATCATATCACCATCTTTTCTATTGGGCATACCAATATTCCTTCGGCCCCGGCATTCTTTAATTGATCGATTACTTCCCAGAATTCATTGTTTTGAACCACAGAGTGGACACTACTCCAGTTACTGTCTGCCAGTGGAAGGATGGTCGGGCTCTTCATTCCGGGAATAAGGTTGATAATCGTGTCTAATTTATCATTTGGTGCATTCAGCAACACATATCTAAAATCACGTCCTTTTAAGACCGCCTGGAATCGGAATTGTAACTTGCTAAGCACCTCCCTGGACTCGGATGGAATTCGTGGAGACACGGCAAGTACGGCTTCACTTCGAAGAATTTCCTCCACTTCCTTTAGGTTGTTTTTAAACAGGGTACTTCCACTACTCACAATATCGCAAATAGCATCAGCGAGTCCGATATTTGGTGCGATTTCCACACTACCGTTAATGATATGTAGTTCCGCATTTAGCCCCTGCTCTTTCAGGAACTTTCTGACGGTATTCGGATAGGAAGTGGCAATTCGTTTTCCTTCCAAATCCTGAACACTGTCGTACTCAAAAATTTTGGAAACCGCCAGCGAAACCCTGCATTTCGAGAATCCCAACTTTTCCGCAATAGAAATCCCCTCTCCTTTTTCGATCAAAAGATTTTCACCGATGATAGCGCAGTCCACTACTCCATCTTTCAGGTATTGAGGGATATCACCATTTCTCAAATAGTAGATCTCCATGGGGAAATTTTTCGCAGCAGCTTTGAGCTGATCTTTCCCATTGTCAATAGAGATTCCGCAATCTTTAAGCAAGCGGATGGATTGATCGTGCAATCTTCCCGACTTCTGTACTGCAATTTTTAATTTTTTCATGTCGACTATTTAGTTTTCCAATTCTTTTTGTCCATAAAAAAACCCGTTTGAAAGCTCAAACGGGTTCATATTATTGCCATTATTACAATAACCAAATCACCTCGCATGAGCGAAATAAGTGATATGGTGGTGGTGTAATGTGTTTAATTTCATAATGAGGGGTAAAGATAATTAAAAATTTGTTTACAGATATGTGAAAAACATATTAAAATTTCGCCCAATCCAAGGATTAAATTTGTTATGTTTGTTAGAATCACAACTATTTCAATCAACAAGCGGAAATCAACGTCTAGCCTCTGATGAAAAACTTCTTAATAGCCTTTTTGGTGTTTTTAGTATGGTCCTTTTTCGGCTTGTGGTTATATTCCTGGTTGCAACCTTCAGTAAGTCAGGATAGTGATGAAACTGCGGTCACTACACCCATCAAAGACAGCAGTAGTTCCCAGGTGGATGAGCCTCTCCAAATTGACGAATCGAATGGTCTTTACGAGAATGAGGTAGATTCGTTGAGTTTGGTTGAGAATGTTGAGGATCCGGTGAACAATATAGAGACTCCTTCAGGCTTAAAGGCTTCTACCCCATCAGGGGATTTAGTATTTCTGTATCCTAAAGGAATTACGATCACCAAGAATCTGGCGCAAGTTACCATCGATCCGTCTCTTTTGGATTTCAAATACAAACTGAACACCTATTTAATTGAACATCCGAATGAAGAACTCCATATCGCCTCCTTATATAGTGCTTCGGAGAATATTGTAAGTCCTAACCTTGGATTTCAACGAGCAAAGAATATTGAAAATACGCTTATAGAAACGGGGATTAACCCTGAGCGATTGGTGATTAAGCCTGTGATCAGGGAAATCGATTTTGATGCGTTTGGCAAATATTCTAATGGAATCTCATTTGTTTTTCAACCATTAGATACTGCGCGCATCGCTGCTCGGAAACTCGCAATTCCTGAAACGACCGTCCTTTATCCTAAGATTGTGAATAATGAGATATTTGTCAATCCTGCATTGGAGGGAATTTTGGAAGAAGTGAAGACAGCAGTAGCTCGAAATCCTGATTTAAAGATCGAAGTCATCGGGCATACCGATAATGTAGGGAATGCCAACGATAATTACCTGCTAGCCCTAAAACATGCCCGGCAGGTTCGCTGGTATCTGGTAACCAAAGGAAAACTGGACAGAAAGCAAGTCATTGCAAAATCGAAAGGGGAATCGGAGTCAATTGCCAGTAACAAGACGGAAAGAGGGCGTTTTCTGAATCGTAGAATAGAAATTAAATATATTACCAATTAATGCAATACCTCACCGATTTTATCAACCAGTTGCCTGATTACCTTGGCATATTCCTTTTAATGCTGAGCACCTTCTTAATCGGGTACTTTGCAGCCTGGGGAATGCAACGATCGAAATACCAGAAGATGCTCCGGAAATTGAAGCATAACAGCGAATTTTCAGAAATAACAAAAAAGGAGAAAGACCTGGAAGTGATATTTACTGAGATCAAGCCAAAGATCATCGAAGTGGTTAAAGAAACTCAAGAAGAGATGAAACGGGATATTGTTGAGGAAGAACAGGAAGAAGAAACTACCCCTCAGCTAAAGACACAAGAAGAAATTACACAACAAGCCAGAACCAGTTACATTACTTATACCAAGAATAAACCCCGTCTTAATTTTGATAATTTCGGTCATGCAGATGCTTCCATGAAAGAGGATCTTACCCGCATCAATGGAATTGGCCCTTATATCGAGTTAAAGCTTAATGAGATTGGTATTTTTACCGTAGAGCAGATCAGCCGATTAACGGAGGAAGACATTAGGGTTATCACCGAGTTGATCGACTTCTTCCCGGGTAGAATTGAACGAGACGATTGGGTGGGACAGGCAGAGAATCTGATGGTTTAATTTACTTATTATGAAACTAGCCACGCTCGATTGGGTTCTTATCATTACCTTTTTTGCATTCTTCCTACTAATTGGAGTATTAGTCGCCAGAAGATCCGGTAAAAACACCAAAGAATTTTTCCTGTCTGGTCGAAATATGCCCTGGTGGCTATTGGGTATTTCCATGGTGGCTACTACTTTTTCTGCGGATACCCCCAATCTGGTTACTGATATCGTTCGACAGAACGGAGTTTCCGGAAATTGGGTATGGTGGGCGTTCCTCATCACCGGTATGCTTACAGTATTTGTATATGCCAAATTATGGAGACGGTCCAAAGTACTTACCGATCTTCAGTTTTATGAATTGCGCTATAGCGGAAAAGAAGCTGCCTTCCTGCGTGGATTTCGAGCATTATATCTGGGAGTATTTTTCAATGTTATGATTATGGCATCCGTATGCCTGGCGGCCATAAAAATTGGTGGGATTTTGTTCGATCTGCAGCCATGGCAATCTGTTGTCTATGCATCGGTTATTACGGTGATCTACAGTTCGATTGGTGGATTACGGGGTGTAATCTTTACCGATTTTCTTCAGTTTGCCATTGCGATGGTAGGTTCTATTTGGGCTGCGATATATATCATTGGAATGCCCGAAATAGGCGGGCTAGACAATCTTTTAACCCATGCAAATGTCTCAGATAAACTCGACTTTCTTCCCGACTTCAATAGTACAGAATCACTGATCGTATTATTGATCATACCCATTGCAGTGCAGTGGTGGAGTGTTTGGTATCCTGGAGCTGAGCCTGGCGGGGGCGGTTATATTGCACAAAGAATGCTTTCCGCGAAAGATGAAAAGAATGCTATTGGAGCCACCCTCCTCTTCAATATCGCTCACTATGCTTTGAGACCATGGCCCTGGATTCTGATTGCTCTGGCTTCTTTGGTTCTGTACCCTGAACTTTCGGATATTGCTTCTCAATTCCCAAATGCCACATTAGGACATGATTTAGGCTATCCGGCGATGCTCACGCATTTGCCGGCCGGATTATTGGGTCTTGTGGTCACTTCATTGATCGCTGCTTTTATGAGTACCATATCGACTCACTTGAATTGGGGATCCTCCTATATTTCCCTGGATTTTTATAAACGCTTTGTAGATTCAAAAGCATCTGAGAAAAAGCTTGTTGGTATTGGAAGGCTTTCCACGGTAATTCTCATGATCCTTTCCGCTTTGCTAGCCCTTCAGTTTGAAAGCGCGTTGGATACCTTCAATATATTACTTCAAATAGGAGCCGGAACAGGCCTTATCTTTATTCTTCGCTGGTTCTGGTGGCGAATTAATGCCTACAGCGAGATTACCGGAATGTTGGTTTCGTTTATTGTAGCCTTGGTGTTTGAATTTACTGAACTTGGACTTGAAGATTATGAAAAATTGGTGTTGGGAGTTTTGATTACGTCCATTAGCTGGATTGTGGTCACCTTACTAACCCGTCCTACAAGTACTGAGACTCTAACTCGCTTTTACAATGAGGTAACACCCTATGGGGTGGGTTGGAATCGATTTAAAAAGAAATTACGGTCGGAAAATGTTGAAATAACATCCTCTGAAGATAATGCTACTGCCGACCTGGCATCTATGCTCTTAGGAATCTTATTTGTCTACACATCGCTTTTTGCCACTGGTTATCTCATCTACGGAAATGTAACCGGATTCGCAATTCTGGCTATCATTGCGCTTATTTCGGCATACCTTATTTACAGAATCTGGAAACGGAAATAAAAAAGGAGGGCTTAACCCTCCATTTTTTTAGTTAAAACTCAAAGGATTAGTCAATTCCGAATTCGACACCTGCTGAAATAATATCCCAGCTACCGCCTTCAACGGCTACTCCTCTATATGCTGCTACAATATCTATGGCTTCGGATACACTATACTGAGCGCGTGGAGAATAATAAAAACCACCATCGTTATTGTCATTGATGCCAATGGCATATCCCACATCACCTCCTATCGTAAAACTAGGAGCAACTTCAAATCTTCCCGATGCAGCCACGGGTATAAATTGTTCGTCATCCAAATCCAATGTACCTAAAACACCAAGATCTTGTTCATCTCCAAAAGAATGAGAGTACCCTGTAGCAACCCCGGCATCGAAGGTGTCGGATATTTCAAATAGATATCCAAGGTCTACGGCAATGGCAAATATGGCAAAATCACCGGCATCTCCTATTGGAATTCCACCGGAAACACCTGCTCTGAACTGTCCCTGGGCCATAACGCTAGATACCGCGAAGACAACCAACACAATTATTAAATTGAATTTTTTCATAATGAAAGTATTTGATTAATAATAAAGTAAATCTAAGTTATATATGGCGTGAACCCAATACGACATATGCCTTATCCTGTATATTGAAAAAAGGGAAGGTCTACGCCTTCCCTCATTAATTTTATAAAAATGGACTAGAGTTCCTCTTCTCCATTACCAAACATATAACCTATGTTAAAACCGATGTTGCAGTTTTTAGCATCAAAAGATCCTTCACCCTGGTCCTCGAATACGTTGTTGAATCCCATATCATATCGAACCTGGAAGAATAAACCCATAGGAAGTGTGTACTGTGCCCCCACTCCAATTCCAAAATTAATGGACTCCAAATTGTCAAGATCTTGTTCTCCACCTGGCCCGTCCACTTTTCCTGAGACATTAAAACCAATAAGCGGACCCGCTTGAAGATCAAGCCCATCCACGATCTCATAACTACCCAATACCTCTAAGTCTACGTAGTCGATTTTAATATCAAAATCTCCATCTTTAAAACCACGCAATGAGTAAGTGACTTCTGGTTGTACATCGAATTCCCCTGAAACGGGAATATTTGCAAGAGCACCTACTCTAAAACCGATAAGACTTTCTGTATCATCCGTGTCGTCTCCTGTCACACCTGCAATGTTTAAACCTGCCTTACCTCCAAATGTGACCTGAGCATGAACAGCTGCCGGGATGAAAGCGAGCAGCATCATGGTTAAGATTGCTTTTTTCATAATGTAATTGTTTGATTAATAGCTCATTAAAGCTAAGCAATAATTAGGTGTTACCACTATGATAAAAGTCATATTTTTGTCAACACAGTTGTTAACATGCTGATAATCAATAAAAAAAGCCGCCCATTGGACGGCTTCTCATAATTATTTTTCTCTTTTAAAGGAAGGAATATCCTACAGATAGCGTAATTACACTGTTTTTACCCTTATCAAAGTCTCTTTCGTCCGGTACATCGGAAAGTCCGAAACTATATCTTCCATCCACTCGAAGACCCATTGGTAAATCATACCCGAGCCCAATGACCCCGGCAACATCGAAATTGTTGGTGGCAATATCATTAATGGTCTCACCCACTACGGTTTGTGTGTCGTCATTAACAACCACACCGAACTGAGGACCCGCCTGAATATTAAATCCTTGAGATACAAAATACTTTATAAGAATCGGAACGTTCACATAGTCAAGGTTGAAATCCCCGGCACTGAACTCCCCTCCTTGCTGAGAATACAACAGATCGGCCTGGATACCAAGGTTGTCATTGAATTTCCCACCAACAAACACACCGGCTACAAACCCTGTACGGTTGTCCAACCCGGTTGCATCTGTAATATTAGCGAAGTTAACCCCGGCTTTGATACCAAAATCTATTCCTTGAGCATTCATGGATAAGGTACCAAGAGTCAACATTCCTAAGAACAATAATTTTTTCATAGTTTAAGTTTAATTGTTGTCAAATTTTAAACGAATTTACACAAACTATTATTTTCAAGCTATTTTTACTTTTAATTAAATTATTATTTCGATGAAATGGACAACCGCCATTA
>WUAI01000021.1 GCA_009827225.1 Flavobacteriaceae bacterium | reverse complement strand
CAGTAGGCTAGGGGTAGCCGCTGTAGATGCCTTGCTGAAAGGAGAACGTGACGTAATGATCGGAATAGCACATGGAAAAATCGTATCGGTTCCCTTTTCCGAAGCAATAAAAGGGGATAATGAAATTGACTTAGACTTAATTCGAGTAGCAGATATAACTTCTGTATAAAAACCAAAAAGCACACTATGACTAAAATTGGAATTAATGGCTTCGGCCGAATAGGAAGAATTGCATTTAGAATTGCAATCCAAAATGACAATGTTGAGGTGGTAGCCGTTAACGATTTACTGGATGTGGATCATTTGGCGTACCTATTAAAATATGACTCTGTTCATGGAAAATACCATGGATCTGTTGAGGTTTCCGGTGGGAATCTGGTGGTGGATGGTAAAACCATTCGAGTAACTGCGGAAAGAAACCCTGAAGATCTAAAGTGGGATGAGGTAGGCGTTGATGTGGTAATCGATTGTACCGGTATATTTAAAGAAGTGGATTCTGCTTCTGCACATATCACGGCTGGTGCGAAAAAAGTAGTGATCTCAGCTCCTTCAAAAACAGCTCCGATGTTCGTGATGGGCGTAAATCATAATGAGGTAAAACCGGAAGATACCATTGTTTCTAATGCATCGTGTACTACCAATTGTTTGGCGCCGATGGCTAAGGTAATTCACGACAATTTAGGTATTGTGGAAGGATTGATGACAACAGTACACGCAGCGACTTCCACACAGTACACTGTGGACAGTCCGTCGAGAAAGAACTATCGCCTGGGCCGTAGTGCTTTAGCAAACATCATACCTACTTCTACGGGAGCTGCTGTTGCAGTAACCAAAGTAATACCAGCATTGGAAGGTAAATTAACTGGGATGGCGTTCCGTGTTCCAACGACCGACGTTTCTGTTGTGGATCTTACCGTAAGAACTGAAAAAAGTGCTACATACGAAGAAGTAAAGGCCTTGTTTAAAGAGGCAGCCGGAGGAGCTTATGCCGGAGTGATCGACTATGTGGATGACGATGTTGTTTCTCAGGATTTCGTAAGCGATGCTAACACCTGTAATTTTGATGCGCAGGCAGGAATCGCGCTTAACGACAATTTCTTTAAATTAGTAGCATGGTATGATAATGAGTACGCATATTCGGCTAAATTGCTGGATTTGGCGGCTCATGTTGCAAGTATTTAAAGTATGACCTTAATAGCAGACGGAGGATCGACCAAATGCGACTGGATTTTACTGGATGCAGAAGGGCAAGTGGTCCTCAAAACACGTACCCGAGGCCTTAATCCGGCCGTAATTTCAGAAGAAGAACTCTTAATCCGCATTAAAGAGAATGAAGACCTGCAAGGGATTTTCGATACTGTGGAGGTGTTGGATTTTTATGGTGCCGGTTGCGGTACCGAAACTCCAAAAGCGAGACTTACCCGAGTATTGTCATCACTTTTCCCTAACGCAAAGGTGGATGTGAATGAGGATATGCTCGCAGCGGTTTATGCAGCAACTACGGAACCAGGGATCGTCTGCATCCTGGGTACGGGTTCCAACAGTTGTTATTACGATGGGGAGAGTATTTATGCTCACGTTCCGTCATTGGGCTATATTTTAATGGATGAAGCCAGTGGTAATTACTTCGGAAAACGATTGATAAGAGATTACTATTATCAAAAAATGCCTCAAAAGCTTGCCGAGGAGTTTGAACAGCGTTTCGACCTGGATCCCGACGTCATTAAGATGAACGTTTATCAGAAGGAGAATCCAAATACTTACCTGGCGTCCTTTGCCGAGTTTATTTTTACTTCGGAAGAGGTTAAGGGCTATTTTTACAAGCTCATCAGTGAAGGAATGAAGAAGTTCATCGAGAACCGGGTGCTGTGTTATCCCGAAGCTCAGAATGTACCGATTCACTTTATCGGTTCTATCGCCCACTTTTCCGAAGAAATGATCTTCGATGCCATGAAACCGTATCATTTAACGCTTGGGAATATCATTCGCCGGCCGATTGATGGCTTGATAGAGTACTACCGGAAACATCGTTTAAAAATCACGTCTTAACACCTCATAATTTAAGAATATGAGCCTTCCAAAAATCAATCCGACAAAAACCGAAGCTTGGAAAAGGCTTAGCGAACATTTCGATGCGACTTCGGAAGTGTTGATGCAGGATCAATTCCAGGAAGATCCCAATCGCGCCAACAGTTTTAGTATTACATGGAACGGATTTCTCGTGGATTATTCCAAAAACAGGATCGACCTCGAAACTTTGCAATTGCTCAGACAATTGGCCGATGAAGTAAAGCTGAAAGAGGCCATCGAAGCTCAATTCACAGGAAAACATATTAACGAAACCGAGGACCGTGCTGTAGGGCATACAGAACTTCGAAACTTTGGTTCCATGAAACCCGAAGTGTGCGAAACCCTCGATAAAATCAAATCCTTCACCGAAAAAGTGATTTCGGGAGAATGGAAAGGATATACAGGAAAGTCTATCACCCACATTGTAAATATCGGGATAGGGGGAAGCGACCTGGGGCCAGATATGGTTTGTGATGCACTGGCCTATTATAAAAATCATTTGGACGTCCGATTTGTGTCCAACGTTGATGGAGACCATGTAATGGAATCCTTGAAAGGACTGGATAGGGAAACTACCTTGTTCATCATTGTCTCCAAAACATTTACCACCCAGGAGACTTTAACGAATGCGCAAACCATTCGCAAGTGGTTTTTAGAGGATGCCGGAGAAACAGACGTTGCCAAACATTTTGTGGCCGTATCCACCAATTTGGAAGCAGTGTCTTCCTTCGGAATAGCTTCGGAAAATATCTTCCCAATGTGGAATTGGGTAGGAGGAAGGTTCTCTTTGTGGAGTGCCGTTGGTTTGTCGATAGCATGTGCCGTTGGCTATGATCATTTTGAATCTTTGCTGAAAGGTGCCCATGAAATGGACCTGCACTTTAAGGATACTTCGTTCGAATCGAATATTCCTGTGATCCTTGCACTTATTTCCGTCTGGTATAGCAATTTTTACTATGCGGAAAGCGAATGCGTAGTGCCTTATTCCCAATACTTGTCTAAATTGGTGGCATACCTGCAACAGGGGATCATGGAAAGCAACGGAAAAGGCATAGACCGAAACGGGGATCCTGTCGATTACGAAACCGGGACCATCGTATGGGGAAGTACCGGAACCAATGCCCAACATGCGTTCTTTCAGTTGATCCAACAAGGGACCAAATTGATCCCAACCGATTTCATCGCATTTAAAAATTCGCTGCATGGAAATGAAGACCACCAGAACAAGCTGTTGGCCAATTGTGTGGCACAAACCGAAGCCCTCTTGCAAGGAACAAAGGGAATTACGGTAGAGAATAATTTTAAAGAATTCACAGGAAACCGGCCAACCAATACGATATTGATCGATTCGCTCACCCCTCGATCCCTGGGAAGCTTGATCGCCATGTATGAGCACAAATTGTTTGTTCAGGGCATTGTGTGGAATATTTTTAGTTATGACCAATGGGGCGTCGAGCTAGGGAAGAAATTGGCAAAGGGAACTCTTAATGCCATTGCAGAAGGTGATATGGAAGCCATTGATAATCAGTCGACACAAAAACTGATTTCCAGGATTCGTTCATAATTAAAGGATATTAAAAATAAAACCTTCGTTTTCTAGCGAAGGTTTTTTAATTTTAATGCTTAACCAAAATATTTTAATTATGAGTCAAGAAGACAAAAAGATTACTCTCCCCGAGGCTGTATCATGGACCACAGCGTGGAGGTCCAGCCATCCCACTGCATGCAGAGCATTTCTAATTCCCATTCAGGATTTACAGGGATTGTTGGCGGAAATTCAGGACCAGGGCGACGATGCCATGGCAAGAGCCTATCTGGCAATGGATGGCAGTGAAGAAAAGCTGATTTTCGTTGGTACCGAGAAAGTTGATGATGGTAAGGGAGGTTCTTACTATAAAGACTTACTTCCCGGTCCGGGAGACGCTGCCGATGCCTCAGGCAATGGCGTTTGGGATTTCACAGAACCTTGTCCGCCGGAATGTGATCCAGGGAGTCCTTTAAATTGATGGACTCATATTTAAAAATACTATCGGAAATTACAGTCTATTTTTCACTGTTCTATCCGATATTATATCTTAAAAGCTTTGTTTCTCAAAATAAAGCTTTTAAGATTTTTACGCTTTATCTGGTCTTACTTGGAGTGATCCAGCTCACCATGAGGATGAGCACCAAGGTATGGGAACTCGATTCCAATTTATTTTTAAGCCATTATTATTTCATCGGTCAGTTCATTTTGCTCTCTCTTTTCTATGTCCAATTGCTAAAGTTCAGATGGATCTATGGAATATTGGCGATAGTGCTGCTGTTTTTAGGGTATCAATATATTTCGAATCCGGAACTGTATCATATGTATAATCCCTTAGGATTCTTCATTACGCATACGATCATAGTAATCTATGCCCTTTTGTATATGTATCGCTCCTTGTCCGGGAAAAAAGAGTTCACTTTGGCCAACATTGGAATTTTTATGTATTTACTTTCTACCGCGTTGATATTCGGTTCCGGAAACCTAATCTTTAACCTGGAGGTGCCAGAGTCTTTCTCGCAGTTACTCGTGGACATCAACAAAGTACTCTTTTTAGCTTTCCAAATACTTATCTTCGTAGAATGGTGGAAGAATTATTCGATACCCAAAACCAAATCGTAAACATTATTCTGCTGGCGATTGCGTTGTTGTTGCTAATGTCATTTGCGATTGTCCTGTTCTTCTATTTCTCCAGAAGAAAGATCACCAAGGCCGAATTGGAAAAGGCCAAATTCGAGATCGATTATCAAAAAGATCTATTGCAGGCGACCATTGTTACGCAGGAAGAAGAACGCAAACGCATCGCACAGGACTTGCACGATGCGATTAGCTCCAAGCTGAACGTAGTTTCGCTCAATGCCAATATGTTGACCGACGGCGAGATCTCTTCCGAAGAAACACAAAAAATAGGGGACTCCATACATACCATCACGGCAACTGTACTCGAAAATTCGAGACGCATTGCACACGACTTGTTACCGCCCACCCTGGAGAAATTTGGCTTGCAGGCCGCGGTGGAAGAATTGTGCGAGGAGCTTACCGATACCGAGAAATTCGAATTGAAGCATTCTATCGATTATGTAGAAGGTTCTCTAAAACCGGAAAAAGAACTTCATGTTTTTCGTATTATCCAGGAATTGATGAATAATACCATCAAACATTCGGAAGCAAAAACCATTACCCTCGATTTAACATCCGGTGAAAACAACTTATCTTTACGGTATAAGGACGACGGGAAAGGATTTCAGAAAGAAAATATAAAGAATGCCAAAGGATTGGGAATGAGCGGCATTGAGAATAGGGCTGTAATCCTTGAAGGAGATGTTCAAATAAACTCAAGTCCCGGAGAAGGGATAGAAGTATTTCTAACTACAAAAACCAACCATGCAAATTAATGTAGTCCTTGCCGACGATGAAGAATTATTTCGGGTAGGAATGTCTCATATTCTTTCCAAAGACGAAGAGATAAAAATACTCTACGAAGCATCCAACGGACAAGAACTTATCGATTACCTGGAACAAAGTGAGCTTCTGCCGGATATTATTATCATGGATATCAAAATGCCGGAATTAAATGGAGTAGAGGCCACAAAAACTATTCACAAAGAGTATCCGGAAATCAGTATAATTGCCCTTACCACTTACAATACCCGTCCTTTCATCCGAAATATGATCCATGTAGGTGCCAGTGGGTATTTGGTAAAAAATTCGCCAACAAAAAAGGTGATTCACACGATTAAGCAAGTTTATTATAATGGTTTTTACTACGACAAATTGGTCATCGATGCCATCAAGGGATTACAGAACCTCTCCAACAAAAATGAAGCGCGTACCATTTTTGATGATGAATTCATCACGGCAAGGGAAAAAGAGGTACTCGAGCTTATTTGTCGGCAATGCACATCCCAGGAAATCGCCGATCGTTTATTTATTAGTAAGAGGACGGTTGAGGTACACCGAAAGAACCTTTTAAACAAAACCGGGGTGAAGAATATCGCCGGTTTGGTGATCTTCGCATTGCATAACAATCTGGTGCCTCCCATTATCATGGATTAAACTTCAATGAAGTTTTACGAGAATATTTTCATGTTAATACTGCATGATCGTGCTTAGGAATTCACATTATTTATGTAATTTTTATTCGTAAAAAAAAATTCGTGAATCGCCAATCAACCATCCTAATTGCCTTTATACTTTTTTATGCTTTGGTCGCGGGTCAATCCTCTGAACCCGATGCAACTTCCTTAAAGTGGTTTGATAGTGCCGTGGGAATTGAGAATACAGACCTGTATAATGGAACAGAGTACATAGAAGGTTACAGGTCGACTCGAGAATTCAAAAAGTTTTTCATCAAATCCAGTTTTTTTAATGGATCGGTTCATTACGACGGACAACCCTATTACGATATTCCATTGAAATATGATGTGCATGATGATGAGATCATTGCAGCAGTACAAGGTAGTTCTTCCGAATCTGTTCTTCAATTGATCAAGGACAAAGTGAAGTGGTTTACTCTGGACGGCAGGCATTTTGATAACATCCAGGACGTCTATGCCCTTGAAAAGGACATTTCGGGATTTCACGAATTAGTTGCCTCGAATGCTGTTGCATTTCTCTACGAAAAACATAGAAAGAAACGATGGAAGCGGGAAAATAAGCGTGTGGTTTATTATGAGTTTTCGGACAAACCCGGACAGTTCATATTGAAGTATTCCAATGCCTATTTCTTAATGGAAACCAAGAACGATTTTTACAACCTGTTCCCACAGTTTAAGAATCAGTTGAAAGAATTCTACAATGGGAATGAGGCCTTACGCCGGGCGCCAAAGAGAGAACAATTCAGAGCATTGTTGAATAAAATAGGTCAGCTAAGTCTATGAGAAGAAAAGTCGTAAAACTCCTTTTTATAGTACTTCTGAGCGTCTTTGGCGGGTCATCGGCATGGTCCCAGGAAGGAGGACTCACCGTGAGCTTTCAGGAAACACCCATGCAGGAAGCTATGTTGCAATTGGAAAATCTATCGGGTAAGTCCTTTTACTTTCATGATCAATGGTTTGGTGATAGTACGGTTTCTGCCAGTTTCACCAATAAAAGTTTGTCTGAAATTTTAGATTCCCTTTTTCAGAATACTGAATTCAATCACTACCTTCTGGACAATAGCCAGTTAATAATCTTACGCAATAATATCATATACGATGTATTGCCGGATGGATTTTTTCAGAAGGATTCTATTGTGGAGGTTCCGGTGGAGACAATAGTGTCCCGATCGCAACCGGTTTTCAATGCAACAGACAAAAGAAGGGAGGAACTGCCCATTCCTACTTTGAGAATTGGTAAGGATGATCCCAATTCCAATCGGAGTTCTTTTATACTCACTGGAACACTGACCGATGAAAAAGGCAGTCCCGCGGCAGACGTGACGCTATTTGTCAAGGCATTGGGTGCCGGAACTACCACTGATAAATCTGGGAAATATCGTATCGAATTGCCAAAAGGGAACAATCTGATCGAGACCCGATCTCTCACCTATGCCAATCTGAAAAAAAGGGTCATTATTTACAATGACGGCAACTTGGATTTCGAGTTACCGGAAAACCTAGAAGAACTAGAGACGGTATTTCTCGAGGGTAGTGCTCGAAAAAATGTCGAAGATGCAACTGCCGGTGTAACGAAGATCGATGTGAAGGAAATTAAAACGATACCCTTGGTTTTGGGAGAGCGTGATGTGCTGAAAGTGGCTACCACTTTACCCGGAATTACGACAGCCGGAGAGGGAAGCGCAGGGTATAACGTACGAGGAGGGAAAGAAGACCAGAATCTAATCTTACTGGATGAAGGAGTGGTGTATAATCCGGCTCATTTCTTTGGAATATTTTCCGGGATCAATCCCTTTACCACAGAGGATGTGGAAATATATAAAGGCAATATACCTGCGGAATACGGTGGCAGACTCTCCTCTGTAATCGATATCTCCTCCAAAGATGCTAATGTGGAAAAGTTTGCCGGAGAAGGATCGATAGGCCCCGTTACGGGTAGCCTGACCCTGGAAATGCCTTTGGCTAAAGGAAAATCAGGGGTTTTATTAGGAGGGCGAACTACCTATTCAAACTGGATATTAAGGAGTTTGGACGATGAATCCCTTCAGAATAGTGAAGCTAGTTTTTATGACGTGATTGTTAAGTTTAACCAGGAGATCAATGAGAAGAATGACCTAAAGGCAACAGGATACTATAGCAGAGATGCTTTCAGTATTACTTCGGATTCGCTATTCAATTACTCGAATCGAATGGTAAGTGTCCAATGGGACCATAAGATAAATGATAACAATCGGGCAAGCGCTATTCTAACGAATTCGAGATATCAATTTGGAATTGAATTTGATGGAGAGTCCAACACCGATTTCGATCTGAATTATGATATTTCGGAGACGGGACTTAAAGTACGATTTAACAGTGTTCTCAATGAATCACATTCTTTGGACTACGGAATTGCAACGAAATATTATGTATCGAACCCTGGAGAGATTGACCCTATTAACGGTTCCAGTATTGCCTCTTTGGAGATTCAACAGGAGAAGGCCTTGGAATCTGCACTATTTATTTCGGATGAATTCAATGTTTCGGATAAACTACTCTTGAGTGCTGGATTCCGATTTTCGATCTTCACGGCCCTGGGCTCCCGGGAACAAAATGTGTATGTCGAAGGCCTTCCCAAAAACGAAGACAGTCTGGTTGAAGTTCGTTCCTTCGGAAATAATGAGGCAATCGAGACATATACGGGGCCAGAGTTTCGATTGGCTGCTCGTTATTTGCTAATGCCTGATCTTTCTATAAAGGCCAGTTTCAATAGTACCTATCAGTTTGTTCACACGCTTACGAACAATACCACCATTTCGCCTATCGATACCTGGAAGTTATCCGATTTGAATATAGAACCACAAAGGGCAAATCAAGTCTCTCTCGGCCTATATCAAAACCTGAAAGACAATGATTATCAATTGAGCCTGGAGGGATATTACAAGCGTGCTCAGAATATCCTCGATTTTAAAACCGGAGCAAGCATCTTGCTGAATGAAAACATAGAAACCGAAGTAATACAGGGAGAAGGCAAGTCCTATGGAATCGAATTCCTGGCGCGTAAAACCAAAGGGAGGTTGAACGGTTGGCTAGGATATACCTATTCAAGGTCTTTTATTAAAATGGATAGTGAATTTTCCGAAGAGACCATAAATAATGGTGAGTTCTTTCCATCCAATTTTGATAAGCCACACGATTTTAGCCTGGTGGCCAACTACAAGATGACCAAGCGATTTAGCTTTTCGGCAAACTTTGTGTATCAAACCGGAAGACCGGTAACAGTACCTGTGGGGAATTTCGTGATTAACAATTCCGAGTTTGTATTATATAGCGATCGAAATGCTTTCCGTATTCCGGATTACTATCGACTTGATCTGAGCTTTAATGTGGAAGGAAATCACAAGATCAAAAAACTTGCCCATAGCTTCTGGAATATTTCAGTTTATAATGTCTTAGGCAGGAATAATCCCTATTCGGTGTTTTTTGTCAATGAGGCCGGCGAAATAAAAGCTCTGCAAAGCTCAATTTTTGCGATCCCTGTTCCAACTATAACCTATAATTTTAAATTCTGATGAAAGCGAGAACCCAAAAATTCTGGATTGTATTCATGTTGATCGCCATGAGTGTGGCCTGCGTGGAAGAGATTTCGTTTACCACAGAGGAACTCGTTAGTATTCTGGTTGTGGAGGCGACCATCACTAATGAGAACAAGGTTCATACTGTGAAACTTAGCAGATCTTATGAGTTCGAAGCCGAAGGCCCCATAGTTGAAAGTAATGCATCGATTAGCTTAGAATCCAGCCAGGGCAGTATCAGTTTTACCGAGACCGAACCAGGGACCTATCAGTCATCAACTTCATTTTCTGCCCAAAATAATACAGATTACGTACTGCGAATCACTACTAACGAAGGAAAGACCTATACTTCACAGAATACACAACTTACTGCAGCCACGGAGATAGATCAGTTGTATGCTGAAAGGGAAGTGGATGATCTGAATAATGAAGGAGTTTCCATTTTTGTGGACAGTTTTAATCCGAATGGAGATTCTCAGTACTATCGGTACGAATATGAAGAAACTTATAAGATCATTGCACCTTTATGGAGGCTCGAAGACTTAATTGTGATCAACCCGGAATGGCCTTTCTGTGAGGTACAGAAAGTTCCGAAAGAGATCGAGCAAAGGGTTTGTTTCGCAACGGATACATCTAACGTCCTGATTTTAGGAAATACTTCGGCCTTGACCGAGGACCGGTTGGAACGTTTCCAGGTAAGAAATATTAGAAGAGATAATTACATACTGTCGCATCGCTACAGCATTCTTGTTCGGCAGTTTGTACAGAGCAGGGCGGCTCACACCTATTTTGAGACCTTGCAGGAATTTTCAGAGAGTGAAAGTATCTTCTCTCAAACCCAGCCGGGGTATTTTGAAGGTAATATTCGTTCAGAGAGCAATGCTGAAGAGCCTGTGGCCGGCTTTTTTGAAGTTTCTTATGTTTCAGAAGCACGAATATTTTTTAACTGGGAGGACCTGTTCGGTGAGGAACCCATTCCGCCTTACATATCTCCATGCTTTGAGTTTGCACCTCCAAGGGATCTGGGGCACCCAACGGATAGGTGTGGTTCTCTAATCGTTTCACTTCAAAACGATGAGGTGGTATTTACACGGGACAATCCGGCGGGGGGCAATGAATTTGAAGGAGAATATTTTGTTGCAGCTAAGGAGTGTGGTCATTGCACTGCACTTGGAACTAACGTAGTACCTGAATTTTGGATAGAATAGCATGAAGTTTTACCGTTCCATATCATTTGTAATCATCTTCTTTCTGGGGATGCATAGTTCTATGGGGCAAAAAGTTTCCAGTGATTTAGTTTCCGATGCGTATCCCTCCATACCCCAGGAGCAATTATGGATTCACCACAATTCTTCTTTGGTTTTCGCAGGTGAGTACTTCTATTTTAAGATCTACTGTTTAAACAAAGAGGGACGTTCTTTTTCTGATCTCAGCAAGGTGGCCTATGTACATCTGGTGAATGAGAAACGCCAGGTTATGTTTCGTAAAAAGATTCGATTGAATGATGGAAGCGGTCAGGGTGACCTATTCATTCCGGCCAGTTTACCCTCAGGAAATTATAAGCTCGTTGGATTCACAAATTGGATGAAGAACCAAGGTGTAGCCCATTTTCACCAAAGTGATCTGGTGGTATTAAATCCTTATACCAACCAACAGTCCGTATTTTTTGAAGGTCAGTCTGAAGTCAATCCATCCATAGTTGAAACCACTTCGAATATTTCTATTGACGTATCGAAAACAATATTCAAGAAAAGAGAAAAAGTTCCCGTAACCATTCGAACGGGGAAAAGACAAAGTATGGCCGGAGATTTCTCTGTTTCTGTGCGGAAGGTAAATGCCATGGAACCTGGAAAACCTTCATTTAATGATCGGTCTCGCCAGGTTGTAATTCAAGATGAAAGGTCGGATAAGGCCTGGGTCTATCTGCCCGAGTTACGAGGAGAGATTATTTCCGGAGTTTTGAGAGATCGGGTTTCTGAAGGTCCCGTTCCTAATGCGCAGGTGGCTATGTCCATTCCGGGTAAAGGATTTATCATCAAAATTGCCAAAACCAATTCGTACGGAGAGTTCTTTTTCAATATCGATGAAAATTACAGAGGTGAAAATGCGACGTTCCAGGTTATTTCAGAAGTAAAGAATAATATGGCTATTGAGTTGAGTGCCCTGGAGGATCCCAATTACGACGACCTCGTTTTTGGTTCGTTTACACTTACTATTGATATGAAGGAGGAGATAGAACGGAGAAGTGTGTACAACCAAATTGAGAATGCCTATTTTGAATTGAAACCCGATTCGGTAAAGGCCCTAATTCCCACACTGCCATTTTACGGTGAGAATGCGAAGGTTTATAATCTCGATGATTATAACCGTTTTGCGACCGTCAAGGAAACTTTTGTGGAGTTCATTGATGATGCATGGATACGCCCCACAGAGATTGGCAACCGATTTTATGTAAGGCCTTATGAACTGTCCATTCCTTCTAGTTTTCCTCCTTTGATTATCATTGATGGGATAGTGATTCAGGATCACGAATTGCTTTACAACTACAGTTCCAGGAAAATCCAGCGGATTACCATAAAAAGGGACAAGTATTTTCTGGGTTCCGGTGTGTTTCAAGGCATTATTGCAGTGGAAACCATAGGAGGTAATTTTTATGATACGGTTGAACTGCCTTATCTTCTGGAAGTGGATCTCTGGACAGCAGAGCAGCCCAAACAGTATTATCAACAGCGTTATTCAGAAGGAACTGGTAATAGTTCCAGGATCCCGGATTATCGAAGTCAGTTGTATTGGGAACCCGATTTTCAATTCTCAGGTTCAGAAGCGACATTTGATTTTTACACCTCCGATAATAGTGGTACTTACGAAATTGAACTACAAGGATTCAATTTTGAAGGGATTTACCTTCATGCTGTCAAAAGAATCGAGGTGAAATAGGATAAATTCACTATATTTATCTTCCATACTTCCCCCATACCTCCCTCTTTTTAGATTCAAATTCTATGCTCACCAAAGTTTTTGGCAGTGCCGTATTTGGCGTGGAAGCTGCTACGATTACTGTGGAGGTAAATACCGATTCCGGGATAGGCTACCATCTGGTGGGTTTGCCTGACAATGCGATTAAAGAAAGTAATTACAGGATCGCTGCGGCCCTTCAGAACAATGGATACAAGATACCCGGAAAGAAGATCACGTTGAACATGGCTCCCGCCGATATGCGCAAGGAAGGCTCGGCTTATGATCTCACCCTGGCAATGGGTATTTTGGTTTCTTCAGAACAGATCACAGAAAAAAGATCCTTATCCGATTATATAATTATGGGCGAGTTGTCCTTGGATGGAGCTGTTCAACCCATAAAAGGAGCGCTGCCGATTGCGATCCATGCCTTGAAGGATGGTTTTAAAGGGGTCATTCTCCCGGTTCAGAATGCGAAAGAAGCGGCCATCGTGGAAGGAATTGAGGTGTATGGTGTTACTGAAATTTCTGAAGTAATTGGTTTCATTACTGCTGAAATAGAACTAGAAGCCACCAGGGTGGATGTACATTCTGAATTCTATGATCAATTGGAAAATCCTGAGTTCGATTTTGCTGATGTAAAAGGGCAGGAATCCATCAAGCGTTGTATGGAGATTGCCGCGGCGGGAGGGCACAATATTATTCTGATTGGTCCACCGGGAAGTGGAAAAACCATGTTGGCCAAACGTTTGCCGTCTATTTTACCCCCATTAAATCTTGAAGAAGCATTGGAAACCACGAAAATACATTCCGTGGCTGGCCGAACCCTGGAGAAGGGTGGGGTGATGACTTCACGCCCGTTTCGGAGTCCGCACCACACCATTTCGGATGTAGCCCTGGTGGGTGGCGGACAATATCCCCAACCCGGTGAAATTTCGTTGGCCCATAATGGGGTTTTATTTCTGGATGAACTCCCTGAGTTCAAAAGGAGTGTACTCGAAGTGATGCGGCAGCCGCTCGAAGACAGGGATGTCACGATTTCGAGGGCGCGATTCACCGTTACTTATCCGGCAAGTTTTATGTTGGTGGCTAGTATGAATCCCAGTCCGGGTGGGTATTTCAACGATCCTGAGGCTCCGGTAGTTTCCTCTCCCCAGGAAATGCAACGCTATTTAAGCAAGATATCGGGGCCTCTTTTGGATCGTATTGATATTCACATTGAAGTCACCCCAGTTCCGTTCGACCAACTTACCCATCGTGAGGGAGGGGAGAAAAGTGTGGTGATCAGACAAAGGGTTGCTAGTGCCAGGAGCATTCAATCCAAACGGTTTATACAAAATGAAAGGGTGCATTACAATGCCCAAATGAACGTGAAACAAATCCGGAGGTACTGTCAACTAGATGCTAATTCTTTACAGCAGCTTAAGCAGGCAATGGAGCGACTTAACCTTTCGGCTCGGGCCTACGATCGCATATTAAAAGTTGCCAGGACCATCGCCGATTTAGAAGCATCGGAACACATACAAAGCGTGCATATTTCCGAAGCCATTCAATACCGAAGTTTGGATCGTGATGGGTGGTTGGGGTGAGTTACTTTAGGAAACTTGAACCCATTTCCTATTTAAACCAATCCGCTCTTTTGTAATCACCCATCTTAGAAGCCACTTCACGATTGGTCATTATCAAATGGGTTTCGTCCGCCGTTTTCGATCGATACCCTAATAAATGAAACAATTGTTTGGTGTAAAAACGAGCCACTCTTAAGTTAACTCTAAGCGCTTCCCGCTGTTTGGAGGCCCAGCTAATACCCGGCAAGAGCACCAGGAACCGATCGAAATACACTTTCCGAAGAAAGAGAGAAAGTCTTAAAAACAATCGAGGGACAGAACGTATCACAAAAAAGCCATCATTCCCTTTTCCCTGGTATAATGGCATGAAGATGTGTCCTTTCATGGGTGCAGTGATGATCTCCCCGTTCGATGTGGCCAGTTTGGCGTGTTTCTTTATCTTCTGAAAATTCCTGAACCCGTTATACATGGCAAACTTGGCAGATTCCTTGATCTCATATCGATGCAGTATCTCATAGAACTTATCAGTAAACAGAAATTGTTTCTCCAGGTGATGATGGTACTTCATATAGTTGATATCCTTAGGATCCAGGAAACCTGCATATACCATAGACAGGTATGCAAAAGATATATGGTTTTCATAAGAAATCACGGCGTCATGCTGTCCGGCTTCGAATCCAAAGGCTACATAACCCAGTTCATTGATATAACTCAATAACGGACCTTCTAGGAACTCTTCTATACCAAGAACAATGGAAAGCGGATATTGACGAGTGAACTTTCGGTTGATCACACTATCGTTAATGGTTAGAAACGGGATGGTTTCGCTCGAGGTGGTATGAAGGTCAAAGAAATAGAAAGGTCCCGCGTGAGTCGCCAGTATACTTTCGATGAACTGATGGATCTCCAATTGTTCCTCGCGATCTGATACATTGCCATATTCTTTCTCATGAAGGGAGCGAACATTTTCCCGGGTCCATTGTCTGTTTAGGTCTTTTTGATCAAATCGAACCCCTTTTTTAAGAGCACTAAGGTTCCCGCTGATGGCGTATAAGTTTCCTTTGAAGGGGATGTTCTGAGATTTCAGCTGATCGACTACAGTATTCAGGGCAAAGACGCCACTAGGTTCATTTCCATGAATTCCACCTGTGAAAATTAGTGTGGGGCCCTCTTCTTCGCTTTCTAGTTTTCCTATTAGCCTGTCTACGTGTATCGTTTTGTTAAGGACTTTACTTTGTAATTCAATCATTATCAAAGGCGATTACATCTTTAATAGTAATAATTCCGATTAATTCACTTTCATCCATGACCGGCAAACAACCTATCTCTTTTGATTTCATGATACCGATAGCCTCTGAAATGGTCGTTTGGGGTTCCACCGTCACTACATTGGTTTCCATGATGTCTTTTACCATGATACCGTTGGCTTCCGACTGGTTCTGATACTTCTGAGCATGGGTCCAGGTGAGTAACCCTGCCAGCTTGCCTTCCTCATTTTCCACGGGGACATGATGTATGTTTTTCCATTCCATCACGCTGGTTGCCAACTCCGCAAGATCATTTTCCTTGACAGTGAGAAGTTTCGTACTCATGATATGTCCCACTTTGCGGGAAGCTTTCTGTAATATTTCAGCTTCTTTAATATCCGACCACATGTTAACCGGAGCATTTTGTTTTTGTTTTAAATGCATGGATTTCGTGATCATCCTCAAGGCAGTATCGCGGGTGAATTTTTTATTGAGTCGGCGGAAATTGGAAATCATCCATTGAGCTCCGGTTTTACCGTGTAATCTTCGTTCGATCACCTTTAGATATTTCTCTGCATCTTCGTTGGAAACTCCGGCCTTCTTCAATCCTTCATAAGCCAGTGGAATAAACACTTCTTCCATTAGTTCTACTACGTTGTACTCTTTTTTATCCCATACCAGCATAGAGTCTTTACCATAACGAGCTGCTTTGATGAAATTTGATTTGGCATCCTGGAAGTCCATTACCTCGGGCATATTATCATATTTGGCCGGTCTAGCCATCATGATTCCCACCCAGAGAGCAAAATTCGCAATCTCATCCCTTACAGAAGGCCCGGAAGGAAGATATCGATTTTCGATCCGCAAATGAGGTACACCATTCCCAACTCCGTAGCACGCACGATTCCAAGGGTAAATAGTACCACTGTGCAAATTCACGGCTTTCAGTTTAGGGATTTTACCTTCTTTCACCATTTTTAGGGAATCTTCATCGATTTCCTTGGCTAGAATAATCTTGTATTGGGCTATATTCTCTTTATAGATGTCCACCGCGGTTCCAGTCGCCCAGCTATTCCCGAAGGCTACCCGGGGTTGCTGGTCTTTCAGAGCCAACGAAATCTTCCTTGTGTCGATACTTTGCTTGAAAAGAGCAATCCGGGTTTCATTCCATAACTCGCGTCCCAGGAGTAATGGAGAATTGGAACTGATTGCCAGGATAGGACCCGAAATGGCCTGCGCCCAGTTGAAGCTGGAAATAAAGTCTTTAGGATCTATTTGAAGGTGCGCTTGAAAGCTGGTGTTACAGGCTTCGAATAAAACCGAATCGTGATTGATACTCAATTCGTCCACACCTTGCAGATGCAGGTTAAAATTGGTTCGCTTTAAATTTAGCAAAGCGTCGTTTAATGCAAGGTATCTGGGTCGGGGAGTGATATACTCCATGTCTAATTGGGTCTTGCTAATGGTAGGCAGGATACCCGTTAGTACAATCTTGGAACCGTGCCGTTCAGCCACAGGATCGGCTTTGTTCAATAAGGAACGGGCCTGGTTTTCAACTTTTGAAAAGCAGTTATTCGTGAGTTCTATAGGATCCAGGTTTATTTCCAGGTTGTATCTGGCTAATTCAGTAGTAAAATGAGGGTCGTCAATCTCGTCGAGTATTTCTACTGAGTTTTTAGCCGGTCTCCAATCATTTTTCACCAGGCAAAACTCTTGTTCTGCCCCGATACGGGTGATTCCCGTCTCGAACATATCGTTTTCAAGCATATATTCCATCGCCTTTATATCATTCAGTAAATGCTTGATAAATTGAGCTCGTTTCTCTTCTGTTTGGATCTTTTTTACTTTTTGTTCTCCCATGGCGGCGTAGAATTATTTGCGGCAAGTTGAATATTTACACAGGATTAAAAAATGATAAAAATCAGCAATACCAGGAGTGTCTTTAAAGACAGTAATTTCCAGCTGATTTAACAAGAATTTAAGTATTGACTAGCCATGCAGTTGTATCTTTAGCTTTCAATCAAACAATCAAAAAAATGTATATCAAAAATTTCTTCAAATTAGCTGTTGTTCTATTTGCTTTCGTATTCACATTAAGTAGCTGTGGCGAAGGATCGAGCGACTCCAAAGATGAGGCAAGTCTGTCCATCGAATTTGAAAAGTATGAATTGGAAAACGGATTGGATGTCGTGCTCCATCAAGACAAAAGTGACCCTATCGTTTCCCTTGCGATTCAATATGGTGTAGGTTCTAACCGGGAGAAAACGGGACGAACCGGTTTTGCTCATTTATTCGAGCATATGTTATTCCAGGAATCAGAGAACGTAGGTCAGGATCAATTCTTTAAGAAGATTCAGGATGCAGGAGGTACACTCAATGGTGGAACCTGGAAGGACGGAACTATTTATTACGAAGTAGTGCCAAAGAATGCTTTGGAAATGATTATGTGGCTTGAAAGTGATCGTATGGGGTATCTCATCAATACCGTGACTGAATCGGCTTTCTACAACCAACAGGAAGTTGTTCAGAATGAAAAAAGACAACGAGTCGATAACAATCCTTACGGCCATACGAATTGGGTTCTGGATAAGAATATTTATCCTGAAGGCCATCCTTACAATTGGCAGGTGATTGGTGAGTTAGTAGACTTGCAGAATGCCACTGTGGATGATGTTCGGGAATTCTACGACAAGTTTTATGGACCAAATAATGCGACCTTAGTGTTAGCGGGT
Source organism: Flavobacteriaceae bacterium (assembly GCA_009827225.1). Taxonomy (GTDB): domain Bacteria; phylum Bacteroidota; class Bacteroidia; order Flavobacteriales; family Flavobacteriaceae; genus Aureisphaera. Next base: position 37,215 of record WUAI01000021.1, on the reverse strand, counting down.
GATTTTGAAACGGAAGATGCCAAAGCCTTGATAGAAAAATATTTTGGGGAGATCAAGAGACGTCAGGAAGTGGCAAAGCTGGAACCTCAGCCCGTGACCATTTCAGAAACAAAAAGATTGTATCACGAAGATAATTTTGCGACCGCACCCCAATTGAACATGGTGTGGCCAACTTTACAGCAGTTCACGGAAGATGCTTACGCATTGGATTTTCTTGCTGAATTACTTTCCAGCGGGAAAAAAGCACCACTTTATAAAGTTTTGGAAAAAGACAAAGAACTCACCTCACGATTCTTCGCATATAACAGTTCGCAGGAAATCGCGGGTGAATTCCATCTTCAGGTAACCGGTAATAGCGGTGTAAACCTTAATGATGTGGAGCAAGGAATTTTTGAAGCCTTTGCTTTATTTGAAGAACAAGGTGTCACCGACAGGGATATTGAACGTATCAAAGCAGGTTTGGAAACACAATTCTACAACGGGATTAGTAGCGTTTTAGGGAAATCGTTTCAGCTGGCACAGTATAATGTGTTTGCCGGAGATCCCGGATTTATCGAGCAGGACATTGAAAATATAAAGAAAGTGACCAAAGAAGATGTACTTCGGGTGTATGAGAAATATATCAAAGATAAGCCCTATGTGATCACAAGTTTTGTTCCTAAGGGTAATATGGAGCTCATAGCTGAAAATTCAGAAAAAGCACCTGTAGTGGAAGAGGAGATAAAAGAAAATGTGGAGAAGAATGTGGTGGATTCCGATGAGGAGATCGCAAAAACACCTTCGAATTTTGACCGTTCCGTAGAGCCTGAACAAGGACCAGCTCCGGCCCTTAATATTCCAACCAGCTGGACTACCGAATTGTCCAATGGCATGAAGGTTTATGGAATTGAACAAAACGAGATCCCAACAGTAAACTTCAGTTTGATCCTGGATGGCGGACACCTTTTGGATGATATGAACAACAATGGTGTTGCTAATCTTATGACGGACATCATGATGGAAGGTACTGCCAACAAAACTCCTGAAGAGCTGGAAGAGGAAATCGAAATGTTGGGTGCCAGTATCAATATGTACACAACGAATGAGTCTATCGTGATTCAGGGTAATACTTTGGTTCGTAATTTCGATAAGACCATTGACCTAGTGGAAGAAATCCTGCTTCAGCCTAGATGGGATGAAGAGGAATTCGACAGAATTAAAGTGGCGACCGTGAACCAAATAAAGCGTTCCGATGCCAACCCTAATACTGTGGCCAGACGTGTCTATAATAAATTGTTATACGGCGAAAATCATATTTTCAGTTACCCAACCATAGGTACTGTGGAATCTGTGGAGGCCATCACGATTGATGATCTTAAGAATTATTATGATTCATATTTTTCACCGAGCATTTCCAGGTTCCATGTGGTGGGCAAGATCGACGAGGCCAGTGTAAAGAGCAGTTTGAAAGATCTGGAATCTTCATGGGCATCCAAAGAAGTGACCATTCCTAGTTATGATATAGAAAACAACCGGGATAAGTCGTCTTTGTATTTTGTTGACATACCGAATGCGAAACAATCGGTGATCAACATAGGTTATATCGCAATGCCTCGTACCGATGAAGATTTCTATCCGGCGGAAGTAATGAATTATAAATTAGGTGGTTCTTTCAGTGGAAATGTGAACCTAATTCTTAGAGAAGAAAAAGGATATACTTACGGAGCGAGAACCAGGTTCAGCGGAAGCAAGATTCCCGGGACATTTACCGCCTCATCCAGTGTGCGTACAAATACCACCGGAGAGTCTGTATCTATATTCCGTGATGAAATTCAGAAGTATAAGGAAGGAATTTCCGAAGAAGATCTTGAATTCACCAAGAATGCTTTGATTAAATCCAATGCCCGAAGATTTGAAACACAGTTCTCCTTGCTAGGGATGCTCCAGGAAATGAGTGGATATGGTTTGTCTCCCAATTATATTGAAGATGAAGAAGCCGTTATCCGAAATATGACGCTCGAGCAACACAAGCAATTGGCGAACAAATATTTGGACGAGTCTAAAATGGCTTACCTTGTTGTGGGTGATGCCACAACCCAGTATGCCCAATTCAAGGACATGGGCTTCGATGAAGTGATGTTAGTCGACAAGGAAGGCGAGGAAGTCAAACTCGAGGATGTAAAACAATAATATCGCCCGATATAGATGAAAGGGAAGCTTTGGCTTCCCTTTTTTTAATACCTTTAATTAGGTATGAAAAACCCGCTTCGAAATTTAGGGCCAGGTACTTTAATCGCTGCTGCTTTTATTGGCCCGGGTACTGTTACAGTTTGCACTTTGGCCGGGGTGACTTACGGCTTCACACTTTTGTGGGCAATGGCTCTATCCATCATTGCCACCATTGTTCTTCAGGAAATGGCTGCACGATTGGGGCTGGTAACGGGTAAAGGACTTGCCGAGGTGGTGAAAAGTGAAATAGACAACCCTCCGTTAAAATATGGCGCTATTGTTCTCATTCTTTCAGCCATCCTCATAGGTAACGCAGCTTATGAATCCGGAAACATTAGTGGAGGAGTGCTTGGCATACAAACCTGGGTGGATAGTACCTCTGTTTCCATTGGAGAATTCATGCTTAATTGGGGAAGTATTTCCATAGGGGTATTGGCATTTCTGCTTTTGTACTTTGGGAATTATAAGACTCTTGAGAAAAGTCTGATTACACTAGTTCTCTTTATGAGTGCTTCTTTTTTGATCGCAGCGATAATTACCAGCCCAAACATGATCGAGGTCCTGAAAGGTATTTTCGTTCCGGTACTACCGGAAGAAGGGATTCTTACGGTGGTTGCGCTCGTGGGAACCACTGTTGTACCCTATAATTTGTTTTTACACGCTTCTGTAGTTCGTGAACGATGGGACGGTGTTTCCGATCTACCTGCCGCTCGAAAGGATCTCTATATTTCTATCATACTGGGCGGATTGGTTTCGATGGCTATTATTATTTGCGCTGCTTCCATGAAGGCGGAAACGGTAGCCAATGCACGTGATCTGGCCAAAGGGCTGGAACCGCTGTACGGTAGCGTTTCCAGATACATTTTTGGCATCGGTTTATTCGCTGCAGGAATTACCTCGGCGATTACTGCTCCCCTGGCGGCGGCTTATGTGGTTAGCCAATCGTTTGGATGGAACAAGAATACCAAATCCCGCGGATTTAGAGCTGTCTGGATGCTGGTTTTGCTGTTAGGAGTAATTATATCGTCCGTGGGTTTGAAACCCATAGAAATCATTCGGTTTGCTCAAGCCGCCAACGGATTGTTGCTCCCAATAATAGCTATTTTTCTGATCTGGGCATGTAACCGCGGAAGGTTATTGGGAGTGCATCGTAATTCTCTTTTGCAGAATTTTATTTCGCTATTCATCCTACTGTGCACTCTAATATTGAGCGTTAGAAGTTTAGAAAAGGTGTTTGAATTTCAATTATTAGGTTAAAATGTCATCAGAGATTATCAAAATCGATATTAATTGTGATCTGGGAGAAGGTTTCGGAAAAGACTCGGAGCTCATGCCGCTTATTTCTTCATGCAGTATTGCCTGTGGAGGACATTATGGTGATGAAACATCTATGAGCGAAGCGGTACAATTGGCAATGCAATACGGTGTAAGAGTAGGAGCCCATCCGTCGTTCCCAGATCAGGACAATTTTGGTAGAAAGAAGTTATTCCTTACGAAGGAGGAATTAAAGGAGACAGTTTTCAATCAGCTATTACAGTTTTACGCGGTTTGTGAACAGCAAGGATGCGATGTTCACCACGTAAAACTTCATGGTGCATTATACCACTGTACTGCTGCGAATGCCGCGGCCGCTGATGCGGTGGTAGAAGCAATTACGGCCTTAAAATCAAGACCCGTATTGTATGTGCCGTATGGTTCGGTGTTACATAAAAAGGCCGAGAACCTATTACCACTGGCATTCGAAGCGTTTATAGATCGGCGTTACATAAACGAATTTAAATTGGCGGACAGGGCACATATAAAGGCAGTAATACATAGCCCTGAGCTCGCGTTCGAGCAATTGCTTTCTATGGTAAAACGACAAAAAGTGACCTCAATAATTGGAGAAGAAGTGCCAGTTCAGGCCAATACTTATTGCATACATGGCGATCATCATAATTCTGTACTAATTTTGGAGTATATTCACAGTAAAATAGAACAGCACAATTTGGCCATCGGATGAGTAGTTACCCAACATTTCGGTATTTCGGAGAGCATTCCATACTTCTGGAATGGAGAGATCTCATCGATGAGGAGATTCATCATGAATTAATGCAGTGGAAGCGATTTATCGAAGAACTGTATCGGGACGAAATCATTGAAATCGCGGCTACTTATAATGCATTGGCGGTTTATATCCAACCTGGTATACCAAGGGATTTATTCGTAGATAAATTGAGGAAAGCCAAAGTGAAATTGGACTTGATTCCTGCGGAATCTCCAAGGCTCATTACAATTCCTGTATGTTACGATGAAGAGTTCGGTATTGATCTCACTTCCCTGGCAAGAGCCCATCAGTTGTCCGTTTCCGAAGTTGTGGAAATTCATTCACAAACTATTTATAAGGCTTATTTTATCGGATTTCTACCCGGATTCCCTTATTTGGCCGGTCTTGATCCACGATTACACACACCGCGCAGAGCCGATCCTAGACGTTTAATTGAAGCCGGATCTGTTGGAATAGGTAAATCTCAAACGGGCGTGTATCCCGGGAACTATCCCGGAGGCTGGAATATTATTGGCAGGACGCCTTTACGACTTTTTGATCCGGAAAATGAACGGCCATCACTTATTACGGCGGGCGATCGAGTAAAGTTTCAGCCGGTGTCCAAAACCACCTATCGACTAATCGAGATTGAAGTTGAGACCAAAACATTTGTTATGCAGGAGGAGGTGTATCATGGTTAATTTACTTTCTTCAGGATTGTATACCAGTTTGCAGGACCTGGGCCGGTTCGGCTATAGGATCATTGGTGTTCCATGGAGCGGAGCGATGGACAGGGGTTCTATGAAAATGGTCAATTCACTCGTTGGCAATAGCGCCGGGTCCACAGTAATGGAATTTACCGCTGCGGGTCCTTCATTGCATTTTGCTCAAAAGACGACCATTGCAATATCCGGTGGCGCTTTTAAACCGGAATTGAATGGCGAGAGTGTGCCGCTCAATAAGGCGATTAAAGTTCCAGCCGATAGCACCTTGCATTTGGGCAAGGCTGATAGCGGTGTAAGAGGGTATTTATCGGTAAAGGGCGGATTCATTTCCGAAGAGATCATGGGAAGTTCCAGTTTTTATCATGGAATTACCAAAAAGGCCACACTAAAAAAAGGGGACAGCCTTAATTTTTCTACTGAAAAGAACTCATCATTGGAAACCATCACGTCTGCGCAAAAAATAGACTTCAGTAGTTCTGTGATTGAAGTGTTTAAGGGTCCTGAGTATATTTTTCTTTCGGATAGTATTCAGGAGCAATTGGAGCGTTTAACTTTTACCATTGGAGCCGATAGTAATCGAATGGCATATTTGCTGGAATATGATGATGCATTCTACGCCGAAGAGATCCTAACCGCTCCCGTTCAGCCCGGCACGGTTCAATTAACCCCTTCGGGAAAGCTTCTAGTATTGATGCGGGATTCCCAGACCACGGGAGGATATTCGAGAATTCTTCAACTAACCGAAAACGCGATCGATATTTTATCACAGAAAAGGGCAGGGGAAGAGGTCACTTTTAAAATAAGCGATCTTCCTTTTGGTATTCCCGTTTAATTCCGGCCATTAATAGATCTTTGGATAATTCCGGTGCCTTGAGATTCAGGCTTTGAAGACTGCAATAATGAATGATATTGATGATATTGGAGCCACTTAATTCAAATCTGCGTGCAACATCGTTCATATCAATGTCAGCAGAAAGAGAGAGCTCCTTAGGTAAGTTTTTGCTCCATATTTCCTTTCGTTCCTTTTCTCCAGGTAACTCAAACGGACAAAGCGACTGAAATCTGCGCGTAAAAGCCTCATCTATGTTATCCTTAAAATTGGAGGCAAGAATTACGAGACCGGGATGATTTTCCACTCTTTGTAACAAATAAGAAACTTCCTGGTTTGCATATTTATCATGGGCATCACGCACGTTGGTGCGCTTTCCAAATATGGCATCGGCTTCATCAAAGAACAATATCCAATCCTTATTAACAGCCTTGTCAAAGAGATTCGACAGGTGTTTTTCCGTTTCTCCAATATATTTGGAAACTACCGTGGATAAATCAATTCGATAGACCGGCTTTTGGGTATATTTTCCTAACAAACTTGCCGTGAGCGTTTTACCCGTTCCCGGAGGACCATAAAAAAGGGCTCTATATCCGGGTTTCACCCGATTCTTCATTCCCCAATCCGTCAGGAAAGTTTCATTATGATCCAGCCAAACTTCCAATTCATTGATGTATTTCCTGGTTTTGGCATTAAGAATTAGATCGTCCCATGTCAAGGAGGTTTCGAGCTTTTCAGCCGGGAAGTCTGTACTTAGCTTAGGCGGAGGAATGGTTCCGCTGGTCATGAGATGGATAGCATCTTGCGTGAGTAATAATTTTCCACTCATGAGAGGTTCTCCGCCAGGTACTTCTTCGATATACAGAATTCCTTTGGAATGAAATAAATGATCTTCGGAAAAGTACTCAAGGGCAGCTATCCGACGTTCGAGATTGTCACCCCCCAAAATGAATTGAACGGTTTCACCGGTGGGTATGATTCCTCGGTGGTTTTTTCCTTTAACCCCTCCAAACAGGGGGAAGTCGGTACCGTTAGGAAACTCTTCTGCTACTACGTCCAGTAGGAATTCGGGCAGCAAATGAGGCACTACCGAAAGGAAAAGGATAACACATTCCTGGTTGCTAAGGTTGTTTTGCTTGGCAAACACTGCAGGTAAAGACTCTCCAAGATTTTCAGGCAGGATAGCTGGAGCTTCCTCACTAAAGTCATCAGAAACATTCTGAATACGCCATGAGATAACTTCATTCAGGTAGGAAAAAATGATGTTAAGGTCCTTATGTTGAAGCAATGTACCCATAGCATAGCTATTCGCCCGGAAACATTCCGAACTTACTCATCACTAAAGTAATAAAGTGGGATTTGGCTCACAACAGGATTTTTCCTGTTAATTAAGGGAGGTTTTCCATGAATCCTAAGATCTCAGATCGTATCTATATCGAAGAGCCCTATTTGGAATGCGATCGCATAATTGGGCAATGTTTCGGACTTTTTGCAAAGCGGCTTCAGAAGTAATGGTTATTTGAGAATCTTCTATAGCATGTATAATTTGTTCGAATAGCAGTTTCCATTCCGCCATAAATTCGTACAAATCCATTTTCAGCAGAGACAATTCATTTAATACGTTTTCTTGGCCTCCTTTTAGGCGTTCAAACGTTCCATTTATTGTTACCACTTCGTTGTTAAGTTGAAATTCCCAGATAAACCCATTGTTCGGGGTTTTCATATTAAATGTCATGGTTTCTTCTGAAAACTGGAGTAAGGAAACCAATATAGGGCACATTCCGTCAATGAGTTGAGGAATATCCTTCTGATAATCTAATTGAAATGGGATTCCGTTCCAGGAAATAATGGCAAACTCCAAATTGTTTTGGAAAAGGTGCTCCAAGGCATCGGACAAATTGGAAAACGTACTTCCATTAGCGGTGACTCCTTCGACAAATCCGGGTTGAATTCTCAGACTAGCCAAAGATCTGTTAGGTATACTGTATTCGTATATTTCTTGTTCAGCTTCGGACATATAATTTACCATAATTTGGGATCTTCGACTCAGTTTGCTGCAAAAGTTCCCATTTTCTTCTTTCAGTTCCATCCTCAATGTCTACACCGGCAACTTTGACTGACGTTATTATTTGTCGTAATAAGGTTCGCCACTCTGATTGAAATTCGGATTTAGACGTTTGGATACTTGCTAATAGATTCAAATGAGCCTCGTAACTTTTGTACAAAGGTTCATGGGCCTCGAACTGAAAATCGGCGACAAGTTCTTCTTCTTTCCAGCGAACCGTGATGGAGATAAGGAATAATTCGCTATTGAGTTTCACCACCGTCTGTCCTTCGGTTTGTTTCTGAAGAATCCAGTTAAGTGCCACGATATCATCGAAACTTTGGTATAGGTCCTGTTGATAACTGAATGCAATAGGGGTATCCTGATACAAAAGAAACCATTGCTCTTCATGTTGATGAAAAAGTTTCAGCATGACATCCCTTACTTTACGAAAGGTAGTATCGGAAAGCGTGTTGATCTTTGGATGTCCCAGTTGAATCGTGAACATTACAAACTATCTAGATATTTAAGTACATGAGTATGCTTCTTCGCCAGTGTTTTTAGCGTATTGTCGAAGGGAAGAGGAATGTCTGTTTTTGCGCCCTTTTCAATAAGTAGTTTAACCAATTCGAGTTTCCCTCTCATCGAAGCGATAGCCAATGGAGTGTATCCAAAATTTTCGGTGGTATTTATATCCGCGCCTGCTTCAGCAAGCAACTCAATGAACTGTACATTTTCTTTCTCAACGGCAACATAAAAAGCGCTTTTACCTTTACCATTTTTTTCTTCCAGGTCAGATACATTGCTCAATGCCAGCTTAAGATCCTCCACTGAGCCCGACTCCACGACCTCCATTAAACTTTTTGTGGATGATTCGGTTTCTTCCATTTTTGGATCGGCTAGATACTCAAAGGCAACGGCACCACTATTTTTTGGTGATACACCGTAGTTATTTTCCATGTAAGGATCAGCACCATTATCCATTAATAATGTACCGATCAATTCATTTTTCCCCGCTCTGAATAATGGGCCATTTCCCCAATCATCTTTTGCGTTAACATCTGCCTTCGCATTTACTAAAAGCTCCACGATTTTAAGGTGACCTTCGAGGGAAGCAAAATGCAATGCCGTGAACCCTCCGTCGCCAGAATGCATGTTGATGTCTGCACCATGGGTAATGAGCGCTTCAGCAATATTGTTATAACCGCTTATGGAAGCACCATGCAATGGTGCGTAACCTTGCTCACCCACATAATTTGGGTCGGCACCCTCTTTCAATAAGGAGACCACCTTTTCATAATTGTTGAGGGCCGTGGCTTCTAATAGGTCGATATTCAAACTCATATATGCTTTTATTTAATGTCAATCTTTCTTTTCAAATTTATGACTTCTGTTGGAACTAGGATCTTCGTAGAAGAAGTTATCTGCAACATTTTGGTCTTCGATTACCTGTTGCCTGGTTTTATCCTTGTTCTTCACGTCCTGTTGATAGTTTTTCCACTCATGTCCCGGTTTGTGACCAATATCACCCATCGGTTCTCCTGCCTTCGGATGTGCTTCTCCTGCCTTTGGATGAGGCTGTCCGGCTTTCTTATGTCCTTCCGGATAGAAGTCAGGATAATTTTCAGGATAGTTAGGTAATACCTTACCTGTATTCGGATCCTTCAGGTGAATTACCCCGTCGATTTCCACATAGTGACCGGCTTCAATCTGTTTGTTCTTAATTTGAGCTCTTGTTTCTTTTCGTTGTGTGGCTCTTTCTTTCAATGCCGGATTACCTTGAGGCGCATCCGATTTATCCTTTCCAAATCTGCTTGTCTCCGGATCAAGGACCTTGCCAGCTTCAATGTCTTCAATTACACCGTCCATATCTCTGGTCGCTCCAGACTTCGTAGAATCGTTATATTCTCTAAGTTTCTTTGCAGTATCTGCGTCAATCTCGCCATTATCAAGTCGGCGCTGAACCTCTGCGTCGAAATCCTTATGTTTCTTTGTTTTCTTCGGAATGTTATTCTGCACCGAGGCCGGCAGATCGGCTTCCGGAATTCCACATTCCGGAGTTGTGAATCGGCACCATCCATTACCATCCCGTCTTCTTCGATAGGTATGTCCGTTCGACTCGATCTCAATGTCATGCGTTTTATGATATGGGGAATCAGCATCGATTTCTTTAGGTGGATTGTTTGCCGTTTCATCCAAATCTGCTCGCCGCTGCTCTGGAGTCATATCCTCCATCTTCTTATTCTTCGATTCTCCCAGAAGATCTTTTTGTTTCTTGGAGTTATTCGGCAAGTCAATATCACCCTTGCTAGACTTGCTAAAGAAGCCTTGAATCTTTTTCTTGAAGTTGGAGAGTCCTTTTTTGCCCCCTGCGAATAGTTTCTTGGCACCTGCAGCCACACGGCCCGGCATCTTGGCAACGGCTTCCAGTCCTTCCTTGGCGCCGTCAAGTGTTTGTCTGGCAAATGCTCCAGGAGATTTCGGGACATTCTTCATAAAGGCCCCCGACTTCATCACAGGTCCCATTTTCACGGCTCCTACGCCCTCTACAATGGCCATTGCACCTGTCATTCCATCGGATGCATTCTTCTTCATCTGCTCTACATTTCCGAATAATTCGGTGGCTGTTTCGGCAGTTCCTGCGTCATTGAGGTTTTTGATATAGGCCAGGCTATTGAAGTATACAGATAGTACTCCTGCAACTATAGCACCCCAACCTGCATAGGTCATTACGGTTCCCATCCACCCAATTACAGGCCCTGTGATAGGAGAGAGGGTACCCCATGAAATAATGGTAAGGGCTACCATGAGTGCTGTGATCATGCCGGCAATTCCTAAGATACTCGAGAATACCATCGCCAATCCGGTAGAAATATCAGCACCAATTTGCAGGAGATTACCTAACGGATCTTTAGCCCAGGCATCTGCATTAAAGATATTTGCAACACCGCTAAAGGTCTTTTCAAATCCGCCCACAACGCCTTCCAGGGAAGCCATCGGGTTGATCATTCCTTCGATCATTCCCTTGGCCATCTGTTGTACGCTGATATTCTTAATGTCATCCGTAATAGATTCTCCTACCAGTTTTTGAGCCAGTATCTTTTGCTGTGCTACGGTAAGATGAGACATGTTTTGATCGGCAATACTCATCACGCCACCAAGACGAGTGATTCGTTGATTGTCGACTTCGTCGATTTGTGGCTGACGCGGATCGGTTGGGCCACCTTCTCCCGAAGAAAGTTTGACCTCAAACCTCTTGCCTTCAGTGGCTTCAGTGCCATCATCCGGTGTTTGGGCGATCATCTTATCCAACGCAGCCATCAAGCCTTCTTTCTCCTCAGGCTTCTTATTCTTAATGTGCTCTTCAAGCTCGGCTTCCGGCATGGCTGCCATTGCAAATAGTTCGAGATCTTGTGGTGATGCCTCCTGCTGTTGCTTTTCTTCCTGTTCTTTCTTGACTCTTTCCTCCGCCGCTTCTTTGCTTTCAATCGCCTTCATTCCGGCGACATATTCGTCCTGTAATGAGTTCAGCTCGGCTTCCATCACAATGGTAGCTGCAATTAACTGATCTCCGGTCTCGGCGGTTTCTTTAGCATGTTGTCTTATAATATCCGGGCCTCCCGCAGAATTGGTAATACTGGCCTGGCTAGCTTCGTTTTTACCTTTCATGATCGCCACTTGGGAATCAATCTGGGTGATGGTAGCATCGGTTTCTGAAATACCGGTTTCCGATTGCTGGTTATCTTTTGAAGCTTGTTCCGCATCCTGGATGTATGTGCGGGCGCGTTCACCGGTTTTTGTAATGGCTTCATCCATGGACTGAGCCCCCTGGGAGGTTTGGTCCATTTCACCACTTTGCTTTTCTGCATCAGCCTTGGCGTCTGGATCATCCGGAATTTCGCTCTTACTTTGGTTGGCCTTGGCACCGGCATCACTCGAAAGTGCGCCCGATTCTGAGCTTCCGCTGTCGGCTTCCTGGGCTAATCCGGGAGCTTCTGTGGCCACAAACTGCTGTCGCTGCTTGCTTTCATCCAAAGCTTTTTTGGATTTTTCTGAAATGTCTTTTCGTTCCGTATTCTGGTCCTCGGTTTTTTGAGTTCCTTCCTTCGCTAATGCAAGATCCATGCGGCTGGTCTCGAGAGAACCATCCAATCCTGCCGCATGTATTTCTTTTTCGGCACCATGTTTCTTCATTTCATAGCCCTTCTCGCGCAGCATTTCAGCTATGTAACCTAATCCGCGTACCTGCGTATCAATATTGCCCTTGCGAGGTAAGGGTTGTCCGGCGCTATCTACCGGTGCAACTACATTAGGATGTTTGAAAGGCTCCGGTTTTGCAGGAATAGGAATCGCATTTGCCTTTTGTAACGCGGCGGTAGCCCCGGCTTCAGCGGCATCCGCTTCTGCCATATTTGAGTTTTTAGCTTCTGCACCTTCGGTACCGCCTTCACCTTCTCCGCCACCGGCATCCTGAGAAAGCTGTTCATTCATTTGGGCCTTTTGATCCGCGATCTTTTCACTGGCTTCAGCACCTCTGTCCACGGGTGGGGTGGATACTCCTTCCGATTGAACCGCACCTTTTTCCTGATGCACTTCGCCTCTTGGCGGATCTTTCTTCTCTTTTTTCTCCTCGTCGCTTAGATCGGCTCCGTCTTTTACCTTATCATCATTATTAATTTTGTTGTTCGATTTACCTTCTACCGCAGCACCATCATTGGGTTTTTCTCCCCCTGATTCCGGGGTGACCGTCTTACCGGGTGGAGCAAATCGCTGAATCTTGTTCGACGTTGCGCCTTGCTGGATCGTATGAGTTAACTCATGTGCCAGTAAATGTTTCCCTTCTTTGCTCTCAGGGTCATATTTACCTTGATTAAAATAAATGTCACTACCACTGGTAAATGCGTGTGCTCCAAGATCCTTGTTCATTTGAACCGCATTGGAACCGGTATGTATGTTTACATTTTCGAAGTTGGTTCCAAAACTTTGATTCATTTCCTGCATGACACCGGGTGCCATTTTCGATCCACTCCCACGGGATTGCTGCAGTGAAGATTCGATTTCTGAAGAGTTTGATGAGCCGTTCTTGCTCGATTTTTGCTGAAGTTTAGGTTTGTCTTTTTTCTCTTCGTCCTTTTGCGGTGTGGGCATGGATAGTGCCTTAGGACCCTCTTCACCTCCCGCGGCCTCTTCTCCTTTGGCCTCTTCTTCAGCAGGAACTTCTTCCGCCTGCTGTTCTTCTTTCACAGCCTCAACGGTGTCTTCTTCTTTCTCTGCCTCCGGGATCTCGGGAAATTCAACACCGGCCTTCTGAATGGATTGTTCTTCACCACCGCAATCATCACATTTCTCCTGAATGGGTTCCTCTTCAGTTTGTTGCTGAACGGGCTCATTCTCCTTAGCGGAAGCATCTTCAAAAGGAACTTTTTGTACTTTTTCTTCCGCTTCGCATTCCGCACATTTTTCCTGAATCTCCTCATCGTCCGTCGACAATTGAACTCCTGGTCGTATGGTTTCAGCTATCGATTTTTCCTGGATTTCCTCTTGTTCTCCTTTTTCCTGAACTTCTTCAAAAGGAGATCGTTGGATATTGTGATTCGGACTTGCCGGGAAGAATTGCCCTTTTCCGAAGAAATTATGTTGCGTATCCGATTTAGCAACGACTTTATCGGCAACCGAATCGGCTTCACGCTCGTACTTGTCGCCTTGTTTTCCAATGGAAAGCTTTGCCTGCACCCCAAAAAAGGAATCTGCACCGTTCTTTCGAACCAGTGCATTGGGCGATCCTGATTGGGTGTTATTTTTGGCAAAGGCTTTCATTCGCTACAATCCGATAACCAGCAGTACTTTTTTAATGATTAGTTTGATCACACTGTTCTTGAAGTGTCCTAATTTGATCTTTGAAATACCTGCTTTGTTTAAGGTTTTCATGATCACGAGGTCCTTCTGACTTTTAAGCAGTAGCTCATATTCATCCTTGGTGATCACGCCCGCCGCCAGCATTTCGGTCCAGCGTTTTAGTTTAGCCTTTGCCTGGTCGAAGAATTCAGCAACGTCGTTCTTAATATTTTGTCCTTCTTCTCCAAATTTATCTTTTACCAATGCCAGCACATCGGATTTTAAGTCTTTGAATAATTGTTCGAAATCCATGATTTAAATTTTAAGGGTTAATGGCTAGGTTTAGTATTCCCATAAGGGCGTTTTCGGCCTTTTTGTCTTTCTTCGATTCGTAGTCGATCATAAGATCAAATAGGTTGTTGATTTCAGGTTTAAACTCTGGTATAAATGCTTCACTCATGCTTCCCTGACTTTCCCAGGTTTCAAAGAAGTCCTGAACAGCGGAATTCTCGGAAGCCAGAAGTTGCCACATTTTTAACATGATGATATCCTTGTCTTTAGCAGTTTCATAGATCACCATTTTATTGATCTGCTCTTTCATCGCATTGACCTCGGTTTCGTGATCTGCAAAATCGTTGGTCGCATTGGCTATTAGTGAATCCATCATTGCTTTAGCCTCTACCGTCTGGGTCAATGTGTAATGGTCGTAGTAAGTGGCGCAGGAAGCAAAAAACAATGCTCCCAAAACGAGTAAAATTTTAATTTTTGTTCTCATAATATCGAAGATTAATTATTTTCTGTTTGATAATTCATTCAGCGTGTATTCCACATAAGACAATGCCTCTCTCGCGGCTTCTTTTCGTGCTTCCGGCAAACGGTCTTCAATCCACTTTTTAACCGGATCAATCTCGTTCATCACAAATTGGGCTAGCATCCTGTCGAATCGATACATCAAATGATATATGGTGCGTTCCACTGCTTTTTTCTGGAAGGATTCGTCCGCAGGGGCATATGCTTTTAACCAATTCACTAGGTGCCCATAAATTTCTCCTTCCGAGAAGGAATAAATTCGACTGAATTGTTCTGAATATGCGATGACTTCATCATTGCTGGCCTTAGCATCTCTCGTGTTATTGTAATTCTGATCCACATGAACCGCCTCGTGCTCAAGTACCGATTGCGTATAAGACATGGTATCCTGTATACAATTCGGACCTAAAAAAATCACGGCTTCGTTTTGCTGTCCAGGAATACTTCTATTCGGGATAAACCAATTGCCGGGCATTACGGCCCCCGACTTGGTCACCGCAGGATTTCCTTTATGATAGGTTGAATCTAATGTGAAGTATATGGATTTTGGCTGCATTTTCGCCGGCATCTCCTGTACATTGGCATGTCCAAAATGATTCACCTCCATCCCTTGAAAGATCGTATTCAGTCCGCTCACGAATTCGGAACGAAGTGCCGGTGTAAAGTTTTGTGAGTCATTTAGCGCGATGTCCTTCAATTCCTTCATTCGGCTCATTAAGGATTGATTGCCTTTCTTTCTTTGTACTTTCTGTTTGCGATGGCCTTGTTGTATCGTATGTGTGAGTTCATGAGCGAGAAGATGCTTTCCGGACCTAGAGTTTGGATCGAATTTACCTTCGTTGAAGTAAATATCCTTGCCATGCGTAAACGCTTGAGCTCCCATATCGCGGGACATTCTTTCAGCTTCGGAATCCGTATGAATTTTTACGTCGCTGAAATCGGCACCAAAACCATGCTCCATTTCGGCCTTGGTTTTGGCATCCATCATCTGTCCCTTCCCCTTTGATTTTTTCAACCTGGATTCTATAGATCTCGATTGAGCGTGGCCCATACTCTTTTCCTGGACCTCTTCCTCTTCCTTAGGTTGAGCCGCTTCTTCTTCCTCTTCACCTTTTGTTTGAGCTGCTTCTTCCTCTTCTTCACCTTTGGGTTGGGCCGCTTCCTCTTCTTCCTGCTTTTGTACAGGTTCTTCTTCGGCTTCCTGTTTCTGCTGAACAGCCTCTTCTTCATCAACTCCTTGCTTTTGGATGGGTTCTTCCTCTTTCTCTTTCTTCTGAGCCGGGGCCTCTTTTTCTTCTTCGGGCGCTCCTTTCTTCTGAATAGAAGATATTTCAGCGAATGGTTTTTGTTGCACAGGTTCTTCCTCCTTGCTTTCCATTTTTTGAATAGAGGATTGCTCACCAGACTTCCCAGTAACTTTATCGGCCACCTGGTCGGCTTCTTTCTCAAAAGCATCATCCGCCTTACCTACGGTAAGTTTGGTCTGTACAGAAGGGAAGAAGGGCCCTTTGCTCTCCGTCTTATTTCCCAATCCTGCTTTTTTTCTTTTCTTAATTCGTTTCATAGGTCAAAATTTACCATTCCACATATAACATATCAGTTTTCCACGGTAGTTTAACCATGCTGATATTCCAGGGTAATCTATCCAGAAGAATGTCTTGTGTTTTGCGTTCTACATATAACTTTTCCAGCTCGTTTTCCACTGTTAACTTTCCATCGCGCATCAGGAATTCACTTCTCAAAGCATCTACCGAATTTGTTTTTAGCGCATCCCAGTGGGAGAGCATTGCCTCAAGCAAGGTGGTGCACGACTCTTTTTCTTTGTTTGTGAGTGAAATAAACCGCTTCAATGGGTAGTCCTCGGGTATTCCACAGAGGAACTTTTCAAATATCAACTCATATTCAAAAGGTTGCTCTTTTTTGGTTGCGAGGTAATGTAATATATGTACCGCTTTGTCGATTTTGTCTTCTTGTATCTGATTCCCGTCTAGCAAATCAAGATTTTGAAAGAAATGTTTGATAAAGGGATGGATTAATACCAATCCTGCATTCTCAACCAACAAGCCATCGTTTTCATCTATTTCAAATGATCTGTCAATAGGAGTCTCCACGGTATTAAAGGTATCCATTTTTGGATCTAGTGACACTTCATTTTCCTTAGGATAATTCTCTTTTTTAATTGAAGAATCTGCACTTATTGCAATACGAATGATATCCTCAGAAGAATTTGCTTCTCGTGCCCATGAATTAACCTCTTTTTTAGTGGTCTGCAACTCGCTTTTGGCATTGGCTTTATTCGTCTGATGAGAGACTCGTAATTCGTTGGAATTTACAATTTCAGGTATGATATGAACGTCCAATTCGTCGATGCAGAATTCACACAGTTCAATAAATTTTTTTGTTTCAGAAACATCTAAAGACACCATCGAATTATCGTTCATAATACCTTTCTTGGCATGATTAGCAATTAACCGATTAAAGTCCCGGATGAATTGCACTTTATTATTGTTCGATTTAAATTGAAAAAGGGCTTTCCAAAATTGCTCTTTGAATTCGTTTTTCCGTATTAATTTTGGTATCTCCGAAGCAGAAACAAGAGTGCCAATCGTCTGATTATCAAGTACTTTATAAATTAACGTAACCTCCTGATTAGTAAGTTGATATATTATTCTTTTTAAACTATTTATTGAATTTAAATCATCAAATGATAGTTCTTTTATTTCCTGGGGGGCTGACTCCAAAATGTCTATTGCATTGATCGTCGATTTGGTGTCAAACCACCATGGATATTTTCCCCTGATCAGGTATTCTTTAAAAGCATAAATATTGCTTTTAGCGAGTGGAATTTTACGGTTAAATTGGACTCTTTCTGAACCTTTTTTCGTTTCTGAGGTTCCGGTGGCTTGCTCAAAATCCGATACAATTTTCGCGGTAAGCAAATCAAGATTTTGTCCCTCATCCAGAGATAGATCTATTTCAATGCGATCGTATTTCCAAATCTCCGTATCAGGTATATTCTTATTCACCAACTGGTCAATTTTCGGAAATATATTTTGCCTCAAAAAACCACTTATATCATCCTTAATTTGCAAACCAATGGCCATAGAATTTGTTTCTACATCCACGGTCATTTTTTTTATGATATTTTTCGGTTGAGACATTGTATTTTAAAAATATAATTCTTACTTTAGTGTCTGTAATGAGGCGTAAGTGTCTCACTGGGTCACCGGGCAACCGGACCCCTTGAAAGCTCCACTGTTCTACATTGGAGCTTTCGACTTTTTATAGCCTTAATGCTCGTGATCCATTCGCGGGTGCAAAATAGAAATCGGCTTCGTGGCAATACTCTTCAATCAAGCTGTCATACGCTGTACTATAATCTCTATTAGTGATATAAATCGATAAATGAGTTTCCTTTTTTAGTTGTTTGTTGTGAAGGCTAACTCTCAACTTCATAAATAAGATTATTGGGTCATGGGTGTCGTTCGGATTCTGATTGTAATGATCGATCATTTCAGAACTTAACCAGGTACCATTAACCCATTCACCGTCCAAATAGATTTCAATTTCATTGTCAATGGCTCTTAAATCTCTCAAGATTGCATCCAGGGTAGGACGTACACTTTGCGGAAGATCATTAATTCGTGTTGGGAATCTTGGAGTATCACTAAAGAACTCATGGTTCACCATGCGATCACGATAGTCTTGCCATTTTCTCCATTTTTCGTCATATACTCCGTAGTCATCATCTTTGTCCACCGGAGCGAGTTGTTTCTGAAGATCCTTATAGAAGGAGGCGCTATAGGCCCGCAGTTCTCTGCAGGTCATCATTTTTTGACGGAATATTTTATTGTTTCTGAACATACCATTAGGACTATAAGTGTAAGTAGGATTTTCACTGCTCACTGTTGCCTCCTGGAACCTGATTTTAAAGGTATCGTCCTTGGCGTAGGTAATCAGAAACTTCTTTTCGTTTTCGTTATAATCGAATACCACTCCGTCGTGGAAGCGATTATTCAATGCTTCGGTAATGGCATGCATTCTTCGGTTAAATATATTCCACATAGGAATTACAATGGGTACGGTTGTATTGATAAGCCGGGTTCCATTGATGGTATATTCCACTACATTCAAAATATAATTCTGTGGCATAGGTTTGTTCACACTTTGTGTCCCTTTTAAACTTCTTGCTAAATTATTCAGATATTTAAGGGAACTGATCCATGGGTATGAGCATTCCCGTAAAGTACAGCAACCGCCGCCTGTTTCATTGATGGAAGCTTTATAGCTCAGACAGAAATCTGCAACCACATTTTCCTGTTCACTTATCAGAATAAACGTCCCGCCTCTTGGTGTTCCTGCTCGATGTTCAATCGAAGGATTTTCCTTGATGAAAGATTTTAAGTCAATCGCATCATCCTTTATATCGAACAATAAACACTCGAAGTCGAGTCCGAATTCCCTTATAATTTCTCTTATCTTATCATAGCTCTCATAAGCATTGGAACCTTGAAGTCCTTCAATTCTGAAGAAATCATGGCAATCCAATGAGACCTTCAGCGGATTTTGCACCCAGGAACTGGGAGCCAGTAAATCTTTGTGGTAACTGAGGTTATAGTTGCTCTTTAAATTTTCAGTTTTGAAATAATCCCAGGTCTTCAACAAAGAATCATCTAAGGTATAATACTCCGGAATGGCTTTTTCACCTAAGTCGCTACACAATTTTGAAGGGGTAATTTGAAGATCTCCTTCGGTGTTTAAGTTGAAGTTGTCCAGCATGATCACAACACGTTGCATCAGGTTTTTTGCCAGCTTTACATAGGTTTCATACTGGGTATTGGTTGGGGACGGATACCACTGATGACGCAATTCCGGGTAATCTGTTTGTTCCGGTTCCAAACAACCTAAAAGTAAATGCTTCGGAAAGGAATTCACATTAGGGCAGCACTCAGTTTTTACCTTGATGAGTAATCTCAAGATTTCATTAAATGAATCACTAATATCATGCGTAAGATCATACCGGTATTGAACTTTATCATCTTCTGTGAAATCGTCCAATGCGTCAATCTGGTTCAACACCGTGTTCTGTGTACCTCCGTTGATATCAAGAATTTCCCCGAAAGCACTAAATAAATCGGTATATGCATCGTGCAGACCCTGCTTGGCCTCTGTGATAGTGTCTTTGTAAGCAGCTGCCAATGTGCTGTAATCTGAAATGTTATTATCACTGCCCAGACCCGTTCTTAGTACGAGTTTGTCCACTGCAGTTTCCGGTAAGGCTGCCAATTCTTCGAACAGATCATATTTTGTGAAGATTTCATCCTCATTGATCACGACATTTTCCACATCTTCTTTAGTGGCCAGGAGTATTTTTACATTTTGAACATTTGGCTGACCCTGATTATCACAATCATTTCCGGTACAATTGCTGGGATCTTCCTCAAAATTTTCCAGGTAAAGTATCGCTACTTTATCACTTAAGTCGAGATCTTCGATTTCCTCATCATCTTCTTTAGCTTCCCCAATGGGTATAAGTTCCCAAAGGTCGATAGTGTTTTCTCCGCTTCTGAAATGCTCATATTTAGCATCTGCGTCTTCAAATTCCTTGTAATGTTTGTAGGTTTCAAGAGGTATGATGATATTTTTAGAATCCTGGGTGGATTTATCAGTTACTTCAACTCCAACGCCTGGTTTTTGTTGCAATTTTAAAAGATCACCATCTGAAGTGATACCACATCCTTGTGTTACCTGGATGGTTGTTCCTTCCTCGTCAAAAACGGAAAGTTCAAATCCGCATACAATTCCTATTCCTGTAAGGCAGATACGCGATAAATGGTCTTGTTCCTTAAAATACTCGATGAACTCATTTAGCTGATGGGAGGTAAGGACCTGATCGTCTACAAACGAGCTATATTGTGGCGTTATGAGGTGCAATTTGTTTTCCATGATGCTATATTTTAAATTTTTCCGAGATTCGTTCTTCCCAGAATGATGTCTTGTTGTTCTTCTTCGTTATCGCAGTTGTGCAATTTACCTTGAGGGTAAATTGTATGCAGTGAGTTCATTATGGTGTACAGATCAATGAGCGCGGTTTCATCCTGTGCTTGTCCGCTGTCGGTTTTCGCTAGTAACCATGCCTTGTAAGCAGCTTCCAGTTGAACCATTTCATCATCGTCCGGATTATCTACTTCATAACTTGCGGGCCATCCAATCCAGCAAATTTTAGCCATGATATGTGACGGCAGTTCTCGTTTGATCAAATCTTCCATAAACCTTCTGAAATCAATATTGCTATATCTTTCAGTCCATCCGGGTAGCACAATGGATACTCGGAAAGAGTAGGGGTCGATCCCATCACAACTTTCGCAATTATCTTTACAAATGTTCATGAAGTATTGAGGATCCATTGTTTCCTCTGTTACATCTGGTCGTAGCAGGATATGTTCTATCAGGAACATGCCTTCATTAGGATCGATTTCGGCAATGAATTCGGCGGCTATTTTGATCGCCGCTTCAGCATTGGCCTGGGTCTTGAAGCTGGGAATTCGTCTTGCTATAACATGGCGTTCATCATTTAGATCCGGAAAATTGGGATCGGTAAGATTGAAATAGAACCGGCCGGCCTTGTTGATCTTTATCTCATAATTCTCGATGAATCGGCCGTAATTTTTAATATTGAAAATTTCAGCATACAATGAAGCCAGGTTATGATAGTGCTTGCTACCGGAAGACAATATTGTTTTGTTCTTGTCTTTGATCCGGAATCGATATTCGATGATCCCATCTGTGTCCACTTCTTCGTATAATTCAAGAGAATGATCTGAAAAGTTACGTCTGGAATAATCCGGGTTTCCGCTAAGAAGTGCTATTCGTTTTTGAAAAGAGGAAACATTATTCGTGTCCCAAAGATCCTCGGGTAGTTGCCGGTAATAATTAAAACTGAGCCCTCGCTCACAACCAATGATTCCGTACTGCTGAAGAAAACGTTCTTTGGTTTTAATGACAGCCTGATCTGTAAAACTACCATACAATTGTTTCATCAAATAGGCGTAGTCACTGAAATTTTCAGCAAAACGAGAAAGGAGATGATCCAGTATTTGATTTCTTCGAACGATCTCGTCGTCCAAATCGGACAAGAGTATATCTGTTATAACGTCGTCTTCAGAAAAATCGGGTTCGAGATACGAATAATCGTTTGGTAATATTTCCTTGAAGTCTTTGACGTCATTCACCAGTTGCGTGAAGTAGCTTTTTTCCAACTCTCCATCTATCGATAGTAATTCCTTTACTTTTAGTAATTGAGCAAAATAGGTAGATAGGATCTGATCAAAAAACAGCAGGTATCCCTTCAGTTGTTTTATTTTCGATTTTTCGGAATCGGGTAGGGAAGGATTAATACCTACCTGACCCACCCCATATACTTCCGGAAAATCGTTTTGAATGGTAGTAAATTTGCCCAGGGTCATCCCTTCCGCATTGGGCAGATCGAGCTCCTTGCTCTCTGCAGCTGTGGCCGCAATTTCTTCCGCCGCTTCGTCACGGAATTCCTGTAGAAATCCTTCCACCGCATCCTCGTCTACATTCAGAGGTAAAAATCCTTTGAAGTAGCTGAAAACACTCTTATCGCAACGAGTTGGCTTCAAACCTTCCGGCACGCATAGCAACCAGTCTTTTGAATTTGCTGCATCTCCGGAACAATGATCAATACTGATATCTCTAATAACATCCACCCCTTCGATATTCTGGATGATATGGATCAAATCACTCAAGCGGATTTCCGTGCGCAATTCGGTCGCTGCCAGCTCTTCATTTTTTAAGAATCCGTTGGTGAGCAGTGGGCCGTTATAAATTTTATCGGTCGTATAACCATCGCCCAGCATTTCCTTTAAAGAATAGAATCTTAGATTGGGGGAAAGATATTCGTCTATGGCATATAATATAAGGGCATGCACCTTTTCTTCATCTGCTTCCGGGTGTACTTCGATCTGAGCACAAATTTGAACAGGATGTTCTTCAACAAGTGAAATATCAATGATATCTTCACAAAGGTTTCTGTTGGCATGATAAGTAGCTCGAACCAGGTCTTTAATTTCTTCTTGTTTCTGTTCAATTTTAGCTGGGGTATTAAAAACTTCGGGATCCAGCTCATCCATTTCAATTAAGAAATCATACAAACCATTCAGAATAAACTCTTTCTGAAACTTTTCTTCTACCGGGAAGGGTTGAAACCCTAACTCGAAGTCCTTGCAATTGGCAAATACCTTTTTTTCATGTTTCCTTACCCAGGCATTTTTCACCCCGTCAAGGTCGATGAAAAGCTTTCGATAATCGGTGGGGGTTATAGGCTTTATGGGCAGTGCCAAATCCGCCGTAAGAAACTGTTCCTTAAGGTAGTCTTCATTATCCTCTTCCGCCAGCAATACTTCCACAGGCAATTCAATCCGTGCTGCAAGATCAGTGAGTGCATAGCTCAACACCTCCAAAATGGTAATCCCCGGATCGTGCGAGTTATAGTCGGACCATAATTCACTTCCCAGCGACTCGATATACTCGATCCCTTTCTTTCTAAGGAAATGGTAGTCCAGATCGTCGTTGGTTTCGACCTTCTTGGGTATGGTTTTATTTAGATCTAGCTCAGACATGGTGTATTGGTTTTAGATACCGGATTTGCACATTTCGATTCGATTGGAGTGATGTGGTGTTTTTTTGCTGAAACCAATATGGCCTTTGGATTCGAAGGCAATACATTCACTTTATTTTTATATGGTGCAAGTGGCGATATCCTGTGTTTAACTTCCACATTATCCAGAAAGTCCACATAGGGTAATTGTTCGAGATAATCGATGATCTTGCTTCTGTGGAAAGTGATCCCAAACGTGATGTCATTGGTTTCCTCAAAGGCCCAGGGAGATAAGTATTTCTTGATATCTTCCTCCAATTGTCCGGTATAGTAGTTTTCGTCATAACCCTTTCTGAACTTGACGTCGGTGGTAATCTCGATCTCTTCATAGTCCGGATTTATGACTTCAGCTTCTACAAAAAATGTATTGAGACCATTCACATAGTTTTGGACCTCATTCCTTTTAGCAGTGCTCACCCGTGGTTGGTAGATATCAAATGCATTGTTGTTCACGATATCTGGAATCACAATGAGGCTAACATGACCTGGAGCATGGAAGTTATCTCCTTTGGTATGATTCAGGCATTTAACCTTATAAACATCCTTAAACTCCTCCAGAATAAGATGTTCGTAATCCCAAAGATTGATCGCTCGATCGCGATGTCTTATTCTCTCGCTAACTCGCTTGTAATATCCATTGTCAGACTCTTCAGGTTGTCCCCCAAAGGAATGATAAGGCTGTTCGATCTTTTTCACTAACGCCAACCTTTCAGTTAGTTTACTTATAGTTCCGGCTTCTAGTCCGTTCTCTAGGTGAGAAAGATCATTTTCCTGATCGATAAACGAAGCCGTTGCCACCTGGGCGTGGAGATCGATTATTTTGCAGACGGCATCAAACGATTTATCGCTTTTAGCCCTTAACCAGGTATAGCCATCGGGTAATAAAGTGTTGTCGTTATTGGCTTCCTTCGGAATTTTTACCGACACAATACCTGTTTTGAGGAAATTGTCGGTGGAATTTCCTAACAGATTGAGACTGTCCAGGGTCTTCCATTCATTGTCACAGAGGAATGCCCATTCGATGCGTTCGTTGACTGCAAAAGATTCGGCTAACGGATTTTCAGTTCCTTCCAACAATTGGAATAATATGGAAACATTCTGCAATGCTTCCGCTCCTTCGAGGCCGATGTAGAGACTGCCTCCCTGGCAATATTCAGGCACTAGGGTTTTCGAATTTTTTGCATTTCCGAAGGGATGAATATGGAACATTTCAATGGCTTCCAGATTTTCGGTCGTAGTTCCGTTCCCACTATATACCAATTCCTGGCTCGCCGAATAGTTCAGTGAAATGGTTTCGACCATAGGAGTATAAGGCTCATTTGGCAGCATCGTATCTTCATCATTTGTGAGGGCCAATGCATATACCTTCGGGAAAAGAGAGTGGAGAAACGACTGGTTCAATGACAATTTTACCGGGCCATTTTCACCCGTGGTGTAATTGTTATTGGGAACCACTAATTCTGTTTCATAAATGTCTCCCGCCTTTGTAAATAGCTCGAATTCACTATCGACCGTTGAATTCGTTTCTTCGTTGTTAATGGTAACTTTAGCGGTGAAATAATCATCTCCCGTCACATAAATGTTGTTACTGCTGTTGGTAACACTTTTTATTTCTGAAGTCCCACCTACCGGAGTATATTTCTTGGCAATAGGATCGTAATCATGATATAGTGTTTGATAGTATAGCTGTGGTGAGAGATTAAAGTTGCCGTCATCTCGTCGATAGGCGATATAATGATCTTTAAAGCTGTCTGGTGTATTGAGCCACGAAGCATTAACAGTGATTTCATCCCAGTTTTTGCCAAAAGCTTCCTGGTGTCCTACGTAGAACGCTGAACGTTTCACGGGTTGGGTACCGAACGGATAGAATGGTTTGTCGGCCACTAAATCTCCAATATCGTTACTAAGCTCCAGATTCGTGGCTTCTTCCACCAGCACATCAATGTTGATCTTTCGGAGTGGTTTTTTTAACACGTTGGTAAAGAATAGATACCCTTCGTCATGTTCTGGTTTTTGGGTTTTAACCACAAATTTGAACATGGGCTCGTTGGTATTGAAGTTCTCTAAATGAACTTCTTCATTGTAGGGTACGATACTTTCTTCGGTCTTATCAATTTCTAACGAAAGTTGAATGTTTTTACCTGAAACGGAACTGGTATAGCCGCTTTGTATGGACGCCGAAGCTTTGTAAGGACCTAACCATGCTTTTTCTCCTGTGGCGTAGATCTCTATACAATCTAGTAGTTTGGTTAGATCTGTGTTGCCCACATTTTTCTTCATTGTGAATTTGAACTTTACCAGGCGACGGCCTTCTTTCAAAAGGAGAGTGGGTGCCGCTACTGCGAAGCCTATATCCGGTGTATCCAGCGGAAGTTCTGGTTTGAAGAATGTTGGATAACCAAAGGGCAACCAACTGGGATCATCTTTAAATCCTTCCCCTTTGCCATCCAGGGAATTAGCAACTGTTGCTGCGAAAAGCCCATTTCTTTCATCAGGATTCAAATTGTTCTTCTTACGGTGATGGTAGATGCTTTTCAAGGATCCGATACTGGTTTTATTTACTACCAGTTCCTCTTCTGTGGCGTATTGCATTCTCTTTCCTATGGCATCTTTACCCGCTTCAGCCTTGGTCTCTGCGACGATTAACGCCTCGGTTACATTTTTTGCCAGTTCAAAGATTAAATGTACCTGGTCTTCCACCGCTGCTTTCTTCTGTATCTTGAGAATTTCCCCGTAGTAGAAATCAAGGTGGCGTTGAGTGATCTTGTTGAACCTGTTCTTAGTGAACTCCAGTAATTTCAAAAAGGAAACAAACAATGTTAGGTGAGGAGTGAGTCCATTAGAATCTTCCAGGGACTCCACAAAGGATTTGATCTCGTCTTCTGCAATGAAAAAGGACTCCCAATTCCCTGAAGGGCTGTCAGGATTGTCCGTCGCAAAATAATTTACTTCGTTAGCAAATTTGAAGGCGAACTCCATCCATTCTGCAATTGAAAAATCATTCAGCTTGAAATTTTCGGGCAATAGTGCCTTCTTCAATCGTTCGGATTGCTCAGTTCCCGCATGTTGGGTTAAAAATGTATGATCGCAATTCTTTGCCATAATTAAATTTCAGAGCCTTCTTTCTTATAAAATGGGAATACCATATTAGCTCTTGAGTTGGTTATTCTAACCAGGTAATCGATTTCAATAAGGATCTCACCTTCAAGTTCATTGGTGCTGTCGATGGTGATTTTCTGAACATCAATTCTGGGCTCGTGATATAAAATCGCCGTACTGATGAGATCTTTCACATAAGTTTTCAGGGTAACGTCCAGGGACTCAAATAATAATTCCTCCAGGTTACAACCATAACCGGGTAGCATGATGCGTTCGCCCAAGCGAGTTGACAAGAGTATGTGTAAACTTCTGTTGATGTCAACTACGGCGCTGGTCGTCACCAGGGTCCCCGATTTTTTATCGAAATGAGGAGGAAAACTCCATCCCTCTCCTAAAAATGATTGTGTTTCGTTCATGTTTTTTATCCAATTAATACTGTAAATTCTCCAAGCACTATTGTTCCTCCATGAGCCGTGCTATCTCCCAATCTTGCTGCTGGCATTCCTCCGATCAACACAGAGGAAGACCCCATAATAATGCTGTCAGGAGGGCCCGTACAGGTACAAATATCTCCAACTCTGGCAGCAGGCATTCCTCCAATGAGTACGGTAGGATCACCTGCGGGTAAGATAGGGCCACCAACGTGCGGTCCGGCAGGAGTCACTATCGGACACACATGCATATCGTTCACTCTTGCTGCTGGCATTCCCATGGTTTAGTTTATTTGAACCAACGACCCTTTGAGCGTGGCAACAGCACTGGTAGATACTTCTGCACCCGCACTGCCTTCTGCTTTGAATTCTGCGTTGGCTTTTAATGATATATTCGTTCCTTCGATGTTTACATCTCCCGAAGCTTTAATATTGAAATCACTTCCACTTTCCAGGCTCACACCATCGCCGTCGAGCGTGAATACGTTCGAGTTATCATCTTCTATGACGATGCTTCCTGCGTCCTCATCAATAACAATTTTCTTTCCTCCCGGTGTTTCGATGGTAATCGACTTTTTCTCGTCATTGAATACCATTTTCATTTCGCTACGCGTGACAAATCCCTTTTCATGGTTGTCATCGGCAGCGACGATTGGAGCAGGTTTGGCGCTACTATGGAGCATTCCCAAAACCACCGCATGATTTGGATCGTCATTGATAAACCCCACAATGACTTCGTCTCCAATTTCTGGCCTGAAGAACGCACCACGGTTTTCACCGGCATCCAGGGATGCCACTCGCGCCCAAATCCCCTGCTCTTCATTATTTACTATCGGTAGCTGGACCAGTATTCGGTCTTCGCTATCGGGATCTTCTTCCAACTGACTCACAACACCTACTTGCAATCCATTGACAGCAGGTAATAGTCCTGATGCAGGCAATGGATTAATATCGTAGCATTCGCTGAACCATTTTGGGTTCATCCCGAATTCAGCGTCTATTGTCCAGTTTCCTTCGGAAATTTCATGGCGAACAGCACTTACAAATACATTTCCGTTAAATCGATCGCCAACGCCTTCGAGTTTCAGCATGACTCCCGGTTTTACCGGTTCGATCCCCTGAAACTTAACGCGTCCACGGGTTTTAGATAACTGCTGAAACATGGCAACGGAATCACTCCAGTTTTGCAGGGAGGTAGAATTATAGTTCCCTCCATGTTTTAATTCCAGGTTCTCAAGGCCTATGACAGCCGCCAGATCTGAAACCTCTAAGTTTCCGTTGAGCGTCAAGCCTGGATCTGCGGCTTCCGCCTCTACTATTTCCTGTTCAGATGGGTTCCATCCATAGGTTGTGATGGAGGAAAACTGATTCCTCGCGTCCATTTCAGAATCAAAGCTGAGCATACTCGCACCATAGGCTACGGTTTCTACTTCAGCCTGTGAAAGGTCGGGGCTGTCGATGATGATCTTTCCATCTTCCACCATACAAATAAGTCCGTTGGCTTGTGCTCTTGTCATCATAAAGTCCCAGTCTGAGGTGTTGTATTGCACCAATTCTTTGTGGCTGTATTCTGTTGAGGCTACTTCAGCACTCAAACCATAGGACCCAATAATTTCCTCAATAATTTCAGCATCGGTACTTTCGTAGAAATAGGCATTTTTTCTGCCAATAGTAAGTTTAACGGCTTCATCCCGGCATTCTACTACCAGTACAGAACTGTTTTCCCGAATCTTAATGCTTTGTTTGATAATAATCCCTTTAAAAACGGATTCTTCATCGTTATGATACCCACATTTTATTTCGATGGCCTTGCCCGGAGTGAGCAGTTCTTCATTGCTTAACTCAAAATCCTGGGTAGATGCTTCGCCATCAAAGAATGCCAACTGAGCAAAAGGTATCCGGTTCACTTCCTTTTCAACAGTGATGTTTTTCACCTGATAGGTAGAAGAAAGTTCCTCACCTTCAATGAATACTTTGAAAGTAACCAGATCCGGACTCTGAGGGGTTTGTATGGTTCGGGTGTTATTCATTTAGCTTACCTTTTCGATAGGAGGGAACATAATTTTATGTCCCACCTCAAGTTTTCTGAAATTACCGAGATTATTAGCTTTAGCTACTTCCAGGTAATATTTTGAATCCCCATAAATATTGAAGGTCATTAGTGGTAAGGTATCACCATCCTTTACGGTTCGAATATGAGTGAGATCGGGAGAGCTGTTATTTTCTTTTGCTACACGCAGATCATCTTCCACTGATCCTTTGAACTTGCATTTAGCCACCGCACGAAGAGGCGTTCCGTCTGAGCCAAACAGCTTAAATTCGATCGACATCTCCAGCAGGGTTCCTTTGAATAAAAGGGTTCCCCAACCGATCATCACATAGTTCGGCTTATGTTCATCACCGCTGTAATCGAAAACAATTTTTTTGAATTTTTCCAGGTCGTCGATAATGCCGTCACCGGTCGTATCGTCCTGTCCCTGAATCACCCCGGTACGATCGAATAGAAACTCCAGTTCGAATTCTTCCGGCGGCGTTCGAACGAACTTAGGCATGGAAGCACTGGTACCTTGTCCCTGCGCTTCGGTATACTCCACTTTATATTTAAAAGTATACTTCTCGGGATTTAACAAGGTGTTGAACTCACCATCGCCCAATTTTTTCGTGAACTTTTCGTCCTTATATCCGGTGACTTTCAGTTTCTTAAGTTCTCCTGTACTCATTATCGTTCGCTTTTACGTCTTTCGATCTGCATGATCTGCTCAATGCATGACTCTACAAGATTTCCATCTTTTGCTCCTGCTTGCTTGTCTTGCGAAGCATTGGATTGCCCGCCATCATTGACATTGATCTTTATATGCAATTCTTTGATCTCGATTGGCATTTTATACGAGTGTGAAATAGTTATAGGCTAGTTCTATGGTTTCTATCGCGATCTTATTCTCTTCAGCATTAAGATCACTTAGATTCCATTTCACTGGATAGGCATGAACCACATTCCATGTAACCATGGGCTCCTGTTCTTCATTAAGCAATTTCACGGTAAGGTCAATGGGTTCAAACTGAAAACTTTCGATAGCGTTTCTGCACCATTTTATAAGTTCCGTGTCTTTGACCATTCCACGTTTGAGAACAAGGTTTGGGAACTTCGTCCTTACCGGAAATTTATGCTTAAATCTGTTTTCTCCGCCTTCGGCAAATTCTTCGGTTTCGATGTCTACGGAGAGTCCCGCGACCGATTGAAACTGAACATCTGCTTCCTGGGAGGGAAGCCCAGTAAATTCAACTTTAAAGTGAAAACTAACCGGCGGATAAATCGTACTCATTAGTCACCGTTTTGAATCGTGAGACCTTCGTGCGCGATTTCGATCGACTCTATAGCCGTTTCGTTGGCATCCCCTTTCAAATCAGTGGACTGAACTTTGATCGGGAAGGCATTTTTTACTTTCCAGATCACCACAGGTTCGTGCTCTTCGTTCAGCATCTTGATTGTGATGTCGCGACGCTCAATGGTATTGAGTTTCACTGTATTCCACCATTGGTAGAATTCATTGTCGTTTTTAAATGTACCACGCTTCATGGTGATATTGCTGAACTTCTGCATGCCTGGCATTTTGATTTTGCTGTATTCTGGCATGGCACCGTTTCTGTATTCGATCAATTCGGTTTCCACATCAAGTCCTGAAACTTCGGTGAAACCAATATTTGTTCCTCCCCAGTCTACTGAGAAATGAAACTTTACTAATGGATATGTTTCGGCCATTTTATTTGTTTTTAAAAGTTATATCAAAGATTAATTACTATGCTTCCTGCATCTTGTGAGAGAATTTCAGTATGATGAATTCGGCCGGACGAACAACCGCCATACCAATTTCAATATTCATTCTTCCATTCAGAATATCATCTGCGGTCATGGTTTCTCCCAATCCTACTCTCACGAAGAAGGCTTGTTCTGGCTTAGCACCAGCCAAAGCTCCCGCTCTCCATTGCAGGGTTAAGAAATTCTCGATCATGGCTCGAACTTTTACCCATGTATTCGCATCATTCGGCTCGAATACAAATTGTTCTGTTGCCTTTTTAATGGACTCTTCGGCCATATTGAAGAAACGTCGCACGGAAATGTATCTCCATTCGTTATCATTTCCAGCCAGGGTACGTGCGCCCCATACCATAATACCTTTACCGGTAAAAGGACGGATGGCATTTACAGATTTACCGGCTACCACATCAACATTCAAACCTTCCTGGTCTTTTTTATCGATTAGAGTAGTTACTCCTATCACATTGCTTAGTGTAGTGTTTGCCGGTGCTTTCCAAACACCTCTATCGTTGTCTACACGTGCGTACACTCCGGCCAATGTAGAACTTGGTGGAAGTGTAAGATATTCGCTCGCGATTGCAGTATAAATGCTCTTCATCGCAGGAATCGCTTCCAGTGCGGAATCTTCGAATGTTTCTACGAAACTGCCTGCGCTGGCAACAATGAGATCAATTCCGGATTTCAATGAATTCCAAAGTCCGGCTGCATCCGATAGGTGCGGCTCGATACGATCGGCGTCGGTGGCACCTGCCCCAAAGTAAGCCGTAGTGGAACTGGTTGCATCCAAATCATAATCAATGCCTGTTGCCGAAGTAAATGCAAGTGTTGTGTTCAGTGTTCCTGCACTGTCGTCAATCATTTTAATTAATTCCTGCACCACATCATTGATCGCGCCTGTGGTTACAGAAGTGTTCAATTCATTCACAAGAAAATCGAATAGATATTCGGTGTCTCCCGGAGGTGCGCTTATGTGTGTGAGGGTAACAGGACCAGCAGTTCCTACTGCGATGGTATCACGAATCACATCGATTACTTCCGCATAGAAACTAAGCAGATTGTTCAAGTTGTTCCTTGAAACCGCATTTTGTAAGGTGGTAACGAGTCCTTCGTATTGAGCATCTAACGAAGTGAACGTTCCCGTAAGAATTCCTGAAACTGCTCCGTCAATCGCGTCTTTGTCGTCTACGAGGCTGTCCAGTTCGTCGGCTAGGTCTTGCGCATCGCTGTCAGATACTAAGTCGGAAAGCGCCACAGAAGATCCGGAAACAGTAATGTTTCCTTTGATATCACTGTAAGCTACCTCTCTTGGTAAATTCGCTTTCAACCATGGTGAATATACTGCACCATACTTCAGATAATTCATACCGATTCCATTTCTGAAATTGGTCACTGCCGTATCATGGTCGTCGGTGTTTTCTCGAGTATCCAGGATGGCAAAACGATCCCCTAATTCATTACACTGGGCCAACATGGCTTGATAGAGGGTGTTCATCGCGTTTTGATCTGCAAGCAATGGAGCGTCGGGCGACACTAAGATTGTGGGTTCGTCCACTTTCTTTACCGCGTTAAGCCCCATCAACAGTCCGTCGGTAGTACTACCGTCACCGTTTACAATTGTTTCTCCGTATTCCCCTACTGATACAATATAGCAGTCCCCTCCGCCATTGGAATAGAACATACGTACGGCTTCGTACATATAATATTTATCGGTAATACTAATAGAGGACACCTGGTTGAGTGCATCCAAATCGATGCTGATGTTGTCCACTTCCGGAGCTCCTCCAAAATAAGTTACAAAGTCGAGTACCGAAGAAATTTTTGTGGGTACATTCTTTAAGAGCTCGTTTTTTTTCTTGGCTTTTTTGGTGTATCCGATAAAAGCCGGAATTGCTGTTTCTACCTGGGCCACCGAAGGAGGAAAGATAGAAATCTCTTCCACATAAACGCCCGGCGTTTTGTACGTTGTTGCCATAGTTCAAATTTTAATTAATGTATATTTCTGAAAATGTTTTAATGATGTTGCCCCCGCCGTCCTTTTCATAAATGATCCTGGACGGATCGGCTGCGGGTCTTTCCTCGCTATCGAAGGAATATCCAACAATCCCGTTCTTCACCAAAGGCAAAAGAGTAGGGTCTGAGGTATGAATCAGGCTTCCGTCTACCGGGTTTCGGTAGTTCCAAATGGTACTCCTGTTTAGCATTTGAATTTTATAAACAGGAGCCGGATCCTGAAGGGTTCCGTTTGTATTTAATATGTTACGGGCATTGCCGTCAATTGGTACCGTATCGGTACCAGACATTTCAAGTGATATTACTCCAAAGAGTCCAATGCGCTCGTCGCAGGTAAGTCTTTCAGAGACCTTTTCATAGGTGTCTTCAGAAATGGTAAAATCTTCAATAACATTGGTGGTGGTTTCCAAATCCACAAACTGGAAGTTACCTACATGTGTGATGGGTTTTCTATTGGAAAAATAGAACGGAATGCTTGGATTTGCCCCAACTGTGGAATAGTTCTCAAACAAAGCATCCGAGGTATACATAAGAAAATCAAGTGTTTCAAACTGATCCAGGAGGATCATAGGTTCATAGATTCCGCTGTTTGGTGCAGTTTCTTCAGCATTGATGAATAAAGAAAAACCGCTATTTGTAAGTCGGTGGACTATTTTCTGTCCGTTCAGGATCTTAGCCGTTCGTTGAGAGGGAATCACCTGTAAAAAATCGTACAGGTCATACTTTTCCAATTGCTCTGTTTTCAGAGTTGGATCACTGTCGAAAGCGTCGGTTCCATCATCGAGAAAGTAGTGATGATAAATATTAAAATCCAGTAGCTTTTTATATGTTACTTTAAAATCCATTTATTCCTTACTTGTTACGTCCCCGGCTACTTCTGTAATAGGTGTTCCTTTTTCATTAATTGAAGTTCCTTCCACTCGAACAATACTTACTTTGTACATAACATTGGGTACCGATTTCCCTCCAAGGGTTCCCCAGATATAGTTGAGCTGTTCGAATGTGGGTGTGTAGAGATCTACAGTAAATTTGAACTCTTTGATGTCATTTAAAATGAGTATGGTGGGATTGAGAACGGTATTGGTTTGTGTAAATACTTTTTTATTCTGAAAGAACTCTATAATCGACGACAATGCGGTCATGGCCGTGGTATAGGTAGTTTTATTGGCAGAAAAGAGTATATAAAGGTTAAGGTTAACCGGTTTGTTCTTGTAAACGTACTCGCCGTTTTTGATTCGGACATTTGGATGATTCTTGAGTGCAATCTCTTCCTCTACATTGATCAGGGACATGACTATTTTGTCATTCATCGTGTTTACTTCCTGATCGTCCATTTTGGCAATATTCTCTAAAACGACACTTCCGGTTTCCGAAAGCACGGTGTCGAGATATCCGCTTACCTGGTCCTTGATTATTTCCAATGTCTGGTAGATCATATTGGCTTGTTAGAGTTAGTTCATTTGAAGGTCTTTCAAAGCTACATTCTTCACTTGCGCAGTTCAAGAGGTGTTTGCCCTAATCTTGGAAAGTATTTTTACCGATGTCGATGGGGGAGAGCACTTAATCCTATGAGGAAAAATCCCTTATTGAGAATCAGGATTTTACCTATTTTTTAATTAAAAGGCATGGTTGGTACTGGCCTTTTTGCTACTTTGTAAGTACTATAAACCCATTAAAATTCTAATTATGTCAAAACCCGCAAATTGTATTTCAGTAAAAGAAGGCCAGGATCTGCTTAGTCACTGGGTGGCTACTCGAGGAAACAGTTTATCAAGTTCTTCAGTAGGTCAAGATGCTCATGATGTGTTTTTTACTTTGGCCGAACTCCAGGAATATCTGGACTATGTAAAAGACGAATCAAATAAACAAGGAATTAGCAATCCGGGTATTCGCATATTTTTTGGGGCTTATAATGAGTCGAACAATGACAGATCAACGGTTTTTTTAGCACCTACGGATAGCGATGACAATAATTCAGGAAATAACTATAATATCGATCCATTTAACCGAGGGGGTACCGGATGGCCACCTAATGCATACTAACATTTGGAACTACAGGATTATTTCGTATTTGCGCTGCCGGTTTATGTCTTAGAATTGATCGCTGCAATTGCAGGTACGTACTATTTAAAAAAGACCGATAATGTTCAACCAGCCACAAAAGCTTTAGTCAGGTTTTTGTGGCTTACCTTTTTGGTTGAGATCATCGCTGCCTATGCCCCGGTTGCCTATTTTACGGATTATCGTGTTTTTGATTTTGTAAAAGACACCCTGTTTGTCCGCAATAACTGGCTGTATAATCTTTATTTCATTGTATGTTTTAGCTTTTTCCCTTTATATTTCAGTTACTACATAAAGAATAATAGTTGGAAACTTCTATTGTATTTTTTGGTAGCGGTGTTTGGTATTTCATCAGTGATAAGCCTATTAACAACTGATGTTTTTTTCAAGGAAGATTCCAAGTTTATCAACCTCGTAGGGGCACTATTATTGTTTCTAAGTGTGGTGCTTTTTTATTTTGAATTATTACGTAGCAACCTGATCTTAAACCTGAAGCGGTTTCTGCCGATGTATATATCAATAGGGGTCTTCATTTTTTACCTGTGTATCACACCTTTGACCTTTTTCTCAGGGTATTTTAATTCTGAAAATGATACCTTCGTGAACCTACAGGTGCATATGATATTATATTCCAATATCTTTATGTATTCCTGTTTCATTTTAGGATTTATTCTATGCTCAAGAAAGAAGAAGTCTTACTCATAATTTATTTTGTTGCCATTATTTTCTTTTTGGCCACCTTTGTGGTGATCTTCTTTATTGCCTTTCAAAGACGAAAGAACAAATTCCTGCTGGAACGGCTTGAAGCACAGCAAAAATTTCAGGAGGAACTGGCCAACTCCAGGTTGGAAATTCAGGAACAGACATTTAAAAATATTGCCTGGGAGTTACACGATAATGTTGGGCAATTGCTTTCGGTCGCAAACATTCAGTTAAATATGCTCATCGATGCGCCCGACCATGAGATTCGTGAGCAAATTCTGGAAACCAAAGATGTGATCGTCGCTACCGTGGATGAAGTTCGGTCTCTCTCCAAAACCCTAAACACTGAAGTGGTATTGAACAACGGACTGATAAGATCTGTTCAGGAAGAACTCGCAAGATTTAACAGACTCAATTTTTTACACGCCGATCTCCTGCTCGAAGGAGAGCAAGCAGACATCAAGAATGAAGATGAGATCATTATTTTCAGGATACTTCAGGAGTTCTTTTCCAATGTGATTAAACACGCAAAGGCAAACAAATTATTTGTACATTTATACTACAAACCCGACGCCCTGGAAATTAAGGCTGAGGACAACGGTATTGGTTTCGATATCGATAAGGCCAGTAATAATTCTGGATTGTACAATATGAGAAGCCGTGCCGACTTGTTAGGAGCCGAATTCCAGTTAGCTTCGGAAGTGGGTAAAGGAACCCAACTTAAACTAACGTACCCATATCCCGATGACTAACGCACATAAGCATACTATTGCTATAGTAGATGATCATCTGCTTTTTGCCAGCTCACTAGAAAAATTAATACATTCCTTCCCGGAATTCGAAGTGTTGTTCAAAGCCAGAAATGGTGTTGAATTACAACGGGAACTTAAAGCCGGAGATCACGTACCGGATATCATACTCTTAGATCTTAATATGCCAGTAATGAATGGCCAGGAGACGCTTTCATGGCTTACTGAAATCCATCCGGGTATCAAAGTTTTGGTATTGTCCATGGAAGATGACGAGAGAACCATCCTAAAAATGATTCGTGAGGGAGCAAAAGGATACTTCCTGAAAGATATCCATCCAAATGATCTGAAAGAAGCTTTACTTGAAGTGATGGACAAGGGATATTATTATTCTGCGAAGGTAACCTCTACCATGGTGCATGCTTTACAGCCTGGTTCTAAGAGTCAACCGTTGAATCTAAAGGAGAATGAACGTACCTTCCTCCAATTGGCGTGTTCGGAAATGACCTATAAGGAGATCGCGGATGTAATGAATTTAAGTCCGAAAACCATCGATGGTTACCGCCAGGAACTCTTCAACAAATTAAATATAAAGAATAGGGTAGGACTTGTTATTTACGCTTTAAAGAACAATATAATAGAGATCTAAATACACGCATCCCACACATTGTCTTTTGGTGTGTGAGCTTCAAATTCAACAATTTCTTTCTTCACAGGATGAATCAGTGACAGCTTTCTGGCATGTAGATGAATGCTGCCGTCCTTGTTACTTCGTTCGGACCCATATTTCAAGTCGCCCTTGATGGGCCATCCCATGAAAGATAATTGTGATCTTATTTGATGATGCCTACCGGTTTCCAATTCGATCTCTAGCAAGCTGTATCGATCCAAAGTTTTGATTGTTTTATAGGACAATATTGCCTTTTTACTATCAGGCACTTCGCTTTTGTGTGCATAGGATTTGTTTTGCTTCGGATTTCTTTTCAGATAATGTTCTAACCGCCCAGAATCCGGATCGGGTGTGCCTTTCACTACCGCCCAATAGGTCTTATTGGTTTGTCTTTCTGAAAACATTTTATTCAACCGGCTTAGCGCTTTTGATGTTCGGGCAAAGAGTACGACGCCACTGGTAGGCCGATCCAAACGATGGACCACCCCCAAAAAAACCGCTCCGGGTTTATTGTATTTT
>WUAI01000003.1 GCA_009827225.1 Flavobacteriaceae bacterium | reverse complement strand
ATAAATCATACTCCGTGGCACTCAAACTTCCCAAAACCTCAGGGGCTACTACCGTAAGGTCGAAAAATTGGAATCCATCGTTATTATCGTCACAAACTCTTAATGGGCCTGCCGGTATTGTCGCCACAGGGGAATCTCTTACCTGCAAGAACAATTGAACTACCTGATAACAGGAGCTTGTAGTACTTTGAACCCTCGCCCAAACGGAATCGATATAGATATCGTCGTTGGCATAGGGGCTTGCTAATGGAAGGACATTATTGTCGGCATCGAGGAAGGTACCATGATAACTCACTACCAAGTTTGGATCGCCTCCTGTTATATCTGCATCTGCCTGGGTAAGGTCAAATTCAGCAAAACCATCATTATCCACATCACAAACCACTAGTGGGTCCGGTGGAGGTGGAAGTGTAAATTGTGGAACAAATTCGATAAATACTTCACCTTCCGAAGTACAAACTCCGGCAAAGTCAACAATAAGTCTATATCTTCCCGTGGTGCTTACTATTAAGGTAGGCCCGGTTTCAGCAGGAACAAAAGGTACAAACGTACCAGAGCCAAGCGGGTTTTCAAACTGCCACTCGAAAGTGGTTCCCGCCGGCACGTCGATGTTCGGAATAATCTCGTAAGGAGTTCCATCACAACGCGCATTTCCGTTAGGTTCGGTGAGATCAATTCCAAGATCAACACTTCCAATATCAAAGGAACCGGCTTCCAGAAAAACAGCGATATCGAAAGCGGTATCGGTTTCATCTGCTACTACCAGTTTGATTGTATATGGATTCCCTACAATCACATCCCCCATTGCTGTTAATTCAACGGTTTGTCCATTAAGGTTTATCGCCGCAGCCGCAGCAGGATTAAAGGGTTCGAAGTTGTATTTGTCAAAGTATTGTGGATTCACCGCAGCACACTGTCCTACTACCTCTTCTCGTATGTTAGTTACTTCGATCGGGGTCGTAGTACCCGGGAGAACTGCAAGATTCTGCACCAATCCTGTTACCTGATCTTCCAGTATGAAAGCAAAGGCATCCGAGAAGGTACATTCGAAGTTTTGATTGTATTCTTCGGAGGCCATGATGAAATCAAAGCTAATCTGAGGAACGAAGGGAGTAAAGTCAAATTGAATCCAGGATGCGTTGTTCGTATTGGTTGCGGTTGTATTCGCCTCCAAATCGGCATCTCCAGGCCATCCAAAACCTCCATCGCTCATCAAATTGGTATTTGGGCCGGGGACATCGGATACACTCCCTGAAGTTAATACTACTCCTGCATTAAAGGGAAAATCGGAGCCATTTCGGTCGAAGGCACCAATTCCATTAACGTCACCAAAGTTGGTTCCAGTACTTTGAAGATAATTTCCGGTCTGGGCGCAGGTTCCGGTGATCAAAATATCCCGAACTAGCTGCTCAGTCGTGAGTGTTTCATCTACGGTGATTTGGGCGCTACCAATAAATGAAACCAATACCACAAGAGGGAGTAAAAGTTTCTTCATAAATAGGTTATTATCTTGCCAAATATATTGAATACATTGGTTTTCTTTCATAATTTTGCAAAAAAATGCAAGCTATGGCCGATTTTAACATTTCGATTCAACCCACTAAAAACGGTAATATTGTAAAATTTATTGCCGATTCTTTCCTGACCCAGGCAAGAAGCTATGAATTTAATAATATTGATGAGGCAAAACCAAGTCCTCTCGCCCAACAACTATTTTATCTTCCTTTTGTAAAGACGGTCTACATTTCACAGAACTTCGTGGCCATTGAAAAATTCAATATTGTTGAATGGG
Organism: Flavobacteriaceae bacterium; assembly: GCA_009827225.1. Classification (GTDB taxonomy): domain Bacteria; phylum Bacteroidota; class Bacteroidia; order Flavobacteriales; family Flavobacteriaceae; genus Aureisphaera. The sequence goes on along the minus strand of WUAI01000003.1, from coordinate 140,606 downwards.
AAGATGTGCAGGATGAAGTAGCTTTAGCGATCCAAGAATACCTTAAAAGTGGCCAGCAGGTTATCATTGAGCAAGAAGCACCCAAAAAAGTACCTGTCACGGTTTATGCCGAGAGCACTCCGAACCCTACTGTGATGAAGTTTGTCGCCAACAAACCCTTGGTTGACGGAATTTTTGAATTCAAGTCAATCGACGATACTATGTACGCTCCTCTAGCCAAAGAATTATTCGGTTTTCCCTTCGTAAAAGAAGTGTTCATCAGCGCCAATTATGTGTCGGTAGCGAAATACAATATCGCAGAATGGCAGGAAATCACCATGGAGCTCAGGGAGTTCATCCGTGGCTATATCGAAGCGGGAAAGACCATCCTGGATGATGCCGCCTTACAAGAAGGAGGTGATGTTTCAGGAAAAACGGAAAAAACAGTTACCGAAAGAAAGCCGCATACCGATATTGAAAAAGAGATCATTTCGATACTGGACGAATATGTAAAACCTGCGGTTGCCGGAGATGGTGGACATATTGCCTTTGATTCCTTCAACGAATCCACCAAAACTGTACGAGTTATCTTACAGGGAGCCTGTAGTGGATGTCCTTCTTCTACCGTAACTCTTAAAAATGGTATTGAAAACATGCTGCGTGAAATGATGAACGGTCAGGTTACGACCGTGGAAGCTGTAAACGGTTAAATCCCCTTATTCTTCGTATCTTTTACTTTTAATCTAAATGGATACGTATGGGAGTTTTAAAAGTTATTGAAGTATTAGCCAATTCCGAGAAAAGTTGGGAAGATGCCACTAAGAACGCTGTAAAACATGCGGCGAAGAGTATAAAGCAAATCAAATCGGTTTATATAAATGAGCAAAGTGCCGTTGTAAACGGTGATGACATAACTGAATACCGTGTAAATGTTAAAATTACTTTTGAAGTAAAATAGACGTTCTAAAACCTATATTTTCATACGCTTTTGAGATTCAAAAGCGTATTTTTGTTGATCATTATTATTCATGCGCTACCTAGTTATACTTGTAATTGCTGCCCTTTTCCTGCAGTCCTGTAACAGCCCAAAAAAAGAAATTGTGAAAACCCACGAGTTTACCAACGACCTTATCCATGAAACCAGTCCGTATTTATTACAACACGCTCACAATCCGGTAAACTGGAAACCGTGGAATAGTGAAACGCTGGAAGAGGCCAAAAACTCCCGTAAATTAATGATCATAAGTATAGGTTACGCTGCCTGTCACTGGTGTCATGTGATGGAGCGCGAAAGTTTTGAGGATTCTACGGTAGCGGCGGTTATGAATTCAGATTACATCTCGGTGAAGGTAGACCGGGAAGAACGACCGGATGTAGACCAGGTATATATCAACGCGGTACAACTAATGACAGGAAACGCTGGTTGGCCTTTGAATGTGATTACGCTACCCGATGGGCGACCGGTATGGGGAGGAACTTATTTTAAAAAGGACGACTGGATACAGGCAATCGAGCAAATCCAGGAACTTTATATGGAGGAACCGCAAAAACTTCGAGATTATGCTGATAAGCTCGAAGAGGGTATCAAAAGCATTGACCTCATCACCCTAAACGAAGGGGAGGTGGATTACAAGCAATTTGAGGTAAAGCCCGTGATGAATAGATTCAAGCAAAGCTTCGATACACTTTATGGCGGAACGCGCAGGGCTCCCAAATTTATGATGCCGGCCAACCTGGATTATTTGTTAAGGATGTCCATTGAAGAAAAGGACTCAGAAATTGACGAACATGTGCGCCTTAGCCTAAAGAAGATGGCTTTTGGTGGAGTATACGATCAAATAGGAGGTGGCTTCGCGAGATATAGTGTTGATGAAAGGTGGCATGTGCCTCATTTTGAAAAGATGCTTTATGACAATGCACAATTGGTGTCGCTTTACAGCGATGCTTACAAAGTTTATAAAGATCCTTTGTACCAGGAGATCGTGGAAGAAACACTTGTGTTTATTGAAAGAGAACTAACCAATACCGAAGGTGCTTTTTATTCTTCTCTTGACGCAGACAGCGAGACACCTGAAGGCGAATTGGAAGAGGGTGCTTATTATATTTATACTGAAGATGAATTACGATCTGAGTTGGGAACCGATTTCGACTTGTTCCAATCGTATTACAATATCAATGCATTCGGAAAATGGGAGAACGGCCATTACGTGCTTATCCGTACCAAAGAGGATTCTGAAATCCTGGAGGAATTTTCCATTTCCGAAGAAACCTTAAAGGCAAAAAAAGAAGCCTGGAAATCTAAATTACTTGAATTCCGAAATCAAAGACCTAAGCCGAGATTAGACGATAAAACCCTAACCTCATGGAATGGCCTTATGCTAAAAGGATATGTAGATGCGTATAAAGCATTTGGCAACGAATCATATTTGAATACGGCGTTGAAGAATGCTTCTTTTTTGGTTGCAAATCAATTAAAAGAAGATGGTTCATTATTCCATAGCTATAAGGATGGAAAGAGTACCATAAACGGCTACCTTGAAGATTATGCGGCTGTGGCACGCGGATTCTTATCCTTATATGAGGTAACCCTGGACCTGAAATGGCTCGAACATGCTCGGGAATTGTGTGACTATTCGATAAGTCATTTTATGGACGAAAGCACCGGCATGTTCTTTTTTACTTCCGATGAGGATGATGAAATCATTACTCGAACCATCGAATTTAGGGATAATGTCATTCCGGCCTCCAATTCAATTATGGCGCATAACCTAATGATCTTATCGCATCATTATGACAATCAGGAATATGCTGGTATTGCCATGCAGATGCTAAAAAATGTTCAGAATGAAATGGAGAACTATCCAAGTGGCTTTCCTAACTGGCTAAATTTATTGGAGAACTATCGAACTAAATACTACGAGATCGTCGTGGTAGGAGATGAAGCCAATTCCAAAGTTGAGGAATTGAATAGAAATTTCTTACCTGGATCACTTATTGCAGGGAGTACTGCCCAAGGTGAATTACCCTTGTTAAAAGGCCGATATCAACCCGGACGAACTCTCATTTATGTTTGCGTGAACAACACTTGTAAGCTTCCCGTTCAGGAAACGTCCAAAGCTCTTGAACTGATGAATCCCTGATTGTAGGGATTAGTCTACAAAAATATAGGGTATTTTCAATTTTAAAGGATTTTTTAACATCATTGAAACTGTTTAATGCTTATATTCGCACCTGCTTGAATTAAAAAATGCCGTGAAAAGAACAACCTAAACCCTCTAAATTTATAAAGTAAGAGGAGGACCCACCGGCTTCAAGCGATATTAACGTTAATTTTGAAACCACTAATTCATTAAAATAGTCACTAAATGAGAAGTATCTTCACCTTAGTTGTTGTATTCTTTTTTTCTGCATCCATTCAGTTGGCAAATGCTCAAATGGCACCTGCAGAGCAAACAACTACTCAGTACGTAACTAACAAACCGATTACTCCCTACCCAGTTTATGAGCGCATTTCCGGCAGCCCATACGAAAGCAAAGAATTCATGGTTGGAAAGATCATGAAAGATGGTAAAATTTTAGCCAACAACGTAGCCCTTCGTTATAATGCCATGAAGGATGAAATGGAGGTAAAATATAAATTGGAAGATCACAACCGAACAGGACGTGTGATGGTGAAATCTTCCGATATATACGCAAAGATTCTGAACAAAACCTTTGTTTATGTTGGCAACCAGGAAGGATTGGACTCCGCCGGTTATTTCGTGGTAGTATATGAAGGAGAGAATTATAATCTATTCAAAAAGATTACCAAAGAGTGGATTGAGGGAGCCGAAGCAATGACTTCCCTCACCAGAGACATTCCTGCCATGTATAAGGAAAAAGAATTCTACTACCTGGTAGAGAAGCAAAGTGGAAAGGTGACCATGTTCCCTAATTCCCGCTCAGGAAAAATGAATATGTTTGGCGCAAAGAAAAAGGAGATGAAAAGATATGCTGCCGAAAAGAAGATCAATATCAATAAAAAATATGCGTTGTTAAGAATGGTAAAACATTTCGATACGCTTTAAAATATATCCCACTGATTTGAAAAGGCCGTTGCTTGAGCAACGGCCTTTTTTTATTTACGATTTAATTCCTTTAATTTGAATTATCTTCATAACTCTTAAAGGACCGAAATGAAATATATCATCACCCTATTCTTAGCCCATATTTATGTTTGGTGTTCTTTCGCACAGGGAACTATAACCGTAAAGGGCGGAACACTTAATTCCTCCTCCAATTATTCCAACATGACTTCGTACTATAATGTAAAGGATGGAGATGTAATTCTACTCAATGACGAAACCAAGGGTTCACCATATTTACATGATGAGTTTAAATTAGGCTCATTAATCAACAATGGGGAAATCCTTGTGGACAACGTAGCGTTAAAATACAATGCTTATAATGACGTGTTTATCGGGAAGGAGAATCTCAATGCGCCGGATGATAGTGCAAAAAAACTGTCCAAAACCACCGAGTTTCAGGTAAAAATCGGAAACAATATTTTCATTCCGGTAGTTGATCCTACCCAGGGTTATGAGCTTCAGTATTTCCAGATACTTGTATTGGGCGCGAACAAATTATACAAGAAAAACTCAAAAGTTTATAAACCAAAGATTGCGGCCACCTCGTCCCTGGTTCGCGATGTCCCAGCTTCATTCAGAGATGTACACGAATACTTTCTGGTGGATTCGGAAGGAAGAATGATTCTTTTACCAAAATCAAAAAGTAAGATGTTGAAATCCTTTCCCAGCCATCAAAAAGAACTCAAAGATTGTGTGAAAAAGAACGGCTTAAATCTCTCGAAAGAACAAGATCTGGTTCGACTGATACGATTCTATAACTCCCTTTCTTGAGAGTATGAGTTATCCTACAATAAAATCTTTTAAATAATAAGGCTCAAAATAGGCCACGTCCTCAAACTGCGATTGTTGAAAGAACTTTTCCGCTAACGCAGCCATTTGTTTCGAAGAAGGCAGTTCATCCTTTTCAAAAGAAGCATTGGAGTGATCGCAGATTTCCATGAACTTCTCCACACCGTTTCCGATGAAGTTCACTTTCCCCTTTTCCAGGTATTTTGTAAAAGAATCTTCCTGAAGGATTTCCGCACGGGTTTCTCTTATCTCTTCGGAATTGGAATCATATACAGCCGAATATACTTCCATCCGCCTGGCGTCCAGCATGGACACAATATATTCTGATCTATTAGAGCTTTTAAGCGCCAGGGTTTGCAAAGTAGGAATAGCAATCAGCGGAAGATCCCAGGCAAAGCATAATCCTTTTGCGGTGGAAACACCAATGCGCAACCCCGTATACGAACCAGGACCTTTGCTAACCGCAACCGCATCCAGCTTCACCCCTTTTTCCTTAGCCTCTTTCATTATTTCTGAAATGTAAACGTGCAGCCGTTCGGCATGAGAATACTTCTTACTATTATCTTCCCTAAAAGCAATAACGCTTCCGTCTACCGAAAGCGTTACTGAACAATTTGTCGTTGCTGTTTCTATGCAAAGAATATTGGCCATAATTAATCTTCACTGTCTTCCGTGTCCTCTTCGGAGTCGGAAGTCTGTTCTTCTACCTTATCCCCCGGATCGAGACGTTTGGTAACCATATTATAAGGCCCTGTAATAACTACATCGTCCTCTCCAAGTCCTGATACGATTTCTATATTACTTTCATCCTGAATACCGGTACTCACTATTTTCAATTCTGCCTTACCATCCACATTTACAAAAACAGCTTCGAATTTCTCTTCTTCCACTCCGGTATCTTTGGGCTTGTCTGATTTCTTCGAAATGGTATCGGATGGGGTTTTGATCACAATAGAGCTAATAGGCACCCCAATGATATCTTCCTTTTTGTTAGTAATGATGTCTACCGTGGCTGTCATTCCCGGCCGGTAAGGAGAATAATATTCTGGTTTTCCTTCCGTAAGATCCTTATAAGACTCGCGTAAGATTCTCACCTTCACTTTGAAGTTCGTGACCTGATCTACGGATAGAGCCGTTTCCGCAGAGTTAGCAATTTCAGTAACAATGCCTTTAAATTCTCTTTTAAGATAAGCATCTACCTCCACAATAGTCGAGTCTCCAATGGCGACTTTCACAATGTCGTTTTCGTTCACATCTACTTCCACTTCCATATCGGTAAGGTTCGCAACTCGAACAATTTCCGTTCCAGCCATTTGAGCTGTTCCTACTACTCTTTCTCCTAGTTCTACGGACAATTTGGAAATAGTCCCACTCATAGGAGCATAGATCGTGGTTCTTAAGAGGTTGTCCCTGGACTGTTTTACACTCGCTGAAGCACTTTGAACATTATAATAAGACGACTCCCGGTTCGCTTTTGCCATGTCATAATCTGCCACCGATTGGTCCCAGGTCGATTTTGAAATCACTCCTTTTTCGAATAGAGATTTATTACGGTTATAATTAAGTTCCGCATTTTTAAGACTAGCCTCAGACTGGGCCAAAAGAGCTCGCACATTCTGTAATGTTGCCTGGGCTTGATCTAGCGCCGACTGACTCAAATCCGGGTTGATGCGCACAAGCAAATCCCCTTTCTCTACCTGTTGTCCTTCTTTAATAGGAAGTTCGATAATCTCTCCGGAAACTTCCGAAGATAACATTACCTCTACTTCAGGTTGAATCTTTCCGGTCGCAGCAACGGTTTCCACGATGGTAATGGGTTCGATCTTTGCGAGTTCCACCATTTTTACATTGCGATTCTTATTCTTACCAGTCATTACCAGAGCGACCAGTGCGATCACTCCAATTACTACCAGTATCCAAATGAGAGTCTTTCTCTTCATAATTAAAACTTTAGGTCGGTTGCGGGTATACCAAAATACAACTCTAATACTTTCAATTTAAAAATATAATCGTATTTGGCTCTGTTGACTTCTATATTGGCGTTGTCGTATCGTAATTTTGACTGGCTGAAATCGAAGGCATTGGTTAGCCCAACATCATACCGGTCCTTGGCATATTGATAAGCAAGTTCCTGGGATTCCACAGCTTTCTGAGCTGCTTCGAACGACTTCAAAGCACCTTTGGCATCTACAAAGGCTTGATATACCGTTGATTCTAAATCCAGCTTAGCTTGCTCCAGTAAAAACTCCTGTCTCTTCAGGTTTACCTTGTTTCGTTTCACGTTATTTCTGGTAGCATTTCCATTGAATATCGGAACATTCAATTGCACCCCGTAAGAAATACCGTCGTTTAAATATAACTGTTCTGTAAAAGGAAGAGGATTCAACTCCTGAACGGTTAGGTTGGGAGAAACATTCAAAACCGTTTCTCCGGTCCCTTCTACAAATCCTATTTCTTGTGTAATTGTGGGATTATCCGGATCAATGGTTTGAACGATTTGATTAGCATCAGACTCCCTAGTATTGTAATTAAAAAACGCACTAAGCGTAGGATAGTAATTACTCCTTGCGATCTGAAGATCCTTTTCAGCAAGCTCCACATTCTTCTCAGCGATCTTCACTTCGTTTCTATTTTCCTTGGCAGATTCTATGATTTCTGAAACCGTCTTTGCTGATATTCCCTCATCAATGATGTCATACCCCTCATCTTCGATATCAAAATTTTCATAATCCTTGATCAGCAATAGCTGAGCAAGCGAGATCAACGAAATCTGAACCAAATTTTCATTCACCGCTATATTTTGTTTTTCGGAAGCATCGGTTGCCTGAATTTCCAATAAGTCGCCTCGTGGTAATACCCCTGCATCAACGAGATCCAAAGTACGCTGGATTTGCTCCTGCGTCACTTCGTTCTGGGATTTGATCACTTCCAAATTGGCCTTGTTTAACAGTACTTGAAGAAACGAATTGGCAACTGCCAGTGATATGTCGTCTTTCATTTGAGCCAAACCATATTGTGCAGAAAGCTGGGATAATTTTGCTCGTTGCATGGTTCGCTGGTTTCTCATTCCCTGGAATAAGGTGACCCCTGCCGTAATGCTGTAAGATGAATTTCGCACTGTCTGATTTTCAAGAATCCCGGTCGTAATGTTTTGTGTTAGACCCGTGTTCCATGAATTAGAAGCCGAACCATTTAATGAAGGCAAAAAATTACCGAATGCCTCCGCCTTGGAAACATCCGCCAATTCAACATCGAGTTCACTCTGCTTTACTGAAATATTATTTTCCAGCGCATATTCCACGCACTCCTTTAAGGTCCATTTCTTGTTCTGAGCCTGTATTCCAAAGGTCATGCATAGTGCAATGGCAATAAGTCCAATTTTCTTCATAATTGAATGTAGTTGATGAATTTGTCTTTTGAATGATGAAAGTGTTACAAAGATCGATAAAAATACTTGGGATATTAGGAACCTCCACCTCTAAAATCGGCAGCTGGCTTAATTTGATTCCAAACCTTGATCTTATCATCTTTTGTAATTCCACTTTTAATTTCCACATTGATCCCGTCGCTGATCCCCAACTCGATCTCTCGTCGTTCAAACTCCTGGTCCCCAGTTTCTATTTCTACAAAGGGCTCCTGGGTCTTAGGATCGTACTGTACTAGCCCTTCTTTGAGGGTAAGCACACTATCGGCTCTCGCCAAAATAATGGAGGCATTGGCGCTCAACCCGGCGCGGATGAATGTGGTGTCTTTTTTACTCAATGTTCCCTTGATCTCAAACTGAATCGCGCCATTCTCCTCGATTCCCTTAGGTGCGATGTAATCAAGGATGGCATCGAACTTTTTATTTTCAATCGCTCCAACCGTAATTTCCAGCGGAAGGTTTTCTACAATCTTCCCAACTTCACTTTCATCCACTTTACCTTCGAAAATCATTTTATCCACATCAGCTAAGGTAGCGATGGTAGTACCATCGTTAAAGTTATTGGCCTCAATCACCTGGTTCCCTACTTTCACCGGCACGTCCAATACCATCCCGGAAACCGTTGCTCTGATCTCGGTATTTGCAGTAGCTCCCAATCCGCGTGATGTTCCTGTTTTGACAATGTCGTAGGTTTGCTGGGCTCCCGCAAGGTTAACCTTTTCACGATTGAATCGTTGCTCTGCCTGCGTAAAAGCAAGTTGAGCATTGTCGAACTCATTGGCAGAGATTACCCCTTTTTCAAAAAGATCTTTTTGTCGTTTGTAAATGCTTCGTTCACTTTCCAAAGCGAGTCGGGCGGTCTCCAACTCGTTACGCGCACTATTGATGGTATTCTGAGCACTGCTTAAAGAGTTGATATTCGGGACTACCTTTACCTGTGCGATCAAGTCTCCGGTTTGAATCACATCACCTGCCTCGACGTAAATTTCATCAATGATCCCGGAGATGTTTGGTTTAATAAGGATCTCTTCTTTGGGGACAATGCTTCCTGTTGCCACTGTTTTTTTGATGACCGTTTCTATGGCAGGTTCATCAGTAGTATAGACTACAGGATCCTCCTGATTCTTTTTAAATAAATAAGTTAGCGAGCCTATGAACAAGATCAGGATGACTGCTAAAATGATAATGGTTACCGTTTTTTTCATTGATGATTTAGTTATTATTCGGTGCGTAAAGCATCCACAGGTTTTACTTTTATAGCGTTTTGCGCAGGGATAAGTCCTGCCAGTAATCCAGAGACGATCAAAATGGTAAGGGCCACAAGAACCACAGTGATGTCTACACTAGGATTCGCGAACATATCTACGGGCCCATTGGCGTCTAGGATTAAATTAATGAGATATATAATAAAGGCTCCAAATGAAATCCCTACCATACCCGATACAATGGTCAGGAAAATAGACTCGAGCAAAACTTGTCCGCGGATTGACCAGGGTGTAGCCCCTAATGCCCGTCGAATTCCTATTTCCTTGGTGCGTTCTTTTACAACGATCAGCATGATATTGCTAATTCCAATAATTCCTGAGATCAATACCAGGGAACCTACTACATAGGCAATAAGTTTCAACGCAAAGAACAGTCCTTCGATACGGCTGTATTGTTCGTACAGGTCAAAATTTCCAATCGCTCTGTCATCTTCCGGATGAATAGAATGCCGCTGTTTGATTACATCGAATATTTGTTCTTTCAACTGGGTAATGGAAGATCCATCTTCCGCAGTAATCGCCATCCATCCCACTTTATCCCCCTGATTAAAAGCTTGGGAAAATGCCGTGAACGGCACATAAATCTCCTTTTGATCTTCTTCATCGTCACCGCCTTGTGATTTCTTTTTGTAAGTACCAACAACTATAAAGTTGACTCCACTAATCTTAATATACGTTCCAATTGGATCCTCTCCACGATCGTACATCGAAGTCTTTACCCCCTCTCCTATAACAGCCACCTTTCTTTTTTCCTGAATATCTCCGTAGTTGATAAAGCGACCACTGGTAATGTCCATGGGTTGTTGCTGAATGATCTCGGGATAATCTCCATATACATTGAAAGCTCCTGTCTTTAAACCGCGAACCACATTGTTACTACCTCCGAATCCTCCTAATTGATTCCTGGGAGAGACGAATCTCATGTTAGGAACATTATCCTTAATGGCCTGAACATCGCCTATCCTGTATCGAAATCTTCGTCCTTTTGGTAATCCTTTATAAGGCTTCGAAATAGTTTGGGTCCACATGAACATGGTATTGGTAGCGATGTTTCCGAAATCGGCTTTTACCCCATTTTCCAATCCCCGGCCTGCAGCTAGAAGAATTACAAGAATAAAAATTCCCCAAATTACACCGAATGCCGTGAGCAGCGTTCTGAACCAGTTGCTACTCATCGCCTCTAATATTTCACTCCAACGGTCTCTATTAAACATGCTACTCCTCTCTTAGGGCTTCAATTGGTTTTATTTTTGCGGCTCGCCATGCCGGGAAGAATCCGGCGAGTGCTCCGGCTAGTATCAGGACAAACACTGTAGTTAATGCTACATTGAAATTCACGGATGGATTCACTACGTAATCGATCTCCACATTCGGGCCTACTATTTCTAAGATACCCATGCTCACGATCAGTCCAAGGAAGCCCGCAATGGCCGTAATAAAAATAGACTCATGCAAAATCATCCCGATTATCGACCAGGGCTGTGCCCCAATGGCCTTTCGCACACCAATTTCCTTGGTTCTTTCCTTTACTATGATCAACATGATATTACTCACACCAACCACTCCTGCGATAATGGTACATATCCCCACAATCCAGAAAAACAATTTGATCATGTTCATCAAATCGTAGTAACGCTTTGCTTCTTCCAGTGAATTCCAAAGATTGACCGCACTGGTGTCTTCCGGAGCTACGATATGCCGCTCTTTTAGGAAACTTTCGATTTCCGCGGAAAACTGAATGGATTGTTGTAATGCCTGTTGGAATGTTTTCTGCGGTTGAAGGGTGAAGCCCAGGTTACGGACTTTATTTCCACCATTGAATACGCGTTGAGAAGTAGACAGTGGGAGAAAAATTCGGGTCTCTTCCCGTTCACCTCCCGGATCGGTATAAACACCCACCACTTTAAAGTTGATACCGGATAATTGAATTTGCTTCCCAATAGGATCTTCGCCTTTTTCGAATAAATCCCTGTATACTTTATGACCTATGGTTACTACTTTTTCGAAGTGGTCTTGATCGGTGTAATTGATAAAACGGCCATGACTCAACGAAGCATTTTCTATGAACTGGTAATCGGGATACACGCCTTCAATTCTGTAACTACCCGATTCGTTTCCATAGGTGACCACACCACTCCAAATGCGATACACGGAAGATTTAAATTCTAGGTCGTCTTCGTATTTTTTGATCAGGTATTCATAGTCCTCATTCCGAAGTTCAATGAATCGGCCTGGATTAAGGCCTTTATATTCAACCGTAGTAACACCGGTCCAAACACTGATCCTGTTGGCGGCGTCTTGCTCAAACTCCTGGGCAATACCATTTTGCATTCCCTGGCCGAAACCCAATAAGATCACAAGGATGAAGATTCCGAAGAAAACAGAAATCATAGTAAGCAGCGTCCGCAACCAATTTTTGCGAATCGTTTCAAATATTTCCTGCCAACGTTCGATGTTAAACATTTGCTGCCTGATTTACTCTTACCTGGTCGACTTTCTTATCATCAATGATCACACCATCTTTGAGGTGTACGATTCTTTTACACATATGGGCAATATCATCCTCGTGAGTAACACAAAGAATGGTCTTTCCTTCGTCATTGATAGATTGTACTATTTCCATTACCTCATAAGAAGTAGTAGAGTCGAGGGCCCCTGTCGGTTCGTCCGCAAGAAGTACCTTCGGGTCACTGGCCAAAGCTCGCGCAATTGCAACCCGCTGTTTCTGTCCTCCTGATAACTCATTCGGAAGGTGAGTTGCCCAATTTGCCAGTCCTACTTTTTCGAGATAATGCATGGCTTTTTCGGTACGTTCAGCGCGTTTTACCCCTTGGTAATACAGAGGCATAGCTACATTGTCCAACGCCGATTTGTAAGAGATGAGATTGAACGATTGAAATATAAATCCAAGAAAGCGATTGCGATATCGGGCGGCCACTTTTTCATTAAGATCTTTGATTACGGTACCGTCCAGGGTATAAGAGCCTTCGTCGGCCTCGTCCAGCATACCCAAAATATTCAGCAAGGTCGATTTTCCCGAACCGGATGAACCCATGATGGCCACCATCTCACCTTCGTTCACTTTAAAATCGATCCCTTTAAGAACATGAAGAGAATTGCTCCCCATGTGATATGATTTATGCAGGTTTTTTATTTCAATCATATATGCAATTTTCTAACACAAAGTAAAGGCCTTTAGGCCGCTATTTTGTGAAATTCATGTTAAGACTTTAGGGGGTTTGGTTGATAAAGTCTGTTACCATAAGACTCCTTTCAGAAGCAATTGTTACACCTTAAATACCGGCATCTTCTTTTTTTGCTTTCTGGCGCATTTTATAGATCACATATCCGACACCCCCCACCAACAAATAGGGAAATAACATCAGGTAAATAATTCCATTATTGATGCCCTTGGCGGCTTCACCACTTTCATCACTTTCCAACACGGCCCGGCACATGGCACATTGGGCTTCAGCAGAAAACACAACGCTTAAAAGCAACAGCATTATTAATATGAAAGTTCTCGTTCGCATTTTAATAATAAGGTGAAATCATAAGATACACAATGACACCGGTTACTGCAACATAGAGCCATATGGGGAAAGTGATCTTTGCAATTTTTTTATGGCGTTCGTAGTTGCCGGTCAATGCTCTCACATAAGTAACCAGAACGAACGGGATCACACCAATGGAAAGCAGTATATGCGACAGCAATATAAAGAAATACACGTATCGCAGGGTACCTTCTCCTCCATAGGAAGTGGAATCCGAAGTCATGTGATAGGCCACATACATTAGCAGGAATAAAGCCGAAAGCACTATGCAGGCCTTCATGATACGTTCGTGGACCTTACGATTGCCTTTTTTGATTTGAACCACAGCAGTAACTAGTAATATGGCGGTAAGTCCATTGATGGAAGCATAAATAGGAGGCAGGAAGCCCATTCTCTCCACTCCTTCAATCCGGTAATTAAAAAGTATGGCCACCACGGCAGGAATGGCTATCGATAGAACCCAAATCCAAAGGTTGTATTTTTTACTAGCAGTAGTCTCTCCCATTTTATTCTTTCATTAAAACCTTGATATCTTCGATCAGCATTAGTATCCCTTCTGCCTCTAAGCCGTCATAGTAAATGATCGGATTCCCGTTTTCGTCGAAGCGAGAACGAATATTTCCTTCCTTATCTATGAGCGCAAAAAATCCTGAATGCTCAAAACCTCCTTCCACCTCAGGTGCGTCTGCCACGTATAAATTGAAGCCTTCATTGGCAAGCTTATAGATCTCGTCTTTATTACCTGTTAGCAAATGCCAGTGCGGATTGGTGATCTTATAGCTTTCGGCGTATTGAGCCAGGACCTCGGTAGTATCGTATTCCGGGTTGATGGTGAAAGAAGCGATACCTAACTTCGGGTTGCCGTAGAATTCATTTTGAATCTTCACCATATTTTGATTCATGATAGGGCAGATCGACGGACAGGTGGTGAAGAAAAACTCGGCAACATACACTTTATCTTCATAGGACTCATTATCGACCGTCTCCCCTTTTTGATTGGTAAAGGTGAAGTTTGGTACCGTTCCAATGATTGCCATTTCCGTTTTGGTGAAGTTGTCAACGATTTTGGGAATGGCCCAAATACCAAATAGTAAGATCACAAAGGAGATACCTATGTAGGAGTAATTTTTCATTTTATATTTCTCTATCGGCTTTGTATTTCTTTAAGGCGAGACGATATTCAGCGAGTACAATTTTTATGTCGTCACTCATCTTATTATTTATCTCGGCATAGTCGCTGGCATTGAAACCATACAACATCCCTACCTCTTCATCGTCATTCCGCCCTCTCAAATTGCGTTCCTTGTCGATGATAAAAACAAAATTACTCGAATGATTAGCATCCAGCTGATAAGGAGTTTGTAGTGTATTAAAAACCCTTTTTATTTCTTCGGAAGTACCCACCGCAAAGTTCCAGTTTTTGGGATTTTCAATATCACGAAGTTGTAATTTCAAATCGTTGGCCCTGGAAGCCTGATCTTCAGTGATAAGGCTTATGAATTGAAATTCCTGGAACTGATAATTCTTTTTGTAGATCTTATGCGCCAGGTTAAACGCATTTGCTTTTTTAGCTTCCAGATCATTTCCGAAGAAAGTAAGCACGGTGATTCGATTATCCAGCTTTACCTCATCTCCTTCGATAGTTTTGAATTCGTCAAGCTCTGCAACACCATAAGACAGGGTAGGGAGCTTCACGAAATTATTCTTTCCGGAGGCAAAGAAAAGATATACCGAAATGGGCAGCAGGAACAATACAGCAAGGACAATAATCTTTTTAGTCTGCACGGTGTAATTTTTTGCAAAAATACAACCGGAAAGCAGGCTGGACAACCTTTATAAGGGAAATTTAACGAATAAAAAAACCACGCTAAAGGTGCGTGGTTTCATCTATCTTTTGGGTTCAATCTAAAAATCGAACTTGACGTAATTTTGTTTGTACACCTCGTAAATATAATCTCCTTCGATAAGCAAGATCAAAATAAGGTAGCAGATCAAGAATACAGCCGTCCAGACTACCGCACGTCGAAGTGCTTTGGTCTCGTCTCTCTGGTGCATGAAATCCCAGGTAATATAATAGGCTTTAACTAGGGTTAAGATGATGAAGATCCAGTTGAGCAACTTCATCGCAAGGAATCGAGTTTCGGTAAGGAATTCCGGTTTCACGATCCCCAGGTATACTTCAATGATTGTAACGATTGAAAGGAAAACGAATACTCCCCAAATCTTTGTAACATTGGATTTGAACTTCAGTAATCCTCTAAATATTTCTAATTTATGTTCGTGTGCCATTGTTGTTTTTTAAGCTGAAACTTTCAGAATTAAACCAGATAAAAGAAGGTAAATACGAATACCCACACCAAATCTACAAAGTGCCAGTAGAGTCCGACCTTCTCAACCATTTCATAACTTTTTCTTCGTTCGTAGGTTCCTATGATCACGTTAAAGAAGATGATGATGTTGATCACCACTCCAGAGAATACGTGGAACCCGTGGAATCCTGTAATAAAGAAAAAGAAGTCGGCAAAAAGTGGATGCCCGTATTCATTTCTGATAAGATTGGCGCCTTCCACCACTAACTTCCCGTCATTCACAATTTTATTCACCGATTCTTCCCGCGAAAGTACCGTGGGTTCACCGTTTTCATCCAGGTATTGTGTTCTTACCAGGAGATTATCGTTTGCAAGGAAACCTGCTTTTACTTCTTCAAATGAAAAACTGGTAAGCGTTTCCGGCTCGGTTTGATACCAAATACCGTTCTTTCTTTCGTGTGTTGCTCTCTCTGTGGGAAGCTCTACAGCAAAATCGCCGATGGCCACACGATCACCTTCGGTGTCAAGAAACTGAAGAATCTTACCTCCTTTAGTCTCTACCGCACCGTAGTCTCCCTTGATGAAGGTAGCCCATTCCCAGGCCTGTGATCCTACGAAAATCGCACCCCCGATGATGGTTGCAAACATATACCAGATCACTTTCTTTTTCTGCATTCTGTGACCAGCGTCTACCGCAAGTACCATCGTTACAGATGAGAAAATAAGTATGAACGTCATAAACGCCACGTAATACATCGGAGCGGGAACACCGTGCAAGAACGGAACGTGAGTAAACACCTCATCGGCAATAGGCCAGGCGTCAATAAATTTAAATCTCGAAAAACCGTAAGAGGCAATAAATCCTGAGAAAGTCAAAGCATCTGATACGATGAAAAACCACATCATCATTTTACCATAACTGGCATTGAGCGGGCGATTTCCTCCACCCCAGGTTTTTCCTTCGGTACCTGTTTTAGCAACAGTTGCGTCCATACAAAGAAATTGGTTTATTAGTGTGCAAAAATAAGTATAATTTTCATCTCACAAAATAGAAAAACAAAAAGAGATAAATCCACAAAAAGTCAACAAAATGCCAGAAGGTAGCCGCCAGTTCTATACCAAGGGTTTTACCTCCCGTATACTTTTGTTTATAATGATTATAAATTACCACCAATAAGGCGATTAATCCAAATGCCACGTGTGCCAAGTGCATTAAGACCACTAGATAAATAAAGGAAGTAGTCACTGTACTTTCGCTTCCGGTAAAATAGTATCCATTGGCAATGATCTCGGAAAATCCACGAAACTGCAAATACACAAATAGTAATCCAAGTATCAGAGTTCCCACAAGGAATATCATTCCTTGTAATTGATCCTCCTGTTTTACCTTTAATTTGGCCACATGCATTGTGATACTACTCACTATGATCGCTCCAAGACTCAGATAAAAAGCTTCCGGTATTTCAAAATCGGTAAGCCAATCCGGTCGTTCTTTACTCACCACATAGGCACTTGTCAAACCGGCAAAGCTCATCGACAAGCTTATAATACCAAACCACAGCATCATCTTCTTGGCTCGTCTTCTTTTTAATTCCTCAGATCCTTCAGTATAATTCATTATCGAATAAATTTATCAGCTACATAAATTATTTGCAGCAAAGTAATGTACGTAACACTCACCAACATCAATCGGCGAGCTGCTTTATCGGTTTGTTGTTTGTATAGTTTAACCGCATGATAGATCAACCAGGCTCCAAGTCCAAGTATAAGCACTGCGGAGACCGGGGTCACATATAATCTTCCGGTCACACCTGCAGCTGGGATCAACGAGGCCAGCACGGTCCAGATACAATATAAAATCACCTGAATTGCCGTCCCTTTATCCCTTCTTCCGTTAGGCAACATGAGGAAACCTCCTCGCTTATAGTCTTCAAAAAGAAACCACCCAATCGCCCAAAAGTGAGGAAATTGCCAGAAGAACTGAACCATGAATAACGTTCCCGGTTCGATTCCAAAATCGTTCGTGGCCGCTACCCATCCAAGCATAAAAGGAATAGCACCAGGAAAGGCTCCCACAAAAACCGACAAAGGCGTGCGAGTTTTCAAAGGAGTATACAAACTCACATACATGAAAATGGAAATGGCTCCGAACATGGCTGTTTGGGGATTGATCACATAGAGGATCCCTATTCCCAGTAATGTTAAGACACTCGCCAGGATAAAGGCAGAGGTGGTACCCATTCTGCCTGCTGGCAACGGACGGTTCTTGGTACGCTCCATTTTGGCATCCAGATCTTTCTCGATGATCTGGTTGTAAACGTTAGACGCTCCTACCATGCAATAGCCACCCACGCAAAGCAACATCAAAATATAATAATCAATCGGGCCTTCGACTCCCAGGAGATAGCCTGCCACAGAAGAGAATACCACACTGATGGATAATCGGATTTTGGTAATCTCCACAAAATTTCGTGCAAATCCGGGTGATATCGTCTGTGATGAAGTACTGTTCAAGCTCCTGTATTTTGGGAATAGACGGTAAAAAAATGAGCGTATCTCGCCAGACCTCTAATTCCGGCTGCAAAGATAGGACACAAGGCGATTTTTCACAATTTTAATCTTATATTGTTGGCACTGAATTTGCACAATTTTGTTAAATTCAACACCTAATTAAAATACACACTTATGAACAAAGCTTTATTAATCTCATTCACCTTCTTGTTTAGTTTATCCTCTATGTTCGCCCAAGAAACAGAGGCGGATGGCGCCACCGGTTCCGAAGGGCCTTCCATAGGGATGGTGCGTGTGAAAGATAGCATCTATATGCTGAAAGGAAAAGGAGGGAATATCGGCGTAAGTGTAGGAAGCGACGGCGTTCTAATGATCGATAATCAGTTTGCAGAAGCCACACCAAAGATTTTGCAATTTGTTAGCGGACTATCTACCAAACCTGTCCGCTTTCTTGTAAATACACATCACCATGGAGATCATGTAGGGGGGAATAAGAATATGAACGATGCCGGAGTTACCATCATTTCTCATGATAATGTTCGAAGCCGTTTGGAAAATAAAATGAGACAAGAAGCCCAAGAAAAGATGGAGGCCGACTTTGAAAAAAAACGGGAAAAGATGTCGAAAGATGTTGGTTCCGAAGAGGGAGACGTACGTGCAAAAGAGGCCATGGGGAACCTTGAAGATTATATGAGCAAAGACAATATTTATCCTTCGCTAACCTTTCCAGATGAACTTACTTTTCACTATAACGGGGAAAAAGTGATGATTTTCCATGTCGACAATGCTCATACCGATGGAGACGCTGTAATCTATTTTACCGATTCTAATGTGTTACACACCGGAGATGTTTTCGTTAATGGAAGATATCCATATATCGATCAGAAAAGTGGTGGAAGCCTTAGGGGATATATCAAAGCACTGTCCAAAATCATGATGCTAATCGATGACGAAACTAAAATAATCCCGGGGCACGGAGAAATAGGCACTAAATCCGATGTTAAAACATCCCATGATATGCTGGTACGTTTAAGAGATCGAATTGCCATCGAATATGGCACGCGAAAAAGCCTTGAAGAGGTTTTAGCCAATAAGGAGATTACGAAATATTATGATGACCGTGGGTACGGAGACGGATTCATTTCCACTGAAAGTTTCGTTACATTGATGTATGAAATTGCTAAAAAAAGATTTGGCTCCTGGGACGAAAAAAAGGGTAAGCAATAACTATCTAAAAATCGTTGTACCAGTTAAATAAATCGGTTCTCACTCCAAAATTGATCCAGGTCGTTTGGTTGTCGAATGTAGTGGGTGTATCAATCTCCGGACTAAAATCTCTGAAAATAAGGCTCCCATAAACCTTTAGGTTCGTAGCAGGATTGATAAGATATCCTGCCTGCAATTCGGCATGTAGGAAATCCGTAGTATTACCCTGGGCCAGATCATTTCCTTCATCCGAAATACGATCATCTTCGGTTCCATAAATACTTCCTCCATAAAAAGCCATATCGTCCGTGGTGTTGAATTCGAATCCTCGTTTTGCCAATACTAATTTGGCATCTCCAAAAATTCTGCCTTTCTGGTATCGCGCAATAGCGATGAATTCTGAAAAATTAGCTCCTAAAGTATGTGCCATGGATTGATTGTTATGTCCGTAATTCAGTACAATCGAATTGTGAGAATAGGTATACGGCCGCACACGGTTATATTCCGCTTGCAGATACAAACCCTTTACTCCCAATGCATCATAGTATTTGGCACCGAGCTGATATCCAATTTTGTTCTTATAGCTCCCTTTTCCACCGAAAATATCACCGGAAGAAAATTCATCGATAATCAATTGACCATAGGCATTGACCCGATCCGAAAACTTAAATTTCGAACTCAAACCGATCAGGGCATTTCCGCCACGTGAACCGGTTGAGAATTCAATGGCACGGAAAAATATAACCGGATTCAGATAGTTGAAATCAAACCCACGGTTGTTGTCATTTTCCCAAATAACAGATTCGAACAACCCAAGATTCCATCGTTTGGTGATATTGATACTCAAATAATGGTTGGCCATATATTTGGTACGAAAAGAGCCATCAGCAGTCACTTCCGACCGCACATCTCTTAAAGACATCCAGGTATTGGTATACTTAAGTTTCCAAAAGGTAGTGTTCACCTTGAAGAAAGGGTACGGACTACTATTATCGCTCAATAATAAAGAGCGATACCCATCCCCGATGAAGTTCTTCCCATGTCCCAGCTGAAGATTGAAATGTTTGGACGGGGAGTATGAAACATGCCCCGTAGCAATGGGGTAGTCATAGGAATCCGTTTTGAACCGCTTGGCGATTCCTCTTCCCGGGATGATTGCCGGGTTACCACCATCTGGTTTTCGTGCCTCTGCAAAACGATTAAAATAATCCGCAAATCGCCCCTGACTCTCATAGATGACTGCAAAGAAACTGATCTTCTTACCAATTCCACCCTGTGCATAGACCAAACGAGTATTGTTATAAGTATCGATATCGGCATCGGTATCTTTTCCTGCCTGCAGATCTACTCCGGGATCGAGTGTAAGCCAATAATCCGTGCCTTTTAAAGTAACCATATGTTCGTTCCACCACTTCCTGCCGAACCATGATGATCTGTTTTTCAGAATCTTCTGATTAGCTGCTTCAAAGTTGTAATACTTGTTGACCTCACTGTATACGTAAGGTTTTTGAGCAGTGTGATTATTGATCCCCACGCGGTTCATCGCGGGGTCAAACAAACTGTAGTTATGGTGAGATAAAGGGATATTTATATTACTGGTATATTCTTCATTTTGATATGGAAGTTTCTCCAGATCGTCAAATTCGTTTTTCAAATCTTTGTTCTCAACTTCCTTTGGCTTTTTTTGTTCTTCTGAAACTTCCGGGGTAAAAGTCTCGAGTGTTAATTCACCTAAAGGAACTTTAAACTCAATGGTATACTGCGAAATTGAAGGTTTGCCATTATAGGTGCCCGGGGTGATTGTCGGAAATTTTTCAAACGCGGCCATCGCCGCTTCTTTCAATTCTGTATAGATGGCATCTACATAGAGTACTGTAAATGTACCCTCTTTATCCACTTCAAAGAATACATTGATTTCACCATTATAGTTTTCTTCGAAAACGATATCAGGAGTTTCAAAATTGGCAAAAATCAACTCTTTCACCGTATTATTAAAACAGGTCTTTAACGCAGCAATTTCTGTATCCTCGCATTTCGGAAACACGGGATATTTTTCGAATTCACCAGAAAAGTCTTGAGCTGATAAGGGTAGGTTAAAAAGGGAAGTAACTACGAGAAGCAATACAAATTTCTTCATCGACAAAGGGCGTTTAGTTTGTCGAAAGATACGTTTTTTTGAATGCTTTTTGAAAAATTACCTCTCACCCGATGGATGAGAGGTAGTTGATGGTTGTTAATAATCTACTTTAAACACAATAGGAATTCTGTAAATCACGTCTACCGCCTGATTAAATTGTCTGCCCGGTTGCATCTTTGGAAGCTTTGAAATCACTCTTTTAGCCTCGTTCTCCAGGTCATCCCCCGGTGCTCGAGCAAGGATGTCGACTACACTTCCTTTGTGATCGATGGTAAATTGCACGTTGATCACCTGTCGTTCCCCGGAATACTTGTCGGTAAATTTATCGACATCGAATTTACGCCCGATGAATGCCCGGATCTTATCCGACATACAATTCTTTCGTTCCAAATTGGTGGATAAGGATTCGCAACCCGGAAAGACCGGAACTATTTCAACGGAGTTGATATTAGCCACCAGATTCTTTTTTGGTTTAGGCCGTTTTTCGATCCCGGTTTCCGGCATTACCGGAGTGATTTCCGTAGGTGCCACGGGGGTCTCATTTACGGGAGAAGTGTTTGTAACAGTTTTGAACTTGTTCGATGCTACCGCTGGCTTCACGGTACGTTTCTTAATCACCACGGTCTCCGGTTTAATTTCGAGTTGTGGTGTTTCGAGCACATAGCGATCCAGGGAAATCTCGGTAAGGTCGACTTCCTTAGGTGGCTCATACATGGCCGAAGCCTGGAGGCCCCAGGTGCTTTCCAGGACCAGGAAAACCAGGAACATACTAATTACTAATCCTAACTGAAACGCAAGTCCGGAATTCCAACGAACGTTAATTCGTTTTTTTTCTTCTCTTTTTGAGAGTACCTTTGATGGTGTACTACCCTCATTTTGAATAGATGGTAACATAGTGTTTATATTTAAGAGTTATATCACTACATCTTTCAAGGGTTGTGCCAAAAAAGAATCGCTCCGCAAATGCGGAGCGATTTATTTATGTTCTAAGAGTATTTCCTCTTATTAATTTTCTACCTGGAACAATATAGGAAGTGCATATAGTACACCAACGGCTTTCCCGCGCTGCTTTCCAGGAGTCATTTTCGGAAGTGACTTCACAACACTGATAGCCTCTTGCTCGAGTCTTGGGTGTGGTGCTCTTGCTCTTACGTTCACAACGTTTCCACTTCTGTCAATCTTGAATTGAACAGAGATACGTTGTCTTCCTTCCAATCCTAGATCGTTCGCCAATTCAGTATCGAACTTCTTCTGAACGAATTTCTGAACTTTTTCAGACATACATTTTTTCTTAGCCTCATTGTTTCCTGCATTTTCACATCCAGGATAAATTGGCACGTTCTCAATAACTGCGAAAGGTACATCTGCGATTTCTTCCTCTTCTACCTCTTCAATTTCTTCAATCTCAACGATTTCTTCGTTTTGATTGGTCTCGGTAGACTCAATAATGGTTTCTTCAACTTCTTCTTCATCCTCTACTACTTCGATAATCTCCGGAGCTGGTGGTGGTGGAGGTGGTGGAGGTGGTGGAGTCAATTGTTGTGTAATTGGGATCTCTTCTTCAAGATCATCTCCAACGTCCAAAACATCTCCCATCAAGTTACTTTTATCATAGGTTTTCCATTCTACTGCTGTCCAGGAAATAAATAGCATAAATGCCAGTCCCGCAGCGAAGTAAACAGAGCTCCAACGACTCATATCTGCTTTCGGATTTTTCTTTGGTTCCATAATAGAGAATTTAAGTGATTGCTAAAATATATAAAATCAACTGTTTTTTAAAACGAATTTTAATTTTTAAGAGTTAAATAACTCTTTAATTTTCCAAATACGAGAAACCCTAGCACGATCCCGGTGGTATTTGCCACTATATCCCAGGCATCTGCATTTCTGGTATCAAAAAAATTCTCTTGTAACAGTTCAATTATTATGCCATAAAACCAGATGGCAATGCAAATCCAAAATGCCTTCTTGAATGTGTGGTTCTTTTTCAGCAGTGTTGATAACCAAAAGAACGCCAGCAAAGTAAATATGATAACATGGATAATCTTATCCAGAAATGGAATCTTGACAACAGGCACATTGCCCGCAGGCATCAAAAACAGGACAGTTACCAGTATGGTATAAGCAATACCGGCCGTCCGGAGATATTTAGGCGCCAATAATTTCTTTATAACCCGCATCATCTAAAAGACCTTCCAACTCATCAGGATTCGAAATTTTAATCTTGATCATCCATCCTTCTCCATAGGCGTCACTATTCACTTTTTCAGGTTCAGATTCAAGAGAATCGTTGAATTCAATGATCTCTCCAGAAAGGGGCATGAATAGATCAGAAACGGTTTTTACCGCTTCTACTGTACCAAAAACTTCTTCCTGATCCAAAGTTTCATCCAGAGTCTCAACTTCCACAAAGACAATATCTCCCAATTCACCTTGGGCAAAATCGGTGATTCCAACAACGGCAACATCGCCTTCGAGGCGAATCCATTCATGGTCTTTTGTATATTTTAAATCTGAAGGTATATTCATGATAAGCTACTTGTATTTAGTTGTGATTTAGTTTCCAAAATTGTATCGAAGGGTGATTCCACTTCGAATAGTGGTTTGCGGGAATGCAGTAGAGATGGCATATTCCGAGAACGTATGATCATAATAGAACAGCGCCGTAAGGTTCTTGCTAAGGGCATAATCTGCCGAGAACTGTAAACCGTAAATTGTTTGACCCGCTGTGGTCTGGTTATTATTGATATCCAGGTAACGAATGATAGTCTTGTTATCACGTACCGAAAGATCCATCTTAAAGTTAAGATCACTAGTGATGATCTTTTTCTTTCCTCCGAAATTGGTCCCGATCTTTAAGTCCTTGATTCGATATCCCAGTCCAAGAATGATCTCATCCCCTTGAATTTCCGTCAATAAGTTGTTCGCAAAACTCAAAGACAAGGCCCTGTCTTTTCTATACTCAGCAAGTATCTTAATGGAATTCTGCATTTCGAAATCCACTCGAATCAACGGAGAGAATTGTTCTGTAAGATTCACATTGTTCAGGAAGATCTCACTTTTAAAATTCCCCGATTGGTCGATGGCCGTAGGATCTGCGCTATCAAAGTCCAGGTTGGTCTGGAACGAATTCACGGTATAGGATGAGCGATATCCATGCTGAATAGAGAATCGCTTGAAGTTCTTCTTGAACCATTTGATATTCATCAAACCGGTATACTTCAGATCCCAGTTTGGAAGTGGAATGTCTCTGAGGATTCCCGTTTTTTCCTTGGAGGCATCGGATCCTTTGTACGCTGAAAGGAATGAGGCTAATAATACATTCTGACTCGTGGGGCCGAATCCTACCGGATAACCGGTCTCTTCATCGATCTCATATTGATAGATTCCCGGATTGTTGGCTTCAAATTCTCTTGCCAGTCGGTCGGCAATGACAATTCGATTATTTCTGAAATCATCGAAAGCCGCCGATCCATTCTCATCACTACTTCCAAATGCAGTTTTTATGAGTATGGTTGAAATATTAAAGTTTCCGAAGGTATTCGGTGTAAGTGAACGATACAGATCGTTTTCTACGATGTAGTTCTCCGCATAGTTTTCAGAATACACTCGGCTTCCATTCAGGTCTAACTTTAGATCCGGTAATAATTCAATATTCGCCTGGACATCCAATTGCCTGCTCTCCACCTCAGTGTACTGTTCGTTGAACTCGGGGTATAGGGTTAACCATCCTTTTCGAGCGGCCAGGTCTCGGATCTCCGCCTGACTTCCGAATACGAATCCGGTAGTTGGTTTCAATGATCCTGCAAAACCTATCGAAGGCTGATATCCCGGAAGGAAGATCCCTTGGTTTTCCTGGTAATTGAATTGAATCTTCTTCACGGCGGTAGCAAGCCCAATCAAGGTATTGATCGCTTTGTCTCCGGCACGGAGCGTTCCGGAAGATCCTCCGGCTCCACTACCTCCTCGAAGTCCGCCACTACCCTGGCGTGCAATTTGCTCTCGCTTATTCGCACCCCCGGTCTTTTCATTGGCACTCTCCTTACCTTTACCGTCTCCATCTCCGCCTTTTCCACCAGCACCTTCTCCACCGGCACCTTCTCCACCACGACCACCTGGGCCACCTCCGCCTCCTTCTCTATTGGCTCTTGGCTTGCTTTGTGTGATTTTGGTAAGGCCTATATATCGATAGAAACTATTCATATCGAGGGTCGAGTTGATCCTGTGTGTACTCGCATTCTGAATTGAATTACCGAGATTAAACACTTCGGTGGTACCATCACTTAACGGAATCTCAATATTGTTGAATAGATCACTACCATCTTGCCATTGATAATCCCCCTGGTATGAATAGGTCGCTCTAATCCATTTTAGGAATGGGAATTTGGCCGTAGGAAGGTCATAATTCAATTGCAGTGATTGGAAGTGCTGGTTGGGGTCTCCTACTTCGAAGAACCCGTCCCATATCCCAATCGAATTGTCCACGATTCCGTCCTGGATATAATTGTTTACGATACGGTTATTGGCCGCATTAAAGTTGAAACGCAGCGATTTCGTAAGGTTATAATTAATGGTATACTGCCAGTCGAATAAGAAATTTCTTTGATACAACGTAGGTAATCCTATGTTCCCGGGCAGAAGGTTCAATTCCCGGAACTTCTGCTCGTTATATTGTCTTATAATATTAGAGCTTATAGCAATATTACTGGGCAGCGGATTGAAATTCAGATCCTTCAGGAACTGCCAGTACTTTCCATTGAACAAGGAATCACTCTTCTTAAATGGCTCAATCGGTTTTTGCGGGAAACTATAGTTATAAGTCCCACCCAATCTAACGTTCTGATCGATAGATTCCTCGATCTCAAAATCGTTATGATCGATCTGGTTGTATGAATAAGAGAAGGTGAAATTCTCTATATCGTATGGCATTGGTTTGCCTTCTCCAGTGCGCTCTTTACGCACCCCGATAAAGTTGATACTCTGTCGTTTGGTATAATCTACGGCCTGATCCTTATAAACATCTTTCAAGGTTTCATCTGTCTCGGCATCTATACGATCATCCAACTCGATATCCTGTAGTTCCGGATCGAATTTTGGCGTGATGAATTCTTCACCAAACGCATAATTAAAAGGCAGGTTGATTCCCCATTTCTGAGGTAACAACTGACCTAAATTAAAATTCGTTACCACATCATAAATCGCCTGATCCTCCAGACTTCTTTGATTCGGACCTTGTTCAATAGATCCAAATCCGATGGTGCTCACTCTACCCGTAGCACTGATGTTGGCAAAATCGGCCATATTCGCGTCCAGGTTAGCCACTGCTGCCCAACCCCCTTTGTTCTCTAATTCAGACAAACGCAATTCGTTGAACCACGCCTCACCGCAAATTTGAGAATTCGATACGTTTCTAAGCCCAATCATGATCACTCGCACATTTCCGAAACTCGGATTCCCTCTAATTCCATATCGATAATCTCCTCCCCCTCCGGTAATAACTCCATCGGCGGCATAACGTACTCCAGTCGCATCGGCTGGCAATAACCCTTCCTGGTTGGAGCTGGATGCAATACTTTTTATCTGCTGAAGCGATTCCAGTGGAAGTAACAAGCGGTTTTCGATCGGCCAAACCACATCTCCATCTGAATCGGTAGGGTTCGGTAAATTTGGCGACACCTTTAACGGAATTTCGATCTCGTAGAATGCTGTATTGAGATCCGTTCCCAATCGAATGAATGCTGCCAATTGATCGTCTCCCAGCAAAGTCTGGTCCTCTAAACTTTCAACGTGCATAAACATTTCCAGGTTCTTATACTGTCGCATATCCACATTGAAATTCTTATATACAGCACGTGCATCACCCGGCTCCAGATCACATACTCTAAGGGACAGTGATTGCTCATCCTGACGAATAATGTTGTTATTGTTATTTAATTCTTCACGGAATACTCCGGGAGGAATGATATAGTTACTGTTCTGGATTACACCAACGGCTTCGTTCTCGAAGGTGGTGTCATCGTTGATATTGTCTTCCAGATCCGCCCGGTCCAGACTTTCCTGGTATCTTCTGTAGTCACCTCGGAATAGCTCCAAAGTCCCCATACGCAATACTGTTTCCTGTGCAAATCCAGACATATACATTCTCATAAAGCGAATGGATCTGAAATCGGAAATACCATTAATGGCATTATCGTAATCACTGATCGGAATTCTAAACTGGATCCAACGAACCGGAATATCGTTATTGTTCTGAGTCGTTACTGTAATCTCTTTAACATCCGTCACGAAACGGCTATTATTCTCGTCCATTCCGGGAACGACATCTATCTCATATTCAAAGTAACTATCCACCGTATTCATGGTATTATCACGGTTGATATCCTCTACATCCGGTTGTGCATTCGATCCTCGGTTGGTATTTGTAAGGGTTTCGGGGGAGTTTCCATCGTTACCGTTAAACAACAGGTAACGATCCAAAATAGACCCTTCCGCTTGTAAGAAATATGTGTAATTATCATTGGAAGGATCAGGTAAATTCGAGAACGCAGGGAACTTCGCTACCTCCTGGGCATCACTCAGTCCGTCAAATCCTACATCCTGATTCACACGTTCCTGTCCGGTGGTGTTGAATGTATAGATCAACGACTGGTTGGCTGGAACTTTACCCCAGTTGGTCTCTATGGTATTAAGGGTTCCTCCATCTTCGGGCAAACCGTTCTCATATTGCTTTCTACCATCCTTCAGTACATCTTCAGAAATATTACCAAGGTTGAAAGTTAGTTTACCTCCACTGTTATTGATGTTCTCGTCGTAAATGAAAGGATCCATCAACCAGAACTGGATGTATTCTACATTGGATCTCTCAAAATCGGTAGTAGTCAATTGTCGTGAAACCCCACCAAAACGAGCTTCCGGATTAGGAAGTGTGTTACTTCCTGCTGCCGCCGGGTTGTAGTTATAAGGCCCACGCTGCTCCGGGTAAAATGCTAAATCGAGTGTAAACAGTGCCTGTGTCTGACCCTGGATGATGTCCTGATCAGGGAAGATCTCATCCCGGAACACCCTTCGAGTGAAAGGATTGGATAAGTCTTCATCCGTAATTCCTTCAGGTCGTTGGGAACTGTAAAAGATCGGGTCGATCGTATACCAGGCAAGTTTTGCCCGATTATAGTTAGAGGACAGATCATTGTTTCCAAGTTCTCCTCCCAGTCCGATAGGCACACTGGATAAACTCCATGTAAGCGCCGAACTGATATCCAATGCTGTTTGAGCCGCCTCAAAGTCATCCACATACGCGGTTGTCTTACCGTCAAAATCGGATACTTTAGGAGCACCTGGCAATAAGTAGGCGAACTCACCTCGCACCGCCAGGTTAGATTCCACATCGGTGTCGATATTCGGTAGTTTATTGGCAAGTCTTGTCAGGAAGGGAACTTCCGTTGAATACTGTACGTTCACCCCAAACATAGTGTTGTTAATGGGTTCATTCTGGAAGGCTGCCTTCTGCGTCAGCGGTCGTTCATTTAAATTTAAATAGGTACCTCCTACTTGTAACTTATCACTGAATCTATGCTGTACATCAAGACCCGTGAAACGGCGTGTTTGCTGCCCGAATAGTGTATTATTCTCCGTCGTAATGTTGATCGGAGTATTGGAGTTCAGCAAGGCAGGGTCCAGGATCTGCACTCGTCCTAACTGGTAGTTTACCGTATAATCTACCCCTTCAACAAGGGTTCTTCCCCCGGCAGTTACGGTAACAGAACCTTGAGGAATATTGAAAGCACCAATTGGGATTCCATCTGCTCCGGTAGACTTGTAGGTTCCTCTCAGTTGGAATTTGTTTTTATCACTATCTATTTGCTCCGCTTGAATCTTAGTAGATTCGTACATGGTTCGAAACACGTATTTGTTTTGGTTGGCATTATACGTCGATGGAATGTCGTAATCCTGTGTGCCTCCCGGGCCATCTAATTTGTCAAACAGATATTCCCCAAAGGGTTCCACAGAGGTAAAAATGATCCGCCCGTTTTGTTGATCGACCGTTATCCCCGGATAGAAGTCAAAGAAACCATCTCCTCCCTGTTGAGGATCATTGTTGAAATTCAAACGATCCAGATTGAAAACACGAAGGAGTACTTCGTCCAACAGAATCTCGTCATCTGCAATCACATCATCCGGTAAATCCTCATAGGGAAACTCGGTGGTTCCGTCTGCAGGAGTGATGTAGTTCACGGGTGAGGGATCGGTGTAAAGTATATTTAACCTGAAATCTTCCTGCTCTAACTGAAAGGCGCCGATCGGATAAATGTTCTTCATCATGATATCCCAAACCGGTTCTTCCACGATGGTGATATTACTCTTCAGAAGTTTCACGATAAGGTTCTGCGGAATTCCTACTTCTCCTTCACCTTCGCCTTCGCCTTCATTAGGAATTCCTCCTCCAATTGGATTTTCAATACCGGTAGCTTCTACCCCGTCAGTGGAAAACTCACCAACCTGGTATACCTGTCCGTTAACGGTAAACTGGAAAGCCACCCCGAGAACCTCGTCGTTATTGAGTCGCTGGTTCAAAGAAATATATCCCAATTGTGAATTCAGTTGGTACTCATTCGGTTGCAGACGTCTGGCATTCTCCAGTATTACATAATCTACCCCATCACTCACAGGCACACCGCTAAATCCGGCCTGTACTGTGGCTACGTCCCGAATGGATTCATTCAGGATACTTTGCTCTGCAGGGTTATCAATTCCGAAGGGATTAAAATCATTATTGCTGTTATCCGGAAACGCATTTCGGGAGGCGTTGATGAATCCTCCGGGAATGGTGTTCAAACCAATGTTGGTAGGATCACTTTCCGCCAAATCCTGTAAGGCAATAATATTACGTACGTTATTGATGGTATTGTTTCGATTGGTAATCCATACCTCTGCACGCGTGATCTGTACATTAGAGTTAATGAATGGATATTGTGCCAAAACCCGATCATAGTTGTCGCGGAAATAATGCGAAAGGAAGAAGTGTCGATTTTCGTCATAATCCAGGGCAAACAACTCGAAATCGGTTATTGTCGCTCCTCCTTCTGCCACTACCGATCGCGTCTCGGATTGCTGTTCAGAAAATACTCCGGTTATCGTGGTCTTTCCAAACTGCAACTGTGTTTTCACACCAAACAGACTCTGAGCACCCTGTATAAGTGTACTGTTCAGAGGCATTGCTACGTTACCCACTTCGATCTTTTGAATGATGTCATCCTCTGTGGGAGTATATTCCAATTTGATGATATTCTGAAAGTCGAAGGTCGACTGTGTGTCGTAATTTGCAGTTACCTGGAGGCGCTCACCCACTTTACCCAATAAACTAAGACTGATTCTTTGATCAAAGTCGAAGGACAGGTTACTTCGGTTTCTTGGGGAGAATTGCGGATTGTCTTGTTTGGTAAAAAGTATTCCAAGATCCATCTCCACGGTACCCTGCGGAATCACTTCTATAGTATTTCCTCCGAACACTGATTCGAAAAAACTGGAATTCACGTAAAAAGTAGGCAACAAATTCTTCTGAGCTTCTTCCGATCCTTCTTTTCGTCCGTCGGCAGCATCAATCTTTTCTTTGAAGTAAGCCTTCATTTGCTCTTTCAAAACCAATTCCTGGTACTCGTCAGGCGTAAGGATCACCGGATAAGAAATATTGAAATCCCCGAGGGTTCGGTTCAGGATATACATTTCGGTGATGGGGTCGTATTCGTATAAATCCTGAATACTCGTAGGATCGGGAAGATCCATTCGCCCCTGATCAAATCCTGTTGCCGTAGAATCCTGTGAATAGGCGGCGAGGCTTCCGAAGAGAAAAAGTCCGAAAAATATAAGGGTAGCTAAGCTATGTTTAGTAGAGTAGTTTTTTGCGCTCAATTTTTACAAATTTTTTAAAGCAAGTTTTATGATGGTTTCTACGGTTGCCTGAGGATCATCTTTAATCACTTTATCGCATGCTTTTTCGGCCTGCTTTCTTGCGAAACCAAGAGTCTCCAAAGCTGATAACGCTTCATTCTTATTCGTATTGCTTGAAACGGCAGAAATAGCCGTCATTCCATACACTTTTAAGATTTTATCCTTCAAATCTAAAACTGCTCTTTGTGCTGTTTTTGCCCCAATTCCTTTTACAGACTGAATGGTGGCTACATCCTCACTGGCGATAGCCTCCCTTACCTGTTCCGGAGTTAACGATGAAAGCATAGTTCTGGCCGTGCTGGCACCGATACCCGAAACAGACAATAACAGTCTGAATATTTCGCGCTCAATAACACTGGAAAAGCCATACAAAGTATGTGCATCTTCCCGAACTAATAAGTGCGTGTATAACTTGACATTTTCATCGCCGGGGAGTTGTGAAAATGTATGCAACGAAATGTTCAAAAAATAACCCACACCATTACAGTCTATGACAACATCGGTAGGGCTTTTCTCAATTAGTCTTCCCTGAATATGGGTAATCATTCGTTAACAAAATGTTATAGGCCCAAATATAGTATAATTATTTGCATTCGCTAGTATTTGAAAAAGTGAAATTATGCCAATTTATTTGGGGTTTTTAGCGGCTTGCTCGAGGGCTCGTTTCTCTTTTTGTTGGGCGTCTACAACAGCGATAGCAGTCATGTTGACAATTTCCTCGACACTGGCTCCCAACTGCAGTATGTGCACGGGTTTGTTCATCCCTAGCATAATGGGTCCGATCGACTCCACATCAGGCTGTTCTTTAAGCATCTTATAATTACTGTTGGCCGAATCGAGATTAGGAAATATCATAGCGTTCACCTTATTGCCCGCCAGTTTAGAAAAAGGGAAGTTCTTCTTCAACATGCCTGGATTAAGGGCAAAGTCTGTCTGGATCTCTCCATCAACGACCATATCCGGATTGGATTTGTGTAACATGTTCACCGCCTGGCGTACTTTGGCAGCATGCGGATCCTTAGAAGAACCGAAATTGGCATACGATATCATGGCAATCACTGGCTTCAATCCAAACATCTTCACGGTGTAGTTGGTCATTTGCGCAATATTCGCCAGTTCCTTAGCCGAAGGATCGATATTGATCGAAGAGTCTGAAATAAACAATGGCCCTTTCGGTGTCAACATCAGGTTGGTGGTAGCCACTTTATTCACACCATCGAATTTACCGATGGTCTCCAAAACAGGCCGTAATACCGTGGGATATGCCCTTGCATACCCGGAAATCATACCATCTACATCTCCTTCATTGAGCATCATTGCGGCATAATAATTTCGCTCGCGCATCAGCCTTTTGGCATCGTAAAGTGTCACCCCGCTCCGCTTGCGTTGTTTCCAGTATTTATCAGCATAATAATTAAGCTGCTCATTCTGGTCGTCGCTTTTAGGGTCGATGATCTCAACATCATCCTCAAAATCCAACTCCTGCATCAATTCTTTGATCACTTCTTTTCGACCGAGAAGCACGGGGATGGCGACACCTTCCTCATACACGATCTGGGCAGCTTTAAGTACATCCAGTCGGTCGGCTTCCGCAAAAACCACTCTTTTAGGATCCAATTTTGCACGATCCATGAGCAAGCGAACAATTTTGTTGTCGCTTCCCATACGCTCATACAACTCATCGGTATACTTATCCCAATCCTGAATATTCTCGGTAGCCACACCACTCTCAATGGCCGCTTTAGCGACTGCGGGCGGAACTGTGGCTATCAATCTTGGATCGAATGGTTTCGGGATTATATAATCCTTTCCAAAGGTGAGCTTCGTTTTACCGTAGGCAATATTCACCTGTTCTGGAACCGGTTCTTTTGCCAATTCCGCCAGGGCCTTAACCGCTGCCATTTTCATGGCCTCATTAATTTTTGTGGCCCGCACGTCTAATGCACCACGAAAAATAAAGGGAAAACCAAGTACATTATTCACCTGGTTCGGGTGATCACTTCTTCCGGTAGCCATGATAATATCATCACGTGTTTGCACCGCAAGTCGATAGGAAATCTCGGGATCCGGATTTGCCATGGCAAACACAATAGGTTTATTGGCCATGGATTTGAGCATTTCCGGAGTGACAATATCGGCAATCGATAGACCTACAAACACATCCGACTTCTTCATAGCTTCTTCCAGTGTGTCGATCTTTCTTGTAGTAGCGAACTCGGATTTCTCCTCCGTAAGGTCTTCACGATCCTTTCGAATCACTCCTTTACTATCCAGCATTACAATATTCTCACTTTTTGCACCGAAGGCCTTGTACAAACGGGTGCAACTTACCGCAGCTGCGCCAGCACCGCTAATCACTATCTTCACTTTTGAAATATCCTTTTTGGCAATTTCCAAGGCATTGATCAAGGCAGCTGCCGAGATTATGGCTGTCCCGTGCTGATCGTCGTGCATTACCGGGATATCCAGTTCTTCTTTTAACCGGTTTTCAATTTCAAACGCTTCAGGAGCTTTGATATCTTCCAGATTGATCCCCCCAAAAGTGGGAGCTATATTCTTTACGGTATTGATAAATTCATCAACATTTTCAGTGTTCACTTCAATATCAAATACATCAATGTCTGCAAATATTTTGAATAGCAGCCCTTTACCTTCCATAACGGGTTTGGAGGCTTCAGGCCCTATATTCCCCAGGCCAAGCACCGCCGTTCCATTGGAAATTACTGCCACCAGATTTCCTTTATTGGTGTATTTATAAACATCATCAAGGTTTTTGTCGATTTCGAGGCAGGGTTCCGCAACTCCCGGCGAATAGGCCAACGAAAGATCACGTTGGCTCGCATACTTCTTGGTGGGGACCACCTGTATCTTTCCGGGTTTCGGTTTGGAATGATAAACCAGTGCTTCTCGTCGTTTGCTAATTTTGCTCATACAATCAAAATGGTTGGAACATACAAAGGTAAACCACCGGGGATAATACCGAAATTATTTGATGAAATTTATATTTCGCATCAATCCAGAGTATTTGGTACGTTTTACAGCGCTTTTGCGAAATATTTCCTGAAAGACCTCTTCAGTGATTTCCTGCCATTCCTTTTTGGAATTGGAAAGTAATTGCGGATTGGGGTCAAAAAGTGGCTCTCTGTGTGATTGGCTGAAACGGTTCCACGGACAAACATCCTGGCATACATCACATCCAAACATCCAATCGTCAAACTGACCCGAAAAATCCTTTGGGATCTCATTTTTTAATTCGATGGTGAAATAGGAGATACATTTACTGCCATCCACTACATAGGGAGCTACAATGGCTTGGGTGGGGCAGGCATCGATACAGGCGGTGCAACTACCGCAATGATCGGTAACGGGAGTGTCATAGTCCAATTCGAGATCTACAATCAGTTCAGCAATAAAATAAAAAGACCCCACTTGCTTGCTCAGTACATTGGTGTGTTTTCCCATCCAACCAAGTCCGCTTCGGGTGGCCCAGGCTTTATCTAGCACGGGTGCCGAATCTACAAAAGCCCGGCCATGGACCTCTCCTATTTCAGAAGTAATGAAATGCATCAGCTCCTTAAGCTTTTCCTTGATTACAAAATGATAATCCGTTCCATAAGCATATTTAGAGATCTTATACGAACCTTCCCGTTGCATTTCCGAAGGAAAATAATTCAATAGGAGTGAGATCACACTTTTGGAACCTGGAACCAATTTGGTGGGGTCCAATCGCTTATCGAAATGATTCTCCATATACGCCATTTCCCCATGCATATTATCGTTCAACCATTTCTCCAGCCTGGGGGCTTCTTCTTCAAGAAATTCTGCCTTGCTAATCCCACAGGAAAGAAACCCGAGCCTCTCGGCTTCCGCTTTTATCGAGGATGTATATTTAGTTTTAGGAATCACCGTTTCTTTTCTCAAAGGTAACTTTTATACCTACCGGCTTAAGGGTAATTAGCGGATTCAGCTTTAATTCGCTTCCGGAATCTTTGATCTTATAATTCTTAACAAGATAATAAATGGCAAGCACCATTTCATAAACAGCGAATCCCATGCCGATACACATCCTGGGGCCTGCTCCAAAGGGATAATAGTGTCCCTGGGAATCTTTTCTTCGATCGCCCAGAAAACGTTCAGGTTGAAATGAATTAGGATCGTCCCAATATTTTTCGTTTCGGTGTAATTCATAAAATGAGACACCTACCAGTGTATCTTTCCGGACGAAAAAATCCCCGATCGTATCGTCTTCAAGATTCTCCCGGTCTGTAATCCACGCCGGGGGATACAAACGCATCGATTCATCGATTACGGCTTTTATGTAAGTAAGCTTTTGAATTTTTTCGGATGGAGTGGCATCTTCTTTGTCCACACTTTGAATCTCCTTCCAAACCTTATCTTGCACTTCGAGATGGTTCGCCAAAAGATATGTAGTAAAACTGAGGGCATTGGCTGTGGTTTCATGTCCGGCCACAAATAAAATGGATATCTCATCGATCAACTGGTTGGTTGACATTGGCTCACCAGTGTCTTCATATCTCGTATCCAATAACATATTCAGCAAATCGTCATTTCGCGTCTCGGAATTCTTTCGCTCCTCGATGATCTCCAGGATAATATCCCTGCTTTCCTGAGCGAATTTCTTATGCTTCTTCACCTGCCCCGAAAGAGTAAACCACCATCCTTTATGGGGGAGTCTTACTTCTTTTACCAAAAACCATTGTATTCTCTCAATGATATGTTGTAACCGGTTTAGTTTTTCTTCGGAAATAGAAACGTTGAACAAAGCAGTCGCAACCACATTGAATGCCAACTGATTCATAATGGGAAATGCATCGGTGGGTTGGTCGGGGGTAATCTTTGACAGTTCTTTCTCAATGGTTTTGGCCATCAATCCGATCAATTGAATCATCTTTTCCCTGTGAAAGGCGGGTTGGATGAGCCGTCTTTGTTTCAACCAAAAGTCTCCATTGGACGTAAGCAGGCCAAATCCCAGGTATTTCGATAAATAATGGGTTTGAATTTTTGATTTGTAGTAGTTCTTATGGTTCTTCTGAAGTATGTGTTGCACGATTTCTTTATCACGCGTAAGCATCAAATACTTCTTTCTTCCCAATCGAACAGAGAAGGTGTCCCCGTAATCAGCAAAAAATTGTTTATGAAATGGGATGGGGTCTTTTCTTATAGACTCTGCATTCCAAAAGAAACGAAACAGAGGAAGTTGATTTGGATAATTATATTGATCTTTTTGAGCCATTCGCTGTCTGGTCGAGCGCAGTCGAGACCTATATCTCATTCAAATAAGCCTCCTTGTGCACCCCCTTTGATCCTTCCCAAGTGTTTGTAAGCTGCCTCGGTTACCTCACGTCCTCTCGGGGTTCTCATAATGAATCCCTGTTGAATCAGGAAAGGCTCGTAGACTTCCTCTATGGTTTCTCCACTTTCCGAAACCGCAGTAGCCAATGTGGTTATTCCCACCGGACCACCTTTAAATTTATCGATAATGGTGGTGAGGATCTTGTTGTCCATTTCGTCCAGCCCATGGGCATCCACATTGAGTTGTTCTAAGGCGTATTTCGCAATTTCAATATTGATATTCCCATCTCCTTTGATCTGTGCAAAGTCACGTACCCTTCTTAATAAGGCATTTGCTATTCTTGGAGTCCCCCGACTACGGCCTGCTATCTCAATAGCAGCTTCCATGGTGATAGGAACATCCAGAATCCCTGAACTCCTTTGTACGATGGTAGTAAGCAAATCAGTGGTATAATATTGCAGGCGGGAAGAAATTCCAAACCGCGCTCTCATGGGAGCTGTCAGCAATCCCGAACGAGTCGTAGCCCCTACCAAAGTGAATGGTGCAAGATTGATTTGGACCGTTCGGGCGTTGGGCCCTGATTCGATCATGATATCAATCTTATAATCCTCCATCGCGGAATACAAATACTCCTCCACTATAGGACTCAATCTGTGAATTTCATCTATGAATAAAACGTCCCTTTCATCCAGGTTGGTAAGCAAACCCGCCAGGTCTCCTGGCTTATCCAATACCGGGCCTGAAGTCACCCGAATATTCACATCGAGTTCATTTGCCAGTATATGTGCCAGGGTGGTTTTACCGAGGCCGGGCGGACCGTGAAAAAGGGTGTGATCTAATGCTTCATCCCGCAAGTTGGCGGCTTGTACGAACACCTGTAGATTTTCCAACGCCTGATCCTGACCATTGAAATCTTCAAAGCTTAACGGCCGTAATTTCTTTTCAAGATCGAGTTCCTGCGGACTTAAATGATCGCCTGTGGGATCGAGGTGTTCGTTCATATAACAAATATACGAACTGAAGTTAAGCTATCGGAAGAAGATAAAAAAGAAAACCGCACTTAAAAAAGTGCGGTTGGAACGACAGTACTCCCCATACTGCCGAAAACTTGAGTTAACTCAAAAATAGCTACTCAATTCTCTTGAATGAATACCCAATACCGGGTAAAAATCGAAAAAAAGCCGTAAGAAACTTACGGCCTCCACATTAAGATGCTCCCCAACACTTAATGTTCTAGTATTATACCTAAAATTACTTTCAGCAGTGCTGATTCCCAATACGTATAAATACTTATTTGTGTCTTAAACCTGAACTTTTTTCCAGTTGCCCCGACGGAACCACAAAATGGCGATAATGGCGATGAGTACTTCTGTCACCGTGATCGCAATGAAGACGCCCAACGCTCCCCAATCAAAGACCATAGCGGCCAGGTAAGCAAACGGTAGTTGGAAAATCCAGAAACAAAAGAAATTAATGATGGTAGGAGTTTTGGTATCTCCGGCGCCGTTGAATGCCTGGACGATCACCATTCCGTAGGCATAAAAAACATACCCCGCTGCGATGATACGAAGGCTTAAAGCACCATACTCTATCACCTGGGAATCTTCACTGAATACCTTCAGTATAAATTCGGCGAAGAACAGATAAAACAGGGAAACGAATAGCATGAACCAGGCGTTGTATTTACCCGTTTTCCATACGGAATCTTCAGCCCGTTTGGGCTTACCCGCTCCTAAATTCTGCCCAACGAGAGTAGCCGCAGCGTTACTCATTCCCCAGGATGGCATTAAGGTGAACATCAACACTCGTATGGCTATAGTATAACCGGCCAGTACTTCACTACCAAATTCGGCCATGATTCGCATCAGGAATACCCAACTGGAAGTTCCGATTATAAACTGCCCAATACCACCAAGGGAAACCTTTATCAGGTTCCACATGAGTTTTGCTCTGAAGACCACATCCTTGAATCCGACTTTGATCTTGCTCCAACCGAAGAAAAGAATCAGCAATTGAAAGATTACCGCAGTCCCTCGTCCGATGGTGGTAGCTATAGCCGCACCTTTTACGCCAAAAGCAGGAAATGGACCCCATCCGAATATGAATAATGGATCCAGGATGATATTCAGCAAATTGGAAAGTATGAGAACTTTCATTGCCACAGATGCATCCCCGGCCCCTCTGAAAACCGCATTGATCAAAAACAGCAACATAATGGTCACGTTTCCTCCAAGAAGTATCTGGGTATAACCATAACCCGAATTGACCAGGTCGGGT
This sequence comes from Flavobacteriaceae bacterium, assembly GCA_009827225.1. GTDB lineage: Bacteria > Bacteroidota > Bacteroidia > Flavobacteriales > Flavobacteriaceae > Aureisphaera. Next base: position 101,769 of record WUAI01000003.1, on the reverse strand, counting down.
TCTCCTCCCATGAGGGTGAGAATTTCCTTCGGAAACAGAATGCCTATTGCACTAATTACCATTGCGACAGCAATTCCTAAAAAGATCGACTGAACCGCTGTTTTGGATGCACCATCCACATCTTTTTCACCAATTCGTCTCGCAACGATGGCCGTAACTCCCATGCTCAAACCTATTGCTACAGCGTAAACCAGGGTAAGTACCGATTCGGTGAGGCCTACCGTGGCGATCGCATTGGCCCCCAGGCTGGACACCCAATAGGCATCCACAAGGAAGAAAATGGATTCCATCATCATTTCCAATACCATGGGTACTGAGAGCATAAAAACCGCCTTCCGGATACTTCCGGAGGTGAATTCCTGCTGAGTACCGGCCACTGCCTTAGGAAAATGCTGAATTATTTTTTTGAGAGTCGACATGGTGGTTGTTCAGATAAAAGTAAATAAAAAACCCTTCCGAAATTCGAAAGGGTTCTTTATAATTCTTGCATTGAAGTTAATGATGCATCTCCTCTTCGTTATCCTGCAGAGGCAGGGTTTGAGGTGTGTAATCCTGACCTGGAATTACATAATCAGATTCATCTTTATTCAATTTACTGTAATCATACGCCCAACGATAAACATGCGGGATTGGTCCGTCCCAGTTTCCGTGGATGTGCTTGATCGGTGCAGTCCATTCCAACGTAGTGGATTTCCAAGGGTTTTGTGGCCCTTTCTTTCCGTAGAACATTGAATGGATAAAGTTGTAAAGGAACACCAATTGAGCTGCTCCAGCAATGAAGGCAAAAATGGTTATCACAACATTCACATCGGTCAAATCGTCAAAATACGGGAATGCTGTGTTGGTATAATAACGTCTTGGCAGTCCGGCCATTCCTATAAAGTGCATCGGGAAGAAAACCCCGTAAGCTCCGATGGCTGTCACCCAGAAATGAACGTATCCAAGATTTTTGTTCATCATTCTCGATTCGAACATCTTCGGGAACCAGTGATAAACCCCGGCGAATAATCCGTACAACGCAGAGATACCCATTACCAGGTGGAAGTGAGCTACCACGAAGTAAGTATCGTGAACGTTTATATCAAGAGCACTGTCTCCTAAAAGTATCCCTGTTAAACCACCGGTGATGAAGGTCGATACCAAACCGATCGAGAACAACATGGCGGGGTTCAATTGGAGATTTCCTTTCCAGAGTGTGGTGATATAGTTGAATGCTTTTACTGCGGAAGGAATCGCAATCAATAGGGTAGTGAATGTAAACACCGACCCCAGGAACGGATTCATTCCGGAAATAAACATATGGTGACCCCATACAATGGTTGATAAGAAAGCAATAGCCAGAATCGAAGCTACCATCGCCCGATATCCGAAAATAGGCTTACGTGCATTGGTCGCGATCACTTCAGAAGTAATACCAAGTGCAGGTAATAATACGATGTATACTTCGGGGTGACCCAGGAACCAGAACAGGTGTTCAAAGAGTACCGGAGATCCTCCCTGGTTATGTAATACTTCTCCCGCGATGTAGATATCCGAGAGGAAGAACGATGTTCCAAAGCTTCTATCCATGATGAGCATCAATGCTGCCGACAATAATACAGGGAAAGAAACTACTCCAATTACTGCTGTAATAAAGAATGCCCAGATAGTCAATGGAAGACGAGTCATCGACATTCCTTTTGTACGAAGGTTGATCACCGTCACGATGTAGTTCAAAGAACCTAAAAGAGATGACGCGATGAAAATTGCCATTGATACCAACCAAAGCGTCATACCAGCTCCCGATCCCGGGATCGCTTGCGGCAAGGCACTTAATGGAGGATAGATGGTCCATCCCGCCGAAGCAGGCCCTGCTTCCACGAATAAGGAAAGCACCATAATAATACTGGATAAGAAGAATAACCAGTAGGAAATCATATTCAGGAAGCCCGATGCCATATCACGGGCTCCGATTTGTAATGGAATCAACAGGTTACTAAACGTACCACTCAATCCCGCGGTAAGCACGAAGAATACCATAATGGTACCGTGAATTGTTACCAGCGCCAGGTACACACTAGGATCCATTACGCCTCCTTCACCCCATTTTCCTAATAATACTTCATAAATCGTAAACTCCTTATCAGGCCATGCGAGCTGCAACCTGAAGAGTAACGACATAGCGATACCAATAATCCCCATGAACAATCCCGTAATCAAATACTGTTTGGAGATCATCTTATGATCCTGACTAAATATATACTTAGTTACGAAAGTCTCCTTGTGATGATGTCCATGATCATCGTGGTGATCTACTGCGTGGTCTTCTGCGTGTGCTGACATATCTTTCTAGCTATTTTTTTGTTATTGTGCGAGTGTTTGGGCCAAGGTTGCCTGTTCGGCAATCCAAGCGTCATATTCCTCTTGTGTTTCAACGATAATCTTCATTTGCATGTTATAGTGGGTATTTCCACATATCTTGTTACAAAGAAGTAAATAATCAAACTCATAGGGTTCCAGTGCCTCGTCTCCGGCGGCTACTAACGCTACGCTATTCTCTCTTCTAATTTCATTGATCCGTTTCACCTTATTGACAATTTCTTCAGACTCTCTCATTTCCAAAGTAGTCTTCGTAGGTGTAAAGGCAAATTGTGTGATCATCCCAGGCACACAGTTCATCTGTGCACGGAAGTGAGGCATGTAAGCCGAGTGCAATACATCTTGTGATCGCATCTTAAATAAGATCTTACGGCCAACAGGTAAGTGCAATTCATTCACAATGATGTCGTCTTGCGCATTAGGATCACTGGCATCCACCCCTAATTGATTCACACCTTCGATGAGACGCACATTGGCCTCTCCCAAAGTGTTATCATCGCCACCATAGCGGGCCCGCCAGTCGAATTGATAGGCATATAACTCTACCACCAACGGATCATCCTCAGTATCGATATTCATGATATCTGTCCAGGTAAAGAGTCCGTAGATAATCAAACCAGCCAATACAATCACCGGAATAATGGTCCAGATAAATTCCAGTTTATCATTGTCTGCGTAGAAAGTAGCTCTTAGGCCTTTCTTACCTCTGTATTTAAAAGCAAAATAGTGCAACAACCACTGGGTAATAATTCCTACGATAAAAATAATGATCATAGAGATCAGCCATAACTGATCGATTCCCACACCATGTTCCGAAGCGGATTCAGGAAGCATCACTTTGCCCCATTTCCAAAAAGAAACGATACATATTACGTAGATGAACACCACAAACATCAACATAAGATATCCATTGATGTTGTTATCTTTTTCAGAAGCTACCTGATGTTCGCCTTCACCTTTTACTTTGGACAGCTGAAATATCTTGCCCATTTGCCAAACGGCAACTCCAAAAAGAATGAGTACTAATACAACTAAAAATGCGGTCATTGTTATCTATCTTCTTTAATATAATTAATAATGAAAATGCTTGCTCTCTTTCATAAACGGACTTCCTTTCGCCAATAACGGCGCTTTTGTCAAGGCAGAGAAAACTACCCAGACAAACAATCCAAAGAAGAAGCAAAGCGCTCCTAATTCCGGCAGGCCAATGTACCATGAGGCTCCCACGGTAGCCGGCATCACCATATTAAACACATCAATATAGTGTCCTGCAAGAATTACGATTCCCGTAAGAATCACAAACCAGTTCACCCTCTTGTAATCACTGTTCATCAACAGCAGTACCGGGAATATAAAATTCATTGCCAGCATTCCGAAGAACGGTAATTTATAGTCTTCAATACGGGTGACGAAATAGGTCACCTCTTCCGGAATATTTGCATACCAGATCAACATGAACTGTGAGAACCAAAGGTAGGTCCAGAAAATACTGAACCCGAACATGAACTTCGCCAGGTCATGAATGTGACTGTCATTTACAAATTCAAGATGCCCTTGAGATTTCAGGAAGATCGTCACCATGGCGATCACTGTTATGGCACTTACCATCATGCCGGCAAACACATACCAGCCGAACAGGGTAGAGAACCAGTGTGGATCAAAACTCATGATCCAGTCCCATGACATCATAGACTCAACATAAATGAAGAACACGAGGAAACCGGCAGACAATTTGAAATTGCGCTTGAACCAACGGGTATCCCCGGGTTCTGCAGAATCCTGTTTCAAGGTCCACTTACGTGAGAAATATCTATATAGGTTGAATCCGATCAAATAGATCACGGCTCTGGCAAGGAATCCTGTGGTGTTCAACCATCCTTGTTTACCGGCGATCAACTTATCGAACTTATCACTTTCAGGATTCACCAATTCAGGCTCCATCCAGTGGAAAATGTGATTCACATGCATTACTGAAAGAACCAACAATACCAAAATGATGATCGAAGCGATTGGCAGGTAGGCGGTAATTCCTTCCATCACCCTGAATAATACAGGGGACCATCCTGCCTGCGCAGCATGCTGGATAGCATAAAAGGCCAGCGTTCCCAGTGCAATCATAAAGAAGAAGAAAGACGCGATGTACAAAGCAGACCAGGGTCTGTTCTGCAATTGATGAAGCACATGCTCCAGGTGTTCTTCTTCAGACATATGAGTACCTTCTTCATGATCGCCTCCGTGTGTTGCCTTAGCCTCACCATGATCACCCCCGTGATCACCTCCATGACCATCTCCATGGCTTGCCATCATTTCTTTGACTTCTTCGGTTGAGCTGGGTGCCGACATAAAACCGGTCACCATACCTATGGCTCCAACCACCATGAAAATGATAGCGAATAATTTTACTTTATTGGGTAGCGTATACATATCTTAAGCTATTCTCTTTATTCTTCAGTTAGTTGTTTTCTTCGGTTCCCTCTTCGCCTGCCGTCTCAGTATCCCCTTCTGCAGTTGCCATACTGGCTTCAGTTTCAGGAGTCGCCAATGGAGTTCCTTCCAATGCCGCTTTCAGGTTCATCACATGATGAGTAATCTGCCATCTTTCCAATTCATTGGTTTGAGAGGCATACGATCCCATTGAATTCAAACCATACATCTGTACGTGATAGGTTCCACCAGGGGTAATTACTCTTCCCGGATCGGCATAACTAGGTATCCCGAGGATCTTTTCGCGTTGCATCAGTATTCCCTGTCCGTCGCCCTTATCACCATGACAAACTCCACAGTAGATATCATATAATTCTTTTCCTTTGGCAAGGTTTTCCTCTGTTACCGGTATCGGGTTGGTCAATTCCTCTTTCGCAAGGTTCAATCCTTCCGTGGTATCCGGGTAATCGTAAGGCATGTATCCTCGTGGCACCGATCCTTCAGCAGGTAACATAGCTACTTGCTCATTTGGAAATATTTCAGACTCCCCATAGGTTTCGTAACCTATCGGCTCATACATATTAGGCATGTACTGGTAATTCGGTTTGGCCGAATCGAAACAAGAGACCAACATTACCGATGTGATAATTCCAATACCTATATTCAGTAAACTTTTCATACTAGTGATCGTCTTCTTTTTCGATTAAACTAATTTCAATTGCACCGGTTTCACTCAAAAATCTGGATACTTCATCCACATCTTTTGATCCAGCATCGATAGCCATAAGGAAGTGGTCATCTGTAGTACGCACATCCGGGTTCTCTGCTTTTTTGAAAGGCCACAGCTTACTTCTCATATAAAAGGTAATTACCATGAGGTGAGCTGCGAAAAATACGGTCATCTCAAACATGATGGGTACAAAAGCCGGCATGTTTTCGATATAGCTGAAACTCGGCTTACCTCCAATATCTTGCGGCCAATCCTCGATCATGATATAATTCATCATCAATATAGCTACTCCAAGACCTACCAGCCCATACATAAACGAGGTGATCGCAATTCGGGTATCAGCTAGTCCCATAGCCTTCTCAAGACCGTGTACCGGGAACGGTGTATATATTTCTTCGATATGGTAATGCTCACTACGAACCGCCTTTACCGCATTCAGCAGTATATCGTCGTCGTTGTAAATTGCATGTATCACTTTAGATGCCATATGCTTAACTATTTTTAAGTTGTTCAGCTTGTCCAGCCCAGTCATCGCGCTTCGCTCTTCCTGGGAATTCTCCGGTAATGCTGTCTAGTAAATCGTATTCTCTGTCGGTCATTTTACTTACCTGCTCGAAAGTAAAAATACCCAACTGGTGAAGTTTTTCTTCCATCACAGGTCCTACTCCACTAATTCTCTTCAGATCGTCCGGAGTTTGAGTATTCGGATCGAATGTTCCGATGTTGCTCAACAGACTACTTATTTTTTCTGAATTATCTTCTTCGGAAATATCCTCAGATGTAGCACTTTCAGCAGCATCCGAAACGCTCTCGGTCACTGTCGCAGCTCCGCCCGGCATGGTATAGTGCTTCACATCATCTCCATGCTCTGCTCTTAATTTCTTGTACTTTGAACCTGATCCCTTAAGGATAGATTTCACTTCCGCCTGCGCAATTACAGGGAAGGTTCTGGAATACAACAGGAATAATACAAAGAAGAATCCGACGGTTCCAATGAATATCCCTATATCCACAAAAGTAGGCGAGAACATCGTCCAAGAGGATGGTAGGTAATCACGGTGCAACGAAGTTACAATGATCACAAATCGCTCGAACCACATCCCGATGTTTACCACGATCGAAATCAGGAAGGAGAACATGATACTTCTTCTCAATTTCGGGAACCACATGAACTGTGGAGAGAATACGTTACAGGTCATCATCGCCCAATATGCCCACCAGTAAGGACCGGTAGCCCGGTTAAGGAATGCATACTGCTCGTATTCCACTCCGGAATACCATGCGATAAATAATTCTGTGATATAGGCCACCCCAACAATCGATCCTGTGATCATAATTACAATGTTCATCAACTCGATATGCTGAATGGTGATATAATCTTCCAAATGGGAAACCTTCCTCATTATAATGAGAAGGGTGTTTACCATCGCAAATCCTGAGAAGATCGCTCCGGCAACGAAATAAGGTGGGAATATGGTGGTGTGCCATCCCGGAATCACCGAAGTTGCGAAGTCAAAGGATACGATCGTGTGTACAGAAAGTACCAGTGGTGTTGCCAAACCGGCTAATACCAAAGACACCTCTTCAAAACGTTGCCAGTCCTTAGCACGTCCACTCCATCCAAACGATAGAATGCTATATACTTTTTTGGTAAATGGCGTGATCGCCCGGTCACGGATCATCGCGAAATCCGGTAACAATCCTGTCCACCAGAATACCAGCGAAACTGATAGATAGGTGGAGATCGCAAATACGTCCCAAAGCAGTGGTGAGTTAAAGTTCACCCAAAGGGATCCAAACTGGTTTGGAATCGGGAGTACCCAATACGCCAACCATGGACGACCCATGTGAATAATCGGGAATAGTCCCGCCTGGATTACCGAGAAGATGGTCATCGCCTCGGCCGAACGGTTAATCGCCATTCTCCATTTCTGACGGAAGAGTAATAGTACCGCTGAAATCAGTGTTCCCGCGTGACCAATACCTACCCACCATACAAAGTTGGTGATATCCCAGGCCCAGTTTACTGTGGTGTTAAGTCCCCAAACCCCGATTCCTGTGGAAATGGTGTAAATAATACAACCAATTCCCCATAAGAAAGCGGCTAAGGCAATGGAAAACACAATCCACCATTGTTTGTTGGCTTTTCCTTCTACAGGAGCCGCCACATCAACAGTTACGTCATGGTAGGACTTATCTCCTATAACTAAGGGTCTTCTAATAGGTGCTTCGTAATGCGACGCCATATCTAAATATTCAATTTCTTAGTTAGATTATTATGCTTCGTTGGTATTTCTCACTTTCGCCTGATACATCACATTAGGTTTCGTACCTACTGCCTCCAATAAGTGATACATACGTTTGTCTTTTGTCATTTCAAAAATTTCACTGTCGTGATCGTTCACGTCACCAAACTTGATGGCTCCGGTTTCACACGCAGCAGAACATGCTGTCTTAAATTCTCCGTCCTTGATAGCTCTTCCGTCTCTTTTAGCATCCAAAATGGTTTTTTGTGTCATTTGGATACACATAGAACATTTCTCCATCACACCACGAGAACGAACTACCACATCCGGATTCAATACCATGCGACCTAGATCGTTGTTCATGTTATAATCGAACTCCTCGTTCTCTGCATACAGGAACCAGTTGAATCGACGTACTTTATAAGGACAGTTGTTCGCGCAGTAACGAGTTCCTACACAACGGTTGTACGCCATGTGGTTCTGACCCTGACGCCCGTGAGAGGTAGCAGCCACCGGACACACAGTCTCACAAGGAGCGTGGTTACAGTGCTGACACATTACCGGCTGGAATGCCACCTGCGGATTCGCAGAGGCTACTTCCATTTCAGCAAACTCGGATAGGGAACTTCCCAATCCGGAAATGTTTTCTTTCTTCTCATTGTCCGCATCGAAAGATGCTTCACTGGAATAATATCTGTCAATTCTCAACCAGTGCATATCTCGGCTACGGCGTACTTCTGTCTTACCCACTACAGGAACATTGTTCTCCGCATGACAGGCAATCACACAAGCACCACAACCGGTACAGGCATTTAAGTCGATCGACAGATTAAAGTGATGCCCGATGGAACGGTCGAACTCATCCCAAAGATCGGCATCCGGAGATGTCACCGGAATTTCGATGTGATCTTTAGATACTTCCGGAACCGGGTTCCAATCGTGAACATCTTTTGTATTGAATATCTCAAGGGTAGTTTCTCTAATAATATCTCTACCCATCATTGTATTGTGAAGCTGAATACAGGCAAACTCGTGTGTTCCTGAAACCTTCTCCAGTTGTACATTCTGAACTGTTGAGAAGTTATTGTACAATGCATAAGCATTCACACCCGTTTGCATTTCAGACTGAACCGCATCCGTTCTACCGTATCCCAAAGCCAAACCAACAGATCCTTTCGCCTGTCCAGGCTGGATCAATACCGGAACCTTTTCAATCACAACATCTCCCATGGTCACGTTTACGTAACTACCGTTTAAGGCACCATTGGCAACATTGTAATTTTCAAGTCCTAATTCCGCTGCGTCAGCAGCTGATACCGTAATATAATTGTCCCAGGAAGCTCTGGATATCGGATCCGGCATCTCCTGTAACCAGGGGTTGTTGGCTTGTTGCCCGTCTCCCATGGCGGTTTTGGTATATAAGGTCAATTGATAACCACTTTGAGCAGTGGTCAATAATGCTCCGTTCGAAGTTGAAGTCTCCGTATTTGCTGTGGCTTCCGCAGCTACTTCAGCATCACTTTCAAATACCCCATCCTGAACCGCTTTGTTGAAACTAGTTCCGGAACCTGCTAAGACAGGAGTCCAGGTTTCTTTGATATAATCGTAATAAGATGAAGGGTTATCGGTCCACTTTAACAACGCATCCTGAAACTGACGTGTATTGAACAACGGACGAATGGTAGGTTGTGTAATACTGAAACTACCTTTCTTCATCTGAACATCTCCCCATGCTTCCAGGTAATGTGGTGTCGCAGCCACCATCTGGGCAAGTGAAGCAGTCTCATCAGCTTTCATTGCAAAAGCCAGCGACATTTCAAGGTTCTGGTATCCTTCAGCAAAAGCTGCACTTGGGAAACTATACACAGGATTCACACCTACGGTGATCATTCCCTTTACGCTTCCGTTCGCAACCCCGTTCATCACATTAGCCACATCAGCAGTGTTACCCATGGCCGTCATTCGAGGCTTCTCGGTATCCATTACTTCGCTACCTTCATTGCAATCGAGCGCCATGGTCTGAGCTGCCACATTTGGCAGGCCTGTAATTACTACACCATTGGAACCGGCTTTCTTTAACTGGGCCTTTGCCTTGTTAACCGCTTCAGCAATGTTTTCCGGTAGCCCGGAAGCAGAACCTCCGGTAAGTGCTTTTAATATTTCCATCTGTTGAGATGGAGTGGCAGGAACACGCACATCGGCGTTAGCTCCTGATAATGTCATATTTGCTTCAAACTGGATATGCTTGGACATTTTTCCGTTCTTCGGAATACGTCCTTGTGCATAACTAGCTTCGTATCCTCCTCCTTGCCAGTCGCCGATGAAATCGGCACCAACAGAAACAATCACTTTTGCTTTTGAAAAATCGTAATCGGCCAACCCACGGGTTCCGAACTTCGCCTCGAAAGCATCCAGTGCTTCACTGGAAGATACAGTATCATAGATCACGTGCCGAACATTAGGATACTTGGCAGTGAAATCGGCAATCAATTGAGAAGTGGAAGGACTGGCAAAAGTTTGGGTAAGTAATACCACATCCTTACCTGCCATGGCTTCCATTTTTTGTGAAACAGCGATATCAAACTCTTCCCAGCTCACATCTTCGCCACCTACAGTTGGACCCTGAAGACGTTTGGTATCGTACATGGACAATACCGATGCATGCACACGTGCATTTACAGAACCACCAAATGTCGAAAGATCGTTTCTTTCAATTTTGATAGGACGACCTTCTCGGGTTTTCACCAAAACATTTGCAAAGTCGAATCCATCGGCGATGGAAGATGCATAGTAATTGGCTACTCCGGGAACGATCTCATCCGGTGCTACAACGTAAGGAATCGATTTGATCACGGGACCTTCACAAGCTGCCAATGAAGCAGCAGCTGTGGTAAATCCAACGTACTTTAAGAAATCGCGACGTGAGGTTGATGATGACTCCAGCGTTTCCTGATCTCCCAAAAACTCATCGGTGGGAATAGGCTCTACGAATTCGTTTTGCTGTAGCGACTCAACAATAGAGCTATTTTCGTTTAGCTCTTCAACACTTTTCCAGTATTTCTTGTTTGATGCCATATTGTTATTCTAGTATAGTATTCAATTCTTAATTAGTAGTGACATTTTCCACATTCCAATCCTCCCATCTGGGCGGCAGTAAGCTTATCTACTCCATACTTCTTGGAAAGCTCTTCGTGAATCTTTTCGTAGTATTCGTTGTCCGCTACTTTTACATTAGTTTCTCTGTGACAGTTGATACACCATCCCATGGTCAACGGAGAGTATTGGTACATGATCTCCATTTCTTCCACCGGTCCGTGACAGGTCTGACATTCCACTCCCGCTACTGTTACGTGCTGTGAGTGGTTGAAGTATGCAAAATCGGGCAGGTTGTGAAGACGCACCCATTTTACCGGAGCAGTGTCACCGGTGTACACCTGGTTCTCTTCGTCCCAGCCAACGGCTGCATATAGTTTCTGAATTTCAGCGTTGTAATCAACTCCGAATTCCTGCTCACCCTCTAATTGGGTTTCCGCAGCAACTTCTCCAATATTTTTGTGACAGTTCATACACACATTCAAAGAAGGAATTCCTGAATGCTTACTCTTTCTTGCTGAACTGTGGCAGTAGTTACAATCGATCTGGTTATCACCAGCGTGAATTCTGTGTGAATAGTGAATCGGCTGAACAGGAGCATACCCTTCATCAACCCCTACTTGCATCATCCATCCGTAGGCAAAATATCCGGCTGCCAACAGTAAGAAGATACTGGAAACCAGCATTAAGAACTGGTTCTCTGCGAAGGCCTTCCAAAGCGGCATTCTTTTAGGACGCTCTTCAATGGTCACGCCTTGAGCTTCGGCAAATCGACGAAGCGTTTTATTCACAAGGAACAACATGATCACCAGCATAAAGAATACCAGTGCCAGGATGCTTAGAATGATGTTATTTGATAAACCGTCGTTTGGCGGGGCAGTGGTTAGATCCCCACCGGCTGGCACAGGTGGTGCCTTTTTCTCGGTGTATGTATAGGCGATGATATTGTCGATATCCTCATTGGTAAGCTGAGGGAAAGCCGTCATTACCGCTCCGTTGTATTCCTCATAAATGGCAACTGCCTGGGCGTCTCCAGACTTCACCATCTCGGTGCTGTTTCTAATCCATGTGTACAACCATTCGCGGTCGTACTTATCCCCTACTTCATACAGTAACGGCCCGGTGGCCTTCTTGTATAACTTGTGACAGGCCGCACAGTTCGCTTTGAATAATGCCTCCCCGGCAGCCGTATCTATGGCCTGGGTCGGAAGAACTGTGGTAGTGGCATATGTGCTTTGAGCTATTGAAAACGTTAGCAGAAAGGCTAACAAAACAAGTGACAATTGAGAGGGTAGATTTCGGTAACTTACCTTTTCCATAAAATCGGTTATATTATTGTCCATAAGTTTGGCACGCATTTGGTAAGTAAACCACTGTGTTTTTTAACCAATTTCCGTGCCTCAAATAACTGTGCAAAAGTACGTCATAAAGTCGATTTTCGAAATCCAAATAAAGTGTTAACGATAATTTATAATAATTCTAAATAATAAAATCGGCACCTGAAAAGTTATTAAGGTTTACATTTGCAAAAAGATAGCGACACCATGAGCTACACACGATTTTATAAAACATTGATTATATGCGTTTTAGTTATTTTTTCTTCGGAAAAATTAACGGCACAATCAGGTACGCTCACTGTGAATGAGGACCCGAAAATTTCAGAATTATTAAATCTGAAAAAAACGCTGGAGAAGGAAAATAAACTGGCAGACGGATACACCATTCAGCTGTATTACGGAAACCTCAGCAAGGCCAATTCCGTCATCCGAAATTATCGAAATCGATATGCAGAATGGCCGGCAACCATCGAGTATGAAACTCCCAATTATAAAGTCTGGGTAGGAAATTATACACGAAGAATTGAAGCAGATCGTGCCTTGATGGAAATCCAAAAAGCATTTCCCTCTGCCTTTATCCTCAAGCCGAGTAAAAAAGACTAATTCTTAACTACAAGACATAAAAAAAGCGACTCTTTTGGAGTCGCTTTTTCATTTAAATTAGGGTTGCTTATAGTTTCTTTTTCACCGCTACTTCCTGGAAAGCCTCTAAGATATCGCCTTCCTTCAAGTCGTTGTAATTTTTAATCTGCATACCGCAATCGTAGCCTTTGGCCACTTCCTTCACATCGTCTTTGAACCGCTTCAAAGAGGCCAGTTCTCCGGTAAATACCACCACTCCTTCGCGGATCAATCGGATACCGGAATTTCTGAAGATCTTTCCGCTGGTTACCATACAACCGGCAATGGTTCCGATCTTGGAGATCTTGAAAGTTTCGCGAATTTCCGCAGTACCAGTGATCTCTTCTTTCATCTCCGGAGACAACATACCTTCCATCGCATCTTTCAGGTCGTTGATCGCATCGTAAATGATGGAGTAGATTCGGATGTCGATTTCTTCCTTGTCAGCTATCTGACGGGCGTTACCCATCGGACGCACATTAAATCCAATAACGATCGCATCCGAAGCAGAGGCTAGCAGTACGTCACTCTCAGTGATCGCACCTACGCCCTTGTGAATGATGTTCACCTGGATCTCTTCCGTAGAAAGTTTCAGGAACGAATCTGTCAATGCTTCCACCGAACCGTCCACATCCCCTTTCAGGATAATATTCAGCTCTTTAAATTCGCCCAAGGCAATTCGACGACCAATCTCGTCCAGCGTGATGTGTCTTTGAGTTCTCACCGACTGCTCACGTTGCAACTGCATACGCTTCGTTGCGATATCTTTGGCTTCACGCTCGTCTTCAAATACATTGAACTTATCACCCGCCTGTGGGGCACCATCCAATCCTAAGATAGAAACAGGCGTAGAAGGTCCTGCTGCTTTGATCTTATTACCCCGCTCGTCGTGCATGGCTTTTACTTTTCCGCTATGCTGTCCGGCCAATACATAATCCCCGATCTTCAGTGTACCGCCTTGAACCAGGATGGTTGATACATATCCCCGACCTTTATCAAGGAATGCTTCCACCACGGTTCCGTTGGCAGGTTTATCCGGGTTGGCCTGAAGCTCTAGCAGTTCAGCTTCGAGTAATACTTTTTCCAATAGCTCATTCACACCCTGCCCTGTTTTGGCTGAAATATCATGCGACTGGATCTTTCCTCCCCAATCTTCCACCAGTAAGTTCATACCGGCAAGACCTTCTTTGATCTTGTCTGGGTTGGCTGTGGGTTTATCGATCTTGTTGATCGCAAATACAATCGGTACTCCTGCTGCCTGTGCGTGTGCAATGGCTTCTTTGGTCTGAGGCATGATGTCATCATCAGCCGCTACCACAATAATGGCAAGGTCGGTTACCTGGGCTCCCCTCGCACGCATGGCGGTAAACGCTTCGTGACCCGGAGTATCCAGGAATGCTATTTTTTGTCCGCTTTCCAAAGTAACCCCGTAAGCACCAATGTGCTGGGTAATACCTCCGGACTCTCCCGCGATCACATTCTCTTCACGGATGTAATCCAATAAGGAGGTCTTACCGTGGTCTACGTGACCCATCACGGTTACAATCGGAGCTCTTGGTTCCAGATCATCCGGAGAATCCTCCACTTCCTGTATGGCTTCTTCGATATCCGCAGTAACAAACTCAACCGAGAATCCGAATTCCTCTGCCACGATGGTAAGGGTTTCCGCATCCAAACGCTGATTCATGGTTACCATCATTCCAAGCGACATACAGGCAGAAATTACCTGGGTCACCGGAACATCCATCATCGTAGCCACCTCACTTACGGTAACGAATTCGGTTACCTTGAGGATCTTACTTTCGGCATCCATTTGTGCCATTTCCTCTTCGGTCTTCTGGCGGTGGATATCTCTTTTCTCTCTACGATATTTCGCTCCTTTACCTTTGGAAGATTTTCCCTGAAGTTTTTCAAGGGTCTCTCTTACCTGCTTCTGTACTTCTTCCTCACTGGGCTCCTCTTTAGGAACATGGGTACGCCCTTTTCCGCGTCCGCGATTGTCCCTGTAATTATTTCCTCCTTTAGCAGGTTCTTTACTAATTCGTCTTCTTCGGCTTTTCTTCTCACCCGCTTTCTTATCATCTTCCTTCTTGGCCTTTTCCTTCTTCTCGGGTTTCTTGAATTTCGAAAGGTCGATGGTCTTTCCTGTAAAATTCGGACCGTCTAACTTCTTGTATTGGGTCTCCACTTTTGCGGCCGGCTTCTCAGGAGCTTCTTCCTCCTTGGCCTCTTCGGCCGGAGCCTCGACTTCCTTTACCGGGGCTTCCGCCTCTTCTTTCGCGGGCGCCTCTTTCTTTGCTTTGGTAGTTTTCGCCTTTACAGGTTCTTCTGCTTTGGCTACTTCTTCTTTCTTGGCTTTGTCTTCGGTTTCCAACTCGATCTTGCCCACTTGCTTTGGACCTTCGAGTTTGGCTTCGGCTTTGATCACTTTCGAGGCAACTTTACCTTGCTTCTCCTCCAGCTCACGCTCACGCTCCAAACGAAGTTCTTCTTTCTCCTTCCGCTTTTCCTCGCCTACTTCCTTAGAAGCTACCTTCTTGCTTTTGTCTGTTTGAAATTCCTCAAAAAGCACCTGGTATTCCTCATCAGAGATCTTGGTAGTAGGACGCGCCTCCACCTCGTAGCCTTTGGAACTCAAAAATTCCACGGCACGATCCAACGAGATATTGAATTCCCGTAATACTTTATTAAGCCTTATCGATTTTACTTCAGCCATAAAATGCTTTACTGTTGTTTCCTTTTTTATTTGGAGTCGTAAAAGTAGTTAAACTTTCGACTACTCTTCAAATTCTTCTTTTAATATGTTGACCACTTCCTGAATGGTCTCTTCTTCAAGATCTGTACTCTTTACAAGGAATTTCAGATCCTGCTCCAATACACTCTTCGCAGTGTCCAATCCGATCTTCTTGAATTCTTCGATGATCCACTCTTCGATCTCATCCTTAAACTCGGCCAATTCCACATCTTCTTCAGCACCTTCACGCAATACATCGATCTCGTAACCGGTTAGCTGTCCCGCTAAACGGATGTTATGACCTCCACGTCCAATCGCCTTCGATACTTCCTCCGGCTTTAAGATCACCTCCGCACGTTTCGTTTCTTCATCGATATTGATGGAAGTTACTCTCGCCGGACTCAAAGCACGAGTGATGAACAGGTTCAGGTTATTGGTATAGTTGATCACGTCGATGTTCTCATTTCCGAGTTCACGAACAATACCGTGGATACGTGATCCCTTCATCCCTACACAAGCTCCTACCGGATCGATACGATCGTCGTAAGAATCTACAGCCACCTTGGCTTTCTCACCAGGGATACGAACTACTTTCTTCACGTTGATCAAACCGTCGAATACTTCAGGAATCTCCTGTTCGAACAATTTCTCGAGGAACAATGGGTTCGCTCTCGACATGATGATGGTGGGTTTGTTTCCTTTCAACTCCACGCTCTCGATGATCCCTCGCACGTTGTCTCCCTTACGGAAGAAATCGGATGGGATTTGTTTGTCCTTCGGAAGAATGATCTCATTTCCTTCATCGTCCAACAAGATCACCGCACGGTGACGAATGTGATGTACTTCCGCGGTATAAATTTCACCCTCAAGCTCTTTAAACTGCTTGTAGATGTTGGTGTTATCGTGTTCATGGATCTTCGAGATCAGGTTCTGACGCAAGGCCAGGATAGAACGACGTCCCAAATCGGCTAGTTTTACCTCTTCGGAAACATCCTCCCCGATTTCAAAGTCTTCCTCGATCAAACGAGCAGCGCTCAAAGAGATCTCTTCGTTGTCATCTTCCACTTCGCCATCGGCCACTACGATTCGGTTTCTCCAAATCTCCAAATCCCCTTTATCAGGGTTGATAATAATATCGAAGTTATCGTCACTTCCGAATTTTTTCTTCAGTGCGTTTCTAAATACGTCTTCCAGGATCGCCATCAGGGTCACCCTATCAATTAGCTTATCGTCTTTAAATTCTGAAAAAGATTCAATTAACGCTAAATTTTCCATGCCATGTAATTAAAATGTTATCATCACTTTTGCTTCCACAATTGTTTCATAAGGCACTGTCGCCTCTTTCTGTACGGTAATTTTTCCTTTACCTACCGGTTTCGGTTCACGGGCCTTCCAGGTAAGGGTTACACTGTCTTCACTGGCAGCGATCAATTCGCCTTCCAAGGTTTCCGAAGAAGTTTTCACCTTCAACTTCCGGCCCACATTCTTTTTATACTGACGCAGTTGTTGTAACGGCTCCGAAACGCCTGCCGACAACACCTCCAGTGAGAAGTCCTGCTCCTCACGGTCCAGGTTGTGCTCGATCGCACGACTTACCGCCATACAGTCTTCCACTTTCACTCCCTCATCCCCGTCGATGATCACCTTGATGTGGTTTCCTTCGGAAATGTTTAAATCGATTAAGAAGAGTGAAGTATTTTCGGCCAGGGCCGTGTCTAAAAGAGCTCGTACTTTATCCTGCATCAATTTTAGCTATAAAAAGAGGGGACTTTTCGTCCCCTCGCCTTGTTGCTCATTAATTTCGGTGCAAATATACTACAATTTTCGGGATTATAAAAACCATGGAGGTCTCATGAATATTTTGTAAATTATGGGTACTAAACCCATCCAAATCAATTCCCTATGAGAAGAATTCTTGTCCCCACCGATTTTTCTATTCAAGCCGAAAATGCCCTGAAAGTGGCTGCTCATATTGCACGCAAAAACAGCAGCGAAATTTACCTGGAACACTCCCTGGATTTGCCTTCCCACCTCAACGAAGTGGGACGCAATAATGCCATGCCGGAATCCCTTTATTTCATCCGCCTGGCGGAACAGAAATTTGAACCCCTGCTCGAACGTCCTTACCTGGATGATATCGAAGTAAAGGAGGCCATTGGCCATGGTGAGATCTACGACGACATTAAAGAGACCGTAAAAGACAAAGACATCGACCTGGTGGTGATGGGCTCCCACGGGCTCAGTGGTTTCAAGGAAATGTTCATAGGAAGCAATACCGAGAAGGTAGTGCGCACCTCGGATATTCCTGTGCTGGTGATCAAGAACGAGCATACCCACTTTGAGATCAAGGATTTTGTATTTGCCACCGATTTTTCCGACGAATGTCGTAAACCCTTCAGCAAGGCCATGGAATTTGCCAAGGCGATGGACGCACGTATGCACTTATTGTACATCAACACACCCAACGATTTCAAGACCACTTCCGAAGCAAACAAAATGATGCAGAATTTTGTAAAAGGTATGGGGATCGAAAATTTCACCCTCAACATTTACAACGACACCTCGGTGGAAAAAGGCATCCTGGGATTTGCACGCGAAAACAATGCTCAGCTGATAGGTATGAGTACTCATGGGCGCAAAGGACTGGCACATTTCTTCAACGGAAGTATAAGTGAAGACCTGGTAAACCATGCCAATATGCCCGTAATTACTTTCAAAATTTAAATCTTGTAGGTAGCCCCCTACGAGATTGGTTATTCATCGAAAATATTGGTCTTTTTTCGATGAATGGTTTGGATTTGTGCTCAGTAAAATATTACATTTGGTACAACGAGCTTTAAACCTCACATATTCACCTTACGACTACTAACAGTATTATAGTTAACCCAATAAGATATAGATACAGTTAATTAAAAGGTTATAATAAAGGTGAATATATTATTAATAACTAAAATTAACTTAGAACCTCCGGCCATTCACCGGGGGTTCGCTTTTGATACCATTCCAAAAAATAAATCCCGGGCCAATACCCGGGATTTCTCAAATTTGCTCGCCTTGTAAGGCTATTACTAACTAATTGAGTTCAAATCTGTCGAGGTTCATCACCTTGGTCCAGGCCGCTACGAAGTCGTTCACAAAACGCCCTTCGGCATCATCGCTGGCATACACTTCGGCCAGGGCACGTAGCTCGGTGTTGGAACCAAAGATGAGGTCCACACGGGTTCCGGTCCACTTCAAATTCCCGGTAGCGCGGTCCCTTCCTTCGAACACTTCCTGGGCATCCGAGTTCGCTTCCCATTTGGTTCCGTAGTCCAACAGGTTCACGAAGAAATCGTTGGTTAGGGCACCTTTGTTGTCGGTAAACACCCCGTGTTGGAATTCTCCGTAGTTGGTGTTCAGGACACGCAATCCACCTACCAGCGCCGTCATTTCAGGGGCGGTAAGGGTAAGCAACTGTGCCTTGTCGATCAACATCTCTTCGGCAGATACCGAATGTCCGCTCTTGTAATAATTTCTGAAACCATCTGCAATGGGTTCCAATACTGCAAACGACTCTTCATCGGTTTGGGCATCGGTGGCATCGGTACGTCCGGGTGTGAAATCCACAGTCACCGAATGACCTGCTTTTGAAGCTGCGGCTTCAATTCCGGCAGAACCTGCCAGCACGATCAAATCGGCCATGGAAATTTGTTTACCTCCATTGGCTCCGTTGAATTCGGTTTGGATCGCTTCCAACTTTCCAAGTACATTGGACAGTTGAGCCGGGTTGTTTGCCTCCCAATCTTTTTGGGGTGCGAGTCGGATTCGTCCTCCATTGGCACCGCCGCGCTTATCGGAACCTCTAAAAGTAGAAGCCGAAGCCCAGGCGGTGGATACCAATTCGGAGACCGAAAGTCCCGAAGCGATAATTTTCTTTTTCAATGCTGAAACATCGTTGTCATCCACGAGGTCGTGATCCACGGCGGGTATCGGGTCTTGCCAAACCAATACTTCCGAAGGAACTTCATCCCCCAGGTAGCGGCTTAACGGCCCCATATCACGGTGTGTCAACTTGTACCAGGCGCGAGCAAAAGCATCGGCGAACTGGTCCGGGTTCTCGTAGAATCTTCTTGAGATGGGCTCATAGGCAGGGTCCATTCTCAAGGCCAGGTCTGTTGTAAGCATAAACGGTGCGTGTGTCTTCGAAGCATCGTGGGCGTCGGGCACCAATCCGGCACCGGCTCCGTCCTTGGGTTGCCACTGGTGGGCTCCCGCCGGACTTTTAGTCAATTCCCATTCATAGCCAAATAGGTTTTCAAAGAAGTTGTTGCTCCATTTTGTAGGTGTGGTGGTCCAGGCACCTTCCAATCCGGAGGTAATGGTGTTTTCTGCGTTACCGCTTCCAAAGGTATTCTTCCAACCGGTTCCCTGCTCTGCAATGGTCGCAGCGGCAGGTTCGGCACCTACATATTTATCAGGATCTGCCGCTCCGTGGGTCTTTCCGAAGGTATGTCCGCCGGCAATCAAGGCCACAGTTTCTTCATCGTTCATCGCCATACGCCCGAAGGTCTCACGGATATCGATAGCCGCTTTCAACGGGTCCGGATTCCCATTAGGCCCTTCCGGATTTACATAGATCAATCCCATTTGCACAGCGCCTAACGGATTCTCCAATTCGCGGTCGCCGGTATATCTTTCATCACCCAGCCACTCACTTTCGGAACCCCAGTACACGTCTTCTTCCGGCTCCCATACGTCTTCGCGTCCGCCGGCAAAGCCAAAGGTTTCGAAGCCCATGGATTCGAGGGCTACGTTCCCGGTGAGTACCATAAGGTCTGCCCAGGAGATCTTCTTTCCATATTTCTTTTTGATGGGCCAAAGTAAGAGTCTTGCCTTGTCCAGGTTGGCGTTGTCGGGCCAGCTGTTGAGGGGTGCGAAACGTAGGGTCCCCGATCCGGCACCTCCGCGGCCATCGGCGATACGGTAGGTTCCGGCGCTATGCCATGCCATACGGATAAAGAAGGGCCCGTAGTGACCGTAATCGGCCGGCCACCAGTCTTTCGAGTCGGTCATAAGGTCATGCAGGTCTTGTTTAACGGCTGCGAGGTCTAATGTTTTGAATGCTTCGGCATAGTTAAAATCGGGGTCCATGGGATTGGACAGGGAGGAGTTTTGCCGAAGGATATTAAGTTTTAGCTGGTTGGGCCACCAGTCTCTGTTACGTGTTCCCGAACCGGCACTCTGCTTGAGTTGCCCGCCCATAAAGGGGCATTTGCTTTCGGAATTCATGTTATAGCTTGATTTTGAATTGTGTTCCATGATTGAAGTGTATTTTTTTAAGGAGTTTAAAGGTACAAATCAATCGAGGTGGGATAACACAGGGGCTATTTAAATATCCTATTATGGTATTGGAGGGGGTTATGGGGGGATTGTTTAAAATAAATTATCCACAACAAATCAAGTTTTTTCAAAATTGAATTCCAATCAAACTAGATCACTTTATTTTCTTCATCCTATTGAACATTGGTGCATTTAACACAATATATAGGTTATGACCAAATTGTTCTTTTTGCTCATCTGTTAAACTTGTTTTGCTAAGAAAATGTTCTCTCAATCTGCGCTCTGCTCTGTTTTGTTTATAACCAATTCTTTTAGCTACGACCTCTTCCTTAGTAAAAATGATTATAGGGATGTCATTGATTAACTTATGACCAATTAATCCCCACCACATATTGTCAGAATCTCCGATAGATGCACCAAAAATTGAAATTAAATTAGCTCTCTTGATTTTCGCTTCAAATTGAGTGTCAATTGTATGCCTATATGCTTTGTTACATTTTTCCTTTATGATAGCTTCTAAGACGTCTATTTCATTATGAAACTCTTTGTTCTTTAACTGAGTAATATCATTGACGCCAAGAACCATCCTATCATCAACGTAACCATGAATATGTTCCACGCCTCTGAAGATTACTGATCCTGAGTTATTTAGGTGATGACCCAAATTAATATTTGATTTTTCACCAATAATTTTATCAATTACTCTTGTGTAGTTTAATGTAAATACGTCTACGTGCCAAGTTCCACTAACAAAATTATGTTTGTATCTTTTAATTTTTTCTTTATCTCTTTGAGGCATTAAATCTTCTGGCTTTACTAAATCCCTAAAGAATTCTCCCATATCAATTTTATCTATCAAGAAATTCTTTTCTTCATTTGATAAATACTTGGCTAAATGATCCCCTAAGTCTTCAAATACTTGGTCAAACTCTTGAACGGTATTGAAAACCTCTGTATATTCTCCAAGAGCGAGTTCAAGATCTGACCAATTCAGATAGTTCTTTGAAATTGCCCGTTTCAATTTATCCACGCCTTCTATATCTGATTCGATCCCACTGTAATAATCATAGAAATCCTTATAACTGGTTTTTAGGCCAAGATTAAGATCAAATCCGTTTCCTATTATGTGCAGTATATTCAAGTTTGATTGGAGTGATTTACTAGACTCATTTTGTTTTTATAAGTCGGGTTAGTGCCATTAGGTTTATAAATTAATGGAAAAAGAAAAACTACTAAAGCGAATATAATATCTCGAGCAAATCCTTTATATTTTTGATTGGCTAAAATAGATAGATTAATTCCATGAACGTAATGATTAGAGAAATGTCGATAACAGTAAAAATTAATACTATTAGTATTGGCTGATGTAGCTTATTCATGCTCAATTCCACTGAAACATCTGGGTATTTTTCTCCTTCAAACTTTTCCCAAATTAAATTTGGTGCATCTTTTGGTCTTTTTAAATAAAGCTTTTGCTTAGACTGATTGTCTTGAAAATCTTGTTTTATTAGATCGCTATATTTTTCATAATTCCTAGTTTTCCATTTGCTAATTTTATAATAAGATGCCGGTGTCATAATAGTAAATATAGTTAGCATTACAATAAAAAGCCCCAAGAAAATCATACTGACAACATATCCAGCTAACCTAAACTTTTGTGGAATAAATTGAGTGATACGATCTTTTGAATTGTTTGTGTCAAATTGATTGAACAAAATATCTCCATCAACTATTTGCCTATATTCTGGCTGCATTAGTATAATAGTGTCTGGTTTCGATAAATTTGTTTTTACGTAAAACGAATATTCAAAAATTTCATTCTCCCTCCACTGTTCAAAGAAGATTTTTACTGAAGTACTGTCAACAATTAAGTTACTATTGAAATCGGATTTTATTTTTTTATAATCCAAAATGCTGTATCCTCCATACAATTCAAATAGTAAGTTATCAGATAATATATTTTTTTGATTTCCATTTCCAATCAAGGTTTTTCTTGACTTATTTTGAATTTCAATATTATATTTCCAGAGATTTTTAATTTCCAATCCCTTGAACTCGTATTTAACCGTTAAGTCCGGTTCATTTTCTTCAAAGTTTTGGGTTAATCTTTCGACACTTTTTGTGTTAACAATGAGCTTAATATTCTCGTCTCTTGGGAAAAAAATAAAAATCACAGATAGTATTGATGCTATTGATCCAAAAATTCCAAACCAAAGAATTAATTTCTTTATTGACATTTTATTTGATTAGAAACTTAGTAAGTTGATTTTGTAGACAGAATTAAATAAATTCTAACAAAATTCAAGGACTTATTATTAATAAATAACAGGGAGTTCCCTCAAAGATAACAAATAAATTAGGTTGAATGGGCAAGCCAAAAGTCTAAACGCAATTGGATGTATGAGAATGACGATTGAATAAACAATCTCTACTAAATCGTAACCTTATGCACTGTCCCGAAAAGTCCTGATATGATTTAGGTGAAATGGATAGGGTATAGTTCTCAGATGGTTTAATCTTTTTTTGGCAACAAAGCTATAATTGCGGCTCGTTGCAATATGACCATGTCTTGCGCAATAACACCACCAATATCTTGGTCCACGTACGTCAAAATCTATGTCTAAGTTTTCAAAATTTATTTTTTCAACAATCAATTCATCCAATTCGGAAGAGTCCAAACTTTCATTTTCCCCGATTATTTCAATTGCTATTTCTTTCAATTTCTGATCTTCTTCGATAAGCAATGGTAATTTAGCAATACGTAGCCTTTGATTAATAAATTCTAGCAATTCAGTTGCTTCAAGGTCTTTATTCTCATTCATTGATTTGAGAATAATCTCCCCAATTCTAGGATCTGGCTTGTTATGGGAATTTTCCATAGATATCCGTATTAAATTAATTTACAATTCATTTTTCATAATCAAACTGATGGATAATATTGCAAAACGAAGCAAATTACCCAGAATTAGAATATCAAAAAGTGAGGGGGAGTTCCTTCAAAGATAATAAATAAATTGGGTTGATTTAACTAATTCGTATCTGGAAATCCACGAAATATTAATGAAGTAAATTATTACATATAATAAACTTCAAGTCCTTTATTGAGAGTTTATTGTCGATGTAATTCTTGATTCCATGCAGCAATTTGTTGATTACCGTAAAAGACAATGTCGTCCACAGAATTAACATCGAAATTATAAGTTTGTCCCCAAAATACATTGGTTAGTGAGAGTACATTATTATTAAATGATAGCGTCCAGGTATTATCTACTTTCATCCATCCATTTCCACTGGGATAAATAATAGATTCATAAAAAGTGCTGTTCCCGTTTTCATCGAAAGTAATTCGATCGTCCTGATATAAACTATTATCATCTGCATCGTACCATCTCAATAGCCATACTCCTTCGTAATCAAATTCTAATTTTTCCGAATTTGCATCAAATGTAATTGGCGTTCCATCGATATTAGTTCCATTGGCATTTTTTACTCTTACTTCGACTGATTGAGGGTTAGCGTTATTACCAAGAGTCCAAAATACCTGTGCGAAACCATTTTCATCTGTCATTACCATTTCTTCATCCAGACTTCCTCCACCTTGTGCAACTGAAAAATAAACAGGGACCAAAGATTGAGGATCGCCCAAGTTATCCGTAACTTTTACTTTTAACGCTTCATCTAAAAGCTGTCCGGGATCCCCAGTTTGATTGTTGCCCGATTCAATAGCCAGAACACTTGGCGCGTTCCAAATAGACTCTTCAAAATTTTCAGTTGTTGAATAATCGGCGAGGGTGTTCCCAAATATTCGAATGTCGACACCAGTTGTCAAGTCCAATCCTGTCTTTAGTTCTGCATCCCAATCCAGAGATGGAGTTGCTACGTTAAACGTAAAATCCTCGGTAAGCTGTGGTTGACAGTAGGGACCGACAACCCCGTAGAGTTTTAGGCTAACTCGCGGCGTAATACTGAGGTTTTGCGCAATGTCAACTTGCCCGTTGAATTCTATAGAATTAGCTTCTAAATCAGAACTTAAATCAAAATTACCAGACCAATTATTATTTTCGTACTTAACACCACTGGTTACTCCAAAAGTGCTTGTCCAATTGGACACTAATGAAACACTCGTATCTACATTTGCATTCAGTTCGGCTACCAATTGGGTATTTACAACAACAACTACAGGAACGCCTGCCACAGGAAAAGTTAAATACTTGTCATAATCCACCAGAGTCTGAGAGAATTCGGGTAAACTTAGACTACCTGCAACAGTTAAATCCAATTCACAATTTATAGTCAGTAGGGCATTGTTTGTATTAAATTCTAAAAAATCCAATCCACCAAGTATTGAATAGTCTGATTCGAAAGTGAAATTTGGATCAAATGTTGCATTTCCATTGGTTATTGTTAAAGTAGCGTTCCCCTCTTCATACAATACAGTATTTGAGAAATCATAGCTCAATCCATTTTCATTGAAGCTTATCCCATCTCGCAAATAATTGACCTTGATTTTTTGCTTGGTTGAGTTTATCGATCTTGAACCTTCTGAAATATCTGTATTGAATTGAATCGAAGCATTATTGAAAACATCATCAATGGTCGCTTGCGAAGTTTGCATAGTCAATTTATTGCCATCTGAGCTAATAGAAGTCACCTTTCTTAAAAATCCTTCTCCCTCGTCTCCAACAATTATATCATTTACATTTATTTCAGGCAAATCACTCGTAAATTCAATAACATAAAGTCCATTGTCTAGATCAGATTCAGAACTCGTGAGGTTGGAATTTACGTCTAAAATTACGACTACATTGTCCGCGACTTCAGAATCAATTTGGTTGTCAGAGTTTTCAACCGTGCCGGGATCATCCTTGGAACATCCAATAAAGATTAAAACAGAAAAAAGAATGATCAGTTTTTTCATAGCAAATAATTTTTTTCAATTCAATACATGTACAAATGCAACATCTGCACATCAACAAATAGTTTTAAAAAGTAAGGGGGGAGTTCCCTCAAAGATAACAAATAAATCCACTCAACACCCCTTCTTCACTCGAAAGGGCTTTGGAGGATTTTAGCCTAACGCATTCCTAACTTTTAACATTTTCCATCTCCCATTAAACACTGCTTTTGACTCAAAAAAACTTGAAACATCTTGTTTTAAACTACGTTCCTAAGAATTCAAAACAGCAATTACGAACTTAAGATTATTGTTTTTTTAATTGTACTCAGAGTAAATCTTTTTCAAGAAATAATACAAAATCATAGATTAAATCTCCTTTGTTCATAACACTTTTGGAGTGATCAATGAAGTTTCTCAAATCTAATCTTTTGAATCGTAACTTCTTTAATGCAATTGCCAATAAAAATTCTGGCAGAGCTTCCCCATGATCTTCATCAAATTTATCAACTAAGCTTTTTAGAAAAACAGTAATTGCAAAACTTTGAGCTTCGTCAAGATCATAGGACAACATTCTATAATCGGCTGCTCTTAACAGGCTCGCTTGAATTATTCCGTCGTTAAATCGGTTGAACGTCTCTGCACTTATTAGATTTCTAACATAAGTGCTTTGTCTGAGGCTTCGATTAGAGTTTATCGGTTCGTTCCTCAACTTATTTACTACTGCGGATATGGTAAAGTATACCTGAGATTGGAAAGCGATCTCAGGGACAACTTCAAAATTCCAATACACAAATCCTTTTCTTAGCTTTAAACATTCACCATCTAGTTTCCTCAAAAAAACATTATTAGTTAATCCCTTGTTCTCTCTTGACTCCAACAATACTTTGTATCGCTTATACAAATACTTAAATAAAGTTGAAGAATCATCCAATTCACCCAGCAGTTTTCTTATAAACTTGTACTCGGTACTCCAACTATTCTTATTCTTAGCCTGAGGTATGTAGATTTCTTCAACTGAAACGACGGGAAACGTTCCACCCCCATATTCGCCTATGCCTAGGTTACTTTTAATATTTTCGGAAAACGTCTTTGACATTGACCTCGCTATTCCTATAAAATAAACTATACTGAGTTTGGGGTATCGCCGGAGTAACCTATTAATATAGAAGTAGTGTCTCCCAGTAACATAAGTTGCACCTACTACAACTAAAGTCCCCATTACCTGATTGTCTATTTTTTCAGGATTGTCAATATTAACCGTGATAGGTTCTTTAACCCAAGCATTATTTTTTATAATGAATTCGGCTAATGCTTTTGAACTAGGGTCCCTAAGCGGTAAAATATACTTTGTATTTGCGGGCACATGAGAATTAATCTTTTTAATTAATTTATTGTAATAATGTCGTGGATATGTAGGGTGCTCCCCATTTTGAAGCAGCTTTGTGTAATCGAGATAAATCTCATATGTTTTGTCATCTTCTTCAATATCTCTGTAATGAACTTTGAAAATATTAGAAGTTTCATCTTCCGCCTTATGTTCTTCAACAAATCTGCTTAAAAACTTTGGTGTATCAGATTTCTTAAGTGTAAGAGTATTGTATTTCGGCTCTACGTTTAAAAAAATGTCTGTTTGAATTAAAACAGGTTGAGAGTGATTGCTGCAAAGTTCACATTCTAAACCGTTTTTAAATGTTTTAAATGGGTTAAATCCTTTTTGAAACTTCTTCGAAAAACTGATGTTACAAAAGATGTTCTTTTTATGTTTTAAATAACTGGCATGATCTCCTAAGAAAAACAAAACCATAATTTCACTATCATCAGTGACTTGTTTTTTACGTAATCTATCGATAATGTTTCCGGAGGTTGAAGAAGAAATTAATACTAAAGACTCTGGTTGGAATAGTTGGTTAAAGTCCTCAAAAACCTTATAACTATCAAAACTTTTTACTCTTATTTCATTCTTGATTCCAAATCTTCCTTGAATTTCAAAGACAGCAAAAGGTAAAACATTAATGGAAGCAGTATCACAATAAATTGTTTCAACATCCATAAACTTTGATAATAACTGTATGGCAATAAAGAAGATCTCATTGCTATCCCTCAATACATTAGCTGTACGAATGAATTTTTCGCTGTGCTTTCCTGAAGGAAAAACAAAGTGATGATCAGGAGTGGATTCCATCAATCCTTCTCTAGAACTAAAAATGTAGAAATTTCCATTCTGAAAGAGATCCTTAAAGAACTTTTTTGGTCCTATTAGCCCCTTTAATTGCCCCAATTTTTTCTTAGGCTCACCTAATGAATCAAATTGATACACACTAAAATTTTCATCTACATAAGATTGATTAAATCCAACTACTCTTCTAAACGTATCAAGCAAATGACGTTCAAACATGCTCACTAATTGTTCATCACAATATTCAGGAATAATTACCACAAATTTATCTGAGAGAATATTCTCCTGATTAAATTTTTCTAGTCCTTGAATCAACGAGTTTTTCCTAATTTTTGATTCCGCGATGAAAAGAACAGTGATGGTCTTTGAGCCATCCTTGAAATTCTGGTAATCGATATAGCTGTAAATGAAATAATCCTTCATATATCACTTCCGATTGGATAATAAAATGTATGTAGTGTGCCTGATACATGGGGATGTTCAACATAATTTAAATCATTATTTGTATAATCTTTCAGAACAATTTCTTCTACTTTTGCCGACTCTTCATAAGGGTCAGAAATAAAATTTCTAAATAGATTCAATCTACCTGTACGAATTTTTAGAAATCCTTTTTTATCTAAAAGCTGCATTACTTTGTCTAGTCCTTCTCCTTTAACAGCAGAAAGATAAGCGTCCGACGAAGTTCTATGTTTTAATAAACACTCTTTCGTGATATTCAACTCTTCTTCTAACGTATAACTAGACAAATCAGAGGTTTTAGCATATCTACAAGCTAGTCCAGGCCCACTATCAAAAACCGAGACCTCCAACATAATAAAATCACTTTGCTCAGTAAGTGGAAGATTATTTGCAAAATATTCTTTTACAGAGATCGGAATTTCTTCATCTGAGAGGTAATCGGACTTTTTTCTTCTTAACATTCTAACCGTAACACTGCGGGCACTTGGAAAATAATATCCTCCTTCGATATTTGTTCTACCATGTTCATGTGTGTTTTTAAATAATTCGTAAATTATCTCAGTAAGGTCTGGCAGAATTGGAGATAATGTATTTCTATTATCCCGAACATTATGTGCTAAAGAAAGCTTCTTAAAAATTGGAAACAGATTGAATTCCAATTGATCTAATTCCACTAAACTATAATCTGATTTGTAAAAAAACCTTGAAAGTCCCCGTTTAACATAATCGTGGTCAAAACTGTAGATAGGTAATGACCTCAGCACCTTTATTTTTAAAAACTCTAATCTGGTAAAATAGTCTTGACTAATTACCGCCATTTTAGATTTGATATCAATGTCTGATTTATCTTTAATATCTACGTTCCAGGCAAGTACCGTTATTGGATAAACAAACTCCTGACGAATGTAGTCTGTTAATTCATCTTCTGATGAAAAGGGAAGTATTAATTTAGCACACCTACTTTTCCTGATGACGGTTGCAAAAAATTGAATGAATGATGGAATTACAGCGAAAGAATTTCTTTTAAGAGTTTTAGGTAATTCGATATCTAATGCTTCCTCGGAACTATAAACCAATTGGTTTAGCTCATTGATATATTGAAGAGTGATATTTCGTTTAATTTTAAGTTTCAAATCAGTCTTTACGCTTAATAAATATGGTTATGTCGTTCCAAATTACAATATAAAATATCTATATTTCATTCTCTTTTTTTCTTTGGTTTTGATTAGATCCTCTTGCACAACGCTTTCTTATGTATCATGCTGTTTACCGAAATATTTTATTGGTCTATCAGTGTATTTCAGATATAAAGGATGCATCGGCATTTTTGACTTCGATATTTTTATGCAAAAAGGTTCATGAATTATTTTGAGTAATTCAGAATGTCTATTTAATTTATTACCATGGTTTCCATAAACCAACACAGTTTTTCTTGATCGTTTCATAAGTTCAACAATATGTCCGTCATTCTCAGGACCAATCGGGTGCTTAGCTTTAAACAATTCATTTGGATACGGTGTCCTAAAGGCAAATAAATTACACACAAACATTCCACCGTAACCCCACCTGCGAGCATAACCAATTAATCTCCTTATTGTGGGATCATTTACTTTTTCATCAGCCGTGGAAGGGTTAAGTCCAATAAACAAAACGATATCTAAATTTTTATCCCAAATTCGCGTCAGAGAATACCTATATTTTTTATCTTCTGAAATAAACGCTCTGGAAATCATACAGAAATAGGGGTTTTACTATACTCCATTTGTTTATTGTCCATATCAATTAATATATATCCACCTTTGTTATCACGAACTTGCCTGAATATTTCATACCCATTTAAAATCGCATTTTCCCATTGTTCAAAAGTTGCTTCACTAATTTCAAGGTTTCTTGTAATCCTGTCAATCATTTTTAAGAGTTCTAACGGAACCGATGTTCGATTTTCAAACCAGTTATTCTCTCTTGCGAATTCAAAAATCATGGCTGACACAGATTCTTCTAAATTAGCTGCCCTCGCACCATCTTCAACTTCATCAAATTTGGGATTGCTTTTTCGTTTTCGATTTAGAAGTGAACGCATTGCAGGAGACCATCCTAAATTCGTCATAAAACTTAAATGTATCGCATCATGAAATCTATATCCATCTTCTTCGTGATTGTTGTCCGTTACTCTGTCGCCTATTCTAAACCATTTTCCTAGTTTCCCTTCAATTGCGATCTCAGTTTTATTTCCAACTTCTTTTATTCTGAAAATGGCCTTTCTTGGTAAAATTTCTTCTTCTAAAAACCCCTCATCAAACGAACGTAGCTTATGTTTTTTTTTACCCCATCTTTTATCACATTTATCGATATTAGCTTGTATTATATCTTCAAAATCTAAGTCATGGCAAGTGGCTATATTGGAGATATACCAAGTCAAATCGCCTAATTTTCTCTGAACATAATCCAAATAAATTTCATTATCTAACGTCTTTCTGCCGTTTTCATCAAACTTTCTCGAGAGTAACGCCAATGTTTCCTGTATGTTCCACATTGAGCTGGCAAGAGATTTATTCTTATCTGTGAATTGGTCGGTTTTTTTCGCTTTTTTTTGATATTCGTTGAACTCCATAATTTTATTTACTTTAATAACAAACAATAAAAATTTATCTAACTAATTATTGATATACAGTATTGAAAAACTGATATCAACAACTACTAGCCATTAAAGTAAAGGGGAGTTCCTTCAAAGATAACAAATAAATCCACTCAAAACCCCCTCCTTTGCTCTAAAGAGCTTCGGAGGACATTAGCCTCATCCCATTCCTGACTTTTATCATTTCTCAACTCCTTATTTGACTATACATTAGAGTCTAAAATCTAACGTCATGGGAGAAATAGCCACTTCAGAAAGACAGATCACCTTGTTCTACAGTTCTAAATCGGTGCGGGCCAAGCAGGCCATCGCCTATGCCGAGACCGAAGGCTTTGCCCTTCAGAAATTCGACATCCTGAAACGTCCCCTTACCGGGACGCAGATCGCAGAGATCGCCGGCAGACTAAGCATTTCCATAGGAGACCTGGTGAACCAGGAACACCCGGCATATACCAACCTGTTTGAGCAGGCCGAATTTTCGGACGACGACTGGATCAAAATGATCCGTAATAACCCGGAGATCATGAAACAACCCATCGCCATTCGCGGCGACCGGACCATCCTGGTGGAAACACCTACGGATATCATCAAGATTTAACATTCCATAGAATTCTCGCCAGAATACCATCGATTTAAAGCTCGCCGCTTAAAAAATCACGTCATGAGATACAACACCATCATTATCGGAGGTGGGTTGGCGGGGCTTTCTGCTGGCGCTACCCTATCTAAATTTGGAAAAAAAGTATTATTACTTGAACAACACCACAAACCCGGCGGTTGTGCCACCACTTTTAAGCGAAAGGACTTCATCATGGAGGTGGGCCTCCACGAAATGAGCGGCCTCAATGAAGGTGGCACCCTGATGAATTTATTTAAAATGCTGGAACTGGAAGATCAAATCGAGTTTCAGAAGGTGCCCGAGTTCTATGCCGTGGTAACGGACAAAGATCCGTTCGTCTTCCCACATGGTTTTGAAGCTGCCGCAAAAGCACTTATCGAGAAATATCCGGAGGACAAAAAGGGATTGACCCGATTCATAAAATTGTTGCAGAATGTGCGGAAAGAAGCAATGAATCAACCGCGTAAACCATGGCAGCGAAAATTGATATATCCGTTGATGCCCTTACTTTATCCAAGCCTTGTGGAAGCCACAAGACATACGATAGGATCCTGGCTGGACAAGTACATCACCAACGAAAATGCGAAACTGGACCTCGTGGCACACCTGGCATACTGGAGCGATGACCCGTATAAATTATCTATGTTCTATTTCTGCCTGCCATTCTCAGGTTTTGTGGGAGCGGGCGGTCGGTTTATCAAAGGCGGCTCGCAGGCCATGAGCGATGCGCTGGCAAATTACATCGAAGAAAACGGAGGCACGGTCTTATTGGGTAAAAAAGCCATAGAGATCGTTACCTACGAAGGGGTGGCCAAAGGGGTTACCTTCAAGGATCAATTCAACAAGGAGGCCGAGCCGGTGACTGTATTATGTGATAACGTAGTGGCGAATTGCGCCATTCCGCTGGTTCCGGCTATGCTGGATGAACCGCATCGCAGTGCCCTTCAGCAAAAAATAGGGAATCATACCAATTCCTGCTCGTTGTTGTCGATCTATTTGGGTTTCAACACCAACGTTGAAAAATTTGGAGTTAAATATTACTCTAATTACCTACGCGGTGAAGGTGTAAACACTCTGAAGGACGTCCAACCCAACAACTATGGCGATTGGTCCAAACGCAGTTTCATCTTTGTGGACTACGGAAAAGTAGATGCCGGACTCGCTCCGGAAGGCAAATCGGTTGGTTCCATCTGTGCCGTGGACAGTGTGGATCAATGGGAAGGATTGAGCAAGGAGGAATATGACGCACGCAAAGAAGAAGTCGCTCAGATCCTGTTGGACCGGCTCGACAAACAATATCCCGGATTTAAGGATAGTGTCGATTATTACGAAGTAGGTACGCCGAAGACCATCCAGCGCTATACTTCCAATCCTACCGGATCGGTATATGGCTATGCTCAAACCTTAGATCAAACGGCTGGAAAGCGTTTCCGAAACAACTTCCTGTTGCCTAACCTGTACTTCGCCTCTGCCTGGGCGTTTCCGGGCGGCGGATTTGAGGGTAGCGTCACGGGCGGATTCTTAGCAGCCTTACAGATGAATAAGGACAAGATATGGACCGACTGTGGTCCCGAAAAATACGAGGACGAACGGGTCGTTGAAATGGTGGAGCAGAAGAAGATCGACGACCATACCCTGGAACTCAGCTTTACCAAACCTGAAGGTTTCAATGCCGAAAAAGGACAGTATGCCATTCTCAACCTATTGGATCCCAAGGAAACCGAACTGGACCTGCCGTATCGTTGGCTGCCGGTGGGTTCGAATGGTGAAGATGAGAATTTACGATTCCAGATCGAAATGGACGAAAGCAGCTTTACCAAGAGTTGTGAGCAAATCGATGTGGGTGACAAGGCCATAGTCTATGGTCCTATGGGTTAACCTGAAATTTAAAAACTCAACAGTATGAAAGGTGCCATTTTTTTCTCTGGAAAGTATGGAAGCACAGAACAGTATGCCCATTGGATTGGAGAAGCTACCGGACTCCCGGCGATCGACATCAAAGATCCCAAAGCCGACCCAGCCGAGTACGATTACATAATCCTGGGCAGTTCCATTATCTATTTTAAGTTGACCATCCGGCATTGGATTCTGGCCAATTTACCGCAGCTCGAAGGCAAGGCAAAACTCTTGTTTTCGGTTTCGGGTGCAGGGCCCAGTGAGAAGTTGGAGCGATGGGTGGCCAATTCATTGCCAGCCAAACTGGGCTCTCAGATAGAACATGTGGCCCTGGCAGGTAAGCTGGACCACACCAAAGTGAGCCGGTGGGTGAAGATGATGCTTTATATAGCTTCCGTATTCAATCCGGATCCGCAGGCCAGTAAAGAAGAACGCTATGGTTTCGACCATATGGATAAGGACAGTATCCAGCCCATCATTGAATACATACAACAGTTTCAACATCGCCCGATGGCAGTAACCTAATTTTATTTGATGAAAACGGAAAAGAAAATCAAAATAGCAGCCATCTGTGGGAGTCCGCAGCGCGGAAATACCTATGGCATTCTCAAAATGCTGAAGGAAAGTAACACGGAAATTGATTTCAATATAATCATGCTTTCGGAACTCAACCTTACCGACTGCCTGGCCTGTTATTCATGCATCGACAAGGGAGAAGAGAATTGTCCGCTGAAGGACGATCGGGATATCATCCTGGAAGCTATGAATGAAGCCGATGCTACCATCTTTGCATCGCCTACCTATGCCCGTGCGATTAGCGCGTTAATGAAGAAATTCATTGAGCGCACCAGTTATTTGGCACACAGACCCCCCTATTTTGGTAAGTATGCCATGGCGCTCTCAACCTGCGCCGGATTTGGAGCCGATCACACCACCAAATTCTTAAGAGAACACTTCACCCAATGCGGATTCGAATTTGTGTCCTCCCTAGAATTGAAGATTGCCTCCAAAACAGAAAAGGAAACGGCTCACAATCGGGTAATAGCACTCAAGGAATATGGAAAGTTGCTCCGGGCCATACAAACCCACGAGGAACACAAGCCTTCCCTGGGACAACTGGTGTACTTCAATATTTTTAAGGGAATTTCAGAAATGAACAAAGCAAAAGGGTGGGCCGATTACCGGTTCTATAAAGACAAGAAAGACTTCTATTACGATATCAAAATACCCTTTGTAAAAAACCGAATCGCCAAGTGGATCGCCAACAGGGAGATCAAGAAAATGAAGGCGAACAAATAACTATAAAAAAAGGTTCCTCTACGCAAGTAAAGGAACCTTTTTAGGTTGAGATGTGTTGATGGTTAGCATCCCATATTTCCGAAGGAAAGCACCAGACGTTGGGCTACTTTTTCTCCTTCGGTATTTTCTGCAGGAATCCAGGAACCCGTCATGTTCTCCATGAGTTCCATCACCTTGATATCAAAATTCGTATAACCGGAACCGTTCATCATTTCAATGTCTTTGATGGTGCCGTCTTCAGAAACGGTAAAACATAATTTGGCGGGTTTTACTTTGGTTTTATCCACATTTCGGGCGATCTCACGAGAGCCTTCCACGAAATAGGAAATAAAAGCATCTTTTCCTTCCGAATATTGTGCCTGCTTTTCGGGTACAACCGTTAGGTAAGGGGTCCAGTGACTGTCGTTGGCGGTTCCGTAATAGGGATCGCGCTCTACATAATCGGCCCAGATCAATAAATTGGTCGCATAATCGGAGGTGCGTAAAAGTTGGAGTTGCTCTTCGGTAAACGTTCCGGAAGTACCCACTGCCTGTACATCGCTGGGTTCGCTGTCTTCCAGTACGATTACTTTTAGCGTTTTGTACTCAATGATCCGTTCGGCGTGTTTGTCCCAGATAAAATCACTAAAGGCTGTCACCTTGTCCAGTTTGGATTTCTTGATGCTGTTAAAGCGTGTTCCCACATCGAAGAAAGTGGTGGGTCCCGATTTGATATTATAGTCGGTTGCAGCTTCTTTGAAATTCTCTTCGGTCATGGGTCCTTCGTCCTTAACTTCAGGTTCCGGAGTTTCGACTTCGGGAGTGTTTGTCACTTCGGAAATAGCAACATCGACGGTATCGTCGTCGGCCTTATAGGTAAAGCTGTAAATGGCGAATGACAATGCCGCCAGGGCTAAAATGGTAATAAAAATGTTCTTCTTCATGATATTTGCGTTATGGATTGATGATGACCAAATGTATTGCAGATCAATCCATTATTCCGTTACCGAATGTAAATTAATGTAAATTTTGTGTAAATCATTATAAATGTTCTAAGATTCAAATAGTTTTGTAGCATGTACCTTCCAAAAAATCGCTGGATCACCCTGTATATTTTATGCTTTTTGCTGGGCTTTCCCCTGTCTGCGCAGGAGCCTTTGGAGGACGATCACCTGGAAGTTTCTTTGCGAATGATAGGTCACCAGGTGTTGTTGCAGTCCAAAGATTCCACTTCGAGGGTACTTCCCATTGTAAAGAAGGACAATCGCTATGAGATCTCCTTTGCCTCCGATTTCGAATTTGTACCGGAAGACCTGGTTGCCATAACCGATAGCATCGTAAAAGCCACCTATATCGCTAGCCGATATATCCTGGAGGTGCAGGAATGCGATTCGGATCTGGTGGTGTATAGTTTCGAAGTCAATGAGTTGACGCAAAAGGATATTGTTCCGTGTCAGTCGCGGGTACAGCCCAAGGCCTGCTACACCATTTATTTTACCATGATGGACTCGGGTGCGGAAATTTCCGAAGAAAAACAAACCACTCAGCAAGATGAGCCTTCTTCCAAATGGTATCTCTATGTGATGGTCATCGGATTTATATTGGCCATGGGATCGGCACTGTTTATCGTGTTTAAAAACCGTAAACCCACCAAAGAGAATCCCAACATCATCAATTTGGGGGCTTACAAATTCGACAAGCTCAACACCGAACTCATCATTGAGGAGCGACGTATCGAGCTCACCTCCAAGGAAGCCGATCTGTTATTACTTCTGTATGAATCGAACAACAGTACTGTGGAACGCGAGACCATCCTTAACCGCGTTTGGGGTGATGAAGGCGATTACGTGGGCCGTACGCTAGACGTGTTTATCTCCAAACTCCGGAAGAAACTCGAATTCGATTCGGGCGTAAAGATCGTCAACGTGCGTGGGGTGGGTTACAAACTGGTCCTGAATAATTAATTGTACGTCTTCCGAAACTCCATGGGTGACATTTCCGTTTTACTTTTGAAAAGTTTGGTGAAAGAGGCCGGATGTTCAAACCCTAAATTATAAGCGATCTCACTTACTGAATTTGTGGTTGCCGACAACTGTTCTTTCGCCTTTTCGATCACTTTATTCTGAATGTGCTGCTGGGTACTCTGCCCGGTGAGGGATTTCAGCATACTGCTCAGGTAGTTAGCAGAAAGGTTGAGATTTTCTGCTACAAATTGCACCGATGGCAGCCCTTTATCGATCAGGCTTTCTTCCTTGAAATATTCGGTGAGGAGGGTCTCCAGTTTACCCAGGACTTCGTGATTGGTGATATTGCGGGTGATGAACTGCCGTTCGTAGAAACGTTCGGCATAATTCAGCAATAATTCTAATTGAGAGACCACGATCTTTTGGCTGAACTTATCGATATTGGACTGGTACTCGCGCCGGATGTTCTCCATCAAATCCAGCATCATATTTTCTTCTTTTTCTGAAAGGAACAAGGCCTCGTTCACCGTATAACCGAAAAACTCGTATTGCTTGATCTGCTTCGCCAGCCCCGAATTCCAAAGGAAATCCGGATGTATCAACAGCAACCAACCCGATGGCTCCTTACTGTTGAGATTGGGATTGGTTCCCAGGCTCATCACCTGCCCCGGGGCGATGAACGTCATCACCCCTTCGTCAAAATCATACTGCTGTTGCCCATAAAACAATTTGTAGGGAATATTGCGTTTGAGTCCGATGGTATAGTAATCCTGCTTCCAGCGGATGGATTCGATGTCTTCGGGATATTGCACACTGCTATAGTCAACCAGACTGATCAACGGGTGTTCGGGTGCAGGGATGTTTGCCATTTTATGGTAGTCTCCCACTCGTTGGAAGTGCTTCAGCTCATTCATAAGAATAAATTTAGAGAAAAGATTTATACTAACATCCCACCGGAGATCTCAATGCGCTGCCCGTTGATCCATCCTGCCTTTTCGGAACACAGGAATGCAACGGCTCCTCCGATATCTTCGGCTTCTCCTACTCTCCCCAAAGCAGTAATGCTTGAGATAATCGCGACTTTTTCGGGGTCTTTGTTGCTACCTCCCGCAAACTCGGTTGCAATGGCTCCCGGTGCCACGGTATTGGCGGTGATCTTGCGATCGCCCAGTTCTTTGGCCAGGTAACGTGTAAACACTTCGATGGCGCCTTTCATGATGGCGTAGGCCGACATTCCTGGCAAACTGAAACGTGCAAGTCCGCTGGAAATATTGATGATGCGCCCGCCATTATTTAGGTATGGCAGTGCTGCCTGGGTAAGGAAATAAACACTTTTCAGGTGAATGTTCATCATCTCATCGAATTGAGTTTCCGAAGTATCGGCCACCTTATTAAAGGTTCCGGTTCCCGCATTGTTGATAAGAAAATCGAAGTTCGGACTTCCTTTTTCTTCGGAAAGATACTGGGTAGCTTTGTAAATAAAGTCTTTTCCGCTGTTCGGGTTGTTGGCATCGAATTGAAATGCGGCGGCTTTTTGTCCGATATTTTCAATTTCAGAAATGACCTCATTGGCCTTTTGAGAATTGGAATGATAGGAAAAGATCACATCGATTCCATTTTGGGCGAGGTTGATTGCCATATCGCGGCCCAATCCCCGGCTTCCTCCTGTGATAATTGCTGTTTTTGTATTCATCGTGTGTGTTTTTAATTACATCACAAAGGTGCGGAGGAATGAGAAGGTATTTTTTGCCGAATCTCAGATTGTGTTGTCGGAATCTATGATCGAACTAGTTCGGTTTGATTACCAAAAAAGTTGGTAACTTAGAGGAATCACTGTAACATTCTCACTGTCAAGCTAACCAATAAATAAAAACATGAATCTCACTCTCATCGGATTACTCGTTGTTCTCGGCCTTCTCGTCTTACTTTCCATTACAGTCTACAACAAATTTGTGAGGAATCGCAATTTGGTAAAAGACGGCTGGAGCAATATCGACGTGGCTCTTAAAAGGCGCTACGATCTTATTCCCAATTTAGTTGAAACCGTAAAGGGATATGCCGCCCACGAAAAGGAAACTTTGGAGCGGGCCATTCAGGCTCGTAATTCTGCCATTGCGGTACCCACCGGGGATATCAACGAACAGATAAAAGCGGAAAACGCCTTGCAGCAGACCCTTCGCAGTATTTTTGCATTGAGCGAGGCCTACCCCGACTTAAAGGCCAACACCAACTTTATTCAGCTTCAGGAAAAGCTTAACGAAATTGAGGAAAACCTGGAACGGAGTCGGCGGTACTACAATGGAACCGTTCGGGAGAACAATACTTATGGCGAAAGCTTCCCAGGTGTGCTATTTGCCGGGATATTCGGATATAAGCATTATGATTACTTCGAGACTGCCGAAGCCGAAAAAGAAAACGTCAAAGTAGATTTTTCATCCTAGGACTATGAAATTCATCAAGATACTAGTCATAACCTTCGGGCTGTGCCTATGGGGCGCTCCGGCCTTATCACAGGGCTTTAATGTGGACGCCTACGAAGTGGATGTGTATATCCACGAGGACGGATACTTTGATGTGGTGGAGAAATATGATGTGTTCTTCACCCAGCAAAAACACGGAATATATCGCGACATACAGACCAAATATGATCTACTCACAGAGACCGGAACGAAGGAAAAGCGAAAGATCGAAATAAGCGATGTTGAGGTCGTTGGACACAACTATACAGTTTCCTCAAAATTTGAACAACGGTTCAACAATTTCATGCAGATCAAGATTGGGGATGCCGATATCTGGGTGGAAGGGCCGGTGAGTTATGAAATACGATATCGGGTGAAGAATGCCTTCTTGTTTGAAAAGAACACCACTCGTTTTTACTGGAACCTGAAACCCACAGATTGGTATGCGCCTTTTAAGAATATGACTTTTCGGGTGCATTTGCCTGAGGGGATGAGCATGGACGATTCGGATGTGTATATGTATGCCGGTCCTACCGGATTTACAGAACCTACGGAAGATTTTGAGACGCTTGTTCAGGGAGGCGTGATCACCGCTAGTTCCCGTCCTGACTATACATCGGTCTATGGGCAGGCGGTTACGATTTTGGTTAATCTTCCAACCGATAGCATCGCCGAGATAAAACCGGCCTGGCCTTTCTGGAACAGTCATGGTTGGACGTTGATATTAGCCGGAATATGGGGAATCTTTTATATGATCTTCCGTCGACATGGGAAGGATGATCCGGCTCCTGCGGTAACCAGTTATTATCCGCCGGAACAAATGGATCCCGCTATGGCCGGCTTCCTCATTGACGATCGTGGCAGTACCCGGGATCTTATTTCGCTGATTCCGTACTGGGGATCGCAAGGCCTGGTGAAAGTCGAGCAGATTGATAAAAAGGGGCTGTTCGCGAAAGACGATACTAAGTTGGTTCGTTTGAAAGAACTTCCCAAAGGACGACCTCACTATGAACGAAAGATCTTCGACGGGTTGTTCGAAGATGGAGAAGAGGTTTTGGTGAATTCCCTTCGGAATAAATTTTACACCAAAATGAGTAGTGCAAAAATCCTTTTGAAGAAAGCGGCGCAGCAATATTACATCCGTAAATCTAAGAGAATATTAGGCTGGGTGGCTTTTGTACTGGTGGTAAGCATATTCCTGGTGGTCCCCTTTTTGTTCTATTTCTGGGGTTTCCTGGCGGCGATCGCTGGATTTGTAAGCATTATTGTCTTACTCATCATGAACACATTTATGATCAAGAAGAACCGGCGGGGTACCGCAGTATTGTCCGAACTCAAAGGATTTAAGAAGTTCATTAAAACTGCGGAAGAAGGCAAGTTGAAGATGCTGTTGGGTGAGAGTCCGATGTATTTCGAGACCACCATGGCCTACGCCATG
This sequence comes from Flavobacteriaceae bacterium, assembly GCA_009827225.1. Taxonomy (GTDB): domain Bacteria; phylum Bacteroidota; class Bacteroidia; order Flavobacteriales; family Flavobacteriaceae; genus Aureisphaera. The sequence continues at coordinate 61,083 of WUAI01000003.1, read as the reverse complement.
AGTTTCGGATCTTTCAAACAGTGGGCGAAGAAGTTTGATGACCTTAATGTTCCTCCGCCTAACTGGTATCATCATACAGGACATCATAGCAATTTCCATAATTTCTCCAATTCGTTTAACAGCAGTATGACCTCCATGGGGAATGTGATGGTAAGTTCACCCTCCAGCAGCGGATCGGGTGGCGGCGGCGGATCGTCGGGAGGCGGCTTCGGAGGAGGCGGTGGTGGAAGTTGGTAGAACAACATAATCATCCGCTATTGCCGGATAAGGAAAAAGATTGGGTTCTGCTCATAAACGGGATTTTTTGTGGGTACCTTTGTATTACTAAATCTTAAAAAAGAAAATATGCATGCATCAATAGAAAATTTACTGAACGATCAGATCAAGTACGAAGCTATGGCGTCCATGCAATACCTGGCTATGGCCTCCTGGGCCGATGCGGAAGGGTATGGAGGAATTGCAAATTTCTTCTATTCCCAATCTGAAGAGGAGCGCGAGCACATGCTGAAGCTTGTTAAATTCATGAATGAAAGAGGAGGAAAAGTGAATATCCCGTCCCTGGAAGAACCCAAGGATGATTTTGATTCTTTAAATAGCTTGTTCCAGAAATTTCTTTCCAGTGAAGAGTTTGTCACAGGAAAGATCAATACCATCATCGATGAATGTTTGAAGCAGAAGGATTACAATACCAATAATTTCATGCAATGGTATGTAACTGAGCAGTTGGAGGAAGAAGCTACGGCACGTACCTTATTGGATAAGTTGAACATCATTGGTGATGACAAATCCGGATATTATCTCTTCGACCGTGATATAGAGTCCTTTATACAGGAGCATGAGCGATAGTGATTTTTATACATTCGGTTTAAACTGAAATACAAAAAAGCGACCCCATTACGGGGTCGCCTCTTGTTGGCCCTCCCTATAAAAATTTCCGTTACTAACCGTGAGGGCACGCATCACAACTAAAGACTATTAATAAAAAACCTCTATATATCTATTATTGTACTTTTAAAAAATCAATAGTCCATCGTAAAATATTATTCCGGAACACAACAATTTTCATCATCACATCTACAATATTTCCGGTTATATAAATGCAAACCAACTAAAGCCAAAGAAGGGATATAGATCATCTCCTCAACCAGGTGAATCGCACCAATTTTTTCATTCAGTATCACAAAAGCCAACGCCCCCCAACTAACCCACATGGCGTAACGCATCCAGTTCTTCGAGGTATTCATCACCGACCAATACACGGCAATGAACGATATAGCGATAAAAAAAAGATCCAATATACCCCACCAAAAAGGATGGGTATGATGGCCGTGTACGTGTCCGGAATGAGCCACAAATAAAAACGGAGTTGCTACACAGTGCGCCAGGCACAAGGCACTGGCTGCTGAGCCAAGTATATCGGATCTGTATTTCAGGCTAATTATTTTATTCATATTCTGTTATTCTAAAATTGTTTTAACAGGGTTATCTTACTAATGAATTGCGTCTGACTTTCCTGCGGATCCAATGCATTGACCTGTGTGTCATTAAATACCAAATACTCAAAAGAAAGGGGCATATACTCCCAACTCAATCTCAAATTCCATCGTCCTTGCTCATCGAAACTATTGAATTGATAAAAGCTGTTGAATTGAAGCCTTGGGTTCAAGGCCAGTCGCAATTCAGCCGAATAAAGGTCTGTGTCGAGATCTTCGCTCATTAATCCCAGACCATTGATATTGTTATGTTCATAAATTGCAGTAAACGCAATGTTTGGTAATGGAGCGTACCTCAAACTACCGGCAATCGTATTTCGATTTCCATTATAAAAGTCTCCGAAATCAAATCGAACTCCGGCCGAGAGTTTCTTAGATTGATCCGTATTGTACCTCATAAAGATTCTAGTATATTGATAGCTTCCTTCTTCTATCTCAATACCTAGAGGAGAAAATTCGAAGTTGATGTTTTGCCAGGTCGGAAAAAACGAAACCTCGACGAAACTGTTGTCCTTAAACCAGGTATAGACTGGAAAAATATATAGGTTTGCCTGCTGAAAACTTTCAGGATTGGAAGCATCATGATTGTAGGTAGCAAATACTCCAGGATCCCATCTTCGTATCCAATCCAGCTTCTTGGGTCGCCAAATGTAATATCCTCCCGGATTATGACTAATTACATCGTTTTGCCGAACGAATCCCATCTTCGGATTGTATTTGGCATCGGTATACTCGGTCACCCAGCCATAGTAATAGTCGTTCGTATCATTCCCAACAAATATTCGCCCCGCGAATCCCGTATCACCTGTCTGCTCATCAATAGATGTTGACATTATGTACTGAATATCCCACTGACTCGTAGGGCGAATTTGTCCGTCGATAGTAATGGTAGTATTGTTATTGCTTTCCAATTCCAGGTCATCAAGATCTTCATCCAGACGATGGGTAACCATCACACCTACATTATTCTCTCTTCCATAATTTTTTAAATATCGAACCACTCCAAAGTTTGCCGCTGCCGAATTATCGGTTTCTCGCTGTCTCACGAACAATCCGGCTAAGGCATTCTTTTCGGAGCGTTGTGTAAAGCGCGCACCGGCATCTATGGGTGCAGGTGTTGCGTTAAATTCACCCTGTAAACCAATCCTTCGACTAAAAAAGGGTCTAATGGATTGCTGAAGACCCCCGGCCCAAATCCCGGAATTCTCCAGGAAAAATTGCCGGCGTTCCGGGAAGAAAATGTTGAAACGCTCCAGGTTGTTGACAGCCCGGTCTACATCTGCCTGGGCGAAGTCTGTATTTACCGTTAGGTCCAACACGGTTTTTGGATTGATCGCCCATTTGGCATCAATTCCAATCTTCGGATCGCTATTCTTGGCCGTGATCGAACTTCCTTCTTTGCTTTCATCATATTGGTACAATGCGTAGGGTTCTATTCTGATATTTGCGGAAGGCGGAGGTACTTCTATCCCAGTTAGTTTTGCAGCGTAGGTCATTCGATAGGGGGTAAACGATTGCGGGATTGCCGGGAATGACGAAACTTCTATATCCCGTCGGGCATATCGTATCAGGGTCATCCCCCATTCTATCGTATTTCCTGTTTCCGGAAGATTGTATCGTAACGATTTGAATGGGATTGCCATTTCGACCACATAACCGTTTTCGGTTCTTTGTGTCCTTACTCTCCAGAGCGTATTCCAACCGGTATCGAAACTGTTTCCATTGAAATTCTGAAAATCGCGTTGATTTCCATAGGGAGTAGTCTGAAAGCCCTGTGCATATTGCTTTAGGTTTTGTGGGTCCAGCGCAATTCCGAAGATATCATTCTCGCCCCAACTGAAATCCCGTCTCAAATCCTGAATTCTTATTCCTTTTAAACCTAATGAGTCCAAACATACGGCCGACACATAGAGATTCTTATCGTCGTACAGAAATCGGACCTGGGTCTTATAATTGATCTTCCCTCCTTGCCTTGGCTCTCTTCTGAAAAAGTCATCAATGATCTCCACCTGCTGCCAGTCGGGTTCATCCAGGAATCCATCTACGGATATCTCACTACCCGCTTTCATAACAGCAACCTCGATGGGATTCTCAGGCGGTTGAAAATTACTGACGTCTCCTTCCTGGCCCCTTATCAGGGCGGCGACCAACATCATTATCCAAAGGAGCACTTGTTTCATTCTATGAGTGAATCAATTTTTGACCTTTATAAAGATTTCGTGCCACAATTAATCCCAGTATGAACACCCCTGCTGAAAGCAGAATTATGGGTAAGATAGTGGCAGTCATTGAAACGGGTCGTTTCTGAAACTGGAATGCCGGTAACTCCACAATATCATCCATGGTGATTTCCTGGTTGTTGTATAAATACGGAAGCAAGTGGTCCCGCCAGTTTTCGGCAAAAGCCACTACCTGCTTGCGATAGTGGTCATAATCTGCAGAGGAAGTACCGGCCAAAGAATTCAATGATTCCTGTATGGTCAAAGCAGGGGATAGCCATTGCATATTCTTTGTTAAGTCCTGTTGCCTTTGCAACTGACTTTCGTATGTATTCACCACAGGAGCCAGTTCTTCTCTTACCAGTTTTTGCGAAGCCATATATCGGTGCCAAAAACTTCGGGTTTCTGTGGTATCATTGATCGCATATTCAGGATGATCCCGGAGATAATTGTCCAATATCTCATCTTGTTTTTTAGAGACCTCCGTTTTTTTGGTACGCATCTCATTGATCATTAGAGTGCGTGATGGGATGGGATACAAAGAGTTCCCCAACTGGTTTAAAACCGAAGGGACCAGTAACACAAAAATCACCCATAGGCCCAAAAGTGAGACCGCATTCTTGGCTGAAGTTCCTACCCAAAGATTGATTAAAAAGGCGAGTGCAAACCAAAATAGCATATACGCCAGGGTTAGTCCTAAAAGTGAAAAAAACGCACCCGCTTCAGACAAAAATTCGATTCCTAATAGAAGAAAGACTATAGTTAAAGAAGCCACGACCAACAAGGACAGCCACATAAATCGTAGCGCAAGTTTTTGCAGCAACCAACGCTGTATTCCAATGGGTTGTGACGCAAGCAATCGCAATGATCCACTTTCTTTTTCTGCAGAAAGCACATTATATGAGAAAGCAATTATCAACAGAGGCAAAAGAAATACGATCACAAATGCGAGATCAAAACTCCCGAAAAGCAGCTGAACCGGGCTGGTCATTTCGGTAAAATTTAATGCGAAGTCATCCCCTGAAATCCTCGGTTTTACGTAAGGCGTAAATAGATCGGATTGCCCCGTGGCAATTAATGCCAAGGGTTGTACCTCCATAGAAGCCACACGCGGATAGTAATTCCCAATGGCTGTGGGGCTGGTTGGGACAGTCCATCGAGGAACGCTGACGTCCAGACCCTGATTCACAGAATCGATCAGGGCCAGCATCATAACGTCGCTTTCTTCTTCTTCAAGTAGCGCATCGTTGATTACGCTTATTCTTTTCTCAACTTTTTGTTTCCCGTTGTATGCCGAAAATGCAAAAAGCAATAATAATGTTAGGCTCAGCAACTGTATCCACCTGCTTCGTAACAACAGCTTTAATTCGTATTTGAAGTTATATTTCAGCATGATTAAAGCTTTTTAGTGTTGAATAATAACAAACCAAATGTTCCAAAGAGCCAACCTCCTAAAATGAGCAGGTTTGATTTATTCTTATCGATTATCGTACTCAATTCCGGTGGTGCATATTCAAACTCGGGGAGCTCCTGCCAGAATTCTGAATCTGCTTTGTATCCCCAATTGCCGTACTCTGAATTCTCCGCAAAGTTGTCGTTCAGGAACTTCTGAGTTGCAATTCTGTAATTTTCTGCAGCATCCGAAAAATCCCAATGGGAAGCATAGTCCGTATGAGCAATAGACATACTCATAAAGCGGGTTGGCAAATAGGGCGAAATAACAGCCAAAACTCGATAAATCCCCGATTGCTGTTCGAACTGATCTTTAAGATAATTGTAATGCTTGAAATATACCCGGGCCTCATGCTCTTCGCCCTTCTGCATTCGATAGCCATCAAAATTAAAAGGCAGTTTGTGCAGACTGTCTACGTTATATTCTTTTAGCACTTGTTCCTCCAAAAGTTTGGATTCTTCGCTCCACGGATTGTGACCATCGAGTCCTTGCTTTTTGTCTTCGGAAACCATCGCCGCAAACTCCTGCCGCGTTGGATAAGGATATTTACTTTCTGCTACATTGCTCGCCGCTTTGGGTGCAGCAAGACAAGCCACGATCCATAGGGAAAGAGATAATACCAGTGATATACCTGATTTTTTGACCCGGGAGGAAATGAATAGTACGAGGTTGATAAACACCATATAGTAAACGATGTAAACCAGGAACATTCCCAATAGCGAACTCCAATTGAATACTCCAAAGTCATCCAGGCTAGAGAGTAATATCCCAGCGATCAAAAGTAATATCGCTGTAATTAGAAATATGGGAAGAAACAGGGCCAACCATTTTCCGATCATCCAGCGGGTGGAGGAGATCCCCTGGCTTTTGAGCAGAGTTAAGGTCCCCATTTCTTTTTCCTTGGTGAAACTATTGTATCCTAAGAGAATGATGAGTAACGGAATGATAAACAAAAGGATGAAATCGGGCGTAAGATCCCCGAATCGCGATAATCCAGTCTGGTCTGCTGCGGCGCTAAACTGCGCCTCATTCCTATTGTGGGCCTCTAGAAAGATCGAAGTTCCGGCATATTTGTCAACCCCCTGATCTACCAAAGACAAAGGGTATTTTGGCTTGAAGGCATAGGTTCCGAAGTGAGCAGCTGAGTGCGGATTCTTCTCCCCTTGGTTGTCCCACAGTGTGCGATCTGTTTGGGTTGCAAATGCATGCTGCTCATTGATACTTTGATATTGTTTGGCGCTAATCCAAACAGCGATTCCCAATAGAAGAATTACGATGATGAAGGATAATCGTACGCGTCCGTCCCGCAAAAGTTCTTTGGTTTCTTTATGGAATGTTTTTAGGATCATGACAGCTCTTCTTTATAGTCCATGGTTTCCAAGTAGGCCTGCTCCAACTTGGATAAGGAGATGTCATTGGCGGCAAATTCTTGTTTCAACTGGCCGCCGTTCATGATCCCTATGTGTGTAGCAACTTCTTTGGCACGAAACAAATCATGGGTCGCCATAAGAGTAGCCACACCCTTTTCGCGTAGCTTTTGAAGTAATTGACCAAATTCATTGCTCGCCTTAGGATCCAATCCGGAAGTGGGCTCGTCGAGCAGCAATGCCTTGGCCTCTTTGGCCAGGGCTATTGCAATCCCCACTTTTTGACGCATTCCTTTGGAGAATGTGGAGATTCGCTGATCGAAGGCCTCCCCCTGTAAACCGGCTTCGTTCAAATAAAGCTCCAACCGCGATTTTGGCAACTTTCTTCCTGCGATTCCCGAAAAATAATCAAGGTTTTCCAAGGCTGTTAAACTTGGATAGAGCATTAAATTTTCCGGGATATACGCTAATAAACTTTTGGTGGCTTTTTGGTTTTCAAATACGTCCATCCCCCCTATAGAAGCACTACCGGAGGAGGGAGAAATGAATCCCAACAGTAGGTTGATAGTTGTGGTTTTACCGGCACCGTTGGCACCCAGTAAACAATAGATCTCTCCCGGGTCCACTGATAAATTTAGATTATTCAGGGCCACCAATTGATCGTACTTTTTGGTAAGGTCGGTTGTTCGTATCATACGAATAGTATTTGATTGATTATTATGGGATACGGATCGATGATCCTATCCGTTTGGGTACAAAAAAAGGAAGGGTGTACGGCTATTTGTTCGAGGACTCGCTGCAATTTGTTTGCAGGTTATAAAGCCTTTGGACGGTATCTGCTACTTATTGATAAACCTATTCCTGCATGAATAAATGCAACGATTCGGCACATCTGTTACTCACAAATGAGATATTCGAACAAATAAACTGTACTTCTTATAAACCGGGTGGTGGTTTATTATAGACAAACGACGGAGAAGCAATGAATTGAAGAGGTGCTTCATATCCGATCGTACGAATGTTGACTTCTGAAAAATCCGGATTGGTAATACCGGTTTCGTTAGCGTTGTTATCAGTAAAGGGATTGAATTGCTCAGAAACAATCACCATTTCGCAAAGTTCGCAATGGGGTTCCTGTTCCTCATCACCTAAATGGGTCATGCTATGCACATCCCCAACTCGCAGCATTAAAAACGCTGAAAGAAAGAGCAGACTAATGATATTTTTGCCTCTTGAGCTTAGCATGAATTCAAAAGTAATGATTATTCGGCAATAGCAAGGAAAGAATTGTTAATTAACAGTCCATGATTTTCACTTGAACAAAGGAAGACCCACCGATTGGTGGGCCTGCACAATTTCTGATATTTTTTAATGCCTTTTTGGTTATTAATTCTGAACTATTCCTTCAACATCACACTTCTGGTGACATTATTGAAGGGACCCGGCATCAGATTACCTTCAGCATCCAACAATTCCAACTGGATAGTTACCTCTCCCATTGGAAGACCTTTGAGGACGTGAGGAGCCCATTCAGTAATCATGAATTCCTCCCCATTTACGGTGGCCCTCACTTTGTTTCCTTCTTCTGAAAGAGTCGTATTGATCACGAAAAAGTCCAATAGTAGATTCTCCGTATCCTTCCCAGCATATTCTCCTTTCGGGCGACTGTAAATTATAGTCGGCGCTTCCATATCTAATCCCTGGGTATCAGTCGCATTCTCTCCCACTTCCAATTTTCTTACGACCACGGAATTCTCATTTTTAACCGATTCGTGATAGGAGCGGCTCAGAAATGCCACAAGATGGTGAACACCATCGGGAACTTCTTTGCTAAACGCCGGTTCGTAATGTGCAGAATAAGGTTGATTATTCAGAATAAAATGTATGTGCTGTCCTTTTCCTGAATTGGCCAACAACTGAGCATTTGGCCCTTCAGTTTGTGCACCCAACTCATAATTTTCAACATTGAACGTAAAATCAATCTCACCTCCACTCGCAATTTCAGCTCCCGAAGGATCTGCCAGGATCAGGGCAGCATCCGCATATGCGGGAGAATCTTGTAACTTTTCAATGGTAATTTTCTGCTCAACAGTTTCAGAAACTTCCGTTTCAACTTCCGCATCCTCAAAGCTCTTGTCTTCCTTTGTTTCTTTACAGGCTATCACAGTAGTTAGAACCGCAAATAGTAAAATATAAAGATTGAATGTTCTTGTTTTCATGTTTCAAAATTTTGAATTGCTAATTTAATCTATTGATTCATCTATGCTGCAATAAATCATTAAAAAAATTATTCAAGGTTTTATATTAGCTAGAATTACAAATTTAATAACGGTCCAATTGCATTTTCTTTACTAATGGTGCATTTAATCAACTATCTTTATCCGTCTATATATTACTCTATCTAATTTAAAAATAGCTCACATGAACAGGTTAATTCTTTTCATCGCTTTTCTAGTGTTCAATACACCAATAGTTTTCTCGCAAGATCTTGTCCAATCAGGACCCATGGTAGGGTATTCCACCATGCGGGAAGCACTTTTATGGGTTCAAACCACCGAAACTGCCGATGTTCATTTTGAATATTTTGACAAAGAAAACCCGGATCAGCGCTATAAAACGGCAACGATCGCTACCCTGGCGAAGGATGCATTTGTGGCTAGACTCCTGGCAGATCAAATTTTACCGGGCAATACATATACTTATGAACTGTTCGTCAATGGTGTGAAAATAACCAGGGATTATCCCATGGAGTTCCAGTCACAGACGCTCTGGCAATGGAGAACGGATCCGCCGGAAGTAAATTTTGCATTAGGAAGCTGCAATTTCGTGAACGAAGAACGTTTTGACAGACCGGGCAGACCGTACGGAAGTGAATTCGAAATATTTGAATCCATTCATCAGAAATCACCTGATTTTATGCTTTGGTTAGGTGACAACACCTACTTAAGAGAGGCCGATTGGAACTCCCGCACAGGATTTTTACACCGATACACCCACACGAGATCGCTTCCGGAGATGCAGCCGTTATTAGCATCGACACATCACTATGCGATATGGGATGACCACGATTTTGGCCCCAACAATTCGGACAGCAGCTTTTGGGAAAAGGAAATGGCCACCGAAATATTCAAACTATTCTGGACCAATCCAAACTATAATGTGACCGGCGAAGGAGGTATTACTGGTACATTCCAATGGGCAGACCTTCAGTTCTTCCTCCTGGATAACCGATATTTCAGAACTTCTAACAGGAACTTCGCGACAGATCGGGAAATGTTGGGCAAAGCTCAGATTGACTGGCTTATCAATGCCATGGCATCCAGCTACGCGCCATTCAAGTTTGTGGCAATTGGTGGCCAGGTACTGAGTTCGGAAGCCGACTATGAGAACTACGCCACCTATCCTGAAGAAAGGCAGTACTTACTTGACAAAATACGTGAAGCCAGGATCGAAGGGGTGATCTTTCTGGACGGAGACAGGCACCACACAGGACTCAGCAGAATGCAGGAAAGTAGCGATGTGTATCCGCTGTATGATCTTACCTGCTCTTCATTGACTGCAGGTGCCTACGACGACAAAGAGGAGGGCAACATTTACAAATTGGAAGAAACACTGGTGGGACAGCACAATTTTGGAATTTTAAATGTAAGCGGACCTCGAAAGGAAAGAGTGTTGGAAATTACCATATTTGATAAGGACGGGAAAGAACTCTGGAGCAAGGAGATTCAAGCGAAGGACTTGAGGTATAAGAGGAAGTAACCACAATTCTGAATCAAATTCACCTCGTCTGTTTGTTGATGTCAGAATCAATTATTTATTACTACAACTGAGTTGCATTTAGCAAAGGAAAAACGATTTAATTGTCCTTCAAAAAATTACGACCATCAGCAAATCGATACCCACAGGCAATAGTTGCAAAGCAATTTTATTTCACGAAACAAAAAGCCTAAGATTTTAAAATCACCTGCTTTTCAATTCCAAGGCGTTTCATTTTGGCAAACAGAGTCTTGTCTTTCATATTCAGAATGTTTGCGGCTCCTTTTGGGCCACTCACCCGCCAGTTAGTATGATTTAATACCTCGATGATATGATCCCGTTGCGAATCCTCGAGTGTCTTAAAGCCCTTTGTCATAATTGCTCCATTTGATGTTGGCATCCAGCTTCCAGGTTGTAAAGTGGTACCATTTTCAATAATTACAGCCCTCTCTATAAGATTTTCAAGCTCCCGAATGTTTCCCGGGAAGTCATATTCCATAAGCTTGGCGATCGTCTTTTTGGATAAACGTTTGAATACCTTTCCTGCTTTCACCGAATATTTCTCGAGAAAAAACTGAGCCAACAAAGGGATATCATCACGCCTCTGCCTTAAAGGAATATTAAGGATAGGAAAAACGTTCAATCTATAATAAAGATCTTCTCTGAATTTGCCTTCTTGAACCATTTCATCCAGATCCCTGTTGGTAGCGGAAATAACACGTACATCGACACTCGTTGTCTTGGTACTACCCAGTTGATCGAACTCGCCTTCCTGTAACACTCTTAGTAATTTTGGCTGAAGCTCTAACGGCAATTCGCCAATCTCATCCAAAAAAATCGTGCCGCCGTCGGCAAGCGTAAATTTTCCCAACTTATCTGCGACAGCCCCTGTAAAGGCTCCTTTTTTGTGACCGAATAATTCACTTTCAATTAGTTCATTTGGTAGCGTGGCACAGTTTACTTTAATCAAGGGGCGATCCTTTCGCGAACTATTACCATGAATTGCGCTTGCCAACAACTCCTTTCCCGTTCCGGACTCTCCGGTAATTAGCACCGTCGTATCTGTTAAGGCGACTTGATTTACCTGCTCAAGAACTTTTTTATAAGACTCGCTTTCGCAAATAATATTATCGAAGTTAAAGTTTCGATTTAATTCTTCTTGCAGGTATTCATTTTCGTCTTCCAGGCGCTCTTTCAAAGACTTTATCTCTTCCAAAGCTTCAAAGAGCTTTAGGTCGCGCATCTTACGTTCGGTGATATTTCTAATAATCGCACAATTATAATCCTGGTCATTATATCTCAGATGATTTGCTGTTATATCTACAGGAAACTTAGTACCATCTTTTCTCATGAGCAACCATTCGAATCTCAAACTTCCTTTTTCAATTATTTCATTAAAGTGATCTTCCCACCAACTTACAGAAACTTCGGGGTCCAGGTCAAAAATAGTACAAGAATCGAGGAACTTCTTGTTATATCCTAACTGCTTTGAAACTGAATCGCTGTAATGTTGGAGATTTCCTTCACGGTCGTAGACATATACAATGTCTTCAGCATTATTTATTATCTCTTTAAAAAGCTGAAGCTTTTTTTCTTTCTGATGTTGGTCTGTAATGTCCTGATAGACTCCCAAAACCTTGTATACCTTTTCTTCTTTGGTTACCGGCATGGCAACGCTTCGTATGAACCTTGGTGGTGATTCTTTGGTTTCAAGCACCTCATCGTAACGAATGCCCTTTCTCATGACATTTCTCAAAAGACTTTTGACATATTCGGTGTCCTTAAAAAAATGGATAATCTTAGCCGGAGTGAGATCATTCTTATTTTCCGTTTCAAAAACTTTCAGTGCTTCGGCGGTCACAATAAGTGATCCATCTTGTAAATTTAATTTCCACCCACCCACCTTGGCTACCGATTCTGTATTGTCCAGAATTTTCTTGTAGAACGAAGATTGAGTTATGTCATTGACAATAGCGCAGATGATATTTTTTCCATTATTTGAGAAATATTGAGCAAATATTTCTACCTCATAGAATTTTCCATTCTTATTTTTATGTGTAGCCTTAAAATTGTGAGCCTTTTTTTTCTTTACAGTTTCCCAATGATTTGCCCAACTTTCTTCTGTGGCGGAAGGGTTGATATCAAAAATAGATAGCTTTAGAACCTCATTCTGACTATATCCAAGCCGATTACAGAATTTCGAATTAGCATAAATAATTTTTCCAGAATTATCCATCCACATTACTTCATGGGGTAAATTTTCTATCAACCACTCTTTTACTAAGGATGTGTCCATGGCTTTCATGTCGTCTAAAATATATCTCAAAAATAATGATAATTTTTCTCATATAATAGAATATTCTAAAAATAGAGAAATATTAATAACCTTCTTTTCACTATAACTAATTGATTTATAGTTATTTATGTTTTTGGCACAAGAATGGCCTATAGAATACACAAAAACTAAATATCGTGAAACGTAAAGAATTCTTAAAAAAAGCAATCGCAGGAAGTGCAGCTTCCTTAATAGGAGCAGCAGCCTTAGCTAAGAAAGAGTTGGATGTCGACGAAAAAAATGCAAGAGAAAATTTAGGATTTAATCATTTACCCAATAAAGAAAATAAAACTATGAATACTGTATTACACAAAGCAGATACTCGAGGAAATGCAAACCATGGATGGCTTCAATCGAAACACACCTTCAGCTTTGCAAATTATCACAATCCTGAACGAATGAGTTTTGGATTGTTACGAGTATTAAACGATGATATCGTTGCCCCCGGTATGGGGTTCGGAACTCATCCTCATCGCGATATGGAAATTATTTCCATTCCAATGGAAGGCGATTTGGAGCATAAAGATAGCATGGGAAACACTACGGTAATTAAATCCGGAGACATCCAAGCGATGAGTGCCGGAACCGGAGTATCACATTCAGAATACAACAAGAATAAAGACTCAGAAGTAAAGTTTTTACAAATCTGGGTATTCCCGAAAGAAAGAAACGTGACGCCACGCTATGACCAAATCACCTTAGACCTGGTAGATCGTCAAAACCAGATGCAACAGATTTTGTCGCCGAATCCTGATGACGCAGGAGTTTGGATTCACCAAAATGCATGGTTCAACATGACCAACTTGGATAAAGGAAGGGAATTGAATTATGAGTTAAACAACTCTGAACAGAACGGTGTCTATGTATTTGTCCTAAAAGGGGATGCAACCGTTAATGATCAACCCTTGAATCAAAGAGATGGATTTGGGGTTTGGAATGTAGATGAGTTAAGTATAAAAGCCGACTCTGATACCGAACTTCTTCTCATGGAAGTTCCAATGAACTAACACATAATTAGTAATAAATATAAATAAGTATAACCGTCAAAAAAGACAAAAAAAATTAGACATGAAAACAATAAAGTTAACAATCGTAGCACTCTTAATCTCGGCCGTAACATTTGCACAATGGGATATGTATAATCCTAACCCAAATAACGATCCGGCCAACGCAGCGGAACAATTATTAAACCCTGCAAATCATAGCTTGCTATTAATAGATCATCAAAGTCAGATGGCTTTCGCAGTAGAATCACAGCCTATCGAAGAATTGCGCAACAACTTGGGATTGCTCTCGGCTTCGGCCAACCTCTACAATGTACCGACAGTTGTAACCACAGTGGCTGAAAAGTCATTCAGCGGACCTGTATTCCCAGAAATTAGAGAATACTTCCCAAATAGCAAAGATTATATCGATCGCTCTACAATGAACTCTTGGGAGGACAAACGAGTGGTAGACGCAGTTAAAAATACCGGTAAGAGAAAATTAGTTATTGCAGGACTTTGGACGGAAGTATGTACACTTTCTGCAGCTTTATCTGCCCTCGAAGATGGATACGATGTTTATGTAGTGGCAGATGCCAGTGGTGGCACCTCCCAAGAGGCACATGACATGGCAATGACGCGCATGATCCAGGCGGGTGTAAAACCAATTACTTCTCTACAGTACTTATTGGAAATACACAGGGACTGGGCGCGTAGCGACAAGTATAATGACGTGGTAAAGATCTCCAAGAAATACGGAGGTGCATATGGTCTTGGTATCGATTATATAAAGACTATGAGCAAGTGGATGACCGGCGAGGAAGCCAGTGAAGCTGAAGGATATAAGAAGAAGAATTAAAAAGGATTCTGAATATAGGCACCCTGTATTCTTAAGCAGGGTGCTTTTCAAACATAAGTTATGAAAAAGTTAGTATCAATATTAATGATAGGTTTCTTTCTGGTTGCTTGTAACAACGAATCCAAAAAGCAAATAGAAGTAACCGAAACTGCCGATCTCATCGTCACAAATGCCAAAGTCGCGGTGATGGATGACAACAGAACCTTTGCCGAAGCCATTGCCGTAAAAGATGGTAAGGTCTTAAAAACTGGCACTTCAGAAGACATTTTAAAGTTAAAAGGTGAGTCCACAAAAACCTTCAATGCCAAAGGGCGGACCATAATTCCCGGATTAAACGATTCACACTTACACCTCACTCGCGGTGGGCGTTTCTTTAATGCCGAAGTACGATGGGACGGGGTTAAAACCTTAAAGCGCGCATTGGAAATGCTAAAAGAGCAGGCCTCCAGAACCCCGGAAGGACAATGGGTTCGCGTTATTGGAGGTTGGAGCCCATTCCAATTTGAAGAAAAACGACTCTTTACTATGGAAGAGTTAAACGAAGCTACTGGCAACGTGCCTACTTATGTCTTATTTCTCTATAGTCAAGGATACTTAAATCAAGCCGGATTGGACGCATTGGGTATCGACGAAAACACCAAAGCACCCGAAGGTTCAAGATTTGAGAAAGGACCGGATGGCAAATTAACCGGTGTATTGATCGCAGAGCCAAACCCTACAATATTATATGCCCGCATTGGTAGTTTACCTCCATTAACTCAGGAAGAAATGGAAAATGGCACCAAACAATTTTACCGGGAATTAAATTCCTTTGGGATCACCAGTGGTATAGACGCGGGAGGAGGAGGTCACAAATTCCCGAAAGACTACACAGGCACCAAAGCCCTCGCAGATGCAGGTGAAATGCCAATCCGATTGTCATACTTCCTTTTTCCTCAAAACAAAGGTGCAGAATACGAAGAATTTACAGAGTGGATGGAAACCAATGAAGTAGGCCATAACGGAGAAATCCATCTGGATCATGGTTATGAGTTGGAAGGCGGTGGTGAATTCCTTGCATGGAGTGCCGGTGATTTTGAGAATTTCCTTGCACCACAACCCTTACTGGATAGAGACCGTCCCACCTGGCGTAAAGATTTAAAGCGAATTGTTCGTCTGCACGTAGATAACGGTTGGCCATTCAGAATTCATGCAACTTATGGTGAAACCATCTCCCTGATGCTGGATGTTTTTGAAGAGGTGAACGAAGAAACAAATGGAAAGCTAGCATCAAAAAGATGGTTGTTTGATCATGCCGAAACCGTTCAAGAGAAAGATCTAATGCGTATTAAGGCCCTGAACGGTGGTATTGCCATACAAGCCCGAATGGCCTATGCCGGTGAGTATTTTGTAGAGCGTTACGGTGCAGAAAAAGCAGAACAAGCTCCACCGGTGAAGAAAATGATGGAACTGGGATTGCCCGTTGGGGCAGGAACCGATGGCACTCGAGTTGCCAGCTACAATCCATGGCCCGCACTTTATTGGCTGATAACCGGTAAAACAGTAGGCGATTTTCAATTAGCTTCCAAAGAAAATCAATTAACCCGCGAAGAAGCACTTCACTTATATACGAAAGGAAGTGCCTGGGTATCCAATGAAGAAACCGTCAAAGGTACCTTGGAAGAGGGTATGTATGCCGACTTTGCCATACTATCCGACGACTATTTTACCGTGCCGGAAAAACGAATCAATGATCTAAGGTCTATACTCACCGTTGTAGGAGGTAAGGTGGTTTATGGCTCAGAGGAATTTTCGAATTTAAATCCACCACTACCTGAGGTAATACCAAACTGGTCACCGGTTAAATATTTCGGGGGCTATCAATCAAATTAAAACTATTAATAATTAAAAAATTTAAATATGGAAACAATAGTAAAAACAAAATGGAATATCGACACAGCGCACTCAGAAATCGCTTTTAAAGTAAAGCATATGATGATTTCCACTGTGACAGGCCACTTTGAAGATTTTAACGCTTCTGTCGAGAGCGAAAATGACAACTTTATCGATGCTAACTTCAATTTCAACGCGGAGATAAATTCAATAAATACCAAAAATAAAGACAGGGACAACCATTTAAAATCAGATGATTTTTTCAATGCTGAAACCTATCCGGAAATGTCGTTTACATCTACTTCCTATGATGGTAACACTTTAACGGGCGATCTTACCATAAGAGACATCACCAAAGAAATTTCTCTTGATGTAGATTTTAACGGTATCGCTGTGGATCCCTATGGGCAAACCAAAGCGGGCTTTGAACTTACCGGAAGCATTAACCGAAAAGAATTTAATCTCAACTGGAGCGCGGTAACCGAGGCTGGAAGCATCGTAGTAAGTGACAAAGTGAAATTGAATATTGATCTTCAATTCATTAAAGTTTAATTAAAAATGTCTCATAATCATAAGGCCAGGCTTCTAAAAATTCTGGCCTTTTTTATTCACGTTTAGAAACCATGAAACAACAGATAATTTTCATAGCTTTTGCTGCGTTGGCTGGTGCGGTGTTGCCATTACAAGCCGGTTTAAACATCCAATTAGGAAAATCTGTGCATCAACCTATATTTGCGGCTTTTGCTTCTTTTCTTATAGGTACAATTGGCCTATTGATTTACCTCTTCATTCTCAAATTTGATTTTTCAACCGTTACTCAATCAAAAACGGTTACCCCATGGGTATGGTCGGCAGGTATATTGGGCGCTTTTTATGTTGCTGCAGTAATCATACTCGCACCTAAATTGGGCACGGCACTTACTTTCTCCCTGGTAGTAGCAGGTCAAATGACATTATCCCTCATTTTCGATCATTTTGGTTTGATGGGCTTACCCGTCAAATCGATCAACTGGCAGCGGTTTTTGGGAGTTGCACTGCTTATTTGCGGGGTATTACTAATAAGAAAGTTTTAAAATGAGATATCCTCTGTTGTTCATTTTCTTATTTATTGCTGAAATTTTAAGCGCACAAGAGACGACATCTTTATACAACTTTGCGTTGCTTCGCCAAAATGATAGAATTTCGCTACATGATGTTGAGAACAAAAACATATACCAAAAATTGAAGTCCATTCGCCTCGGAGAAGCATTCAAACTCAGTTTTGGAGGAAGTTATCGTTTCCAATCAGAAGCATTCGTGAATGAGGAATTTTCCAATCAGACCGATCAAAACGACATCTGGTTTCTCCAACGCACCATGATACATGGACATTTGCAATCGGACAATTTCGAGGTATTTGCAGAACTCAACTCAAGCTTGATTACTAGCAAACAAAACCTTTCCCCGGTAGATCGAGATGAGCTTAGCTTCAATCAATTGTACACCAGATATCATTTCAATGAACATTGGAATTTGTTATTAGGGAGACAAAACATTCGCTTGGGAAGCGGTCGTTTGGTGGACATTCGGGAAGGACCAAACGTACGCTTGTCTTTTGATATGGCTCAACTTCAGTATGTTGACGAAAAGACATCCGTGACGGCGTTTCATTCCATGCCTGTGCAACAAAAAGAAGGTGTTTTCGATAATGACTTCTTAGAAAATAATGAAAGTTTAAGTACACTCTATTGGACACAAAATTGGACGGATAAAACCAATACCGACATCTATATATTATACAAAAAGGAAGAGCTTAAACAATGGAATATTGGAACGGCCGATGACAATAGGGCATCCATCGGGGTTCGTCACTTCGGACAATGGAATGGGCTCAAATACAACAACGAATTCGTTTATCAATTTGGGAAATTTGGAGATCTGGACATAAGTGCATGGACGGCTTCATTCAACATAGAAAAAGAAATTTCCTCTGTCTCCTTGGGAGTAAAAACGGAGGCCATTAGTGGAAATAATGACAATAACAATTCACTTAATACTTTTGATGGTTTGTATCCACGCGGTGCCTATTTCGGACGTGTGGCGCGATTTGGGCCCTCGAATTTAATTGACCTTCATCCGTATTTTGAAATTAGAAGAGGAAAATGGTCTATACAAATGGACTATGTTGCCTTTTGGAGGTTCTCAAAGAATGACGGCGTTTATGGACCAGCAATGCAATTGTCTTATGCTGATACAAATGACAGGAGTTTTATCGCTCATCAAATTGGCAGTATTGCAGGTATTGGCATCAACTCTCACTTGGCTTTTGAATTAGAGGGAAACATAATATTTCCCGGAAGTTTCTTGAATGAAGGAGGTTTTAATAAAACACTCTACCACCTTGTATTCACAGCCGAATTTAAGTTTTAGTTCAACAGTGACTCATGTTGAGTTGGTTTTTGTCAGTACTCCAAAAAAAATTCTGAACCTTACTTCTTACCAATTTTATAAAACAGGCCGAAGTTGATGGCCGCTTCCCTGGGAACATTGTTATTAGCACTGGAGAGTGCTCCTCCAAAACCTGCGATAACGCCAAAATTTGGAGTAGCTTCCACGATCGCTTTTAGGCCATAACCAAAATACTCTTGATCGTTCACATACAGACCGGTGAGGATGTTGTCCGTGGGAGGAACAAAATCTCCATTCTCAAAAGATTGGACCACATCCAGGAAACCGATTACCCAAATTCGGTTTAAAGCTTTGGCGCCCACCTCGCCACCAATTCTAAAATTGGAGCTATAGTCGTTGGTCCTTAGGTCGAGGCCCGTAAAAGCCTGAACATAAAAGTTGTCGAATCCTCTTCCGGCAGAGATTGTTGGCCTGAAAGTAAAGGCATCATACCCGGTTCTTATACCGGACAGATCATCATACGAGCCCGTATTTAGCTCTACATCCAGTTGCCCAGTGATGAGCCATTTGTTGTTATAAAAGTTATGCTTTACACCGGCCGTTACATTTCCCAGAGAGCTAACTGTCTCTTCCAATGTTATCGGTTCACCAGTTGCCCCTGGATTAGTCAATTCTCCTGTTGAAATATTTTTAAAAGGGACATTCAGTATAATCGAAGTTTTGTCTGTAACACCATATTCACCATACAATTGGAAAGTATTATCCGTAATGCTCCGTTCCGTATCGAAATTGGGGTCACCAAAAAGGCTCGTATAGTTCGGGATGGTGGAAAATCCGATTTGGGTGTAGGCCTCCCCTTTTTTCTGCGTCCACGGGCTTTGAGAAAAAGCACTGGCAAAAGACATTAGACTGATAAATAATATAAAACTCGATTTTCTGATCTGATGGTTATTCATAGCAAAATATTTTGGAGGTAGTAGTAAAGATTTTTGATTCCTTACGGATTGGTTATGATCATTGATGGAATATGGCCATTTTGAGAGCCCAATATTCGGAAAGGGAATACTCAAAAGATGAATACAACCCTTTAAAGTGAGGGAGCGGAAAGTTCAATAATACTTTACAACGGTCGAAGGAGGGAACGGAAAGTTCTAGTAAAGATTACAACACTCTAAATGGAGGGAGCGGAAAGTTTGGAGAAATTTGTCCATTCAAAAAGTTACAAATTTCTCCAAACAACCACCCACGGTCACGTGGGCCAACGGTTGTGAAACAACTTTATTTGATGAAATAAAAAAACCCAACCTGTCGGTTGGGTTTTGTTGGCCCACTAGGGGACCAAGCGTTTAAAAAATGTCCGGTGGACATTTTTAGCGAAGGGGCCAGCCGGCGGGAGGGCGTGAGAGCCCTAGTGCACTGAATGAAAAAAGCCTTCAAGTTTAAACTTGAAGGCTCTCGAAAATTGTTGGCCCACTAGGGCTCGAACCTAGACTCTTCTGGACCAAAACCAGACGTGTTGCCAGTTACACCATGGGCCAATACCATAATGAGTGCGCAAATTTAAGACAAACTTTGGTACACACAAACAATTTTCAGCAAAAAATACAGCGTATCAGCCATTTCAGAAGAAATATAAATCCCCCCGAAGCGTTAATATTATTTTATCATTCGACTCCATTAATTATTAGTAAATTCGTCCCAATTAAACACCACAACCTTTTATGGCCGATTTCAATTTCAGCAAATGGAACAAAATTCTAGGATGGAGCGTATTCGCCATAGCACTGCTCACCTACTGGCTCACCGTTGAACCCACCGTAAGTTTCTGGGATACCGGCGAATATATTACCACCGCCAGCAACCTTGAAGTAGGTCACCCTCCCGGAGCGCCGCTCTATCAGATCATGGGAGCCTTCTTCTCGATCTTCGCCATGAGCCCGGAAAGCATCGCACTTACCATCAACCTGATGTCGGTATTCTCCAGTGCATTTACCATCCTCTTTATGTTCTGGTCCCTCACCATCCTATTAGTGAATGTGGTAAGCAAGAACTCTGAACTCACTAAAAACAACGCCATTGCTATCCTGGGAAGCGCAGCCATAGGATCCCTGGCATTTACCTTTAGCGACAGTTTCTGGTACAGTGCCGTAGAAGCCGAGGTATACGCAGCAGCAGCCTGTATCATGTCGATACTGTTCTATTGCGGCCTGCGCTGGGAAAGGGAAATGTTTACACCACGTGGAGATCGTTGGCTGATCTTAATTGCCTTTATCATCGGTCTTTCCTTCGGAGTTCACTTTATGGGATTATTGACCATTCCCGCCATCGGGTTCCTCTACTTCTTTAAAAAATACAAAAAGGTTACCGTCAAGAATTTCATCATTGCCAATATTGTGACCGTTGGAATCCTGCTGTTCATCTTTAAATTGTTACTTCCTATGACACTGAAGTTCTTCAGTGCTTCGGAACTGTTCTTTGTAAACGATATCGGACTTCCATTCAACTCAGGTACCATCGTGGCAGGACTACTGTTTGTGGCATTGTTCTATTTCGGATTGAAATACACACGAAAAAATGGATTGGCGATTTACAATACCCTCATCCTTTGTATCCTTTTCATCCTTATCGGTTTCTCCAGCTGGCTCATGCTACCCATCCGCGCAAATGCCGGAACAGTGATCAACGAAAATAACCCGAACAACGCTCGCGAACTACTCGCTTACTACAACCGGGAACAATATCCGGAAACACACTTGTTCTATGGCCCGCAATTCTCGGAAGCTTACGTTGGGCTTGATGCGCAAAACCCTTACAAAGACGATAAGCCGAAATACGAGAAAGATCTTGAAAAAGGGAAGTATGTGATCGTTAATGAATACAAAAATGCCTCCCAAAATACGGATGATGCTCAAAAAGCGCTGCTACCTCGTATGTGGAGTATTGAACATAGCGGCAACTATCTGGAATTTACCGGCGGACTCGAATTCGGCATAAAACGAGCCTATCGCAACGAACAACGACTTGTGGAAGAAGTTTCCAAATTCAAACAGGCCTACAACCAGGGACTAGTCGACGGCGATGACTATAATGACTTCCTGACTCAATTCGGACCCTTCCTGGATATCAAAAAACCTTCCTTCGGACAAAACATGGCCTTTATGTTCCAGCATCAGTTCAGTTATATGTACTGGCGCTACTTTATGTGGAACTTTGTAGGTCGCCAAAGCGATGTGCAGGGACAAGGTGGTGACCTCAACGGAAACTGGCTGAGCGGTATAAATTTCATCGACGAAATGAGACTCGGTTCACAGGACAACTTGCCCGGTGACATGGCCGATAATCGCGCACGGAACACTTATTATTTTCTGCCTCTGATATTGGGAATCCTAGGTTTGGTATTCCACGCCAAAAACGACAGTAAGAGCTTTTGGGTTCTATTGGCATTCTTCCTTTTCACAGGGCTGGCGCTTAAGGTATACCTCAATGAACGACCCTATGAACCGAGGGAACGCGACTATGCCCTGGTAGGTTCTTTCTATGTTTTTGCCATGTGGATAGGTTATGGAGTATATGCGCTTTATGAAGTGCTGAAAGATTATATCAAGCCCAAAACGGCAATCCCGGTGACATTGGCTGTCACTTTACTAGCTGTACCTGTGCTGATGGCTTCTGAAAACTGGGATGATCACGATCGTTCTAACCGATACACCGCGAACTCCATGGGTAGAATGTATCTGGATTCTTGTGATGAAAACTCAATCCTCTTTACGATTGGGGACAACGATACCTTTGCACTTTGGTACCAGCAAAATATCGAACAATACCGTCAGGACGTACGAATCATTAATACAAGTTTGTTCCAAACCGACTGGTACATTGATGATATGAAGAAAAAGGCGTTTACCAGCGACCCAATACCTTCGCAACTCACCCACGACAAATATACCTACGGAACTCGCGATGTGATCGCTTTTCAAAGGACTAGAGAGGATACAGTCGACATCAAAACATGGATGAATTGGGTGGCGAGTGAAAATCCGCAGACGAAAGTAGAGCTCAACAGCGGACAATTCATCAGTTCCTTCCCGTCTAAGGTAATTCGCATCCCGGTTGATAGAGATGCAGTGTTACGAAGCGGAATTGTAGATCCAAAAGATGCCGATCTTATTGTTCCCTATATCGATATTACGCTCAAAGGAGATTTTGTGTATAAGAACCGTACCCTCATGCTGGATATCATTGCCAACAATAATTGGGAACGGCCCATTTATTTCAGTGGCGGTGCCTTTGGAGATGACGACTACCTGTGGATGAAAGACTACCTTCAATTGGATGGTGTGGTGTACAAACTGGTTCCTATACGGACTCCGGTAGATCCTCGAAATCCGTTTGACATGGGTCGAATCGATACCGACAAAATGTACGAGATCGTGAAGAAATGGGATTGGGGCAATAGTGGTAGCCCGGATATTTATCACGATACTGAGACGCGTCGAAACGGTATCACCTATCGCAGTCACCTGGCAAGACTGGCAGACCAACTTATGAGTGAAGGCAAAGAGGGCAAAGCTGAAGAAATCCTGGATCTTGCCATGGAAAAAATGCCAGTGAAAAATTTCGAATATTATTCCCTGCTGGAACCTTTCATTCTTGGATACTATCAGTTGGACAAACCGGAAAAAGCCCGACTGGTGTACGATGAGGTAAAACAAAAACACCAGGAATTCCTGTTGTATTTCAGCCGATTGAAATTAGAAAGACAATACAACATGGCCGAGGAGATCATTACCAAAATGGAGCAATATCGCGGCCTGGTAGATATCGTAATCGTTTTTGAAAGTGAAGAAGTTGCAAGGCAGGAAGCTACGGTGTTTAATGATTACTTGAAGCTTTTCAAAGCTTTCTATGGCGAGGACGAAACCATCGATCCTACCCGTGAAGAATTACCGGATCCGAACTTATTACCCTCGGAAGACAGCTCGGCAGTAGAAGAATAACTATGAAATCCTATTTGGCAAAAACACCCAAACTGGTACAGCAAATGTATCCAAAACGGGTGTGGTCTATGCCAAACGATACCCAATCGGTTTATCTTACTTTCGATGACGGACCCATTCCTGAAGTAACTCCTTGGGTTCTGGACCTATTGGAACAATATAAGGCAAAAGCGACCTTTTTTTGTATCGGCGGAAATATACAGGAACACCCAGAGATCTTTCAAAGAATTATCGTGGAAGGACATGCTGTGGGTAATCATACCTTTCATCATTTGAACGAATTTAAGTTTGAACGAAGTTCTTACCTGAAGAATATCGAACTCACGGAAACTGAAGCTAAAGATCAGATGGGCATGAATACGGATGATAGTTCCGAACGATATTTCGATCTGTTCCGACCTCCTTATGGAAAGCTAAAAAGCACCACGGCCAAAATCCTTCATTCCACAGGTTATAAAATCGTGATGTGGGATGTACTTAGCATGGATTACGACCGAAATATTTCAGAAGAAAAATGTCTCCAAAATGTACTTCAAAACCTCTCAACTGGCAGTATCGTAGTGTTTCACGATAGCATCAAGGCAGAGAGAAACCTGCGCTATGCGCTTCCGAAAGTTTTAGAATTTATTGCTGAAAAAGGCTGGGCGTGTAAATCGTTGAAAGAAATCTAAACGTATTCCTGAACCAGGCCAATTAAAGTGTTGGCATCCTGTTCCCCACTTTGGCGCCATTTCATCTCGCCATTCTTGTAGATCATAAGTGTTGGCAAACCCTTTACCCGTAAGGCCTCAGAGAGTTCCTTGTTTTTATCGATGTCAATTTTAATAACCCTTGCTTTGTCACCTAAAGCAGCTGCAACATCTCGCAATACCGGATGCATTTCTTTGCAAGCCTGATCCCATTCTGCATAGAAATCCAACAGAACCGGAACATGGGTTTCAATTAATTCTCCAAATTTTGACATTAGGTTGAAGTATTGGTTGTTACAAATATAACATTTCCCGCGAATTGCGCTGTATTCCGACGCTTTTTGAGCTGTATTACAGTCACTTCAGGCCAGATCCCAACACGCCCCGGATAGCCTATAAAACCAAATCCGCGATTCACGTTTATATATCGGCCGAATTCCTCGTATATACCGGCCCAATGTTCATATCGATATTTCACAGGACTCCATTTGATCCATCCCGGAATTTCTATCCCAAATTGCATGCCATGGGTATGACCGCTCAATGTAAGATGAAACTTACGATCATCACTTTTTACCTGCTCTTTCCAATGAGAAGGATCATGACTTAACAGTACTTTGAAGGCCGTAGGTTCCACCCCGGCAACCGCCTTATTTAGGTCTCCTGCCTTTTTGAATCCTCCGGCTCCCCAATTCTCCACTCCTATCAAAGAAATGGTCTCTCCATTGCGGTTTAAAGTGCGGTTCTCATTTAAAAGGAGATCCCAACCCATTTCTCGTTGCAGGTTTTTAAGGTCTTCAAGATTCTTTGATTTGGCTTCTTCCGATTCCCAACTCACATAGTCTCCATAATCGTGATTTCCCAGAACCGAATACACTCCATCTACGGCTGAAAGTTTAGAGAACAGATCTTTCCAAGGATTCATTTCCTCAGCAAGATTGTTCACGAGGTCACCGGTAAAAACGATAATATCACTCTGTTGTTCATTGATCAAATCTATCCCATAGGCTACCTTATCGTGGTTATCGAAACTTCCACTATGCACGTCACTTATCTGGGTAATGGTATATCCGTCAAAGGCTTCAGGCAGATCATCAAACTCCAAAGCATATTTTAAAACGCGGTAATTGTACTTCCCCTTCACCATTCCATATAGAAGAGAAGCAAATGGAATGGCTGCCAGCCCAAGGGCCACCGTACTGATGAATTTCCTTCGTGACGGCAAATAAAATCCTTCATCTCCGGGCGCCAGTCTGGTATAAAGACCTACAATGAATCGGATGATATCCTCTCCGAACATAAAAAAGATCAATACCAGTTTTGGTACAATGATCGCAAGGAACATTCCAAAAGTATACATCCTCATCGGGTTCATCGTCCGGTTCGGTGCCCCATAGCTTATTTGGTAAATAAACATGCCAAGAAGCACTACGGATATCAAAACATAAAGCCCGTAAAACCATTGATTTTTGGTCACAGTTCTTAACGCCTGAGCTGCATAAACATCAATGGCGATGTAAATTAAGATGAAGATAATCCAGCGCATTCGCAGATTTTTTGTAAAGATAATTCGATTTCAGGATAGCCCGCTCGTCTTTACTTTTTTTTAACGTGATTTCGTATCTTTTGAACTTTAATTAACCTATGAAGTTCATTCTCAGTTATTCCGTGATTTTCACGGTTCTCATTAGTTGTCAAAATTCTTCAAATGTTACTCCGGCCCAAAAAGATGCACCCTTGGTGTCCTATGTGGACCCATTTATTGGTACAGGAGGTCATGGACATACCTATCCCGGTGCTACACGCCCATTTGGGATGGTGCAACTAAGTCCCGACACCCGCCTCGAAGGCTGGGACGGATGCAGCGGGTATCATTACAGCGACAATTACATCTACGGATTTTCTCACACTCATTTGAGTGGAACCGGTGTAAGTGATTATGGAGATATTTTGTTGATGCCAACAGACACATTGATATTTCACAATGGCAGTGACGGCCAGCCAGGTTATAAAGCGCACTTTTCACATGAGAATGAAGTCGCCACCCCTGGTTACTATAAGGTCACTTTGGATTCTACGGAAATCGAGGTGGAATTAACGGTTACTCAAAGAGCCGGATTCCATAAGTATCAATATCCTTCACAAAACAATCAGTTTTTAATACTCGACCTTGAGCACCGAGATCAGTTGCTGGATTATAATATCACTAAGGTGAATGACTATGAATACAAAGGCTACCGTTTCAGTAAAGCATGGGCAGAAGACCAACGGGTTTATTTTTATCTGAAATTGTCACACCCGGTACAAATACCTACATTTTTCCATCGCACGCCGGACCGACGTAATAGGATGGCAGGTCTGGAATTTGAGAATCCAAATAATGAGCCGATATTCATAAAAGTGGGTATTTCAGCAGTGGATGAAGAGGGAGCTCGTAATAATCTGGAAGCCGAAATTGGAAACAAATCCTTTGACGAAATAAAAGGCGAGGCCGAGGCTGATTGGGAAGCACAATTGGAAAAGATTATCATCGAATCCCCTTCCGAAGAAATCAAAACCAACTTTTATACCGCCTTATACCATACGATGCTCGCTCCCAATCTTTATCAGGATGTGGATGGTAGATACCGGGGCATGGACCTCAAAGTTCATCAAACCAAGGAATTCGATTATTATACCGTGTTTTCTCTTTGGGATACCTATCGGGCGGCCCACCCTCTTTACACCATTATAGAACAGGAGCGCACCAATGACTTCATCAACACCATGCTCGCCAAATACGATGAAGGTGGTATCATCCCTATCTGGGACCTTTCGGCCAATTATACGGGTTGCATGATTGGATATCACGGCGTGCCTGTAATTGCAGATGCTTACCTAAAAGGAATTCGGGAGTATGATACTGAAAAAGCTTTTGAAGCCATAAAAAACAGCGCAATGCAGGATCATCTTGGGCTCGAGTCCTACAAAGCCAATGGCTTCATTCCTGTGGAAGCTGAAAGCGAATCGGTTTCTAAAACTTTGGAATATGCCTACGACGACTGGACCATAGCTCAAATGGCCAAGGCATTGAACAAGCCAACCGACTATCAATTATTCACACAGAGGGCCCAAGCCTATAAAAATGTCTTTAATCCAAATAGCGGTTTTATGCAAGGTCGTTTTCGAAATACCTGGTTCGGACCCTTCGATCCTTACGAGGTTAATTTCAATTATACAGAAGCCAATGCCTGGCAGTATAGCTTGTATGTCCCTCAGGATATTGAAGGGTTAACTTCTTTAATGGGAGGAAAGAACAAATTGGAAGCACACCTGGATCGATTATTCGCGGCCAACATGGAGACCTCCGGAAGAGATCAGGCCGATATTACCGGGCTTATCGGGCAATACGCCCATGGAAATGAGCCCAGTCATCACATGGCTTACCTCTACAACTTTGTGAATAAACCACATAAAACCCAGGAGAAAGTACATCAAATCTTAACTGAATTGTATACCAGCGAACCGGATGGAATTAGTGGCAATGAGGACTGCGGACAAATGAGCGCGTGGTATGTGTTCAGCGCACTCGGGTTTTATCCGGTAACTCCGGGGAGCAATGACTATGTGATTGGAACTCCGATTGTGGATAAGGCCATAATTCAGCTTGAAAACGGCAACCAATTTCAAGTCATTGCCCATGATCTTTCCGAAGAAAACAAATACATAGCAAAAGCCTCCTTAAATGGAAAGAATCTTGATCGAACTTTCCTAACACATAATGAAATAATAGGAGGCGGAATTCTTGAATTTGACATGAGCTCATCGCCTTCTACATGGGGCACCAAGGATGAGAATATACCGAGAAGTTCAATTGCGGATCATTTGATCACACCTGCACCATTTATTTCCAAGGGAGAGGTGGCATTCAAAAATGAAACCACGATTGAATTGTCCGTGATTTCGGATGATACTGAAATTTTCTATCGCCTTGATAACGCTGATTTTCAGAAATACTTGCAACCCATTCAAATTTCAGAAGGAACAAAAATTACTACTTACGCCGAAAGGAATGGAATTAAGAGTGCCCTACAAGAAACGGAATTCTACAAGATCGACCCGAACGTTTCCATTCGTCTCGAAAGTGAATTCGCTAACCAATACAATGCCGGTGGCAACGATGCCCTGATAGATGGTATTCGCGGAGCCCGGGATTTTAGAACCGGCGCCTGGCAAGGTTACCAGGACACGAACGTGGTTGCTATTGTGGATCTTGGACGAGTAAAACCCATTGAAACCATCGACGTAAGTTTCCTTCAGGATCAGCGGAGTTGGATTTTTTATCCTACGGAAGTAGAGTGTTTCGTTTCCGACAATCCTAAGAATTTTTATAAATCACTACCGAAAAAGACCATAGATTCTGAAACTCCTTCTGAAGAGACCGAAATACTTACTTCAACTTTTAATATGAACGGATACTCCGCGAGATACGTGAAGATCGTAGCTAAAAATTTAGGGGATCTGCCCGAATGGCATTTGGGTCATCCTTATGATGGCAAAGCATGGATCTTTGTGGATGAAATCGAAATAAAATCAACACAATGAAACGCCGAAAATTTATTCAGAATGCTTCGCTAAGCAGTTTGGCGCTGGTGAGCTCATCATCCCTTATTGCCTGCGAAAACAAGAACACAGACAGCAATGATGCTATAGTAGGTGATCTTCCTGTGCCCACTCTTCCTTTGGTGGTTGCCACCTGGAATGTACCGAACGCCACAGCCGCTGCATGGAAAGCGCTGGAGGAAGGTAAATCGGCCCTTGATGCCGTTGAAGCAGGCTGCCGAGTAGAAGAGGCCGATGTGAAGAACCAGTCGGTAGGAAAAGGAGGCCTTCCCGATCGTGATGGCAATGTTACTTTGGATGCCTGTATCATGAATAAAGATGGAGATTACGGCGCCGTTGTGTATTTGAAGGATATAGTTCATCCTATTTCTGTGGCGAGAAAAGTTATGGAGAAGACCCCTCATGTTCTGATGGCTGGCGAAGGTGCTCGACAATTCGCGATCTCCGAAGGACATCCAATGGAGAATCTATTAACCAAGTCCTCGAAAAAAGCCTGGGAAGAATGGCAAAAAACCTCCGAATATAAACCCGTTATAAATATCGAAAATCATGATACAATCGGCATGCTGGCGATCGACAAAAATGGTGATCTGGCTGGAGCTTGCACCACCAGCGGCCTGGCCTATAAGATGGCGGGACGTGTGGGAGATTCCCCAATTATCGGATCGGGGTTGTTTGTGGATAATGAAATAGGCGCGGCCACCGCTACTGGCTTGGGAGAAGAAGTATTAAAAACCGTTGGAAGTTTCCTGATCGTTGAATTGATGAGACAGGGCAAATCTCCGCAGGCTGCCTGCGAAGAAGCGATTCGGCGTATTGTGACGAAAAATAAAAACCATAAGGATTTCCAGGTGGGATATATTGCCGTGAACAAAAAAGGAGAAGTAGGTGCCTATTCCATACACGAATGGTTCAGTTTTATGCGTTATCAGGATAGCAAGAATGAGAATATTAAATCGGAGTTTTTTTTGAAAACACAGTAATAATCTGACATTTAAAGAAATACGACAACTTCAGAAGCACAATATTTAAGCTGAAAAATGAAACTTAGTCACATTTTTTCTTAGCTTTGCAGTACATAAGTAGGTTGGCCAACCTATGGTGGGTCAATCAAATTTGGGGCGAAAAGTCATCACTTCTGTGGTGGCTTTTCTATTTTGGACAATTGGCCAACCTATTCTTCCCGGATTTTTCCACATCCGTTCACGGTATTCATACATTTTAAAAAATCCATGATTTCATAGAGGAATTGAATTTCTATCTGAAGTAAGTTTGAGTTCTCAAATCTTGTATACCAGCCGCTTGCCTACTTCGCTCTGGTGGATTCTAAACATAAAAGCATGAAAAAACTATTACTTCTAGTAGCAATTCCCCTATTGAGTTACACGGCAATTTCACAGGTAGGGATCAACAATACCGATCCCAAAGCTACCTTGGACCTCACAGCGTCCAATGCAGCCACTCCCTCTAATGTTGATGGAATACTGATTCCAAGGATAGATGAATTCCCAGTGTCTGATCCCGGAGCAGATCAGGATGGGATGATGGTCTTTGTAACCGGAAATGGAACACCAGCCAAGGGTTTTTACTATTGGGACAATGGTGGTGCCTCGTGGGCTGCGGTTAGCGGAAGCGCAGATAACGACTGGACCGAGGTTGGGGTCGATTTGGAACGCCAATCGGGCAATGTCTTCATAGGCGATAATGCGTCGACCGATAATGATTTATATGTGAGTGATAGAGTGATTGATTGGGACGATACAGCTTATTATTTGGACGCAAACAGCGTGAGCAGGTTGGGCGAAATCCAAATCGACAATGGAACATCTTCATCTCCTTCGCTCTATTTTGGCTCGGACTCCACAACTGGAATCGCAGGAGGAGTCAATACCATACGTGCGGTGGTTGGAGGAACCACAAGGCACGAATTTACCGAAAAAGGACAAATTCAATTCTTCCATAAGCAATCAATTATGCTAGGATTTCAAGCCGGCGAGAATCTTTCAGCTTCCTTTAATAATAGCGTTTTCATCGGAAATCAAGCCGGACGTGATGAAACCACTGGATTAGGCAATAATGCCATTGGATTCAGTGCGCTGTCGGGAGCAACGGGCAGCAACGGCAACAATTTTATGGGACAATATGCGGCAACAGATATATCCACCGGTAGTTTTAACACAGGGATGGGAGGGAGTACCCTTCGAAATCTTACCACGGGAAGTAATAATACCGCCATTGGTTCAGGTGCCGGTAACGCAGATGTGGTTTCTTCCAATAACACCTACCTGGGATACCAGGCCGGGGCGGGAGTACCAGCTAACAGTTTTAATCGGACAGGTAACGTATTTTTAGGATATTCTGCAGGCTACGCTCAAGATGTAAACAACCGATTGTACATTGAAAACTCCTCTTCTTCTTCACCTCTGATCTATGGAGAATTTGATAATGATATCGCACGGGTAAACGGGACCTTCCAGATTAATGATCCATCTTCCACCGGATATGCGCTTCCCACAGCCGATGGTATCGCAGGACAAGTTTTAACCACTGATGGAAGTGGAAATCTGACTTTCTCAGCTGCTTCAGCCGACACCGATTGGGTGGAAAACGGAGGAAACATTGAGCGCCAGTCCGGTGATGTTTATATCGGTGCCAATGTAGCAACCGATAACGACCTCTACATTAGTGACCGCATTATTGACTGGGACGCAAGTGCGTATTACCTGGATCCTGCTACCGGCTCACGACTAAATGAGGTGGATTTTGACCAGGGAAGTACCGCAGATCCTTCCATAACCTTCACGGATGCAGACTCCGGTATTTTCGCCACCAATGCCGGACGACAAATCGATTTTGTAAATGATGGAACTACTTCTGTATCCATCGCATCCAATGGCCATATGAAATTAAATACTGTGCTGGATTATGGTCAGTTGGGAGTAGTTTCGGGTAATTTTAGCAATGCAGGTATCTCTGCGAGAAATACGGATGCCGGAGAGGGGTTAGAAGTAGTAGTGACAGGTAATCGTTCTACTTTTGGGGGAGTGATGTCGGCTTTAACTATTTCGCAGCAAGGAACTTCCACCAATACAGTAAACAAATTCGGTATCTATAATGCAGCCACAGGAAGCGGGGCAGGAGATTTTAAAGCATTGCGAAATGCCGTCGATGCAACT
Organism: Flavobacteriaceae bacterium; assembly: GCA_009827225.1. Lineage (GTDB taxonomy): Bacteria > Bacteroidota > Bacteroidia > Flavobacteriales > Flavobacteriaceae > Aureisphaera. Next base: position 28,894 of record WUAI01000003.1, on the reverse strand, counting down.
TCAAGTTATACCGGACGTGTATACGGTGTTGCAAACGATCTTTTTTATAACAGCTCGGCCGGGACTTATGGAGTGTATAATGGCCTCACCGGAACCAATGCCGGAACCAAATATGGTACTTATAACTATATGACGGGTGGAAGTGGAGATAAATATGGCACCTACACGACTATTGGCTCTTCTGAAAGCGGCACGCACTATGGAATCTATTCTGATGTACAAAGCAGTTCAGGTTTTGCAGGTTATTTCCTGGGCCGAATGTATTTAGGTGAAAGTTCCAGCAATCGTTATTATATGCCAGCGGCAGACGGTACCAACGGACAAGTAATCACCACCGATGGAGCAGGGAACCTGAGTTGGACGACCTCGGCAGAAGAAAGTTCCACTGCAAGTAACGGACTTACAGAATCCGGAGATGATATCCAATTGGGGGGAACATTGAGTCAGAATACCACGGTTACTCAAGCCAATTTTGGAATGACCTACGACCTCACAGGAACGGGTGACTTTAGTGTACTGGACAATGGTACTGCTGCTTTTACGGTGGAAGATTCTGGAGAAGTAGGAATTGGAACGGCAACTCCAACGGCAACGCTTGACATCGTTGAGACCGGTAATACCACATCAGCGGCATCCCGAATTTTAAAAACAGATAATACATCTGCCATCACTTATGGGCTCAATATGGAAAGAACCAGTAATGGGACTGGAGTATCTCGAGGAATCGACATCAATATGTCCGGAACCGGGACCGGAACCCGATATGGATTGGATGTTGCATTTACCGGTACAGGAAATGCATCGCGAAACGCTTTTTCTTCCAACTTCTCCGGAGCTACTACGGGCACGAAGCGTGGAATTGATAACAATTTTGCTGGTTCTGGGAACGCCACAAGAATGGGAATGTACAATAACTTTCAAAGTAGCACCAGTGGAGCGCAATTCGGGACTTACAATCAATTCGAGGGCGCCTTAGGTGGCTATATCGGGACGAGAAATGCAATGGTAGGAGCATCTAATAGTACTGCATATGGAGTGGAAAACTATCTTCAGGGAACCGGAAGTGGAGCTAAGACAGGAGTTTGGAATAGTTTTTCTGGGGCTAATGCAAACTCTAACAATTATGTAGGAATGGAAAACTTATTATCGGACAGTGGAAGCGGTTCACGATATGGTACCCGAAATACTATCAATGGAACAGGAAACGGTACTCACTTCGGTACATATAATAACTTTACAGGCACAGGCGCAGGTAACAAGTATGGGTCTTATACCGAGATTTTAACGGGCGCTGGAGGAACTCACTATGGAACATACAACGATGTGGACTCCTCCAATGGATGGGCTGGATATTTTCTTGGAAAGAACTATGTATCTGAGGCCATTGGTATCAATAACGGAACTCCAGACGGCCGCCTGGACATTATTCATAACAGTACCGGCGCTACTTCTCCGCATATCATGATTACCGCTCAAAACGCCGACACGGGATCGCGGATTGTATTTGATAATGCAGTCGAAACCACCAATAACTGGGTTCTTTTTGCTCGAGCTGATGATAGTCCCGGTGTGGGCCGACTCAACTTTTTCTCCAGTGAAGCTTCGGCCAATGTACTGCGCCTTGAAAGTGATGGTAAAGTAGGAATCATGAGAGATCCAACCACCAACGCCCTGGAAGTGGGAGGCCAGGCCTCGAAAACCACGGCGGGTGCATTTATTGCCAATAGTGATAAAAGACTAAAGAAGAATATTTCTTCCATCACCGGAGAAACCGCGCTAGAGAAGATCAATAATATGCGGGGAGTTACGTACGAATGGAATGACGACAAAACCGGTAGTAAAAGACCTGACGGAATTCAATATGGTTTCATCGCACAGGAGCTTCAAAAAGTCTTTCCAGAAAAGGTTACCGAGGACAACCTGGGATACTTACAAACAGCCTATGGAGATTACGACCCCATCTTCGTAGAGGCGATTAAAGCATTGAATATCAAGGTAAAAAACCTTGAATCAGAAAACGAACAGCTTAAAAGAATGCTTCAGAATTATTCGGAATTGGAAGCAAGAATTACTAATTTAGAAGGCTTGCCATTAACTTCAGATAACGACTAATCCACTAGATATGAGAAAATTACAACTCACAATTTTCCTGGTTCTGGCAGTCTTCGCATTGAGTTGCAAGGAGAAACAGGAAACTACAGAAAACTACACGGCCAAAATTCAAACGGCAGAAAGTACACCTACAAAGGAGGAAAGGATAAAGCGAGGAGAATACCTTGCCAAAGCTATTGGTTGTGACCACTGTCACAGTCCGAAAAAAATGACAGAAGCCGGTCCCGTTCCCGATATGGAACGCTGGATGATGGGTTATCCTGCAAACGATCCTTTACCTGAGATCAAGATGGAAGCTTTAGGCCCAGGTAAATGGGGATTGTTCAATGGAGATTTAACTGCATTCGTCGGGCCCTGGGGTGTGACTTTTGGGGCCAATCTTACCCCGGACGACACAGGAATTGGAACCTGGACTTTCGATCAATTCAAAAAGGCGATGACTGAAGGTAAACACAAGGGTATGGATAATACCAGACCCCTCTTACCACCTATGCCATGGCAGACCTATGCCGGACTAACCGAAGAAGATCTGCAAAGCATTTACGACTATTTGATGTCTTTGAAACCTATAGAAAATGTGGTTCCAGCTTATATCCCACCTGATAGAATTCAATAAAATGGTGGACGGCTGATCAAGTTTCAGCAAACAAAATAGTTGAAGTAAATTCAATTATGTTTAGATTCGCTCCCAATCGTGAGAAACGGGAGATTTAAAAGCCGCTTGGGGGAGCGGCTTTTGTTATTTATTGAGCAAATACTCTTTCACCGCTTGCTTCCTGTGCCTTAAACTTCTGAACCAAATCCAGAGCGTCCGGTACAACGTCACTACAAAGAATGATCAATGATCCTTTGGTGGCGTTGTTCACAGCATAGGTGATGGCTTCTTTCTCAGAAGGAATTATCGTTGTCTTTTTGTTGGGATCTTTCTTTTTGATACCATCATCCAGCATTTTAATCAATTCTTCTTCCGTTTTCCCGCGTAATCGTTTGTCCTGACGAATAATGATCTCGTCAAACATTTCAGCAGCAATACTACCCATTTCATTATTATCTTCTTCTCTTCTATCTCCTATGCCAGCGATAATCCCCACTTTGGTAGTGCATTCCAATTCGTTAGTGAACTTTTGCAAAGCACGCATACCTGCCGGATTGTGAGCGTAATCCAACAGAATCTGGAAATTCTCAAACTGAAATAAATTAAGCCTTCCCGGTGTTTGTGATGCAGAAGGGATAAAGGTCTCGAGCGCGGCTTTCATATCTTCTATGCTGATTCCCCGAACGTTGGCCGCAATTACCGCCGCCAATACATTCTGAATCATGAACTTCGCTTTACCTCCATAGGTCAAAGGAATATCTTTAGCTTTCATTATGCGCATCTTCCAGGCTCCTCGACAGAGGGTGACATAGCCATTTTCATAAATAGCCGTAATTCCCCCTTTTCTCTGCAAGGCCTGAATTCTTGGATTATTCTCATCCATTGAAAACAGGGCCAGGTTGCAATCGATACCTCGTCTCATTTCATAAACAAGGTCATCATCGGCATTGAGAATGGCATGTCCTTCCGGTAGCACCGTTTCCGGAATAACTCCTTTCACTCTTGCCAATTGATCAACGGTGTGAATTCCTTTCAAGCCCAGGTGATCGGCGGCTACATTGGTCACTACAGCGACATCGCAGTTCTTAAATCCAAGACCGGCCCTTAGTAATCCTCCTCTTGCACATTCCAAAACTGCAAAATTCACCGTTGGATCTTTTAATACAAACTCGGCGCTAGCGGGTCCGGTGCAATCTCCGGTCATCAGCAAACGATTCTGGATATAAACTCCATCACTAGTGGTATAACCTACCCGATATCCGCTCATTTTAGCCATATGAGCCATCAAACGACTCGTGGTGGTTTTACCATTGGTTCCTGTAATCGCAACGATTGGAATACGCCCTGTATCCCCTTGAGTTGGGAACAACTTATCCACTACGGGAGCAGCAACATTTCTGGGTAATCCGGTGGTAGGTGCCAGGTGCATTCTAAATCCGGGACCTGCATTCACTTCCAAGACCGCTCCACCGGTTTCAGACAGTGGTTTACTGATATCGCTGGTCATAACATCAATACCACAAATATCCAGATCGATGATTTTCGAGATTCGCTCTGCCATGGCCACATTGGCCGGATGGACGATGTCGGTCACATCTTCAGCGGTTCCTCCCGTACTGAGATTCGCTGTATCTTTCAGCACCAACATCTCGCCTTCGGGAATAACCGAATCTTCAGTGTAACCAGCGTCATGTAGAATCGTTTTTGTTAGATCATTAATGGTGATCATGGTAAGAACATTCTCATGCCCATAACCGCGCCTTGGATCTTCATTTACCTTGTCCACCAACTCTCGAACGGTCGATTTACCGTCTCCGATCACATGTGCAGGAGTTCTCTTGGCCGCTGCAACAAGTACATTATTGATCACCAGCAAACGATAATCCTCACCGGTGATATATTTCTCAACGATCACTCTGCGCGATACTTCCTTGGCAGCATGAAATGCTACCAATGCTTCTTCATAATTCTGAATATCCACGGTAATTCCTCTACCGTGGTTTCCGTCGATGGGTTTGATCACCAAAGGATATCCCACATAATCACAGGCATCTTCCAAACTGCGTTCCCGGCTGATTATATCTCCTCTTGGCACCTCTACTTCGGCTTGTTCCAATAAATATTTCGTGTCTTCCTTATCGCAGGCCAGTTCTACTCCAATACTACTGGTCTCACTGGTTACTGTTGCTTGTATTCTCTTCTGATTGGCCCCATAACCCAATTGAACCAGGGAATATTTATTCAGTCGAATCCAGGGTATACCACGGCTCGCTGCTTCTTCTACGATGGAACCCGTACTTGGCCCCAACCGTTCAGCTTCCCTTAGCTCTCGCATTTCCTGAATATCCGGCTCGAGGTCGTAATCTTCACCGGAAATCAAGGCTTCACAGATACGAACCGAAGCTTTAGCGGCATAACGCCCAACATTTTCCTCGATATAGGAAAATACCACATTGTACACCCCTTCTTCTCCATAACCCCGGGTTCTTCCAAATCCGGTATCCATTCCCGCCAGAGTCTGGATTTCCAATGCGATGTGTTCTATAATATGACCCATCCAGGTTCCTTCTTCCACCCTTTGAAAAAATCCACCACGAGTTCCCACTGAACATCGATGTTCTATCATGGTGGGAAACATAGCTTCCAGTCGCTCCCGAAATCCATCAATGGTATCCGATGGACGTTGTTCCATGTCTTCCAGATCAAGAACCATCACGATCAGTTTGTGTCTTCTCACCGACCAGTAATTGGGTCCTCGCATGGCGTTTATTTCTCGTATCTTCATTTGGTTTGGTTTTTTGATTTAACAAGCGTGAAAGATTATAAATATATAATTTTTTGACCCAAAACTCCTATTTTTGCAAGCGTAAATAATCGAGGATGAAAATTAAAGGAACGCTTATTCCCATTGGAGGAAATGAAGATAAAGGAATCAAAGTGAATGAACAGTCTACGCTGGAGTTCATCAGTGAAGGCATACTATATCACGTGGTGAAAGAATCGGGTGGTATCAATTCCAAAATAATTGTGATTCCAACGGCTTCCAGCATTCCAAATGAGGTTGGCGAGAATTATATAAAAGCCTTTCAGAAACTGGGATGTGAAAACATCCATGTCATGGACATTCGAGAGAGAGAGCAATCCGAAGAAAAAGAGAATATCTTACGGATGAAAGAAGCAGACTGTGTTATGTTTTCGGGTGGAAACCAATCCAGAATTACCCAAATGATAGGAGGCACTACATTGCATGCTATCATGATGGACCGCTATATAAACGATGATTTTGTAATTGCCGGTACCAGTGCGGGAGCAATGTGTATGTCCAAAGAAATGATCACCGGAGGAAGTAGTACAGAAGCATTTGTGAAAGGAGCCGTAGGAATGGATGAAGGGATGAGTTTTATCAAAGGCCTGATCATTGATTCACACTTTATTCGAAGAGGAAGATTTGGCAGGCTGGCAGAAGCCGTTGCTAAGTTTCCAAAATTGGTGGGTGTTGGTCTTGCTGAAGATACCGGACTCATTATCAAAAAATCTAAAACCTTTGAAGTGATTGGTTCCGGGATGGTCATCGTTTTCGATCCTAGGAAATTAAAGCATAACAACGAGAAGATCCTTGAGGCAGGAACACCCATGTCGCTAACTAATTTAAAGACCCATGTTTTGGCAAATAGCGACCGCTTTAATATCAAAAAGAAGAAGGTAGAGATCCTACCTGTGGATGCTCCGTTTATATAAACGTACTACGCTATTTATAGATACCTATTTCAAACGTACCTTCGGAATTTCTACTCGCACGATACATCCCTTCGGTATTAAACGGCATAGAAATATTGCCATGAGAATCGACTGCTATGAGTCCACCATCTCCTTCAATTTTCTTTATTCTTTTATGAATTACTTCGGAAGTGGCCTCCTCGAGAGTCATTCCTTTATATTCCATTAGGCAAGAAACATCGTAAGCTACCACTCCACGGATAAAATATTCGCCACTTCCCGTACAGCTCACCGCACAGGTATGGTTGTTGGCATAATTTCCTACGCCAATCATCGGGCTGTCCCCAACGCGGCCCCATTTCTTGTTGGTCATACCCCCTGTGGAGGTCGCTGCGGCCAGATTGCCATCGGCATCCAAAGCGACAGCACCCACAGTTCCGAATTTCCCATCTTTTTTGACGCTATGATCAAGCTGAAATCCTTCAGTATCCTTTATACCCTGCCATTGCTGGTATCGAACCTCGTCGTAAAAGTATTCCGGAGATTCAAGGGAATAACCCAGGCTGGCAGCAAACCGCATCGCACCCTCTCCTGCAAGGAAAACATGGTAGCTCTTGTCCATCACATCTCGAGCGAGTGAAATTGGGTTTTTAATGCCTGTAATCAATGAGACGGAACCTGCCTGCAAATTGGAACCATCCATGATGGCGGCGTCCATTTCATGAGTGCCTTCAGCGGTAAATACCGAACCTTTTCCTGCATTGAATAGCGGAGTATCTTCTAGGGCCTTGACAGCTATCTCTACCGCATCCACAGCACTTCCGCCTGCACTAAGGGAAGCATATCCGGCGTCGAGGGAATGTTCAAGAGCGGATAAATACTGAGTTTCCAGCTCCTCGGTCATCAACCCTTTAACCAAGGTTCCTGCTCCGCCATGTATCGCTATTGAAAATGTACTCATGAATAAATTTTTAGTTTGGAAAAATACGAATTGCCATTCAATTAATTTCGGTTGGCGTAAGAAGTTTTGTAGTTTTATAGACTTCAACCTTTTTTATAATGACCGATCGAAAAAGACTCTTTCTTGTAGACGCATACGCGCTAATTTTCAGAGGATATTATGCCTTTATTAAAAACCCGAGAATCAACTCAAAAGGCATGGATACTTCCGCCATCCTGGGATTCACCAATTCGCTACTGGATGTTATCAAAAGAGAGCGCCCCGATCATTTGGCTGTGTGTTTCGATAAAGGCGGCAGCGTTGCCCGTAATGAAATGTTCGCCGAGTACAAAGCTAACAGAGATGAAACTCCGGAAGCCATTCGAATCGCAGTACCTTATATCGAAAAAATTCTACAAGAGATGCATATTCCTATTATGGTAAAGGAAGGTTTTGAAGCCGACGACGTGATAGGGACACTGGCTAAAAAGGCTGAAAAGGAAGGGTATCAAACGTATATGGTTACTCCAGACAAGGACTTTGCACAATTAGTCTCCGAAAATATCTTCATGTACCGCCCCGTTTTTGGCGGTGGCTATGAAACCTGGGGTATTCCGGAAGTTAAGGCCAAATTTGAGGTGGAAAACCCATTGCAGGTAATCGATTACCTGGGGATGATGGGAGATAGCGCTGATAATATTCCGGGGCTACCGGGAGTAGGTGATAAAACAGCTAAAAAATTTATCGCACAGTTTGGATCCATGGAAAGTCTTCTTGATAATACGGATCAGCTGAAAGGTAAAATGAAGGAGAAAGTTGAAGCCAGCAAGGAACTTGGCCTGTTATCCAAGGAGTTGGCCCGCATTATGCTGGATGTTCCCGTAGAGTTCGATGAGAAAGATTTTGAAATGTCGGAACCCAATATTTCAGGGGTAACCGAAATATTTGAAGAACTGGAGTTCAGACGTCTGACAGAAAATTTCCTGAAAACCTTTACCCAGGAGACAGAACAAAACTCTCAGCCCAAAAATGACGCCAATCAAAAACCGAAACCGGCTAGCACATCTAAATCGACGGCTGGCGCCGGACAATTTTCACTGTTTGATGGTGATGGCGAGGTAACTGAAGCCAGTAAAGCTTACAGTTCCAGGGAAACGATACACAGTACCGAGCATTTCTACCAGACGGTACAGCCGGGAATGGGGACACAATTATTTATCAAAAATCTGCTCAATCAGAAAAGTGTATGTTTTGACACCGAAACGACCGGGCTTAATCCGATTACTGCAGAGCTGGTGGGAATTGCCTTTTCCTGGGAACCCCATAAAGGCTTCTATCTTCCATTCCCTGAAGATCAGGAAAAAGCCCAGGAATTGATCGAGCTTCTCAGACCTTTCTTTGAAGATGAATCCATTGAAAAAATCGGACAAAACCTAAAATACGATATCAAGGTTCTGCGGAAATATAAGGTGGAAGTAAAAGGAAAACTGTTCGACACCATGTTGGCGCACTACCTCATCAATCCGGATATGCGTCATAATATGGATGTGCTCGCGGAAACTTACCTCAATTATACTCCCGTGTCCATTACCGAGCTTATCGGAAAGAAAGGTAAGAACCAGAAATCGATGCGGGAAGTGCCGGTGGACCAGCAAACGGAATATGCCGTAGAGGATACAGATATCACACTTCAGCTAAAGGAACATTTTCAGAACGAACTCGGTGAGGCGAATACCCAGAAGTTATTCGACGAGATTGAAGTCCCCTTGTTACGTGTACTCGCTGATATGGAACTGGAAGGTATTAACCTGGACGAATCGTTTTTAAAGAAACTTTCCGAAGAACTGGAAACCGATATCAAGAAACTTGAAGGTGAGATTTATAAAGAAGCCGGCCAGGAATTTAATATTGCTTCCCCAAGACAACTTGGTGAGATCCTTTTTGGAAAGATGAAACTGGTGGACAAGCCAAAAAAAACAAAAACGGGTCAGTACTCCACGGCCGAAGACGTCCTGTCCTATCTGGCCAAGGATCATAAGATTATAAGGGACGTTTTGGAATTCCGTGGATTGTCAAAACTAAAAAGCACCTATGTTGATGCCCTTCCCGAAAAGGTAGAACCTTCCACTCAAAGGGTACATACCAATTACGTACAAACCGTTGCAGCCACGGGACGCCTGGCCAGTAATGATCCCAACTTGCAGAATATCCCAATTCGAACAGAAAGGGGAAGGCAAGTGCGTAAAGCTTTTATTCCAAGGGATAAAGACCACATTCTCCTGGCCGCAGATTATTCGCAAATTGAATTAAGGATCATCGCCGCATTGAGCGAGGAGGAAAATATGATCGCCGCTTTTAAAAATGGAGAAGATATTCATGCCTCTACGGCTGCGAGAGTGTTCAACATTCCATTAACCGAAGTTACCAGGGAGCAAAGGTCCAATGCCAAAGCCGTGAATTTTGGAATTATCTATGGCGTGTCAGCTTTCGGGTTGAGCAACCAGACCGACCTTAACCGTTCAGAAGCCAAGGAAATGATCGATACTTATTACAAAACCTATCCTAAGCTGAGGAATTATTTGAGTGACCAAATTGATTTTGCTCGGGACAATGGTTATGTACAAACCGTCCTGGGAAGACGCCGTTATTTGAAAAACATCAATGCGGTTAACAGAGTAGTCAAAAATGAAGCAGAACGACTGGCGATGAATGCTCCCATCCAAGGAAGTGCCGCAGATATTATCAAGATTGCTATGATCAATATCCACAAGAAACTTTCCGAAGGAAACTATAAAAGTAAAATGTTACTTCAGGTGCATGACGAATTGGTTTTCGACGCTTACAAACCGGAATTGGATAAGTTGAAAGAATTGATCAAATCCGAAATGGAAAATGCATATCCCCTCGCAGTACCGCTCGATGTTGAAATGGGTCTGGGAGAGAATTGGCTGGAGGCGCATTAATGGTTATTTAAACAGCTTTAAGACTTTTCTACCTTCACCACTGTCAATTTCTAGGAAGTACAAGCCATTTACTATTGAATCGGTATTAAATATCCAGTTAGAACCTGAACTCAGAGGCTGGAACGATTGAACGATCTGCCCGTTAATTGAATACAAACGAATACTGTTAATGGTTAAACCCTCAGGAATTTGGAGATTTAAGGAAGCTCCAAATGGACTCAACACTTTTACCTGGTTTAATTTATCGGCTGAAACAATCCCTAAGTCATCAATGACGGATAACACAAAATTACAGCTCTCACTATTTCCGGCATCGTCTGTTGCCGTAAAGCTGATGGTATAAATCCCAACAGGTAGTGCTGTTCCTGCCACCGGATCCTGGCTAATATCGGTCACCGGAGTTGTGCAATTATCAGAGGCTGTCACATCACCCAACGCCACATAATCAGGCAGAATATAATTGTCTCCTGAATCCGGCAATACTTCCTGATCCGCCGGGCAAGTGATTGTAGGATCTTCATCATCGGAGACGATCACTTCGAACGAGCAAATTTCGGTATTCCCTGCTGAATCGGTAGCGGTGAATTCGATGGTAGTAGCTCCAACCGGAAAGGTGCTGCCCGAGGGTAACCCTCCTGTTTGCGCTATTGTGGCAGTACAATTATCTGAAAATGACGGGGTGGAAAAACTAACCACCGCATCGCAGGTCCCCGGATCGGTGGAAGCGTTGATATTCGACGGACAATTAATCACAGGATCCTCATTATCCTGGACGGTTACGAGAAATGAACAGGAAGAACTATTCCCTGCTCCATCAGTCGCTGTAAACTCAATACTCGTAGATCCCACGGGAAATACACTGCCGGAGGGCAGCCCCGAACTTTGCGAGATGCTAAAGGAACAATCGTCGGTAGCCGTCGCATTCGGAAAACTGACCGTCGCTCCACATATTCCGGAATCCGTCGAAACAGTTATGTTGGACGGACAACTAATGACAGGAGCTGTAATGTCCTGCACTTCTAATAAAAAGGTATCTGAAAATGAAGGCGTGGTACCTTCCCATGATTCGGTGATGGTTACTTCGTATAAACCAGCTGTTAAAGGATCGCCTCCCGGCTCTGTTTGGGTGATCTGGTCTTCCAGTACTCCGAAATCGGCGAGAAAGTTGCGCACGTCAGTTCCGTCTTTCTTCCAATTGAAGAAATACAAAAAAGTTCCGGTACAGGTAGGTGAGCGAGTTACGGTAGCCAATAAGGCAACGTTGGTGTCCTCCACACAATCCAGGTCATCCAATACCGTAATCTCGGCGGTTTCGTTACAAAGACCTTGTTCTGCAACCAGGAAATAATCGTTATTCTCAATCGGTATTTGGCCCATATTGTAAAAGAGCATACCCACAAAAACTGAAGAGGTAAGTATTACCGAAACGATGGCTTTTATCATAGCAAAAAAAGTAAGTACTTAGCTAAGATAAATAAATTTCAATCCAACCGTCTTTGTTTTGACAGATAAAAAAAGCACCTCCTTTCCAATCTATTTCTTTTTCTTTTCCCTTCTTGTTTTGGGGAATTGGGTACTGTTACAAGGACTGTTCGATGAGACTTTGGCCCCTCGTTTTGTTTACGTCTCCTTCTTTCTATTACTCACGGTAATTGTTTTCTTCAAGAATTTTGTGCCATCGAAATTTGGATTGCGCCCTCTTGATGGTCTCATATTATTGTTCTTCCTGCTGCACCTGTTTTCATCATTCTATGCAGCGAATACTTCCGAAGCACTTTTCGAAACGCAGAAGATATCTGTACTTGTGCTTACTTATTTTTTAACCAAATTCTTTTTACTGAAATCTTACAAAACTGCAATACGTGCGTTGATATTCTTTTCATTGCTCTACGGATTCATCATTTGCCTGATGCTCTACCCAAAGATCTATTTGCTGGCAGATCTATACCGGATCGACCGTCGTATGATTCGGTCTCTCATTGGATTTTCAGGTAGTAAAAATCTGCTGTCCGGCCTGTTGATGATGTTAATTCCTTTTATGGGAATGGGAATGTTCTATTTAAAAAAAGCATGGCGATGGATTTCGGCATTAATTCTGGTTCTAACCCTGGTATTAATATACCTGCTAGAAACCCGTTCGATATATCTTTCCCTCACAATCGCCGGGTTGGGCGGGCTATGTGTGCTTTACTTTCGCAAGAAGTTCAGGCGAAAGGGTTGGAGGCTGGCATTTACAGCTGTCATTCCCGGATTGTTATTGTTGACTTTTTTCGTTTTGCTTGGTTCTGGCTCATTGCCCGAGTTGGCTTCAGAAACCGGCTTTATAAAACCTTATTCTAAAACAGGAACATGGCTGGCACGTCTTGAAGTTTGGGAGCGAACAGTTCCCATGATAAAAGAAAACCCCATATTGGGTGTGGGAGCTGCTCAATGGAAACTTTGGTTTCCTCTAAGCGGATTGGATGGTTTGCAAAAAACAGCCTCACAATTGGTTTACTATGCCAGGCCACACAACGATTTCATTTCAGTATTGAGTGAATTGGGCGTAATAGGGCTTGTAACCTATGTTGCTTTATTTCTGCATGCTCTTTACCTTTTAGTTAGTAAAATCGGCAAGGCCAAATTGAGACCCGATTTCATATGGATCTTCACAGGGCTCATAGCTTTCGGAATTTTTTCTTTTTTCAGCTTTCCAAAGGAACGAATCGAATTCCTGGTTCTCTTCGGAATTTATCTTGCGTTGGTTTCAGTGCAAACAAAATTACCGGGAACCCAGATAACTAATCTCTTCTCCAAAAATTTGATCGTAATGGTCGCTGGAGGTGTGATGATCTTTAATTTAATTCTCGGACTCAACCGTATTTCGGTTGAAAGGGAGGCCTTCAAAAAGGTACTGGCCTTTGGAAAAAACAGCACCTTCCAAAGTGTGTATGTATTGCTGGAGCCGTCCTGGGCATACAACATGACTCCTCAAGGCGTACCTCTTTCCTACTACAATGGCGTTCGATATTTAAACTCGGAGTATTATCAAAAGGCAATTCAAGAGTTGGAAGAAGCGAGAAAGATCAATCCGGGTTTGTTGGGGACCTATCATAATCTTGGAGTGGCCTATTTCAGAATAAAAAAGTATGACAAGGCCCTTTCAAATTTTAAAATGTCGCTGCAAATTTCAAGCAATCATCCGGACACAAACTACAATTTGGCCTTGTTGTATTGGGAACAAAACAATGCCGAAATGAGCCTGAAATACAAAAACCGTTTGGTGGATGGCGACCCGAGGAAATCGGTTCTGGAAGAGTTGATGCAAAGTAGTTCAAAAAAATAATCCCTTTGGGAAAAAGGGATTATCAGCTAACAAAACTAAATGATTTTAAAGAACAAATCGGTAGGTAGCTTTAATGAGAAATGTGTTTTGCGGCCTCTGACCCAATAGCTGGTTATCGATAATTCGTCCGAAGCTGTTATTGACATCACCCAGTCCGGTGATTCCTTGAGACCATACCAAAAAGATCTCCGAACCGGGAATGTATTCCCATCTCAATACTAAGTTAGAACGGAATTGAACAAAGGCAAAATCCGGATCACCGAAAGAATAATCCACTTCTCCATCTTCATCTTCGTCGATTAAGTAAGCCCCGTCTTCGAAGGATATCTGATCGTTGTTATACCAGGCAACTCTTTCATTTAAATCCTCTGCGATGGAATTGTTCACATAATTGAAGTTGGAGTATTTCGCTTTAAAAATAAAGGGTTGACCATAGTATTGAATCGTAAGGTTGGGGTTGATGTTATAATTCACTCTCAGGGTGGTGCTTAAAGATTCATTATCGATCTCACCCATAATATATCGCGGTGTCCCATCGAAACTGCTCTCCGTCACATATTGAGTCTTATTAGGATTTACCTGGTACTCATTGATCAAAGAAAGGCTCAATGTATTCAGCGGTTGGTAGAAAAACCTTAATACATATCGTTGAAATGCAAAGTTGTTTTGTTTCGCCCAGGAGTTCACATAACCAGCATGCATCCGGAATTTCTTTCGCCCATCCGTTCCCGAGAAGATGAAAAAGAAGTTTTCATCACTCCAGCGCCATCTCGGTCCACCTCGTAATACGGTGTTTGAGTATATTCTAGGTTTGTGGGCTGCTCCAGCTTCACTCCACCAATTGTTTTTCCAATTTACGTACCCGTTGATTTCATACTGAATACGATTATAGTTTCCTTCAAAATCGAACTGTGTGAATTGGTTCAATCCCACATTAGCCTGGCGAAACCAGGAAGTAGGTTTATTCCAAAGTCGCCTTACGTTGGCATATTGAGTGATCTGGTCTGCTTGACGAAGAAATCCAATATCGTTGAGTTCTATTTCCGGAGATCTGAAATTTCCACCTATATTATAACGCCAGTTTCCACCTCCACCTTTACCGATCTCAAAACTTCCCCCGGTTCCGGTAAGAGAAGTACGCGTAGGATCTACCTCAACATGTGTGGCATCCACTCTTTGAAATAAATGCGTCAATGAATTCTGTGTTAACTCAATGGCCTCTTCACTTCCCTTAACATTGCTGAAAGTGAACTTCCCCGTAGCATAATATCTTCTTTCCTTCCAGTTGTGTCTAAAGTCTACACCGCCCGTCAATGCCGATTCCCGCAAGAAATCCAGGTTATCTTCCAGGTTCCTCTTTGTATAGGTCGCAATACCTCCGATAAAGCTATTATTATCGTTAAAATCCTGCTGCAGTCGCACCACCGAATAACTCGTGAAGGGTTCAACGAGTTCTTCTCTTTTTTCTCCTATTTCATCCAGATCATCCAGAACTTCGGGTCGGGTATCCAGGTCGATTTCAGCATACTCTTTGGCAGTTAAACTTTGTAGTGCTCCAATGGAAAGCCCGTTCTTGGTTTTTCCACTGAACTTTGCTGCACCGAGAATAGTGGTATTGTTCGGAAAATCCTGGTATTCACCTTGCGACCCATCTGCGGTGGTAAACCCCTGCGGAGTTCTTCCGATCCTTCTTGAAAAGAAAATATTATCGGCCCCACCTCCCACTCTGAAGTCGAACACATTCTTATTTTCCACGAAGAAAGGCCTTCGTTCCTGGAAGAATATTTCGAATCCGTCGAGAGCAATGGCACCCGGGTCGGCATCTACTTGTCCGAAATCAGGATTCACGGTAAGGTCTACGGTGAGATCGTTAGTAATACCGATTTTCGCATCCAGTCCACCCGTTAGTTTGGTATCGCTTCCATCACGGAATGGATTCCCGAGTTCTTGCTCATAGGTATCAAGTTGAGCTACAGTATAAGGTTGGATCTCCAATTGTTTTTGGGGTTTGATGCCTTTGATGCCTTTTAGTAAACCAAATTCACTCACCCACCCGGGAGGGTTCGCCGGCAGCGGTTGCCATAGCGATCGTTCTTCATTGTTAAAGTAACGCCGTGTAGACTGTATTCCCCATACTTGTTCCTCATCATTTCCGAAACGTAACTGACTCAAAGGAATCCGAATTTCCGCGACCCAGCCTTCGTCGTCTACCGAGGTACGTAAATACCAAATAGGATTCCAACTGCTATCGAAGTTACCGTTATTGGAAATGAACTCATCACCCTTTACACCTGAAGCAGAGGCGGTAAATGAAAATCCCGAACGCTGATCATAATAACTATCGATATTGATCTCGACCCAATCGCCGGGAAAATCGTCACGACGTCCCATCCGTTTTTCAATGGTAGAAGGATCGGCCTGATAACATTTAAACGCCACGTAAAGGTTCTTGTCATCATAAGCGATCTTCATTTTGGTTTGCTCTGTGGGTGCGGTCCCTACATCGGGTTCGAATTCCACATAATCCGAGGTCCACTCCACCACGTCCCATGCGGCTTCATCGATCACACCATCGATGGTAATTCCTTCGGTATTAGCAATCGAAGCAGTAGTATAGACACGTTTCTCGTAACTAACAGGAGTTTCGACGGCGGTAGAATCGGTTTGGGAAAATGTGAGGTGCGAACAGAGGAGTCCTATCGCAAGGGTTAGTTTGATGGCGGATGTCATGGTAGTTAGTTGTTTCTGATTGATGAATAAGAGACTCATATAACGTTCCAGAGTGACAGTATTATTTGTTAATTAAGAGAAATTTAACTTTTGAAAATCTCATCATCATTTTACATATCAATTTTACTTTCTGATGCCTTGTTATTCAAATAAATAATAGTACATTTGCAGCCCTTTTAAGGGAAAAATCTTTAAAGCTTTGCTTTGGAGTTGAAAACAATGATTTATTAACTATTGACAAAAAACTAATGGACACATTAAGTTACAAAACAGCATCTGCTAACAAAAACACTGTAAATAAGGAGTGGCTTTTGGTAGATGCGGACGGGCAAACATTGGGTCGTCTTGCGAGTGAAGTAGCCAAGTTACTTCGAGGTAAACACAAGCCTTATTTCACACCTCACGTAGATTGTGGTGACAATGTAGTAATTACAAATGCCGCCAAGATCAACCTTACAGGTAAGAAATGGGAGGCTAAAGAATACATCCGCCACACGGGTTACCCTGGTGGACAACGTTCTTTAACCGCGCAAGAGCTTTTCGACAAGAGCCCATCAAGACTAGTAGAAAATGCAATAAAAGGAATGTTGCCTAAGAACAAATTAGGAGCAGCAATTTTCAGAAACCTAAAAGTGTATGATGGTGCAGAGCACGATCAGGAAGCGCAAAAACCCAGAGTAATTAACCTTAAGGACATCAAGTAATGGATACGATTCACAAAATTGGAAGAAGAAAAACGGCTGTTGCTCGTATATATGTTTCCGAAGGAAAGGGAAATATTACTATCAACAAGCGTGAACTAAATAACTATTTCACTACCCCTACTTTACAGTATAAAGTAAAGCAACCATTGGCATTGACTGACAATGAAAAGTCATATGACATCAGTGTTAATGTTTACGGAGGAGGTATCACCGGACAAGCTGAAGCAATTCGTTTGGCTATTTCCCGTGCCTTGTGTGAGATAAATGAAGAGCACAGAACGGTGCTAAAACCGGAAGGATTGCTTACCAGAGATCCAAGAATGGTAGAGCGTAAGAAATTCGGACAGAAGAAAGCACGTAAGAAATTCCAGTTCTCTAAGCGTTAAAAATTTCAACATTTCTGGGTATTTCTTCGGAAATACCCAGGACTGTTACCACGTTCATATTTTTTATTATTAATCAAGCTGTTAGTTGTTCTCTTTGCCGGGAGCAACGTTAGTTTAGCATCTAAATCAAAGAATTCACTAAAGTGAAGGACGATTGCTATCTATAATTACAGAAAGTAAACTATTACAAAAATGGCAGACAACAAAGAAGTTAAGGAACTCCTTAACGCTGGTGTTCATTTTGGACACCTTACCCGTAAATGGAACCCGAACATGGCGCCGTACATCTACATGGAGCGCAATGGGATCCACATTATCAATTTGTACAAAACTTCAGCAAAATTAGAAGAGGCCAACGAAGCCTTGAAAAAAATTGCTGCCAGTGGAAGAAAGATTCTTTTCGTAGCCACCAAAAAGCAGGCGAAAGATATCGTTGCTGAAAAAGCCAAAGCGGCCAACATGCCTTACATCACGGAAAGATGGCCTGGAGGAATGTTGACCAACTTTGTAACCATTCGTAAAGCGGTTAAGAAAATGACCTCTATCGACCGAATGAAGCAAGATGGAACTTTCAACACGCTTTCTAAAAAGGAAAGACTGGCCGTAGATCGTACACGTGCCAAGCTGGAAAAGAACTTAGGTTCCATTACCGACATGAGTCGTCTTCCTGGTGCATTGTTCATTGTAGACACTACTAGAGAACATATCGCTGTAAAAGAAGCACAGAAACTGAATATCCCAATTTTCGCAATGGTGGATACCAACAGTGATCCAAGACCGATCGATTTTGTGATTCCTTCCAATGATGATGCCTCGAAATCTATTGAGAAGATCATCTCAAGTGTTTCCAATGCAATTATCGATGGATTGGCAGAAAGAAAAGCCGGTAAGGACAATGAGGCTGCTGCTGCTGAAGCACCGGTTGAAAAAACTGCAGAAGCACCAGTTGAAAAACCCGCTGAGGCTGCTGTAGCAACTGAAGCCGTTAGCGAAGAAGAATAATTAACAATTTTGTAAAATCAGTAATGTATGGCTAAGATGGAGTAATACTATCTTCGCAAGCCAACATTCATTAAATTAAATATAAATTGAAAACGATGGTAAAAGTAACCGCCGCAGAAGTAAATAACCTGAGAAAAAAAACCGGGGCCGGAATGATGGACTGTAAAAAGGCATTGGTCGAGGCCGAAGGTGATATGGATAGAGCTATTGAAATCCTACGTAAGAAAGGTCAGAAGATCGCTGAAAAAAGAGCGGATCGTGACTCAAGCGAAGGAGCTGTTATCGCCAAAGTAAACGATGCGGCTAACAAAGGGGTAATAGTATCTCTAAACTGTGAAACCGATTTTGTTGCTAAGAACGACTCTTACGTTCAAATGGCACACCAAATGGCTGAAGTTGCTTTGGGAACTTCTACTATGGAAGAATTTCTTGCTGCCGAATTTGAAGCCGGAATGACTGTTCAGGAAAAATTGACTGAGCAAACCGGGGTTATCGGTGAGAAGATCGAAATAGGAGGTTACAAAACTTTAGAAGCTCCATTCGTAGGTTCTTATATCCACGGCAATAAAATTGCTGCGTTAGTTGGATTGTCTGCTGCTATAGAAGGTGCTGCGGAAATCGCTAAAAGTGTTTCTATGCAAGTAGCTTCTATGGGTGCTACGACTTTGTCTTACAAAGATTTTGACCCTGCTTTCATCGCTTCTGAAACTGAAGCGCGTATCGCCGTGATTGAAAAAGAAAATATCGAGCTTGGACGTTTAGGGAAAACCTTGAAAAACGTTCCTCAATATATTTCTCGTGCTCAATTGACTGATGAAGTTTTGGCACAGGCCAAATCAGATATCGAAGGTCAATTGAAAGCCGAAGGCAAGCCTGAACAGATCTGGGACAAGATCGTTCCTGGAAAAATGGATCGATTCATCAGTGATAACACAACCCTGGATCAGGAGCAGTGTTTATTGGACCAAAACTTTATCATGGACGAAAAGCAAACCGTAGCCGAGTACGTGGCCAGTAAAGGTGACGTAAGCGTTGTAGGTTTCGAAAGAGTTTCTTTGGTATAAAGAAACTCCCATATATCATTGAAAACCGCCCGAAACATCTCGGGCGGTTTTTTTATTTTAAATAATACATCGGCAATTTTTCGCTATTTTTGCTGAAGCAATCTTCAAACATGCAATACAAAAGAATACTTCTAAAACTTTCAGGCGAAGCCCTAATGGGAACCAGACAATATGGAATTGATCCGGAAAGACTTCAGGATTATGCAAGAGAGATCAAACAAATCACAGACTTAGGAGTTGAAGTCGCCATCGTTATAGGTGGAGGAAATATATTTAGAGGTGTTGCCGGTGCCAGTAGAGGTATGGACCGCGTTCAGGGAGATCACATGGGAATGTTAGCTACCGTTATCAATGGGCTGGCATTACAGAGTGCGTTGGAAGACGAAGAGGTCCCTACACGATTACAGAGCGCGATCAAAATGAATGAAGTAGCAGAACCTTTCATCCGCAGAAAGGCGGTTAGGCACCTTGAAAAAGGGCGTGTGGTTATTTTCGGTGGAGGTACCGGAAACCCATATTTCACCACCGATTCTGCCGCGGTATTGCGAGCCATTGAGATTGGTGCCGATGTGATCCTCAAAGGAACACGGGTGGATGGAATCTACACAAGCGATCCGGAAAAGGATAAAAAGGCAACAAAATTTGATTTTATCAGTTTTGATGATGTACTGAAAAAGGGATTAAAGGTGATGGATACCACTGCCTTTACGTTGAGCCAGGAAAACGAACTCCCCATCATTGTTTTCGACATGAATACCAAAGGGAACTTGATGAAAGTCGTTTCCGGTGAAAAAGTTGGTACGAAAGTAAATCTGTAACTTTGGTCTGGTTTTTGTCAGAACGCTAATAAATACTATTATGGAAGAAGAAATTAAATTCATACTGGATAGCACCCAGGAGGCAATGGACAATGCCATTAAGCACTTGGAGAAAAAACTGGTGAACATTAGAGCCGGTAAGGCGTCTCCTTCTATGCTTAGTGGGGTCATGGTGGATTACTATGGCAGTCCTACTCCGCTCAATCAGGTAGCCAATGTCAACACTCCTGATGGAATGACAATTTCCATTCAGCCCTGGGAGAAAACCCTAATACCTGAAATAGAAAAAGGCATTCACGCGGCCAATTTGGGTTTTAACCCTATGAATAATGGGGAAAGTGTAATTATCAACGTACCTCCTCTAACGGAAGAGCGTCGCCGCGAGTTAGCGAAACAAGCAAAGGCGGAAGCCGAAGAGGCAAAGATCGGTGTGAGAAACGATCGAAAGACTGCCAATAACGATATTAAAGAGCTGGATGTTTCCGAAGACATGAAAAAGAACCTCGAAATCGATATTCAGGAAATGACAGACAAGCATGTGGACAGAATTGATGCCATATTTGCTAAGAAGGAAAGTGAAATAATGACGGTGTAATCCGGAATTCTAAAATTATAGATAAGCGGCTATTATGCCGCTTTATTTTTACCTGTTGAATCGAACCCTCTCGTATTGATCAAGAAGTATTCATTATTGCTATTCTTTTTTGGATGGTCTGTGATGGTCATGTCCCAGGAACCTGCCCAGGTCATTCGGGATACGGTAAATAACACAAAAGAAGCAAAACAGAGTCCGTTTAAAACAGGATTCTATCCCATTTGGTTCTTTGATGTCGACCTCCGGTACTTCATAAAGTACAATAACTACGAAGGGATCCGTCTCGGATTTGGCGGAATCACAAATGAAATGCTCTTTGAGAATTTCAAGATTGGCGGTTATATCGCCCGGGGTTTCAAAGACCAGGAATACAAATACAGCCTCGGCGGGAATATTCGCTTAAATCCTGAGACCAACACCTGGTTGAATTTGTACTACACCAAGGACATTTCAGAAATAGGAACCTTCAAATATCTTACCGATGCCCGGGTGTACTCAGTATTTGAACCGCGAAGAATCAACATCACCCAGTTTTATAAATATCGGTCATGGCGCACCAGCCTTCAGCATGAATTCTCCCCGAAGGTGATGTCTGAATTGGTTATATCGCATCAAAATGTAGAACAGATCGAGGATTATCAATTCATTCTCAACGATAGAATTTATGAACAATACAAACTCGCCGAGGCAACAGTCGCATTCAGGATAAGTCCGAAAACCAAATTCCTGACCACCGATGATGGCCGAATAGAATATTTTGATGGCCTTCCAAAAATCAGTGCTCAGGTATCTCAAGGAATTCCTGGAGTTGCGGAGAGTGATTTCCAGTATACGAAAGCCGGTATTAAATTAGATTATTACATAAAACGCATGAATTTGTCTTCCACCAATTTTGTACTTGAAGGAAATATGGCTTTCGGGGAAGTCCCTCTTACCCACCTCTTTCATGCCTATCCGAACAGTCCTACCAAGGATGAGATCCTGCAACGATTCTCGGTGGCCGGGATTCGAAGTTTTGAAACCATGTATTTTGGTGAATTCTTTTCAAGCGAACTGGTTACGTTGCAGGTGAAGCACAGCCTTCGGCGTTTTTACTTTTCTGAAAAATTTAAACCGGAGCTTGTCTTTATCACACGGCATGCTTTGGGCAATATGAGGGACATGGAAAGGCACGTGGGAATACCTTTTTCTACCTTGGACCAAGTGTATTCCGAGAGTGGGCTCGAACTCAATAGGATACTCTTCGGATTTGGGTTAAGTTTCGCCTATCGATACGGATTTTATCACCTCGAAGATTTCGAAGATAATATTTCGTTCAAATTCACATTCAACCTAAAATTATAACATTTTGTTACGTACTCGATACTAGGTATTTCATACCTTTGCGCGAATTTTAACCCCAGTAGTTGAACAAGCTTTTCAGTATCGGTTTTTGGAGTGCAGTTGCTCGCTTTATTTTAAGAAACAGAACTCTTATTATCATTGCGATTGTTGCAGCAACGGTTTTCATGGCCATGCAATGGAAACATATGCGTTTCACCTATACGGAAGCCAATCTACTGCCAGACGACCATCCATACAACAAGGAGTATCAAAGTTTCCTGGAAACCTTTGGGGAAGAGGGCAATTTGATCATCTTGGGTGTGAAAGACACAACCCTGTTTCAGCCGGAAATTTTCAATGCCTGGAATGCCCTTTCAGCCGAACTTAATGAATATCCATCCGTCGATATAACCCTGTCTATTGGAGATCTTCAGAAACTTGAAAAGCGAACAGACAGTGCAGCTTTCGCACTGGTTCCTGTATTAAAAGACAGTTTGCCGGATAAGGCCACGCTGGATCGATTTCGCTATGAACTCTTCAACAAACTGCCTTTTTACGAAGGTTTAGTGTATAGCCCGAGCAAAGAATCTGTTCGAACCGCCATATACCTGAATAAGGAAATCGTCAACACTGCCGAAAGGAAAGATTTTATTGTGGAGGATTTGATTCCTCTCGTCGAGGCATTTGAACGTGATACCGGAGTAGAAGTGTATACCTCAGGTATGCCGTATATGAGGACACTCAATTCTCAGAATATTATCGACGAGATCGGAATGTTTATCGGTTGGGCACTCGGAGTTACTTCTTTGATATTCTTCTTTTTCTTTCGTTCATTCCGTGCCACTTTCATCTCGATGATCACGGTAATAATTGGGGTCATGTGGTCCTTTGGGGTGCTTGGACTTCTTCATTACGAAATTACCGTGCTCACGGCACTAATCCCGCCTTTGATCATCGTTATCGGTATTCCGAATTGCATCTTCCTGATCAATAAATATCAGCAGGAAATCAAGAACCATGGAAACCAGGCGAAGTCCCTTCAACGAGTAATTGCCAAAGTAGGGAACGCTACGTTAATGACGAATGTGACGACCGCTTCCGGATTCGCAACCTTCATTCTTACCAATAGCAAGTTGCTCAAAGAATTCGGTATTGTGGCATCTATCAATATCATTGCGATCTTCTTGTTAAGCCTGTTCATAATACCGATCGTATACAGTTATATGGCGGTTCCCAAGTACAAGCATTTAAAGCATTTGAACAAAAAATGGATTGGAAGTTTCGTGAATTGGATGGAACGGATGGTGAAAGGTCATCGCATTGCCATCTATGTTGCGACAATCACCTTGCTATGTGCGAGTATCATCGGGATGTATAATATCAAGCTTTCGGGTAGCTTGATAGAAGATATGCCAAAGGACGCCGGTTTCTATTCCGATATTAAATTCTTTGAAAAGGAGTACGAAGGGATCATGCCATTGGAGATCCTGGTAGATACGAAGCGTAAAAAAGGGGTAATGAAGCTAGCCACCCTGAAACGGATGAATGAACTTCAGGAATATATCGAGGAAGTTCCTGAATTTTCCAAGACCACATCGGTGGTTGAATTGGTGAAATACTCCAAACAGGCATATTACAATGGCAACCCTGAATACTATCAGTTGCCCAATAGCCAGGAACGTACCTTCATACTTTCTTACGCAAAAAGTAGTTCAGACCAGACAGGTTTATTGTCGAGTTATGTGGATTCTACCGGTCAATACGCCCGGATCACAACTTTTATGAAAGATACCCCAACCGAACGATTCGACCGAATTGAAGAGGACCTGCGGGCAAAAATCGGCAAGATCTTTCCTGAGGATCGATATAATGTATCTATAACCGGAAAGGCATTCACTTTTGAAAAGGGAACAAAATATTTAGTGAACAACCTAATTTTATCATTATCCCTGGCAATCTTACTCATCGCCATCTTTATGGCTTATATGTTCCGGAATATTAAAATGATCTTGGTATCGCTCATTCCGAACTTGCTTCCACTATTAATTACCGCCGGACTTATGGGATTTTTGGGAGTTCCAATCAAACCCTCTACCATCCTGGTCTTTAGTATAGCATTTGGGATCTCTGTAGACGACACCATACATTTCCTGGCAAAATATCGTCAGGAATTGTTAGTCAATAACTGGAAGATCAAGAAATCGGTGTATGCTGCCCTTAAGGAAACCGGGGTAAGTATGTTCTATACATCCATTGTATTGTTCTTTGGATTTTCGGTATTCACCATTTCCAGTTTTGGCGGAACCGTTGCCCTGGGGGCTCTGGTTTCTGCAACTCTGTTATTTGCAATGCTGGCAAATTTATTATTGCTTCCTTCCCTGCTACTGTCACTGGAGAGAAGCATTGCCAATACGGCTACCCTTAAAAAGCCGGCGCTGGAGATCATTCCGGAAAATCAGGAATTGCCGGAAGAGGAGCCTATCCCTGAATTGGTAGAAGAAACAGAGGTTTCGCACTAAAATTTCAGAATTAAAAAAAGTATCTTTACCCCTTCAAAAATCAAGGCATGAAGCAAAAAGGAATCATAGAAATCCTGCAAATGAAACCCGGCCCGGAAACCATTAACATATCCGGATGGGTTCGATCGTTCCGCAGCAATCGATTTATTGCATTGAATGATGGCTCTACTATTAAGAACCTTCAGTGTGTGGTGGATTTTGAGAATTTTGAAGAAAGCATCATAAAAAAGATCACTGTGGGCGCTGCGATTGAGGTTGAAGGTGTTCTTGTGGAGAGCCAGGGACAGGGTCAGAATGTAGAAATCCAGGTATCGGGGATCACCATATTGGGAGAGGCCGACCCGGAAGAAGTAAAACTTACTATTCTTTCCCCCAAGAGACATACGTTGGAAAAATTACGGGAACAAGCTCACCTAAGGGTAAGAACCAACACTTTTGGTGCCGTGATGCGACTGCGTTCAAAGCTGGCATTTGCCGTTCATGATTATTTCCAAAAGAACGGATTCTACTATATGAACACCCCTATTATCACGGGGAGTGACGCAGAGGGAGCGGGAGAAATGTTCAGTGTGAGTACGCTCGATCCTAAAAACACACCGCTTACCGAAGACGGAGAAATCGACTATAAACAGGACTTCTTCGAAAAGGAAAGCAATCTTACGGTGAGTGGACAATTGGAAGCAGAGACTTATGCCATGGGACTTGGTAAAGTGTATACATTTGGTCCTACCTTCCGTGCAGAAAATTCGAATACTTCCAGGCATCTGGCCGAATTCTGGATGATTGAACCGGAAGTTGCTTTTTATGACCTATCCGACAACATGGACTTGGCAGAAGACTTTATAAAGTACGTTGTTCAGTATGCGCTAGAGCATTGTCAGGACGACCTGGAATTTTTGGAGAACCGACTCATCCAGGAGGAAAAAACCAAACCGCAGGCCGAAAGAAGTGAAATGACCCTTCGGGAAAAGCTTCACTTTGTGGTGGATAATAATTTTATGAGGGTGAGTTATACGGAGGCTATTGATATACTGCGTAATTCCAAGCCCAATAAGAAGAAAAAATTCAAATACCTCATTGAAGAATGGGGTGCCGATCTACAGAGTGAACACGAACGATTCCTAGTTGAAAAACACTTTAAATGTCCAGTGATCCTGTTTGATTATCCGGCGAATATCAAAGCGTTTTACATGCGATTAAACGAGGACGGTAAAACAGTTCGTGCTATGGATGTTCTATTCCCAGGTATTGGCGAAATTGTGGGAGGATCCCAGCGGGAAGAACGTTATGAGGTATTAAAGTCTAAAATGGAGGCGATGGACATTCCGGAGGAAGAACTCTACTGGTACCTTGATCTGCGCAAATTTGGAACTTGTGTGCATAGTGGATTCGGACTTGGATTCGAGCGTTTGGTTCAGTTTGTAACCGGGATGGGAAATATTCGGGATGTTATCCCTTATCCACGAACACCTGGCAATGCAGAATTTTAAGAGAATCGTTTCATTTTTATTGTCTGAAAACAATCGATGAACCTACACTAAAACTGGCCACTTCTCGTTTAAGTAGCTAGTTTTTTTTAATTTTATAAGAAGATATTTTTCAATGCTCAAACAACAGTTAAATTTTAAATTATCACAGAAGTTATCTCCTCAGCAGATTCAACTGATGAAGCTGATACAACTTCCTACGCAGGCGTTTGAGCAGCGCATATCACAGGAATTAGAAGAGAATCCTGCATTGGAAGGAGGAAAGGATGAAGGAGATACTGTAGATGATGACTTCGGAAATGAATTTGACGAATACGATGATGGCGGCGAAATTATCGAAGCAGATATCAACGTAGATGATTATTTGAGCGATGATGAGATTCCAAGCTATAAGTTATCGGCTAACAATTATAGTAGTGATGACGAAGAAAAACAAACACCGTATGCCTCAGGAACATCTTTTAATCAGTACCTGCTACAGCAACTGAACACCTATCGATTGGATGAAGAAGCCGCCGAAATTGCTCAGTTCCTGGTGGGAAGTGTGGACGAAAGTGGATATATCCGAAGAGACATTCAGGACATCGTAGATGATTTGGCGTTCACCCAAAACGTATATACTTCCGAAGAAAAAATCGAAGAAGTTCTTAAGATCGTTCAGGAACTGGATCCGGCCGGAGTAGCAGCCAGGGATCTACAGGAATGTTTGTTGATTCAGTTAAAAAGGAAACAGGATAGTCCGCCGGTTGCGCTCGCCACTCGAATTATTGCCGAAGCCTTCGATCATTTTACCAAGAAGCATTATAAAAAACTCATTTCTAAGTTTGATATCTCAGAAGATGAACTCAGGGAAGGCATCCAGGAAATCGAAGGGCTCAACCCAAAACCGGGAGGTACTTACTCGGGTAACAATCGAATGATAGAACATGTGGTCCCGGATTTTGCAATCAAAATTGTGGACGGTGAACTCGAACTTACCCTGAATGGTAGAAATGCACCGGAATTACACGTTTCAAGGGAATACACCAACATGCTGAAAGGGTACAAGGATTCCAAGCAAAAATCAAAGTCTCAGAAAGATGCAGTGATGTTCATCAAACAGAAACTTGACGCCGCCAAGTGGTTTATAGATGCTATCAAGCAGCGACAGCAAACACTGTTCATCACAATGAATTCCATCATGCATCATCAAAAAGAGTATTTCCTGAGTGGTGATGAGCGGAAATTGAAACCGATGATCCTTAAGGATATCGCTGATAAAATCGATATGGATGTATCCACGGTTTCTCGCGTAGCCAATAGTAAGTATGTAGATACTCCCTATGGAACCAAACTGATCAAGGATTTCTTTAGTGAGTCCATGAAGAATGTGCAGGGAGAGGATGTCTCCACACGAGAAATCAAAAAAATCCTGGAGATTACTATTTCCGAAGAGGATAAAAAGAAACCTCTTACCGATGACAAACTGGCCAAGATCCTAAAAGAAAAAGGATATCCAATCGCCAGAAGAACCGTAGCCAAATATCGGGAGCAGTTAGATCTACCCGTGGCGAGGCTCCGAAAAGAAATCTGATGAAGCATTTCCTTCGTTTTGGCGCTTTTGCACTGCATCCCTTGTTGATGCCGTTGCTGGGAATGGTGATCTATTATTATGTAACTCCCCGATTTGTTGATAGTTCAGTGATCCAATCGAAGGTCCTGGCGATACTTATAATCACACTGTTCGTTCCTATTGTGACCTATTTCATACTTAAAAACGTAGGCTGGGTAACCAATATCCAATTGGGGGATGTACGTGAAAGGAAAATTCCATTAATGCTGCAGTGCCTGTTGGTATTGCTGATCATAAAAACGGTTTTCGATCCGTACGACAATCCGGAACTATATTTCTTCTTTGTAGGTATACTTTTCTCTGCATTTAGTGCCTTGTTGTTGGTTTTATTCAGAGTTAAGGCAAGTTTGCATCAAATGGGAATCGCTGGTGTAACCATGTTTGTAATTGCACTGAGTATCCATTTTAAAGTAAATATCCTCCCATGGATCGCATTATTATTATTTGCCAACGGCTGGGTGGCTTCCTCCCGACTTTCCACGAGAGCTCATACATTCCCTGAAATAGTGATGGGATTCGTTATAGGGTTCTTTCCTCAGTTGATCGTTCTGAACCTTTGGTTATAGAATGTAAAATATGATCCCCAATTTAATAGTGCTGAATTCAACCTCTTCTGAAGTATCAACCGTAGTAGCATCCTTAAAGAATGGATTCAGGTTGTAATATGCGTAGAAATTGAAGGTGCTATAGCCGAAGGAAAGCGTAGCTCCGAAACGAATGTTCTCAAATTCCGGAATATCCGTTTGAGAAACATTGTTGTTGGTTTGTTTGAAATTGGCGCGATACCAATAAGCATAGCTGGTTTTTAAGCCGAAATAAATACGCCAGAAATTATAGTTCGTCGCTGTTGAGGACCTCCATCGAAATTCCAGGGGTACTTCCAGTGCTGCCATGGTGAAACGATTCGTATCGAAATCCACCGTTCCATCCAGCACACGAAATATGGTCGACTCATCCGTATCTTCCCCGATAAAAAGGTTCTGGCCAAATTGATCCAGGGCA
>WUAI01000020.1 GCA_009827225.1 Flavobacteriaceae bacterium | reverse complement strand
ATGAAAGAAGCTCGTGACCTAAAGGCGAAGATGATTTCGGATGCTAAAGAGGAAGCCAAAGCCGAAGCTGATAAGATGATCTCACAGGCTCAGGCTGCTATCGAAAGTGAAAAGAAAGCGGCTATCGCTGAGTTGAAAAACCAGGTAGCCACTTTGTCTGTGGATATCGCTGAGAAAGTTGTAAAAGACGAATTGTCCAATAAAGATAAGCAGTTAAAACTTGTTGAGGACATGATAGGTGAAGCTACCTTAAACTAAGACTATGAGCGGAAGCAGAGCAGCAATACGATATGCAAAAGCCATCCTTGATCTGGCTAATGAGTCCAAAAAATCCTATGAGGTTTTTGAAGACATGCAGCTTATTCAGAACTCGATTAAGAGCAGCAAAGAATTGCGATTAATGCTGAAAAGCCCGATCATTAAAGGAGAGGACAAAAAAGAGGCTTTACACAAAATATTCGGAGGTATTAGTGAGCACACCAAAGGATTGATCAGTATCCTGGTTGATAACCAACGTGCAGATGTTTTAAATGATGTGGCTGAAGGTTATATCGCACTTTATAACGAAGCACAGGGTGTGAAAGTCGCTCAGGTGACAACGGCTGTACCTTTATCAAACGACTTGGAGCAGAAAGTCCTTAACAAGGTGAAGGAATTAACAGGAAGCGACCAGGTGACTATTGAAAATCTGATCGATGAATCGATCATTGGAGGATTCATGTTACGCGTGGGAGACCTTCAATATAATGCGAGTATCGCAAACAAATTAGGAAATATTAAAAGAGAATTTAGTAAATCATTGTAGTCCTTCGCTAAAGCTTTGGACTATCATTTATAACGTAATAAAATGGCAGAAGTTAAACCAGCTGAAATTTCAGCAATCTTAAAGCAACAACTTTCAGGATTTGAAGCTAGTGCTTCATTGGATGAAGTAGGAACTGTTCTTACCGTTGGTGATGGTATTGCCCGTGTTTACGGTCTTTCCAATGCTCAATACGGGGAATTGGTAGAATTTGAGAACGGTCTTGAAGGAATCGTACTGAACCTGGAAGAGGATAATGTTGGGGTGGTACTTTTAGGACCTTCAAAAGAAATTAAAGAAGGTGCTACCGTAAAGCGTACGCAACGAATTGCCTCTATCAATGTGGGTGAAGGAATTGTTGGACGTGTGGTTAACACTCTAGGACAACCCATCGACGGAAAAGGTCCAATCGCAGGTGAAACTTTTGAAATGCCATTGGAACGAAAAGCTCCCGGGGTAATCTATCGTCAACCGGTAAGTGAGCCGCTTCAAACTGGAATTAAGTCGATCGACGCAATGATTCCTGTAGGAAGAGGACAGCGGGAGTTGGTGATTGGTGACCGTCAAACAGGAAAGACTACCGTTTGTATCGATACCATCCTGAACCAAAAAGAATTTTATGATGCAGGAGAGCCAGTATATTGTATCTACGTTGCAGTAGGACAAAAAGCTTCTACCGTTGCGAACATCGCTAAAGTATTGGAAGATAG
Source organism: Flavobacteriaceae bacterium (assembly GCA_009827225.1). Taxonomy (GTDB): domain Bacteria; phylum Bacteroidota; class Bacteroidia; order Flavobacteriales; family Flavobacteriaceae; genus Aureisphaera. Next base: position 54,674 of record WUAI01000020.1, on the reverse strand, counting down.
AGGCGCATTAGCATATACAACTATCGTTGCTGCCAACGCGAGTGATCCTGCTCCGATGCAGGTATATGCTCCGTTTGCCGGTGCTGCGATTGGAGAATACTTCCGTGATACTGGTCGTCCGGCGTTGATCATTTATGATGATCTTTCAAAGCAGGCAGTAGCTTACCGTGAGGTATCTCTTTTACTACGTCGTCCACCGGGACGTGAGGCGTATCCAGGGGATGTATTCTACCTTCACTCAAGATTATTGGAGCGTTCTGCAAAGGTGATCGCCGATGATGATATCGCTAAGAATATGAACGATCTTCCTGAATCATTGAAGGATAAGGTAAAAGGAGGAGGTTCTTTAACCGCCTTACCAATTATCGAAACTCAGGCAGGAGACGTTTCTGCATATATCCCAACGAACGTTATCTCGATTACTGACGGTCAGATTTTCCTGGAAAGTGATCTTTTCAACTCTGGGGTTCGTCCTGCGATTAACGTGGGTATTTCTGTATCTCGTGTAGGGGGATCGGCTCAGATCAAATCGATGAAGAAGGTAGCAGGTACTTTGAAGCTTGACCAGGCTCAGTTCCGTGAACTGGAAGCTTTCGCGAAGTTTGGTAGTGACCTTGATGCGGCCACCATGAACGTAATCGAAAAAGGAAAACGTAACGTAGAGATCCTTAAACAAGCACAGAACGATCCTTATACCGTAGAGGATCAGGTTGCGATTATCTATGCAGGATCTAAAAATTTACTTCGAGAAGTTCCTGTTGAGAAAGTAAAAGAATTCGAAAGAGATTATATCGAAGTATTGAACGGTAAGCACAGAGGGACCCTGGATACATTAAAGGCAGGAAAACTTACGGATGATGTGATCGATACGCTTACAACTGTTGCCAAAGATTTGGCAGGTAAATATTAATAAAGGCATAAACTCTAAATAACGAGTATGGCTAATTTAAAAGAGATACGAAATAGGATTTCCTCGGTAGGGTCTACGATGCAGATTACGAGTGCCATGAAAATGGTATCGGCTGCAAAGTTGAAAAAAGCGCAGGATGCCATTACGGCAATGCGTCCTTACGCGGATACACTTACCACCTTATTGCGAAACCTGAGTGCCACTCTGGATAGCGATAGCGGAAGTAAGTTTGCGGATCAGAGAGAGGAAAACAAGGTATTGGTTGTGGCCATCACTTCAAACCGTGGATTGGCAGGAGCCTTCAACAGTAATATTGTGAAGGAATCCAAGAAAGCAGTAGCCGAAACCTATGCGGGAAAAGAGGTGCATTTCGTAACCATTGGTAAAAAAGGGAATGATATTATCTCTAAATCGGAGAATGTGATCAGTAATCATAACGAAGTATATGATGATCTTACCTTCGAGAATGTTGCCGAGATAGCTGAAATGTTAATGGATCAGTTTGCTGAAGGGAATTATGACAAGATTGTTCTCTTGTACAACAAGTTCAAGAATGCAGCTACACAAATTGTGATGCACGAACAATATTTGCCTATCGTACCTGCTGAAAATGATGAGGAAAGTTCAGAGGCAACAACCTCCGATTTTATCTTCGAACCATCAAAAGCGAAGATCGTCGAAGAATTGATTCCAAAGAGTTTGAAAACACAACTCTTTAAAGCGGTAAGGGATAGTGTGGCAAGTGAGCACGGAGCACGTATGACAGCAATGCATAAAGCAACAGATAATGCGGCCGAGTTGAAAGCGAATCTCACATTAGAATACAACAAAGCACGTCAGGCTGCTATTACCGGCGAGATCCTTGAAATCGTAGGTGGTGCAGAAGCACTGGCAGGATAATTATATTGTTCATACAAAGTATATGCCTCCCAATTCTGGGAGGCTTTTTTTTATACCTTTATGGCAAGGCTTTTGATTTCCTCTTACTATGAAACAACTTTTTAGATTCTCACAATTCCTTGGACTGTCCATCTTGTGTCTTACATTTTCGAGCTGTGCAGGGAGTAAAGATTCGATGTATTCGTTTACGGCAGAGCCTCCCTTCGAAGTTCAAAACGCATATTTTCAGAAATGGGTGGCTGGTGTTCAGGCTGGCGGCTCCGGAGTGAATGTTTATTTAACGATAGAGAATATTGCTGAATCGGTGGAGATTCAGCACGTATATTTCAGAAATAATATAGAACGTACAAGAAATTCAGAACAGGATCCGGATCAATATATCGCATATTTTAAAGACCGTCCGAAAAAGGATGTCATTATGGATGGGGAAGTGATTAAAGAAGCACAAAACACCCCTCCACAGGAGGACTTTCCTTTTAACTTAAAGGATAATGAGGCTGTGATCAGTTTTCTTCATAAAGATGAGGTGAAATACCTTAAACTTTCAGAAATAGAAGAAAAGCCAATGATAGCTTATCCACAGGGTAATCCAAAAGGCATCGAATAAGATAACTCCTTCCTTCCTCTTCTTCTTTTTTATACCTTTAAGGTATCCACTACATCAACCAATATGACCCGTAAGAAGAAGAATACCTCAAAGAAGTATGGTGAAAAATCCACCCCACTTTCCGAACCTTCGGAAACTTCTCAAGAAAAGAAATGGCTGAAGTGGATCCCACACCTGCTCTTATTCCTAATACCCTTTGTTTTATATTATCAGAGTACTTCATTCGGATATGTGCTGGATGACATCATTGTTCTTTCGGAAAATAACTTTGTCAAGCAGGGGATCGATGGAATAGACGACATCTTCACCACTGAGAGTTTCACGGGATTTCTCGGTTCACAAAAAGATCTGGTAGTGGGCGCACGATATAGACCGCTTTCCATTGCCACCTTTGCGCTGGAATATGAGTTCCTGGAACTCAATCCTAAAGTAAGCCACTTTATCAATATTATACTTTATGCTCTCACCGGCCTCCTGTTATTTATATTACTGTCCGCCTTATTAAAGAAAAGGAACATCAAATGGTACGTGAGTATCCCTTTCATGGCCAGTTTGTTGTTTATTCTTCATCCATTACATACTGAAGTGGTTGCAAACATAAAAAGCCGGGATGAGATACTTGTCGTCCTATTTTCTTTAGGCGCATTATGGTTCGCTTATAAGTATGTGCAATCCGGGAAGAAATATGCACTTTGGTTGGCACCATTGATTTTTTTATTCGCGGTATTTTCAAAAGAAAATGCGCTTACATTTTTGGCCGTCGTCCCCGTAACACTTTATTATTTTACTGAAGCATCCTGGAAGAAAATCTTCAAAGCTACCCTTCCATTGCTGGCTGTGGCGTTGATTTTCCTGTTTGTGCGATATGAAGTAATCGGGTATTTTCTCGATAATGGTAAAGGAGGAACCACACTGATGAACAATCCATTTTTAGGCATGGATTCCGGGCAGAAGTTCGCGACCGCTTTTTTTACCCTGGGATTGTATATCAAGTTGCTGATATTCCCACATCCGCTCACCCATGATTATTATCCCTATCAAATTCCTATTATGAATTGGGGGGATTGGGAGGTCATTCTTTCGGTGCTTATTTATGTATTCCTTTTGTTGGTTGCTATACGGTCTTTCAAGAAAACGGGGCTCGTTGGATGGGCCATATTATTTTACTTGCTCACCTTGTCCATCGTGTCCAACCTGCCTTTCACTATAGGAACCTTCATGAACGAACGGTTTATGTACCTCCCGTCTATCGGTTTTGTGGTTGTTCTAAGTTATTATCTGGTCGAAAAGCTTCCGTCCTTGATTAGTAAGACTCCGAAGATCCGTACCTGGTCCGGATTGGCATTGGCAGGGTTGGTTATTATGGGGTATTCTTTTAAAACTTGGGACCGTGTCCCCGCCTGGGAAAGTAATTATACCTTAAATCTGGCGGCTTCAACGGTATCGGTTAATAGTGCTCGGGCGAACCAGTATATGGCCTACAGTCTGTATTTGAAGGCCAACGAGACCCAAAACCGTGAAGAAAAAAAGAAGCTCCTGGACGAAGCTACTTATTTCGTGGACAGGGCGTTGAAAATTCATCCCACCTATAAAGATGCCAATAATGCTAAAGCAGGTATTATGGCTGGCTATTATGGCATTGACCGTGATTTGAAAAAACTGCTCGACGGATTTTACATCATTCAAACGCGACGCCTAACTCCTTTTGTCGATACCTACCTGGACTATTTGGACAATCGGGCTGATTCTGCCCAGATGAGCTCATTTTATAAACAGTTAGGGGCCGAACTCATTAGAAGAGGCTATAAGGTAAAAGGCAGTTATTATCTTCAGAAGGGAAGCTAATCCTTAAATATTCGAGCGGGTATTCCGAGTCGTTTGGCCGCAAAATAGGATAGTGAAGTTCTGAGAACTCCTATTCCGTATGTTATACTCCTCGATAGGTTGATAGAAGAAGCTTCCTCGAAATATTTAGTAGGACAGGTTATTTCGGCTATCTCAAAATCCTTAAAACTGATTTGTGCCAGCATCTGATTGTCGAACACAAAATCGTTTGAGTTCTTATTAAACGGGATGGATTCCAACACCGTCTTCGAAAAAGCCCGATAGCCCGTATGATATTCCGAAAGCTTTTCACTCATCATAATATTCTGAAAAAGTGTGAGAAATCGATTCGCAATATATTTATACATGGGCATGCCGCCTTTGAGTGCTCCCCGGCCTAGAATTCGGGATCCCAGGACCACTTGATACACGTCATTAGCGATCAGGTAGCACATCGAATGAATCAACTTTGGCGTATACTGGTAATCCGGGTGAAGCATCACCACAATATCAGCCCCCAACTCCAATGCTTTATTGTAACAGGATTTTTGATTTCCACCATAACCGAGATTTTTCTCATGCTGAATGATGTGTGAGATTCCAATCTTCCGAGCCAGTTGAAACGTTTCATCAGTACTATAATCGTCAACCAGTACTACTTCGTCCACTATATCAAATGGGATTTCTCCGTAGGTTTGCTCCAGTGTTTTTTGGGCATTGTATGCAGGTAAGACAACTACAATTTTTTTAGTACCGATCATTGATATTGTTTCTTTCTGAAACTTGTATTCTCGTGGTAATTTTTCAGCAGAAAAACAACAATACCAAAGATTATTGATATTTTTGTTTTCACAGGAAATACCTTTTTCCAAGGGGAATATAGAACAAATTTTAAGTATAAAATCCACCCTAATCTGAATATTTTGAAAATAAAGTTAATCAACACTTCCGGACATGCGGACCCTGCATACGAGACCGATGCATCGGCAGGAATGGATTTGCGCGCCAGTTTGGATCTTCCGGTAAAACTTGAACCCTTACAAAGGGCTATCGTTAAGACGGGTCTCTTCATTGAGTTGCCCAAGGGTTTTGAGGCCCAGGTGAGGCCTCGAAGTGGTTTGGCAGCGAAAAAGGGAATTACTGTGCTCAATGCTCCGGGAACCATCGATGCGGATTATCGTGGTGAAATAGGAGTGATTCTTGTGAATCTATCCAATGAAGACTACATAGTTGAGGATGGTGAAAGAATCGCCCAATTGGTCATCGCCAAACATGAAAGAGCGGATTGGGAATTGACCGAAGAACTAACTGAAACAGAACGTGGTTCCGGAGGATTCGGAAGCACAGGAACTAAATAATACAAGCAAGATTTAGATGAAAATCATTGTCCCAATGGCAGGACGCGGATCGCGTCTCAGACCTCACACATTAACCATTCCCAAACCTTTAATTCCGGTTGCTGGCACACCTATAGTCCATCGGCTGGTTTCCGATATTGCACAGGTATTGAATGAACCCATTGAAGAAATTGCTTTTATCCTGGGAGACCCGGCATTTTTTGGTGATGAAGTAGTAGAAAGTCTCACCGCTCTTGCAAAAGGCCTGGGAGCCAAAGCTTCGATTTATCGCCAACTGGAGCCAAAAGGGACCGGACATGCCATCATGTGCGCCGGGCCTTCACTGGAGGGTCCCGCTGTGGTTGCATACGCTGATACTTTGATTCGTGCGCAATTTGATCTGGACCGGGAGGCAGACAGTGTTATCTGGACCAAAAAGGTGGATAACCCTTCGGCATATGGGGTGGTCAACCTAAACGAACGGGATGAAATTATTGAATTGGTAGAGAAACCCGAAAGTTTCGTGAGTGATCAGGCAGTGATCGGGATATATTACTTCAAAGATATCGGTGAATTAAAAAAAGAGCTACAGTATGTGCTGGACAACGATATCATTCATGGTGGAGAATACCAGATCAACGATGGGATCAAACGGATGATGGCCAGTGGCAAAGTATTTAAAACAGGAACAGTGGACGAATGGATGGACTGCGGAAATAAGAAAGTAACCGTAGAGACCAACGCCAAAATGTTAGGTTTTTTACAAGCATCGAATGAAGAGTTGATTTCGCAAAACTGCACGTTGGAGGATTCTAAAATCATTCCTCCCTGTTTCATAGATGAGGATGTGGTGCTCAAAAACAGCACAGTAGGCCCTTTTGTTTCTATTGGGAAAGGCACAATAATTGAGGATAGTAACGTTAAAAATAGCATAATCCAAAGCCATTCCCTTGTAAAAAACGCTACATTGGATGAAGCCATGATAGGAAACCATGCCACGTTTGATGGAAAGTTCAGCAAAGTGAGCATTGGTGACTATTCAGAATTAATATGAAACCGAACTTCACATATCTGTGGTTGCTAATAGCCATTTTCTTCTCTTCGGAAATTTCCGTAGCGCAGAAAATTGATGAACAGCCTACGGATGATCTCGGTGATGTTTCAGATGCATTCCAGGAAAATTTCTTTGAGGCCTTAAAGCAAAAGGGAATCGAAAATTATGAATTGGCATTGGCTGCACTTCAAAAAGCAGAACGTGCCGCCAAAAAGAATCCTGATTATGAGGCCGTGGTTTACTTTGAAATGGGCAAGAACTTAAAGTCCCTAGAGCAATACACCGAAGCCGAGGATTATTTAAAACAGGTTCTGTCCATGAAAGGAGAGCGGTTGGACGTGATGGAGGTGCTTTATGATCTGTATTACCAGCAACGTGCTTATAATTCTGCAATTCCACTGGTTCAGAAACTCATAAAAATAGATGAAGATTATAAGGAGGACCTGGCTAATCTTTATCACAGGACTAAACAATACAATAAAGCACTTTCCATACTGGATGAGCTTGACGAGACTTGGGGCGAAAGTGTGTACCGAAATTCCTTGCGCCGCCAAATTTATCGCGTCACGGGCGATTCGGAAGGAGCTATAAAGAATCTCGAGACGAAGATTGACGCGAACCCAAAGAATGAACAGGATTATCTAAACCTTATCTTCCTTTACAGTGAAGAGGGGGAAACCGGGAAGGCTTTTGAAACAGCGAAGGCCTTGCTAGAAAACCAACCGAACTCCGAACTGGTTCATCTGGCGCTGTATAAGTTTTACCTGGATGAAGGGAATACAACGGATGCCAGGAATTCGATGAAAAAAGTCTTCAGATCTACTAAGATCGATAAGGAGAACAAGTACAAAGTGTTGAGTGATTATATCGATTTTGTCACTAAGAATCCGGAATACGAATCGGATCTGGATGAAATAGTTTCCGTTTTTTCTTCTGATGGAAATGGCCAGGTGTACGAACAGCTGGGAGGGTACTATGTATCTCAAGATCAAAAAGAAACGGCTTTGCGTTTCTATGAACAGGGAGCTCGCAAAGATCCGGACAATTTCAGTCTTATTAAAAATACCTTGTTATTGCATATCGATTTGAAAAATTTTCAAGACGCGATTTCCTTAAGTGAAGAGGCACTCGGGGTGTTTCCGGCTCAGCCTATTTTATATCTGATCAATGGAGTTTCCAATAACCAGTTGAGCAATAATGATGAAGCGATCGATATGCTGGAAATGGGACTGGAGTTTCTTTTCGATAATCCTACGATGGAGAAGGATTTTTACGAACAGTTAAGCGCAGCATATATGGCGAAAGGGAACACAAAGAAGGCGGAGGAATACACAAGAAAAGCTTCAGAAATAAAACTATCTAATTAACAGGATGCGTTGGGGATTGCTCATATTATCATTGCTCGTTTTAGCCTCATGCCGGGGCCCAAAAGGAGTGATCATAGGTTCAGGAAAGGCCGATGCAGGTCTGGCTATCAAGAGTATTGTTGCGGCTCATCGTGCTGCTACCCCCAATTTCACCACTATGGCGTCCCGGGTGAAAGTTATGTATGAAGATGAGAAACAAAATCAAAGCATTACCGTAAGCCTCCGAATGAAAAAGGACGAAACTATCTGGATCAAGGCATCCATTCTAGGGATCACACTGGCAAAAGCTTTGATTACTCCTCAACGAGTGAGTTATTATGAGACGTTGGGTAATTCATATTTCGATGGTAATTTTCAGTTGTTAAGTGATTGGTTGGGGACCGAATTGGATTTCGAAAAAACACAGGCAATTTTGCTTGGGCAGTCCATTTTTGGTTTGGACCAAAATACATATAGCTCAACGGTTTCAAGGAATCGTTACAAATTGGAACCTAAGAATCAGCCGGAAAATTTCATTCATTCCTTACTCTTGAATCCCGATAACTTCAAAGTAAATTCAGGCAGAGTGTCCCAACCCGATGATGAGCGCTCATTGTCTATTAAGTATGGAGATTACCAAATGCTTGAAGGTAGTTTTTACCCTTCTGAAATTGAAATAAATTCATTGGACGGCAATAGTAAGACGGATATCGTAGTTAATTATAAGAAAATCGATCTCAACGTGTCAGTTAGTTTTCCATTTAATATTCCAGAGGGCTACGACCAAATCCAACTCAATAAATGAGACTCACTCCATCATTAGGCATCACCGTCCTTTTTCTTTTTTTGGCAGCATCCGGGCTGGCTCAATCTAAAAAACAAAAGGAACTTGAAGCCAAAAGACAAAGGATTCTTACTGAAATAAAAGAAATCAACAGCCTTTTGTTCAAAACGCGAGGGGAAAAGAAATCGGTGCTCGCAGAGGTGGAAGATCTGGATCTAAGAATCGCGGCCCGGGAGAATCTCATTCGTGTTACCAACCAACAAGCCAATTTGCTCACCCGTGAAATCAACACCAACTTAACAACCATAGATCAGTTGCGAACTGAATTGGCAACGCTTAAAGAAGATTATGCGTCGATGATCAATAAGTCTTATAAAAGCAAGTCTCAGCAAAGCAGGGTAATGTTCTTGTTGTCTTCAGAAAATTTCCTGCAAGCCTACAAGCGAATGAAGTATATGAAACAATATACCAATCATCGCAAGCAGCAGGGCCTGAGCATTCAGCAGAAAACAAAGGAACTCCAGGAGCTTAATGAAAGTCTGATTCAGCAGAAAAAAGACAAGCAAAAATTGATCGAGGAGAACCGCGTCACCAAAGCTGCATTAAATGAAGAAAAGAAAAACCAGGAAGCTTTAATCGCTACCTTAAGGAAGGATGAAAGCAAGTTTGCCACCCAAATCCGGGACAAACAACGTGAGGCCAATCGTATTGACAAACAGATAGATGATTTGATCAAAGCAGCCATTGCAGCGTCCAATAAATCAAGTGGTGTAAAAACAACGGCCGCTACGGCAAAGAATACCTTTGCGCTTACTCCGGAAGCCAAGGCTATAGCTACAAGTTTTAAGAACAACAAAGGAAAGCTTATTTGGCCTGTTGAAAAAGGAAGGGTCCTGAATGCCTATGGAACCCGTCAGCATCCGCAGTTTCCAAATGTAAGACAGACCTTTAACGGAGTAGAAATTATCACTGAACCGGATGCGACCGCCAGGGCGGTTTTTAAAGGAGAAGTGATGCAGGTACAACAGCTGAAAGGGGCCAATAAGGCAGTTTATATTCGCCATGGGGATTATATCACCATTTATAACAATCTGGCCTCAGTGAACGTCAAAAAGGGAGATAAGGTATCTACGAAACAAACTATCGGAAAGGTTTTCACCCATCCTGTTACCAAAAGGGCGGTCATTAAGTTTTTTGTTTATCAGAATACCAAGAAGATGAATCCTGCAGACTGGGTTTACAGAATGTAAATCAGGAAGTGGCACTTTCAATACCTTCTTCCAACGGAATTTGTGTTAGCTTGATCTTTCCAAAACCACCAGCCACATCTACTAAGTTATGAATACCCCGACTTTTCAAAATTGAAGCGGCAATCACGCTTCTATAGCCCCCGGCACAATGAACGTAAAAGGTTTCTTCTGAAGGGAATTCGGCCAAATGATCGTTTAGAAAGTCCAGGGGAGTCAAAGCTGCTTTGGCTATGTGTTTGCTCTCGTATTCACTTTCCTTTCGAACATCGAATACGGGAGGATGATCCTTAAGGACTATGGATTCGAATTCTTCGGCTGGAATAGAACGTAAGTTGTCTACTTCTTTTCCCGAAGCTTTCCATGAATCGAATCCTCCTTCAAGATACCCCAATGTTTTATCAAATCCGACTCTGGACAGTCTGGTCACCGCTTCTTCTTCACGTCCTTCAGGACAAACCAAAAGTATGGGCTGTTCCACATCTGCGATCAAAGCACCTACCCAAGGGGCAAAGCCACCATCAAGGCCAATGAAAATAGAACGGGGAATATGTCCCTTCACAAATTCAGATTGATGTCTTACATCTAAAATAACAGCTCCAGACTCATTTGCGATAAGTTCAAACTTGTCAGGATTAAGTGCGATGGTACCGCGTTCAATAATTTCCTGGATATCGTCGTATCCTTCCTTGTTCATTTTTACATTCAATGGAAAATAGGAAGGCGGTGGTAACAAGCCATCTGTTACCTCACTAATAAACTCCTCGCGGGTCATGTTTTCCCTCAAGGCGTAGTTCATTTTCTTTTGATTACCCAATGTATCGATGGTTTCTTTCATCATGTTCTTTCCACAGGCCGATCCCGCCCCATGAGCTGGGTATACGACCACAGTATCGGGAAGTGGCATAATCTTATCGCGTAAACTATCGAAAAGAATTCCTGCGAGCTGCTCCTGGGTCATATCTGCAGCTTTTTGAGCCAAATCTGGTCTACCTACATCTCCAAGGAATAAAGTGTCACCTGTAAAAATCGCATGTTCCTTTCCTTCGCTATCCTTCAACAAATAGGTGGTACTTTCCATTGTATGTCCCGGAGTATGAAGTGCCGTCAATGTTACGTCTCCCAAGGGGAACACCTGATCGTCCTGAGCAATTACCGCGTCAAATTCCGGGTTAGCATTTGGACCAAATATGATGGGAGCTCCTGTGGCCTTTGAAAGTGTTAGGTGACCGCTCACAAAATCGGCGTGGAAATGAGTCTCGAATATATATTTGATCTTCGCATTACGCTCTGCAGCCTTTTTAATGTAAGGCTCAACCTCCCTAAGAGGATCAATGATAGCAACTTCTCCATTGCTTTCTATATAATAAGCTCCCTGTGCCAGGCATCCTGTATATAATTGTTCTACGTACATCGATTTGATATTTGAGTGGGTACAAAGATATTCATAAAAAAAAAGCCATCCATTTGGAATGGATAGCTTTTTTCAAATGTTAGATTATTAAAATTTATCTCACTACGAGCTTCTTTGTAGTGGATTGATTATTATTGTCAAAGGTCACAAAATACAATCCGGTTGAAAGCTGAGATACATCAATGGTAGCTTGAGTACCATTGTTAAAAATTGAATCTTCATATACAGCAATTGTTTGCCCCAAATTATTTGTGATTACCGTTCGAATACTTTCCGAAGAAATACTACCTAGGTTGATGTTCAACACTTCGTCGGCCGGGTTTGGCGAAACTGAGATCGCATCAAATCCAAGGTCAGTAATATTCAATATCGCTCCATTGATATTGATGTTATCGATAAAGGTACTGTTTCCGTATCCGTTGATATTTACAAAACGGATAATGGCGCTACCACCTGTATAGGCATCTATATCGATCTCCTCAATTCTCCAGTCATCCGGACCAGAAGGTTCCCAGTCATTCACGGTACTATAATTTGGAATGGTAGAAAGATCAAGGTCATCTTTAAAGTAAATAGAAGTGTAGGTCGCTCCACAATCCGTAGAAATATCCACACGTAAGGCATCGAACAGAGTAGACGAGTACTGTGCTTTTGCAAGATCAAACTGCAATACAGCATCATCAAGTCCAGCCATATCGAAAATCTCGGTTACCAGCCAATCCTCCTCGCCGGGAGCGTTATAACTATAATTGTCAACCCATCCTGTCAAAGTAGCTACGCCGCCTGTTCCTATGGGTGCTTTTTGCTCCCATGTAAAGTTGTCGTCCGGATTTACAATGGCCCAATTCACATTGGGAGGGAAACCATTCGCATCAAAAGGCTCTTGAAATGGTGTAGCAGTAGCCTCGATCTGAGCGTTGAAGTCCAAAGTTTTTACATTATCCGTTGCGTAGTCGTCCACTAACTCGATGGTTGCAGTAAGGGTATAACTTCCATTATTTGCAATCACCAAAGGAGTGGTGAATTCAAAGTCGATTTGCTCATCAGGATTCAAAGTCCCATTGTACATTTCTTGTACTGCAGGCTCTCCGGATAACTCATACGACAACATGAAATCGGTTTGTGGATTCAACCCGTTGTTTCGAACGGTAATTTCCACGATACCATCTCCAGCACCACACGCGCCGGTAAAGTCTCCACCTGTATTGTTGATAGATACAAGGTTTAAGTTGTCGGCAAGGTTACAGTTGAAAAGCCCTCCGTTGTACAATTCGGCGATATTACGCTCGCTTTCCCATCCCAGCGTGGTGTTCTTAGCAACGGCCGCGTACCATAGGTCTTCATCTGGACCTGGAATAGGTACAGTGATAGAATTGGTACTTGATGTTCCTACTACCTCCATGAACTGTGCTCCCAGTAAATAAAAATCATAGCTATTCGCATCTGTTACGGCTGGCCACGAGAATGTGGCTTCATCGGTACACACCTCTTCAACAGTAATAGCGCCTACCGATCTGGCAATTGAGAACACATCGTCACTTTCATCCTGGAAAGATCCACTAGTGATTCGAACCAATGCTTGTCCCGAGATCGCAGCAGGAACGGTCCAAAGATAGTTGGTGTCGTCACTGCTTACCGTGGTGATACTGTTCCAGCTGGAGCCATTATCGGAAGAATATTCCAAAACAAAATCATCGGTAGTATTGATGGCATCCCAATGAAGATTTTCCTGTGTTCCGGGAGTAAAGTGCTCTCCATCATTCGGATAAGTCAATGTAAGATTGTCCGTTATAATTTCGTAAACAATATAGTACGATTGAGGACCAACAGGCACGTTGAATCCTGAGATCTCAACATCATAGGTTCCTGCCGCAGGATCGTTGATTAACACTTGTTCCATGTTATTCATATGATCTGGTCCAGTTGTCGCAGGAGTGTCAAGAGCTGTAGGATCTGGTGTATGATCCAAAATCCATGGCAAGTAGTCGTTATTGGATGGATCGGTAACTACCATATCCAAGTCATTTACCAAAGCAGGGCTTGCATTTGGCGCAGCAGCAGCATCACTCCAGTATGCCATTATTCGCACTTGCTTAGTACCTGCAGGTACCACTATCGAGTGGTTATTCGTTCCACCATTTGAAATAGTGGATGAAAGATACCGCCCGTCTTCGATAAGCAATCCGGCACGAAGACCGTTTACGATTCCCCATCCAAATTTGAAGTCAGGTCCCACATTTCCATAATCATTTGCAGTATTCAGCATGGCCGCTTTTATCAATGCAGACTCTGGTAAAGCTCCACCATTAAAATCTCCATAAAGTTCGTACAGCTGTGCTGCCACACCTGCAATACCTGGAGCAGCACCTGAAGTACCACCAAAGCTCATGTATTCATTGTTTTCATCTGTCGACATTTGTTCCTGGCCATGAGCCGTGATATCTGGTTTAATTCTACCATCATGAGCCGGTCCGCGACTACTCGAATTTACAAGTCCACCGTTAAAAAATACATTCGCAGTAGCGATTACATTCTTACCTTGTTTGTGTCCTCCGGTAATGTTACCCCATTGTGTTCCGGCACCGTAGCCACAGTTATTATTGTTTGAATTCCCCGCCGAGAAAACATGCAAGGTAGAAGGTAAATCTCTTGTTTGCTGATCGACGGTTTGAGTGATCGTAGTGTAACCGGCATTACAACCGTTACTGTAGGAAGAATTCGTAATTTGAACATCTCCACTTGTGATACCATCAACTGTAGGCGTATCCAGGAAGTTCGGAACGTAATTAACAACAAAAAGATTACTCCCCGCGGCCATTCCGCGCATATTTGGATTTAGATTTCCTGCACCGGCCATAATCCCTGCCACACCATCACCGTGTGAAGGTCCTGAACCGGAGGCCCCACTGTTGTCTATTCTTCCCTGGAAATCGATATGAGGTCCTACCACACCATCGTCTCTTACCATCACACCAATCCCTGTTCCTGTATAGTTTCTTCCTCCGGAGGTCTGTGTATCTAAACCAGCAGACCGGTGTATGGTTTTCCCTTGCGTATCGTCTTTGACACTTGGGGCCACGATTAACTCAACCCACTTTACATAAGGTAAGTTGGATAATTCCTCCAGACAGTTATCGGGGATCAACAAATCGATGTTGTTGGATCCTTTGTATTGCTCAATCACTGAAATCTGTTTTTCAGCCAAGGCACTAATCACATAGTTTGGGTCGATGAAATCGTGAAATTGCAGTGTCACTTTGATATTGCTTCCACTCAATGCATAAGAATCGATATCTCCGTTTTTTAGTTTTTCGGAAAGTTTAAATCTTCCCTCCACCGGAATGATGGCACGAACACCACTTTGCGCGAGATAACTCACAGAAGTGTTGGCTGGAAAGTAGAATAAGTAAGTTTGATGAGGAATATATTCTATCAATTGAAGGTTATTAGCCTTGAAGGCATCCTGAACATCCTGGTTTGGGGTATCGTGAAATTGAACCCAACCAATATATCCAGCACCAAGTCGCGAGTGTTCCGGCATTTGCTCCCATTGGAATGTTTGAATGTTTTCCTCAATTTCAATCGTTTCATCCTGAAACTGGATCACATTGTTTTGTGCATAGGCAGCAGTAAATACTAAACCTAACACTATAGTAAAGAGCACCGAAGTTTTTCGAAGCGAAGAATCAAAAAATGTTTTCATGGTAACTTTTTTAGTCGGTTTTTAATGGACATTATCGTCCGAATTTTTTTAAGAGTACCAAATATATCTAATTGAGAGTAGAATTCCTTGCTACAAGCACCATTTTAACAGGGTTAACGCCTAGTTATTTACTAGGACATTACAGTGAAAAATAATGCCTAAAGTCCCTTAATCGAGGAACAAAGCTTTTAGTTCGGTGGCCTTTTGAGGCTCCATCTTCCCGGCAAGAACGAGACTCAATTGCCTTCTGCGAAGGGCCCCTTCATAGCGTTCTTTCTCGAGTTCGGTTTCGGGCTCTAAAGGTGGAACGGGAACCGGTGCACCCATTTCATTGACCGCCACGAAGGTATAGATGGCTTCATTTGCTTTTGAACGCATTCCGCTTTCCCTGTCTTCGATCCATACATCCAGGTATATTTCCATTGAACTGTTAAACGCACGGGATACGTTAGATTCCACAGTAACAACACTTCCTAACGGGATCATCTTATTGAACGCCACGTGATTAACCGATGCCGTCACCACGATACGCCTGCTATGACGACGGGCGGCAATACTGGCTGCTCTGTCCATTCGGGCGAGTAATTCTCCACCAAACATATTGCCGATAGGATTGGTTTCACTGGGCAATACAAGATCTGTGATTACAGTACGGGATTCCGTAGGGGTTTTAGCCTTCATATAGAAATTTTAGGCAAAGTTACTAATTACCAAGTTGCCTTAGTAACGCTTTATGATTAGTATAACAAGTGGATTTCTACTTTAGATCCTGTACCAACAGCCAGGCATCTTTGTTTTCAGTACGCTTAATGGTACGCAGGTTTCTTAAGGCTTCCAAACGATCGGCGTAAGAATTGTAAACCACCTGATGCAGACCGTATTTGTTCATTCCGATTAGCTGGGCGTTAAATCCTTTTTGCGCCAACTGATCGATTTTCTTATGGGCATTGCTTTCAATCCTGAATGCTCCTGCAACAATGTGGTACTTACCGGTTTGTTTCGGGATGGTGAAGTCCAAAGCTGGTAGCGGATTTTCAATCACGAAAGTGGCTTCTTGAATTTCGTTCTCAATTAAGAGATCTGCCTTCTGTTTTTCTGCAAAATTGAACTTTTCTACCTCCCCTTCATAGATCTTCAGCCCGCTAAATCCCCCTAAAGTTATCGCGATAAGCCCAATCGCAGCATAGCGCAAGATAGGGATGGAAGAGCTTCTTTTCACTTCGGAAATTGGGCGCAAAGTTTTTTCTTCCGAAACTATTTCTGGGACACGTTCAATTTCAGGAGAAATGAATGCTGCCAATCCGAAAGAAGTACGACTGAAATTTTCTTTATTGGAGGGAATAAACTGAACAGAATTTTCCCGGTTTAAGTTGAAATCGCCAATATTCTTTAAACTCACTGTTTGTCCTTCACTCAATCGAAGTGATAAATCTCCGGCGAAATTCCGAATTTTTTGAAGCGCCACTTCATAAGGACAGGATTCCACAGAGGCTACATAATTGGCCAAAATTCCATCATTGGTTTGTAATTGCCTGTTAAACGACACAGACTTACCCGGTGGATAGAAAGTTTCCGTTTCCGAATCGATCCTGGCCGGCTGATTGTGCGTTAAGAAAGCACCAAAGCCAGGAATGATGACACATTCGTAACGATACAGTAAATCCTTTATATAAGTGGAGAGTTGCATTAAAACAAACTTAATTTTTTTTTTGGCAGTTTCCACCACTACCGGAACGAACTTATCAACAACTAAAAAAATTGTAATTTGCGTCTCCTTCCCGCCCTGTTTTATGCTTTCACAAAAAGAATTAGTTCACATGCTGGCTTTACAGCGCGTGCCGGGATTAGGAGATACCTTGTCAAAGAAATTATTGAATGCAGTAGGTTCTGCCCAGCAGATTTTTAGTGAGAATCCCCGTAGTTTGCTCAAAATTGAAGGCATGGGGAATATGCGAATTAAAGGGCTGAAAGATAAACAGGTCCTTTCGTTCGCAGAACAGGAACTCAAATTCATACAAGAGCATAATCTGGAAGTTCATCACTTCAAGGGCCCTTCTTATCCTGAAAGACTTAAGCAATGTTTGGATGCCCCAATTCTTTTGTTCAGTAAGGGGAATATCAACTTGAATAATTCAAGGGTATTAAGCATCGTAGGAACCAGAAACGCCACCTCCTATGGGGTACGGTTTTGCGAACGACTGATTCATGAATTGCGAGCCGTTAATCCGATCATAGTTTCTGGCTTTGCCTACGGAATCGATATTACTGCGCAAAAAGCTGCACAAAGGAATGGACTTCAAACCATAGGTTGCCTTGCCCATGGTTTTAATACGATTTATCCGAAGAAACACAGGAGGTATATGCCGTTAATTGAAGATTTCGGAGGTTTTATCACCGAATTTTGGAGCGATGATCCATTCGACCGTAAGAACTTTTTAAAGCGCAACAGAATCATTGCGGGGATGTCGGAAGCTACCGTAGTGATAGAATCTGCCGAAAAGGGAGGAAGTTTAGTGACAGCTGATATTGCAAATTCGTATCATCGGGATGTGTTTGCTGTGCCGGGCCGGAGTTCAGATGTACAGAGCAAGGGATGCAATCACTTGATTAAATCTCACCAGGCACAAATGATCACTTCGGCTTCAGATCTTATTTATCATTTGGGTTGGGAGCAGGAAAAGATCAAAACAACTGCGCAATTGAGTTTGTTCCAGAACCTATCCGAAGAAGAACATCGAATCGTGAAATGTATTGGGAACGAATCTCGTAAACACCTGGATGAAATCTCTATAAAGTGTGAGTTGCCCACATTTAGAACCGCGGCTTTATTGTTGGACATGGAACTCAAGGGTTTGGTCATTCCTCTACCCGGGAAGTTTTTTAAGATAAATCAATAACCTACTTTGGCTCGAACTCTATCGAGCACTTCGTTAGCTACCTTACTGGCTTTTTGAGCCCCGGAATTCAAGGCATCATCGATCTCGTTCAGATTCGCCATATAGTGATTGTATCGATCTCGCTGCTCACCAAAACGCTCGAGGATACACTCAAATAAGGCTTGTTTCGCATGCCCGTAACCGTAGCCTCCTCTTAAATAGTTCTCTCGCATTTCTACTATTTGATCAGCATTTGCGAGCAACTGATACAGAGCAAACACATTGCAGGTATCCGGATCTTTGGGTTCTTCCAGCGGCGTACTGTCTGTTTGTATCCCCATGACCTGTTTCCGAAGTTTTTTATCCGGCAGGAAGATGTCGATCACATTGTCCTTCGACTTACTCATCTTCGCACCATCGGTACCTGGAATCAACATAGTGTTTTCATGAACCTTTGCTTCGGGGAGCACAAATGTTTCTCCCATTTTTGCGTGAAAACGAGAAGCCACATCACGGGTCATTTCCAAATGTTGTAGTTGATCTTTTCCCACGGGGACAATATTCGCATCGTATAATAAGATATCGGCGGCCATTAGCATAGGATAGGTAAACAATCCTGCGTTTACATCTTCCAGCCGATCTGCCTTATCCTTGAATGAATGTGCCAGGGTGAGGCGCTGGTATGGAAAGAAACAACTCAAATACCAGGACAATTCAGTGACCTGCGGTATATCGCTTTGGCGGTAAAATGCGGTTTTCTCTATGTCCAGGCCAAATGCCAACCAAGTGGCAGCCGTACTGTAGGTATTCGATCTAAGTACCTCGGCATCCTTGATCTGAGTTAACGAATGCATATCAGCAATAAACAAAAAAGAATCGTTCGCAGGATCATTGGCCATTTCGATGGCGGGGATGATAGCTCCCAATAAATTTCCAAGGTGAGGAGTTCCTGTGCTTTGAATACCGGTAAGGATACGGGACATGAATCTAATTTTTGGCAAAGGTAATTTTTTTGGTGCATTTGATGGTTTCAAATCCTTATTTTTGGATCGGGATGAAAATATTCTCGCACATATTTCATTTGTTCTATCGCATTTGGTTTTACCTTTTGGTAGCCCTACCAATTATCATTCTGTTTCCCATACTTATCATTAGTATTTCCAAGGAAAGCTGGTACCCTTTCTTTTTCAGATTGGCCCGATTCTGGGCAAAATTCATATTAATGGGAATGGGATTCTATCCTAAGGTAAAAAGAGACATAAGTTTTAAGAAAGGAGAAAGCTATATGTTCGTAGCAAATCATACCTCGATGACGGATATCATGCTCATGCTTCATGTGGTGAAGAATCCCTTTGTATTTGTGGGAAAAAAGGAGTTAGCGAAAATCCCGCTGTTCGGGTTCTTTTATAAGCGAACCTGTATCCTGGTAGATCGAAGTAATCAGAGGAGCCGCCATAATGTCTTCATCGAAGCACAGAAAAGGCTAAAACGCGGATTGAGTGTTTGCATGTTTCCTGAGGGTGGTGTTCCGGACGATGAAGACGAGATTTTGGATGATTTTAAGGACGGAGCCTTCCGGCTCGCCATTGAACATAAGATCCCAATAGCACCAATGACCTTTCATGACAATAAAAAGCGATTTTCGTATACGTTTTTCAGTGGTGGTCCTGGCAAAATGCGAGTCAAAGTTCACGACATCATACCCACAGGGATCCTTGAATTGGAGGATAAAAAGATGCTAAGGGATCAGACCCGTGATATAATTTTAAAGGAATTGCTGGAGCCGAGTCTATAAAAAAACCGCTCTCTGGCGAAAAGAGCGGTTTCTTTCATCATTGTTTGGTATAATCTCCAAACCTAACCAACTAAAAAACTAACCTAAAACTTAAAACTTAATCCACTATAGACACCTAAATAATAAGGTCTAAAGTCAACAGACGAATCTGAATACGGATTAAGCTGGTACTTAAACATAGGCTCAATATTAAACTTTAATCTTTTACTTATTTTGTAGTTGAAACCTAACCCGATGTTGGTTGAAAAACTCAAAGAGTTCAGGTTATTGGCTTCTCCTAAGACTTGTTGGAAATCCCCGTCACGTACCGAAACTTCATTATTTCCTAGAAATAAGGTGCTGAATCCACCTATCATATTTATTCCGAAGCGGTTGTTTAGTAAAGCGTAATTCAATTCTAACGGAACCTCAAAGTAAGACAGGTTCTGTATCAATTCGGCATTGCCGCTGGTCGACTTCGGATTTAAATTCGAGAACGGATTCCCATCCGTTGGAGGAGGTAAGTTGCTCAATGTCCCTTTATCAAAAGCACTTAGCACCGTATTTCTCCCACCAAAATCTACACTTTTAAGGGCTATATCAACAGGCCCTGTGGCAAGTTCAACACCACCGGTTGTATATCCGAGATTCACATTGTTCACCCCGGAGCGTACACTTAATTTATCATTAATATTATAACTCACTTGCACCCCGTAGCTGAAATTCACATCCCCACTTTGTGAGTTGTCTGCAAAGGCCGGGTCTATGGAAGAACCACCATCCAGGCTGTTATAGAAAACAGGTCCAAAATTGGGGGTCACTTCCCAGTTATTTCCTTTGGGGGTATCCAGCTTTGCCACCGCTGCTTCCTCATCTTCTTTGATGGCATCGAATATGGATTTTTTGTTTTCGGTCGTTTCCTCTTCGGAAACTTCCTTTTCCACGGTATCTTTCACCACATTTTCAGAGGTTACAGCTTCTTTTACTTCTCTCAGCGTTTTTTCTGAAATATCCTTCTTGATGAGTGGATCTAAACCATCATTCGTGGTCTTTTTTGTATCGTTAGCCTTTTTTTCGGTAGTTACTTTACCGATGGTCTTGGTAGCCTTATTCACTTCTTCCGAAACTGCTACAGCTTCTTTAGCCGTTTTTTCATCCAGGTCTTTCTTAATGAGAGGATCGATTTTTTGTGTCTCGGGAGAAACCTTTTCCTCTTTCGCTATACCAACAGCCTCTTTAACTGTCTTTTCATCCAGATCTTTCTTGATAAGAGGATCGATATTTTGAGATTCCGGAGTCACTTTTTCTTCTTTCGCGACGGCATCCAACTTGCGATCCGGAGCGTTGATCACTTTTTCTTTTATAGTTTCTGAAGGCTTCAGTAAACTATCGTTGCTCTGCGGATTTTCTTGAATAGTCTCGCTCGTTTCCTCGTTCGCTACCTCTGTATTATTGTCAAGCTCAGTTACCTCATTGGAGCTAGCTTCATCAAGAGACTGCACGTTATCAGAGGTATCATTTTCGGTAATTTCAGTAGAGCTTTCTTCCTTTTTCTCATCAAGCGTTTTCGTAGTGTCTTCGTTTACGATTTCCGTAGAAGAATCAGTCCCGAAAGGTTGAAAGATAAAATTACCGGTAGTTAACAGTAAGGCCAGCACCGCAGCAATCCCACCAAGTTTCCACCAAAGTGGAATTACTTTGCGGTCGTCCTTTTCCTTTTTCAGGCGGGATTGGATCCCTGCCCAAACCTCCGGAGAAGGAGCCGCTTCGTAATTTTGAAGTTGCTCTTTAAAAAGCTCGTCTATGTGCTTTTTTTCTTTCATGGTGCCTCACTGATGTGAGCGTATTTTAGATTCAATTTTCGTTTTCTTTATTCTGAAAGGCTTCCACCTTGGTTTTCAGAATCATTCTTGCTCTTGCCAAATTAGATTTAGACGTTCCATCTGAAATTCCTAACATTTCAGCGATCTCTTTGTGAGAATAACCGTCTAATACATACAGATTAAAAACCAATCGATATCGATCCGGTAATTCCTGGATAATACCGAGTAGGTAATCCAGCGGAACTGAAGTTGTTTCAACCTCAACCGAAGCATCTTCGATTTGCTGCTCGTTTGAAATATCGAAAACTCTCTTTTTCCTGTATTTCTGGAGTGCTGTGTTTACAGTAATCCGTTTAATCCAACCTTCAAAAGAACCTTTTCCCTGGTATTGATCTATGCGCTTAAAGATGGTAAGAAAAGCGTCCTGCAAATTATCTTCTGCCTCCGCTTTGTTTGGGGAATATTTTATGCATATCCCGAACAACACACCCGAATACTGACGATATAAGGCTTCCTGAGCCTTCGGGTTTTGCTTCTTACATTCTAATATGAGCTCTTGTAAAATCAAATATGGCTGGCGTATTTTCGTAATTAAATTACTAAAAAAAGTAGGCAACCATATAACCCAAGTTTCTACAACCTGTAGATGCCTAAGTTAGAGAAGGGTTGCGTGGAGCAAATAAAATTTTAAACCGCCACTGCGGCGATGGCCTCCTTGATCTTTTCTTCCAATTCTTCCATCAATTCTGGGTTGTCCAGCAATAAGGTTTTTACGGCGTCCCTACCTTGACCGAGCTTAGTATCGTCATAGCTGAACCATGAACCACTTTTTTTAATGATCTCATAATCCACACCCAGATCGATCACCTCACCTACTTTCGAGATTCCCTTTCCGTACATGATGTCGAATTCAGCTGTTTTAAAAGGAGGTGCCACTTTGTTTTTTACGATCTTCACGCGAGTCTTGTTCCCCATTACCTCGCTGTTGCTATTCTTAATTTGAGTCGATCGCCGGATATCCAGCCGCACCGAAGCATAAAACTTAAGGGCATTTCCACCGGTGGTAGTCTCGGGATTCCCAAACATTACCCCGATCTTCTCTCTAAGCTGGTTGATAAAGATCACAGTACAATTGGTCTTGCTGATGGATCCGGTCAACTTTCTAAGCGCCTGAGACATCAAACGGGCATGTAACCCCATTTTGCTGTCTCCCATCTCACCTTCGATTTCACTCTTTGGGGTGAGCGCAGCCACTGAATCGATGATAATAATATCAATAGCACCACTGCGTATCAAATTATCGGCAATTTCGAGTGCCTGTTCTCCATTATCAGGTTGAGAGATGATCAGATTTTCAATATCCACCCCCAATTTTTCAGCATAATAGCGATCGAATGCGTGTTCAGCGTCAATGAAAGCCGCTATGCCTCCATTTTTTTGCGCTTCAGCAATAGCATGAAGCGTCAAGGTGGTTTTACCGGAAGATTCTGGTCCGTAAATTTCGACGACTCTTCCCCTGGGATAACCTCCTACTCCCAGTGCGAGATCAAGCCCTAAAGAACCCGTTGGGATGACTTCCACTTCCTGTACGGCAGAATCCCCCATTTTCATCACAGTTCCCTTACCATAGGTCTTGTCAAGTTTGTCTAATGTAAGCTTTAAAGCCTTTAATTTTGCGTCTTTTTCTGTACTCATGTAAATAGTTTTTAGAATAGGAAGGTCGAAGCTAAATTACTATTTCTTTGGATTTACAGCAACAGCAAAAATCGATTAACTGGAGTTTTTGTTAACATCCTCGAAAAGTGTACTTTTGCCCCATAATTACTTCTATTCTTTTCATTTAAAATTAGTATAGCATGCAACTGTACAATACCTTAAGTGCAAAAGAAAGAGCGGATCTATTGGAGAAGGCCGGAGAGGACCGTCTCACTCTTTCTTTTTATCAATATGCCAAAATCGGCAATCCTGAATTATTCAGATATCACTTGTTCGTGGCCTGGGACGAAATGAGCGTTTTGGGAAGAATCTATGTGGCTCACGAAGGGATCAATGGCCAACTTTCGGTTCCCGCTAAAAACTTTAATCAATTCAAGGAGTTTTTGGACGGTATTTATTTTCTGAAAGATGTTCGATTGAACATTGCGATTGAGCATGATCTAAAGTCCTTCCTAAAATTGAAGGTGAAAGTTCGTCACAAGATCGTAGCGGATGGGCTCAACGATGATACCTTTGATGTGACTAACAAAGGGGTTCATGTGAATGCTGAGAAGTTCAATGATCTTATCGAAGATCCGAATACCGTTCTGGTGGATATGCGTAATCATTATGAAAGCGAGATCGGTCATTTTAAAGGAGCCATCACCCCGGACGTAGATACCTTTCGCGATTCACTGGACATCATAGAAGAAGACCTGAAAGACCATAAAGAAGATAAGAAACTTGTCATGTATTGCACCGGAGGGATTCGATGTGAAAAAGCGAGTGCTTATTACAAACACAAGGGTTTCAAGAATGTCTTTCAGCTGGAAGGGGGTATCATCGAATATGCTCGTCAGGTAGAGGCTCAAGGTCTCGAGAATAAATTTATCGGTAAAAACTTTGTGTTCGACCATCGACGGGGAGAGCGAATTTCCGAAGATATCATTGCCCAATGCCATCAATGCGGAAAACCTTGTGATACACATGTGAATTGCGCCAATGAAGCCTGTCATCTTCTTTTTATTCAATGTGAAGAATGTGCCGAGAAGATGGAGAATTGTTGTAGTACAGAGTGTGTGGATATCATCCAACTCCCTTACGAGACCCAAAAGAAACTTCGCAGTGGGAAGCACAACAGCAATAAGATCTTTAAGAAAGGCCGTTCCGACAAGTTGAAATACAAGCAGTAAAATTCAGCTTTAATTCTTTTCAGAAAATAAGGTATCTTTACTCGTTAAAGAATAAAGTTTCATCTTCGTCTCTTTTCTTCGGAAAAAGAGCTTTATATATAAAAATATGGGCTGTACCAGCTGTGCTACTGGCGCTAATGGACAACCAAGAGGCTGCAAAAACAATGGAACATGTGGCAGTGACGGTTGTAACAAACTAACGGTTTTTGATTGGCTTTCCAATATGTCTCTCCCTGGGAATACCGAACCTTTTAAAGGAGTTGAGGTACGATTCAAAAATGGGAGAAAGCATTTCTACAGAAATTCTGAAAATTTATCATTAAGCATTGGAGATGTGGTTGCTACTGAAGCTTCTCCAGGCCACGATATCGGTATTGTTACCCTTACCGGCGAACTTGTGCGGGTGCAGATGAAAAAGAAAAAACAGCCATTGAATAGCGAAGAGCTTCCAAAAATTTATCGTAAGGCATCTCAAAAGGACATCGATATTTGGCAAAAGGTCAGAAATAAAGAGGAGTCTGTTCAAAAACAATCCAGGGAGATCGCTATGGCTCAGGGTCTTCAGATGAAGATTAGCGATGTTGAATTCCAGGGTGACGGCTCGAAGGTGATCTTTTACTACACTGCTGAAGAACGTGTGGATTTCAGGCAATTGATCAAAGATTTTGCACGTGCCTTTAGTACCCGTATCGAAATGAAACAGGTAGGTTTTCGGCAGGAGGCTGCTCGTCTCGGGGGCGTTGGTTCCTGTGGTCGTGAACTTTGTTGTTCCACATGGCTTACCGATTTCCGCTCGGTGAATACATCGGCAGCTCGTTACCAACAACTGTCGTTGAATCCTCAAAAACTAGCCGGTCAATGTGGGAAATTAAAATGCTGTCTGAATTATGAGTTAGACACCTATCTAGAAGCGTTGGAGGAATTTCCACGTACAGACGTTAAGATTTTTACTGAAAAAGGAAAGGCGCAATGCCAAAAGATCGACATTTTCAAGGGGCTCATGTGGTTCTCGTACGAACACGAAGGTATGCACTGGCACGAATTGAAGGTGGAGCGCGTTAATGAAATAGTGGCATTGAATAAGAAAGGGAAGAAGCCGGCGAGTCTGGAAGAATTCCTGGAAGAAAAACATATTCCGGATACAGCTTTGTTCAATGATGTAGTAGGCCAGGATAGCCTAACACGGTTTGACAAACCAAAACGAAGAAGAAACAAACGGAAAAACAAAAAGCGCAATAGAAATCGTAACCAGAATAGGAATGCGTAATATGATTTGGCTCATTGGATTGCTGGGAACACTGGCTGCTTGTGAATCCAATATGGTAGTTGGCGAAATGCATGAATTACCCGGATACTGGGACAAAGATGAATTGATTGAGTTCAATATTCCAACCCTTGATTCCATCAATAAGTACGACGTGTTTTTGCACCTGCGCAATACCAATGACTATCCTTATAACAATATTTTTTTGATCGCTTCTATGGAGTTCCCTTTTGGCAAAACGGTGACCGACACTTTGGAATACCGAATGGCGGCCGCCGATGGATCCTGGCTTGGCACTGGAATTGGTTCCATGAAGGAAAGCAAACTATGGTATAAGGAAAATGTGATCTTTTTTGAAGAAGGCTCATACACCTTACGCATATCGCATGCGGTACGCAATAACGGAGAAGTTCACGGCGTTACACAACTACCCGGTATCACAGACGTGGGTTATAGTATTGAAATGGTGAAATCGGAATAAAGAGAGATGGCAAAAAAACAAACAAAGGCGGAATTAGCTTCAGTAAAAAAGCATATCAAAACTTTCTGGAAGATTTTCGGAGGAGGAGCAATACTCTTGCTTCTTGTATTCTTGCTGGCTTCCTGGGGGCTGTTCGGTTCATTACCTGATGAAACCAGCCTCGAGAATCCGGAAAAGGATCTGGCCACTCAAATTGTATCGGCCGATGGGGAAGTCATAGGGAAATTTTTCAAGGAGAATCGAACTCCGGTGCAGTATGAAGATTTGCCGGAACATTTAGTGAATGCATTGATCGCTACAGAAGATGTACGTTTTTACGATCACGCCGGTATCGACCTGAAGGGTTCGGTGCGAGCTTTCGCTTTTTTAGGCACTCGAGGAGGGGCAAGTACTATCTCACAGCAGTTGGCCAAGCAATTCTTTACGGACCAGGTATCTCGTAATAAATGGCAACGTGGTGTTCAGAAAATAAAAGAATGGATCATTGCCACCCGATTGGAGCGAAGGTATACCAAAGAAGAGATCATTACGATGTATTTCAATGTGTATGATTTCCTGAATCTGGCAATTGGGATCGAGTCTGCTTCGAATATTTACTTCAATAAGTCCCCTCAGGAACTCAATATAGAGGAGTCTGCGATGCTGGTTGGAATGTTTAAAAATTCATCGCTTTACAATCCGAGAAGAAATCCGGAAGGAGTTACCAATCGCCGAAATGTGGTACTCTCCCAAATGGCGAAGTATGATTTTATTACTGAATCGGCCAAGGATTCACTTCAGCAATTACCGTTAAATGTAAATTTCACTCCCCAGGATCATGATGAAGGGATCGGGACTTATGTGAGAGAATATATACGAGGCTATATGAAGCAATGGGCGAAGGAAAATCCGAAGCCTGATGGCAGTCTGTATGATATTAATAGTGATGGCCTCAAAGTGTATACCACCATCAATTCCAAGATGCAACAATATGCTGAACAGGCGGTGGATGATCACATTGCCAACCTACAGAAAGAGTTCGACCGTCAGAATGAAAAAAATAAGATTGCCCCTTTCAGAGATATTACTACTGAAGAGATAAACACGATCATGGATGCTGCAATGAGGCGCTCCGATCGTTGGAGGGAACTCACCAAACAAGGTAAAAAGGAAAAGGAAATTATTGAGAGTTTTAAGAAAGAAACAAGAATGCGCATCTTCTCATGGGGAGGGGATATTGATACCCTCATGACACCCATGGATTCCATTCGTTACTACAAATCTTTCTTTCAGGCTTCGATGATGTCCATGACCCCGCAAACAGGGGAAATTAAAGCCTGGGTAGGAGGGGTGAATTATAAACACTTCAAATATGACATGGTGAAAACCGGTAAAAGACAAATTGGTTCTACTTTCAAGCCATTTGTATATGCTACCGCGATTGACCAAATGCATATGTCACCATGTGATACTTTGCCCAATGCGCCGTATTGCATACCTGCGGGTAAGTACGGTTTGCTGAAAGAATGGTGCCCAAAAAATTCCAGTGGTAACTATGGCGGGATGATGACCTTAAAAGCAGCATTGGCCAGTTCTGTCAATACGATTACGGCGCGTCTTATCGATCGAGTTGGCCCGAGACCAGTAATCGACCTGGTTGAGAAAATGGGGATAGGGTCGGATGAAATACCGGAGGCTCCTTCTATTGCTTTAGGAACCCCGGATGTTACTCTATACGAAATGGTTGGCGCCTATAGTGCTTTTGCCAATGAAGGGGTATATGTGAAGCCTATTCTTATTCAGAGAATTGAAGACAAAAATGGAACAATATTGTTCCAGAATGTGCCGGAAACCCGTGATGTGATGAGTAACGAGACGGCTTATGTAACCGTAAGTTTAATGCAGGGGGTTACCAATGGGGGATCCGGAACCAGACTTAGGCATAACTGGGCCGGGGGTTCTCCCGTATACAAAAGTTCAGTGACCGGATATCCTTATGAGTTTGATAACCCGATCGCCGGAAAGACAGGTACCACGCAAAATAACAGTGATGGTTGGTTTATGGGTATGGTGCCCAACCTGGCCACCGGTGTCTGGGTTGGTGGAGAGGATCGGGCCACGCATTTTGCCAGAACGGCCTATGGGCAGGGAGCTACTATGGCCTTACCGATTTGGGCCATATATATGCGGAAATGTTACGAAGATGAAACTCTTGATGTCTCCAGGAATAACTTTACCAAGCCGGGTAAAATCTCCATTGAAACGGATTGTGCCAAGTTCAAGGAGTCGAGCAATGGGATTGGCGATGAAATTCCGGACGACGAATTCGATTTTTAGTATTTAAGGATTTACGAAAAAGTATAAATGCTTCGGAAGTTTTTCTGAAGCATTTTCTGTATTTTTAAAACAAATTATTTTTCATGATTACAAAGACAGTTCCTAATGTTGAAGCCGCCTGCGATGGAGTCAAAGACAATATGACTTTTATGCTGGGAGGATTTGGCCTCAGTGGTATTCCAGAGAATTGTATTGCTGAACTCGTGCGTTTGAACGTAAAGGGTGTTACCTGTATTTCCAACAATGCTGGTGTGGATGATTTTGGCCTGGGACTATTGCTTCAGCAGCGGCAAATAAAAAAGATGATCTCCTCTTATGTTGGGGAAAATGCTGAGTTTGAACGGCAAATGCTCAGTGGAGAACTGGAAGTGGACCTGATACCGCAAGGCACTCTTGCCGCACGATGCAGAGCGGCGCAAAGTGGAATACCGGCTTTCTATACTCCTGCAGGATACGGAACTGAGGTCGCTGAAGGAAAGGAATCGCGGGATTTCGAAGGTAAAATGCACATATTAGAACATGCATTCAAAGCGGATTTCGGATTTGTAAAAGCCTGGAAGGGCGATACGGCAGGCAACCTGATCTTTAAAGGAACGGCAAGAAATTTTAATCCCAACATGGCTGGGGCAGCAAATATCACTGTGGCTGAGGTTGAGGAATTAGTGCCGGCAGGAACTTTTGATCCGAACCATATCCATATCCCGGGTATCTTCGTGCAGAGAATCTTCCAGGGAGCCAAATATGAAAAGCGTATTGAGAATTTAACCGTAAGAACAAGAGACTAATGGCCTTAACTAAAGATCAGATCGCAAAGCGAATCGCTCGTGAAGTGAAAGACGGATACTATGTAAATCTCGGGATTGGAATTCCAACCCTGGTGGCGAATTTTGTACGAGATGATATTGAGGTTGAATTTCAAAGTGAGAATGGAGTTTTAGGGATGGGCCCCTTTCCATTTGAAGGGGAAGAAGACCCGGATCTAATCAATGCCGGGAAACAAACGATTACTGCGCTTCCCGGAGCATCGTTCTTTGATTCCGCTACCAGTTTTTCTATGATACGAGGCCAGCATGTAGACTTAACTATTTTGGGTGCCATGGAAGTAGCACAAAACGGAGATATAGCCAATTGGAAGATACCGGGTAAAATGGTCAAGGGTATGGGCGGGGCCATGGATCTTGTCGCTTCCGCAGAGAATATCATCGTAGCCATGATGCATACCAACAAAGCAGGAGAGTCTAAGATGCTTAAGAAATGTTCACTGCCGCTCACCGGTGTGAACTGTGTTAAGAAAGTGGTTACCAATCTGGCGGTGTTGTCCATAGAAAACAATTCTTTCCGATTGCTAGAGAAGGCACCCGGAGTGAGTGTTGAAGAAATTCAAGCTGCCACAGAGGGCGACCTGATCGTAGAAGGGCATATCCCTGATATGAGATTTTAACACTCACTTTATACTTCTACGCCCATTTCACAAGTCCATTTTTGTTAATTTCTACATTAATTGTTAAAAATATGTGCATTTCATCGAATTAATGTGCGTATTATCGAATTAATTGAATTTTTTTTACACTTTAGTACTCCCAAATCGATGGCTAGTGCCAACCGACTTATGAAAAAAATAAATAACACATTGAGAGATACTTTAAAACTGATCCGCAGTGTGTTTTATGTCGCCAAGAAAGTTTTCTTGTTGATGTAAGAAATTGAAATACTTTTTACCCCAAATCTGCAACGATTCAGATAAAGGTAGGCCCGTTCTTTGTGAGGTTAGAGCGGGCTTTTTTTATGCGATTCCTCTAGGAATGGCCTCAATTAGTTTCTGGGTATATTCTTTCCTTGGATTGGCGTAGATCTCATCGGCATCACCAATCTCTTCAATGCCACCCTGGTTCATTACCAGTAGTTGATCCGACATAAATTTAACGACTGCCAGGTCGTGTGAAATAAACAAATACGTAAATCCGAATTCTTCTTTTAGCTCATTGAGCAAATTGAGTACCTGCGCCTGAACCGAAATATCCAAAGCGGAGACCGATTCATCACAAATAATCAATTTGGGTTCCATGGCAATAGTCCGGGCAATACCTACCCTCTGTCGTTGTCCGCCGGATAATTCATGTGGGTAACGATCGAAGAAATCCGGGGTCAATCCTACTTTTTCGAGCAGTTCAATTGCTCGTTTCTTTCGGTCCCTTTCAGAACTGCCAATTCCATGCACCTTCATGGGCTCTGTGAGCGCTTTACCAATTGGGATTCTGGGGTTGAGCGAGGAATAAGGGTCTTGAAAAATAAGTTGGATTTCTTTTCGAAGTTTACGCACTTCCGTTTTAGATAGTTCAGTAAGATCGGTCCCACGATAAATCACATGACCAGCCGTCGCTTTTTCTAACTGTAAAATCGTTTTTCCTAAAGTAGATTTTCCACAACCCGACTCACCCACTAAGCCGACAGTCTCGCCTTCATAGATCCGAAAACTAACATCGTCCACAGCTTTTACTACTTCTTTTCCTTGAAATAATCCGGCTTTCGACAGATAATGTTTCTCTATATTTCTAACTTCAAGCAGAGGGGCTTTGGTATAAATATTTTTATGCCGAAACGCTCGTTGTTCGTGTGTCATGATCTCCTTTTCAAAGCTGTCATCAGCCAACGAGGCAATCGTAGGGAGCCGCTTCAAACGGTATTCCATGGTAGGGCGTGAGGCCAGAAGTGCCTTCGTATATTTAGCTTCCGGAGTTTTGAAAACTTTCTCTGCGGTATCCTGTTCCACTATGTCGCCCTGGTACATTACGATTACATCCTGCGCAATTTCTGAAACCAGGCTAAGGTCGTGCGAGATAAATATCAGGCTCATTTTTGTTTCCTTCTGAAGCTCTTTTAGCAGTTCGATTATTTCTTTCTGAACGGTAACGTCCAAGGCCGTGGTAGGCTCATCGGCGATCAATAATTTTGGTTTGCATGCAATGGCCATTGCAATCATGACGCGCTGCATTTGCCCACCACTGATTTGATGCGGGTAACTTTGAAAGATTTGGTTCACCCTGGGAAGACGCACCTTTTGAAACAATTCGAGGGTTTCTTTTTTTGCTTGGGAACGGTTCATCCCCTCGTGCTGCATTAATATTTCCATTACCTGAAATCCACATTTCAAAGATGGATTCAATGCGCTCATGGGTTCCTGGAAAATCATGGCGATTTCCTTCCCCCGAACCCTTTGCATTTCTTTTTCTGAATACTTCAACAGATCCTGATCTTCGAAAAGAATCTGACCGTTTATTTCGGAATTCCTGGACGGGATGAGTTTCATTATTGCTAAAGAGGTCACCGATTTCCCAGAGCCAGATTCCCCAACGATTCCCACTATTCGATTGGGGGCCACAGTAAACGAAATGTCGTGTATTACTTCCTGCCGGCTGTTCTTTTTACCAAATGAAATTTTGAGATTTCTAACAGAAAGAAGAGATGTTTTACTCATTCACACAAAGATACTGGAAAATGGATTAGGATCTCCTTATAGGAATTCTCTGTAAACCTGCATTTTCATTTGTAAGAATAAAATTGTTAATAAATTCTTAATGTAGTTGATCGAATAAAATTTGATTATTCTCATAAAAATGGTTATTTAGTTGAAGATTATGCATTAATTAACATAATTGTTTACTTATTTTTTAATTTAATTCAACAGAACTATGAGAAACATTAAAAAGTTCTATTTGCTATTATTCTCATTAGCAATTAGTTCGTATGGGTTTTCACAGGTTTTGTCCCAAAACAAAACCGATGAGAAATTGAACGTCAAGAAACCACCTAGTTTGATGGTTTTGAACGAAACGCAAACCTACAGCCTTCAAAACACTCCCCAGCTATTCCAGGAATTATTCTCCCTCTCACCCCAAAATTCCTTTTTGACCACCCATCAATTTCAAGACCAATTAGGTTTTACACACCAAAGAATGCAGCAATTCTATCAAGGAATTAAAGTTGAATTTGGTACCGTTACGTTTCACAGCAAAGGAGATAGAATCGAGTCACTAAACAGTGAGTTTTATCCCATAGAAGAATTTGATATAACACCTAGACTTAGTAACCAACAAGCCTTTAACAAAGCAGTAAGCCATATCGGAGCCCAGAATTATATGTGGGAGTATCCTGAGGCGGCTAGAGAAATGGATGACTACAAAAAACCACAAGGTGAACTTGTAATCCTGCCTAATTTTGATAGCGGAAGAAATGTGGCTGATGTTAATCAGTACTTCTTGGCATATAAGTTCGACATGTTTGCCACCAATCCCATCAGTCGTGGAAATCTTTATATCGATGCCAGGACTGGGCAGGCCGTTTTCTATGATGCCATCATAAAGCACGCAGCAGAATTCGGGCATATTGGCACCCGTTCTTTTTCCGTAGAAACCGAAGAAGAGTATTGTAAACGACTCGAAAACGAAAACTTCGATTTCTTAGTGGCGGGAACCGCGGCTACCCGTTATAGCGGAAGTCGCACGATCGAAACCCGACTAAGTGGCAGCAATTATATTCTTGAGGACCTTGGAAGAAGCGTGTACACACGTGATGCTCTCAACCAAGCCCCAGGAAGCAATTACCCTTACGTAAGCAACTACGCTCAGTTTACGGATAATGATAACAACTGGACTTCTGCGGAACACAACAATTCTGCTAAAGACAATGCGGCACTGGATGCTCATTGGGGTGCGATGATGACTTACGATTATTTCTTAACGGAACACAATCGTGACAGTTATAATAATGCCGGTGCCCAGATTCGCAGTTATGTGCATGTGGATAATAATTACAACAATGCCTTCTGGAACGGATCGGTCATGTCTTATGGAGACGGCTCTTGTGTGAACGAAGGTTGTAACGGGTTCGATGCACTCACTTCTATTGATGTTGCAGCCCATGAAATTGGTCACGCGGTTACAACATTTACCGCAAACCTGGCATATCAGCGTGAGTCGGGAGCTCTAAACGAAGGTTTCTCTGATATTTGGGGAGCTGCTGTGGAGCACTATGCCAAAGGTAATGGCAGCGACACGAATCCAACGAATGCCATTTGGCTGATCGGGGATGAGATAGATCGAAGAAGTGGTTCTGCTGCTTTGCGATCCATGAGTAATCCGACGTCTTTAGGACAACCGGATACTTATGGCGGTTCTTATTGGATCAATCCCAATTGTGGGACACCTACTCAGTTCAACGATTATTGCGGAGTGCATACCAACTCTGGAGTACTCAA
This sequence comes from Flavobacteriaceae bacterium, assembly GCA_009827225.1. Taxonomy (GTDB): domain Bacteria; phylum Bacteroidota; class Bacteroidia; order Flavobacteriales; family Flavobacteriaceae; genus Aureisphaera. The sequence continues at coordinate 20,872 of WUAI01000020.1, read as the reverse complement.
TTATTGGTTCTATCTTTCGGTTGAAGGAGGAAGCGGAACCAATGATATTGGGAATGCCTTCAACGTGTCAGGTATAGGAATGAACAAATCGGCCGCGATTTCGTACCGTACATTAAGTGTGTATCTGTCTGCCAATTCCACATTCGCTGATGCGCGGGCAGCCGCCATCCAATCGGCCATCGACCTTTATGGCGCAGGTGGTGCGGAAGAACAGGCGGTAACCAATGCCTGGCATGCGGTAGGTGTAGGAGCTGCATATGGCGGAGGTGGTGGAAGCAACTACTGTGCTTCAGCCAGTACCAATGTAAATGATGAATATATTAGTCGGGTACAATTGAATACGATTGATAATTCTTCAGGAGCACAATTCTATTCAGATTTCACCAATATTTCTGCCACACTTGCCAAGGGGTCTTCTTATACCATTACGGTTACACCAACCTGGACAGGCACAGTGTATAATGAGGGGTATTCTGTGTGGATCGATTATAATGGCGATAATGACTTTTCGGATGCCGGCGAACAGGTTTGGACGCAATCTCCAACCCAGACTACTCCGGTGAGCGGATCATTCACGGTTCCAACTTCGGCAAGTGCTACCACGACTCGGATGAGAGTTTCGATGAAGTATAATGCCATCCCGACCGAGTGTGAGTCTTTCACTTATGGTGAAGTGGAAGATTATACGGTCGATTTAGGTGGAACTCCTCCCGATACTCAACCTCCATCTGCTCCTACAAGCTTAACGGCTTCAGGAACTACAGATACTACCACCAATTTGAGCTGGAATGCTTCGACAGATAATGTGGGAGTTACTGGTTATGAGGTATTTGAAGGAGGTTCCAGCATTGGAACTGTGACAGGCACTTCAGCCAATATTACCGGGCTAACGGCAGGGACTAGTTATTCTTTCCAGGTCCGCGCATTCGATGCGGCCGGGAACAATTCGGCTTTCAGTAATACCGCTAATGTAACCACTACCGGAGGTGGCGGTGGCGGAGGATGTTCCGGCGGAATAACTTCGTATCCATACAGCGAGAGTTTTGAAAGTGGATTGGGTGCATGGACGAACACAACAGGAGATGATATAAATTGGACAAGGGACTCCGGAGGGACACCTTCCAATAACACCGGCCCATCAAGTGGATCACCAGGGAACTGGTATCTTTATGTGGAAGCTTCCGGAAACGGAACCGGATATCCCAATAAACAAGCCATCCTGAATTCTCCTTGCTTTGATCTAAGCGGTGAGTCGACAGCCAGCTTCAACTTTAATTATCATATGTACGGTTCTAACGATATGGGAAGTTTCCTTGTGGAGGCCAGTGATGATGACGGTGCTACCTGGACAAATCTGTGGAGTCGATCTGGAAACCAGGGTAATTCATGGCTCAGCGCGAACATTGATCTCGCAGCCTATGTGGGTGGAAGTATTCAGCTGAGGTTTAATCGCACTACAGGATCTACCTGGCAAGCAGATATTGCCATTGACGGTGTAGGAGTTTCCACCAGTGGTGGAGGCGGAGGTAGTGGTTGTTCCGGTGGAGTGGCACTTCCTTATACAGAGAGTTTCGAAGGTTCTATTGGAGCATGGACGCAGTCTACGGCCGACGATATTAACTGGACCAGAGACTCGGGAGGAACACCTTCCAATGGAACCGGACCTTCAAGCGGATCTCCGGGGTCATGGTACATTTATGTGGAAGCTTCCGGAAACGGTACAGGTTATCCTAACAAGCAAGCGATTATCAATTCTCCTTGTTATGATTTAAGTGGTGCGGGAAGTGCGACTTTCAGTTTCAATTATCACATGTATGGTTCGAATAATATGGGGACCATCGATCTTGAAATAAGTGATGATGATGGGGCTACCTGGACCAGTATCTGGAATGAATCCGGAAACAAAGGCAACTCTTGGTTTACCGCCAATGTGGATATTTCCGCCTACGTGGGTGGAGGGGTTCAACTGAGATTCAACCGTGTTACGGGTTCCACCTGGCAAGCAGATATAGCCATTGACAATATTTCGGTCACCTCGACTGCTCCGTTCAATGGAATTGTTGGAGGCGAGACAATTAATTCGGATAGTCAATTAAACCTGTATCCGAACCCCGTTCGTGGAAATGTATTGAATGCTGATGTTCTGGGAACCACCGCGACAGACTATGTCATCTATAATCTTGTAGGACAGGTTGTCCGCGCTGGAGATTATTCGAACACCATAGATGTGGCTGCGTTGGAAAGCGGAATGTATATCATTCAAATCAACACGGAAACCGGAAAATTTGTAGAACGATTTATAAAAGAATAAATCATTATTTTACTGAAATTAAATCCGCCTTGCGATTTGTGAGGCGGATTTTTTAGTTGAACTAATCACTGAAAAAAAAGCAGTGGTGCTATTTCAAACCGAAAGAATTTCGGACTCGTCGAGAATCGTTTCATTCCTTAGTTTTAGTAGAATTTGTGCCACGGTAACCGTATCTTTTTCACAATATCGGATAATGCGATCCATATCACCATCCTGGTAATAAACGTCCCGTACTTCGCTACCATCAATATCTTCCTTTGGAGAGGGGATGTCCAGCACATGGGCCATGAGTTTTAAAGAAGTGAAAGTTTTGTAGTCCCCGAACTTCCATAGTTCCATGGTATCAAGATGTGGTACTTCCCAGGGTTTTTTCCCAAAAAGATTCAGCTTAAATGGTAGTTTAATTCCGTGGATGATCATCCGTCTCGCGATATATGGGAAATCAAATTCCTTACCGTTGTGCGCACAAAGCAAATGACGCGGACGATTAAAATGGGTTTCGATGAGATTCTTTAGATCGTTGAGAATTTGAGTTTCTTCTCCATGAAAACTTGTGACTCTAAAATTTCTTTGATCTCCGTTCATTTTGAAGAATCCGGCCGAGATACAAATAATTTTTCCAAATTCAGCCCAGATACCGGCACGGTCATAGAATTCCGCTGGGCTGAATTCGTCTTTGCGCTGATATTTCGTTTTTAGTTCCCAAAGAGTTTTAGCAGTTTCGGATAACTCCTCGTAATGTTCAAATTGGGGTACAGTTTCGATATCCAGAAAGAGGATATGTTCCAATTGGATGTTGTGTAACATAATATGAAATTAGGAAGGGAGGAATTTAAAAATACAATAATTCTAGGAGTTTCCTTCCAACATCTTGTATGCCTCTTCTATATATTCATAAAAATCATGCGAGAAAGGGTCTTCGGTTTTTGCTCCCTTCTGATGTCCGAGTCGTACAATTATCACGTTATCCTCGGGAACCGTGATCACGTATTGACCCAACATCCCTCTCATGACAAATATCTCCTTATTTAAATGGTTACTAAGCCAAAATCCGTAGCCGTATTCCGGGCTCTCCGAAAACCGGGGCTTTATGGATTTTGCCACAAAGGCCGAATCCAGAAGTTGCTTTCCGTTCCATTTTCCGTGATCCTTGTATAGTTTACCAAACCTGGCAAAATCACGAGCATTACTGCCTATACAGCAAAAGGCTTTCACTAACTTATTGTCTTCATCGTCCACTTGCCAGAGAGCAGGTTGCTCAAATCCCATAGGCTGCCAAAAGCTTTCGGAAAGGTAAACGGCGAGTTTCTTATTTGTGGCGGCTTCGACCGTCATTCCTAAAAGCTGGGTGTTTCCGCTAAGGTATTTATAAGATTGCCCGGGTGTCTCTATCACTTTTTGGTTTAAGATACACTCTGCTAAATCGTCATCATAATTGGCTCTGGCCGTTACACCGAAAGGATTTTTATAATCCTCGTCCCAGTCCAGTCCGGATGACATGGAAGAGAGGTCTCCAACAGTTAAATCCGTGTCTTTGTATGCATCGATAAAGTCTCCAACTTTTTGATCAAGCCCTTTCATATACCCATCTTCAATTGCTTTTCCCATCAGGGCACTTGTCACACTCTTGGCCATCGAAAATGAATTTGTTTGCGACTCTGTTCCATAGCCTTCGGCGTAATTTTCATACCACAAACTGTCATTTTTAATAATGAGATAAGCTACTGTTCCGAACTCACTATTCAGTTCGTTTAATTTTGAAGTTGCCTCTACGGTGTTATAATCGGAGTGTAATGCCCAGGGTTGCGGACTATTACTTTCGGGGATCACTTCGTTCTCAAAATACTCATGGTCATCGATAAAAGCGGTGTCATGGCCAGTTAGGTAAACAACTCGAACTCCTTTAAGCAAATAATCATAATCGGTAGCATATAATGCACCCCAAACCAACAACATTATTCCAAGAATCCAAACGATCGACTTCTTCAACTTTCTCATATCTATATTTTAAAATAATTCACCTTGTATTATACCACTTTCATGTTCCAGCAACCATTTTTTGCGATGGAGGCCACCTGCATATCCTGTTAAAGAACCGTCGGTTCCAACTACCCTATGGCATGGAATAACGATAGAAATGGGGTTTTTACCATTGGCGGAGGCCGCTGCCCTGATCACCTTTGGGTCTCCCAGTGTATTTGCAAGTTGTTGATAGGAAGCGGTTTTTCCATAGGGTATCTCCAACAACTTTTGCCATACTGTTTTCTGAAAAGAGGTTCCGTCCGGGTTTAATGGTAACTCAAATATCTTTCTTTTATTACTGAAATACTCTTTTATCTGAGTTACGGCATCCAACAGAACTTCGGGTATCATTTCAGAAGTCGCTATGGGGTCGTCACAGAACCGAATCGATCCAATGCCGTTAGAATCGCCCGAAATTTCCAAAATTCCAATAGGCGTTGCTATATAAGCGCTTTCCATCATTCGTCGCTATCTTCGTCCTTCAGTTCGATGCCCATCCTCCGTGCTCTTCGCTCCCAATTCTTTCTTGCCTGCAGTTGCATGTCAGGGACGGTATCACTTTCATCCATGATTTCCAGTCCCAGCAAAGTTTCAATGATGTCTTCCATGGTAACGATTCCAATCGTATTTCCGAAGTCATCCACTACTAAAGCAATGTGACCGCGTTGTTTTATAAATACATCAAATAATTCGGGGATTGGTTTTTGTGCTTGTACTACGAAAATTTCCCTTTTGATATTACTCAACATCTTACCACCATGGTCCTCTACAATTTCCTCCAGTATGTCGTCCTTCAGAACAAATCCTGTGATGTTATGGGTCTTGTCTTTATATATCGGAATTCTGGAAAAACGTAGGTTCTTGTGTTGCTCATAAAAGTCCTGCAAGGTGGTCGATTCTTCTTCCATAATAACTACAGGAAAGGGTGTCATTACATCCTTGGCTTCCACCGATTTAAAGATCAACAGGTTTTTAATCACCTCGCTTTCATTGTCCTCAAAAACACCTTCCTCCTGCGCGGTTGTGGTCATGGCAATAAATTCTTCCCTACTCAAACTGGAAACATGTGCCGATTTTCCGATAAGTTTGGTAGTTAAAGTGAGCAACCACAAAATCCCTGTATATTTTAGCGGGAACATGATAGCTCGTAAACTTAAGGCCGTAAATTTCCCCATAATTTTCCAATAGGTAGCACCAATGGTTTTGGGAATTATTTCAGAAACAACAAGTATCAATAAGGTCATGATAGCGGAAACGATCCCCACTATATTCACTCCCCAAATTTCAACCTTGTAAGGTAATTTTTCGGCTTGCACTCCCACAAGGATGGCACCAACCGTATGGGCAATGGTATTCACCGTAAGAATGGCGATAAGTGGTTTATCGATATCCTTTTTTAAGTTGGTTAAAACTTTCGCATAGCCTTTTCCTTCTTGTTCTTTTACCTTAAGAAAGGTAGGCGTGAAGCTTAGTAACGCAGCTTCGAGTATAGAACAGAGAAAAGAAAAGAAGATTGATAAAAGCGCGTAAACGATTAAAAGGGTCATTCAGCCAAATTTGTTACAAGTTAAAATTTTACTGAATACATCTGCCGAATGTTATGAAATTAATTTTACCACATCTTTAGCAAAATAACTTGCAATAATATGAGCACCCGCTCTTTTAATTGCGATTATTTGCTCCATCATAACGGCATCGTGGTCCAACCATCCTTTTTCTGCAGCGGCTTTCAGCATGGCATATTCACCACTCACCTGGTAAACCGCAACAGGGACTTCTACAGAATTGCGGATTTCCCGAACAATATCCAGGTAGCACAATCCCGGTTTTACCATCACAATATCCGCTCCTTCGTCGATGTCCATTTCGGTCTCTCGTATGGCTTCATCCCGATTAGCAGGATCCATTTGGTAGGTTTTCTTGTCGCCGAATCCCGGCGCTGAATCCAAAGCGTCTCTGAATGGTCCATAGAAAGCTGAAGCATATTTTGCACTGTAGCTCATAATTCCGGTATTGACAAACCCTTCGTCTTCCAGGGCTTCACGAATGGCGAGTATTCTTCCGTCCATCATATCACTGGGGGCTACAAAATCGGCTCCCGCTTTGGCGTGGGAAACCGACATTTCTGCCAGGACATCAATGGTTTCATCATTGATAATTTGTCCGTTTTCAACAATACCATCATGGCCGTAACTAGAATAAGGGTCTAATGCCACGTCCGTCATGACCAACATTTCCGGGCAAGCATCTTTTATGGTTTTGATCGCTCTTTGCATGAGTCCGTCTGCATTTAAGGCTTCCTTTCCGGAATTGTCCTTTAACTCATCAGGCACTTTTACGAACAGTAGAACCGACTTTAACCCAAGAGACCATAATTGTTTTACTTCCGCAGAAAGTAAATCCAGGCTGAATCGAAAATATCCGGGCATGGATGGGATTTCCTCTTTGGTGCTCTTTCCTTCAACTACAAACAGTGGCACTAAAAAATCGTTGGGACTGATAATGGTTTCCCTTACAAGACTTCTTATAGATTCTGAAGATCTGAGTCGGCGATTTCTTCTTAATGGATACATAAATTATTAGTTAACCCAATCTCTGGGATTCTTTAAAACATTGACTAATTTCTCTTCATCGGTGCCTGGTTCGGGATGATAATCATAATGCCATTGCACATGAGGAGGCAGGCTCATCAATATGCTTTCTATCCTTCCATTGGTTTTCAATCCGAATAGAGTTCCTTTGTCATGAACCAGGTTAAATTCTACATAACGCCCTCGCCTTACCTCCTGCCAATCACGTTGTTTTTGCGTGTACTTTAACGCCTTTCTCTTTTCTACTATGGGGACGTAGGCATCCAGAAAGCTATTTCCGACGCCGGTTACAAAATCGTACCATTGTTCCAAACTCATCTCCTGATTGGGTTTGAGATAATCGAAAAACAATCCGCCGATTCCCCTTGCTTCACCACGATGTGAATTATGGAAATACTCGTCGCATTTTTCTTTATAAAGTGGGTAGAACTCAGGATTATGACGTTCGCAGGCAAGCTTGCAAACATTGTGAAAATGAATTGCGTCTTCTTCAAATAAATAGTAGGGAGTAAGATCCTGCCCTCCACCAAACCATTGGGTGGAAACATTCCCGTTGGAATCGTAGAGTTCGAAATATCTCCAGTTGGCATGTACGGTAGGGACCATCGGACTCTTTGGGTGGATTACCAAACTCAATCCACATGCGAAGAAATTCGCATCGGTCACCCCGAAATATTGCTGCATGGATTCCGGTAGCTCCCCGTGCACTTCGCTTATGTTGACTCCTCCTTTTTCGAAAACTTTACCATTTTCAATGACCCTGGTTCTGCCACCGCCACCACCGGGGCGTTCCCAATGATCCTCTCTAAACTTAGCCTCTCCATCGGCCGATTCGAGGGATTGCGTAATTTGATCTTGCAGATTTCTGATATAAGCTACAAATTTATCCTTCACTACTTTCTTGTTTAATTTCTGTTATGGTTAACGAATTTGATTCTTTCAATAATCTTACGGTTTCCGTACTTGCGGCAGTCACCGATAGCGGTAGCACTAAAATGATTCCAATCACCGGAACAAGGAGCATGAGCATGAAGACCATCCCATTCCCTATGGCCACACCGCTATAGTTTTTTACAAACCGGACACTTTTGGTCACCTCAAAATGGCGTTCCAGGGTGTAATCCATATTCCCAAACCCTGCATAATACGATTGGACAAGGAACAGAAGAATGGTAGACAGAAAACCGATTACCGGGATGAATCCAAAGATTATAATAGGAACCGATAAGAACAATTCCATGATCAGGTTCCGACCATTGATTCGCACACCTCGCCAGAGCTGAGCCCAGAACCCTGTATTTCGATGTTCAAGTTTTTGACCCAATAAATGTGCTTCTATCTTTTCAGAAACAGGACTCATAAACGGTGCACTCAACGCCAATATGATATGCTTATACAGAATGAGACCAACTACGACCACTAAAATTCCACCTACAACATCGCTAATTGCTCGAAAAGTTTCCGAACCCCATTCCCATACCCAGGCTTTCGAAATAAATGCGCCGATATTATCACTCCACGCATAAGCCGCAAAACCGATGAGTGCTGCCGTAATAATGCTTATTAGAATTGGGATGCCAAAATATTTCCATAGCCCCAATTCTCCAATTAATTTGAAAGTGCCGCCATAAGCTTTGAGCCCTCTGAATATATTTTTGAACATTATTCGTTGATATAAATTAAATATTCAGAAATTTCCGGAAAATGACCATTTTCGTCAATTTTCAGTGCATTTTTTATCATTTCTTCTAGAAAATCGATCAATTTTGCTTCATTTTTAAACTTTCGGTTTAAAAAGATATTCCTTCCAATTCTATTATTTAAAATGTCCATTTTTTGATCATTTGGAGCATTTTTTGTCACGTTTTCGTATAAATTGGTCACTTTTTCGGTCCATTTCACCGATTTTTGGTCATTTTTTAATTTTTTGTTCACAGCTTCTGAAATTTTATAATTCCATAGTGCATGCCGGAATGCATTTTCCTTATTTCGTCCGTGATGGGCATTTCCAAATAATTCATTACAAATACTCATAGTTTCCCTGGTGGCCTTCAGCGTAGGACGGATTAAGAACGGTCGACTCAAGAATAGAATGCCAAGTTTTATTAATTGACCGGGACTCAATTTCCATATACGAGACCAGAAGTTCATTATTCTTTATAATCTTTCACAGCATTGATAAATGCTTCTACGTTCTCAAGTGGGATATTCGGTAGAATTCCGTGCCCGAGGTTCACAATATATCGGTCTTTCCCAAATTCACGAATCATTTGAGTGACCATTTTTGTTATTTCCGAAGGAGGACTAAACAATCTGCTAGGATCGAAATTCCCTTGTAATGTAATGTTTCCTCCGCTTAAATATCTTGCATTCCTGGCTGAGCAGGTCCAATCCACACCCAAGGCCGAGGCTCCACTTTGAGCCATCACGTTTAGAGCAAACCAGCATCCTTTGCCAAATACTATTACATGTGTTTCATGCTTCAAGGCGTCCACAATTTGCTGGATATACTGCCAACTAAACTCTTGATAATCTGTTGGTGATAGCATACCGCCCCAACTATCAAATACCTGAACTGCGTTTACTCCGGCCTTCACCTTTTCTTTCAGGTAAAGAATGGTTGTATCCGTTATTTTTTGCAGGAGGGCATGAGCAGCCTCGGGTTCAGTAAAACAGAATTCCTTTGCTTTGTCGAAATTTTTACTTCCCTGCCCTTGAACGCAATAACAAAGAATGGTCCAGGGACTGCCGGCAAAACCAATAAGTGGAATTTCATCATTTAACTTTTCCTTCGTCATTTTAATAGCGTCCATCACATACCCAAGCGAATCATTAATATCCGGAACTACGACCCGTTCGAGATCCTTAGGTTCGCGTATGGGATCCGGAAGCCAGGGTCCGAAATTTGGTTTCATTTCGACCTCAATGTTCATCGCCTGAGGAATCACCAGGATATCGCTAAATAAGATGGCCGCGTCCATTCCGTATCTGCGAATAGGCTGTACAGTAATTTCACTGGCCAGCTCGGGAGTTCTGCAGCGGGTAAAAAAATCATATTTTTCCTTGATCTCCATGAATTCAGGCAAGTATCTACCCGCTTGGCGCATCATCCAAACCGGTGGTCTTTGCACAGATTCACCCCTTAAAGCACGAAGAAAAAGATCGTTTTTAATTTGAGACATGTAATAATGTTTTAGCAGCTTTTGCGATCACGCTTTCCACGGTGGTGGAATTTGCCATCACATAGTTTTCTGTATGTTTTTTTATTTCTGAAACGGTCGTTTCACCGATGACAACGGCCATTGAATCTTCCAAAGAGTTTTTTGCCAAATAGCTTTGAATTCCTCTCGGACTAAAGAACAGAATTCCATCCCATTTTTGATCAAATTTTACCAAATTTGGTATCGTTTTGTACGTTTTTACCTCAAAAATTGAGTTTTTTGATGATTTTAGAACATTAGGGAGTTCTTCTCTACGTTCTTGTCCACAGAAATAAGAAAAAGACTCATTTTTGTAGTTTTTTGCTAAAAAATTGCCTAGTTCCTCGCTATTTTTAGCCATTTTAGTCACTTTTTGCCCAAAATCTTCCAATTTTTGCTTTGTCTTGGGACCAACGCAGAAAACTAGATCAAATGAAGGTCGAGGGCTCGTTTTTTCACTAAAAACTGCATCCACGGCATGGCCACTCGTGAAGATGGCATTAGATGCGTTTTCCGGAATCATAAAAGGCAAAAATTGGACGGAAAGAGCATCATATTCCACGAAAGAAAGGCCTGAATTGAGCAATAACTCTTTTTGGGCGAGCGTCAATTTTTTTGTGGAAAGCACTCTCATATTTCGGTTCGAATTTGATTCATCAATTCCTTACCTCCGGAATTCAGCACTTTCTCGGCACATAACATTCCAAAGTTCCTCCGGTTATTCAGTGAAGTCTCTTCAGAAATTTCAATTTTTTGCTTTCCATCTAAAGAAAGCAAGACTCCTTCTAATCGAATTAGGTTATCGGAAATAGTAGCGATAGCTCCAATAGGAGCGGTACATCCGCCCTCTAATGTTCTTAAAAATTCACGTTCTACGGTGGTGCAAATTTCAGATTCAGAATCGTTCAATCGTTGGGTCGCTTCTATTGATAATTCATCGTTTGCAAGGGCGACTATGGCCATGGCACCTTGCGCTGGTGCTGGAATCATCCATTCCAATGCGATGTGAGAATCGGGTAATAGGCCAATACGTTCGAGTCCGGCCTTGGCAAAAATGGCGCCTTTCCATTCGCTATCCCCGAGCTTTTTCAATCTCGTGTTTACGTTGCCACGTAAACCCACCACTTCGTGTTGTGGATAGCGATTCAGCCATTGGGCTTTTCGTCTTAAACTGCCCGTTGCGATATTTCCCGGAGTATCCAGGTCTAAGTTATCATTATAAACTAATACGTCCAGACTCGACGCCCTTTTAAGCACGGCAGTCTGAACAATTCCTTTTGGAAGTAGCGTGGGGACATCTTTTAAACTGTGTACGGCAATGTCCACATCACCATTAAGCATGGCTAAATCCAGAGATTTGGTAAATATTCCGGTGATTCCCAATTCATACAATGGTTTGTCCAACTGAAGGTCTCCCTGCGACTTTACAGGAACCAATTCACTGTCGTATCCTTGTGATTTTAACAGATCGGCTACCGTACGAGCCTGCCAGAGTGCCAACTCGCTGTCCCTGGTGCCAATCCTAATGACTTTTCTCATAGGAGTCGATTTCGAGTTGGAACACCTGTTGGATGAGGTGAATACTTTGTTCGGATTCCTTTCCTTCTTCTTTTAAGTGGTTGGCAAACTGGGTGGTGATTTTCTGAATGATTCGATTGCTGATGATTTCAGCCTGTTGTTCGTTGAAGTCAGATATTTTACGCCTTTGATGGTCGATTTCGTTATTCTTTATTTCTGAAAGTTTCGTTTTCAGAGCTTTGATCATTGGAGCGAATTTGCGATTTTCTGCCCAGGAGGTAAATTCACCTTCAATTTCTGCGATAATATTATTCGCAAAAGGAATTTGAGACGTACGCTGCTCCAGCGTTTTATCTGTGATCTTCGACAGCTCATCAAGATGCACAAGTTCTACGAAGGGATTTTCAGTTACGTTCGCCGAAACATTCTTCGGAATGGATAGATCCAGGATCAACAAGTCTTTCTTCAGATGTAATAATTCCTTACTGATAGTGGGTTGATGAGCTCCGGTGGCTACAATGAGGACGTCGGTGTTTGCTATTTCGCTTTGGATATTCGCAAAATCCTTCACCAGTAAATTGAACTTACCGGCCACTTCCTGCGCTTTTACTTTAGTACGATTCACCAGGGTAATGTGGGAGTTCTGGGTATGTTTGATGAGGTTTTCACACGTATTTCTTCCTATTTTACCCAAACCGAAGAGCAAAATGTTTTTTTCTGAGATATCTGAGACGTTTTGCAAGATATATTGTACAGCTGCAAAGCTTACGGAAGTAGCTCCGGATGAAATCTCGGTTTCGTTTTTTATGCGCTTACTGGCCTGGATTACCGAATTACCCAGTCTTTCCATGTAGGCATTGAGCATGCCCATATTCTTGGATAGTTTCAGACTCTTTCTCAACTGACTGATAATCTCAAAATCCCCTAAAATCTGACTATTAAGACCGGTGCCCACCTGAAATAAATGTGAGACGGCTTTACCATTTTTGTAGATATAGGCAACTTTTTCAAATTCTTCCACGGTACCTTCTGTGTGCTCGCACAAAAGCTTTATGAGTTGGAAAGGATGAGAGGCAAAGCCATATAATTCTGTTCTATTGCATGTAGATATCACACAAATGGAAGGGATTCCCTCTTCTTTTGCAGTTTCGATAATGGCCTCTCTGGCATGATCGGTAACCGAGAAATGACCGCGAATTTCAGCATCGGCTTTTTGATAACTCAAACCGATCGCATAAAAATTCCCGAAGTGTTCGACCGGTCCCTGACCGTTAAAAATGCTTTTAGCGTTATTTCTCATACCGACAATGCAAAAATACTGGGCGTTAATAGCAAAAAATAACGCCAGCGGCACCAAATATATCGTTCTCAGCAAATTCAGTTCATGATTTTTGTCAGTTTTTGCGAAATCCCAGAATTGCTGGGGGTTTCGGGCCAAAAACAAAAAATAATTTAGAATTAATCTAAATAAATTCTATACATTTGTAACATGGAAACGAATAAAAATGTCGCTGAAGGAATTTATGAGGAAACCGCTATCGAGGACGGTATTTTTGTATTGAGATTTGACAATGAAAGTGCTGATAATCAGTTATTTAAACGAGAAGTAAGCGCTCATTATATCCAATTTCACTTTTGTATAAAAGGGACAGGTTCATTCAGTTTCAACAATGGAAATTACCGTTTGCCTATTCAGGAGGAAACTTCACTATTATTATATAATCCTGAAAGAGAATTGCCCATTGAAGTGTCGGTTGCACCGCATACCTGGGTTTTATCCTTATTAGTTCCGATAAAAAAGTTTCACGCGTTATTTTCGAAAGATGCCAACTACATCACTTTTTTGAGTGAAGAAAATCGGGATAAAAAATATTACAAGGATGCGCCCATATCTCCTTCCATGGCAATAGTGCTGAATCAACTCATGAATTACAATTTACACTCTTCAGTTCGGCCTTTATATTTTAAAGGGAAGGTATATGAATTGCTGAGTTTGTATTTCAATCGGGAAGAAGATGTGGATATTCAACAATGTCCCTTTCTGGTAGACGGTGAAAATGTAAGCAAGATTAAAAGAGCCAAGGAAATTATTATCGCCCGCATGGCCGAACCTCCCACGCTGCAGCAACTTTCAGATGAAATACAACTCCCAATCAACAAACTGAAGGAAGGATTCAAACAAATATATGGCGATTCGGTTTTCAGCTTTTTATTCGATTATAAAATGGAGGTAGCAAGACAATTACTCGCAAGCGGTTCCCATAACGTTAATGAAGTAGGTCTAAAGGTGGGTTATAGCACCGCGAGTCATTTTATTGCCGCATTCAAAAAGAAATATGGGACAACCCCGAAAAAGTTCATTTTATCTTTGACTGTGTAGTTAGATTCGCAGCAACTTTAGCTACTTTTTAAGAACCTTTTAGTAAGCACTTAGTATTTTTGTAGTTCTGAAAAAATGCCAACTATGAAAAAAGGGGTTCTTCTCGTAAATCTGGGCTCACCAGACAGCACCGACCCAAAAGATGTAAAGAAATATCTGGATGAGTTTTTAATGGATCCCAGGGTGATTGACGTACCTAAATGGGCCCGAACCTTGCTCGTCCGGGGAATTATATTGAACACCCGCCCAAAAAAATCGGCAGAGGCCTATGCGAAGATCTGGTGGGAAGAAGGTTCACCACTTATCGTGTTATCAGAGCGGCTTCAGAAGAAAATTCAGGATAAGATCAACATTCCTGTGGCACTTGCCATGCGATACGGCAGTCTTACACTAAAGAAAGGACTTGAAGAGTTGGTCTCTCAGGGAGTCGAAGATATTCTCCTCATTCCGTTATATCCTCAATTTGCCATGGCAACCACAGAGACCATAGAGGTAAAAGTGGAAGAACTGCGGAAAGAATTTTATCCCAACCTGGAGATCACTTCCTTACCACCTTTCTACAACAGACCCGATTATATCGAAGTCCTATCCAAAAGTATTGCTGAAGGATTAGAGAGTACGGGGTATGAACACCTGCTATTCAGTTATCACGGGGTACCGGAGCGTCATATTAGAAAAAGTGATGTCACCAATTCTCATTGCAAGATCGACGGACAATGTTGTAAGACGCCTTCGGAAGCGCATCGCTATTGTTACCGACATCAATGCATGGAGACAACCCGCCTGGTTGCCGAGAAATTACAACTGAAAGAAGGAACTTATTCCACTTCTTTCCAGTCTCGCTTAGGGTTTGATCCTTGGCTACAACCGTATACGGACAGAACCATCGAAAGATTCGGGAAAAAAGGCATGAAGAATATGGCCATAGTGACTCCGGCCTTTGTGAGTGATTGCCTGGAAACACTGGAAGAAATCGCCATGGAAGGGGAAGAGATTTTCCATGAGACCGGAGGAGAAAAATTTACTACAATCCCGTGTTTGAACGACCGGGAGGATTTCGCACAATTATTAACGAACTGGATCGAGGCATGGCGTATCAAGGATTTAAAAACGGCCATAGCCTAGATGAAGAAACGACAATCGGTTGAACTAGGAACAGATTCTATTAGTTCACTGTTGGTAAAACAGGCAGTACCGGCTTCCATAGGTATTCTGGTAATGTCGCTCAACATGATTGTCGATACTATTTTCGTTGGAAGATGGATTGGACCATTGGCCATTTCTGCCATTACCGTAGTAATACCGGTTACTTTTTTTATTGGCGCCATTGGTTTGGCAGTTGGTATCGGTGGAAGTTCTGTACTTTCCCGTGCTTTAGGAGCCAAGAATTATGAAAAGGCTCTCACCGTTTTTGGCAATCAGAATACCATCACATTTTTTACATCTGCTATTTTGGCCGGACTGGGGTTGATCTTTCAAAACCAGTTGATCGAATTCTTCGGGGCCGATGAGTCCTTCAAGGATTTGGCACTTACCTATTACAGGATTGTATTGTACGGCATTGTGATGCTTGCCATGTGCATGATGGGCAACAATGTGATAAGGGCCGAGGGGAAACCTAAATTCGCCATGTATGCCATGATGTTGCCGGCCATCGGGAATATTTTCATGGATTACATCCTGATCAAAGTATTAGGGATGGGTATGGAAGGAGCCGCCTGGGCTACCTTTATCAGCTACGCGATTTGCTTTGCATTTGTGTTGTGGTTCTTTGTGGTAAAAAGCGAATTAAGGCTCACACTGAAGAACTTTTTTCTCAACAAAAGAGTGGTTAATGAGATCAACGCCTTGAGTTTTGTGACACTTGCAAGGCAGGGAACCATCGCTGTACTTACCATCTTACTCAACAATGTCTTGATTACGTATGGTGATGCCCTGGACGTAGCGTCGTATGGGATCATCAGTAGGATGCTTATGTTTGCTTTGTTTCCTGTAATTGGTGTTAATCAGGGATTCTTGCCCATTGCGGGATATAATTATGGAGCCAAACAATTTGACAGGGTCCGTGAGTCGATAAACACTTCGATAAAGTATTCGGGGATATTAGCCTTAATAATTTTTACCATCATCATGGTGTTTCCTGCGGAAATAGTCTCGGTATTTATCAGTAATTCCGAAAGTCTGGATGCACAGACACTAGCCAATAACGAAGAGATTTTCCGAAGAACTCCATCAGCATTGCGCTGGGTATTCGCCGCTACCCCGGTTATTGTGGTTCAACTCATAGGGGCATCTTATTTCCAGGCCATTGGAAAAGTCATTCCCGCCTTGCTCTTAAGCTTAACGAAACAAGGGTTCTTTTTGATTCCATTGCTACTTATTTTACCTCCGTTCTTGGGAGTATTTGGGGTGTGGATCTCCTTCCCCATTGCAGATGTTCTCGCCACCTTGGTGACGGGATATTATCTGAACAAAGCAGTAAAAAGAGATTTATTGGTTACATAAAAAAGGGGCCTTTTGGCCCCTTAGTATTCTTGTTGGTGTATTACCAGATACGCACCCTTTGATCAGGGGGCAAATACATATCGTCTCCTTCGCTGATGTCAAATGCCTCGTAAAAAGCATCGATATTTAAGAGAGGTTGTGTAGCACGATAGCGTCCCGGCGAGTGAGGATCGGTCTTGATCTGCGTTCTCAAAGCATCATCTCTGGACAAGGTTCTCCATATGGTGGCCCAGCTCATAAAGAATCTTTGTTCAGCAGTAAAACCGTCAATATTATCCGGACGACCATTTTCCTTAAAGAACATTTGAAGTCCGTCGTAGGCTCCAAGTACTCCTCCCAGATCTCCGATATTTTCTCCTAAGGTGAATTTACCATTGATAAATACGCTGTCCAGTACTTCTATTTGATTGTACTGTTCCGCCAGCGCATTACCACGAGTCGTGAATTGCTCCAAATCACCATCTGTCCACCAGTTAACAAGGTTTCCGTCACCGTCGAATCTGGAACCACTGTCATCAAAAGCGTGAGAGATTTCGTGCCCTATTACGGCACCAATTCCACCATAGTTAACAGCTTCATCGGCCAGGTAATCATAGAATGGAGGTTGCAAAATTGCAGCCGGAAAAACGATCTCGTTGTTCAACGGGTTGAAATAGGCGTTCACGGTTTGTGGTGACATTCCCCATTCGGTTTTGTCAACAGGCTCACCAATTTCAGACAAGTTCTTGTTTTGCCCCCAAATGTTTACAGCCATGATATTCTCAAAATAGGAATTGTCTGCATTCACATTCATAGCCGAATAATCCTCCCATTCGTCTGGGTACCCGATTTTGACTGTAAACTTGTCAAGTTTTTCAATGGCTTTCATTTTTGTCGTATCGCTCATCCAGTCAAGATTATTGATTCTCTCCTGAAATGCAGCGATCACATTGTCGATCATCTTTTCAGCTTTGGCTTTAGCTTCCGGAGGGAATTTGGCATCCACGTATAACTGTCCTAAGGCTTCTCCAATCGTTCCATTCACGGTTGCAAGGGCACGTTCGTCGGCAGGACGTTGCTCCTTGGCTCCTCGCAGATATTTGCTGTAGAATTCCCAGTTTGCAGTTTCAATTTCCTCTGTAAGTAAATCGGCAGCACTATTGAAAGTATCCCAACGTACCAGAAGTTTGATGTCTTCCATAGGAGTTTCATTAAAGAAAGTGTCCAGTGCCTTGGTGTATTTAGGCTGGGTAACCAGGATAGTGTCCAATTGCTTGGTGATGCCAAGGTCTGAAATCAGCTTGGGGATGTCAATAGTTGGCAACATTTCTTGCACTTCAGCAATAGATCTTGGGTTGTTATAATTACGTGCATCCCGGCGTTGAACTTTATCCAGCCTGGTTTCAGCCAATTGGGTTTCCATCGCTAATATTTTTTCTGCAGATGCAGCGGCTGTTGCTTCATCATCTCCCAGATATTGAAGCATTTTTGTTACGTGCTCCACATATTTTTCCCGAATTTCCTTAGATTTTTCATCCTGATCCAGGTAATAATCTCTATCCGGTAATCCTAGTCCACCTTGCCAAAAATAGGCTGCGTTGATAGAACTATCATTGAGGTCTGGAGATGCCCCTATCCCCATAAATGGTGAGGATGCTGCCGGGTCTTTGGCCAGTAAGGTCTGGAGATCGGCGAAAGTTTCGATGTTTGCTATCGCATCCAAAGTGGGTTGCAGGGGAGCAATGCCTGCGTCATTTCTTGCCTCTTTGTCCAATTCAGAATCAAATAAGAACATTGCCTTGGCCTGATCGGTTTCAGCGCTATACTTTCCGCTTTCTTTGGCTTCTGCGATAATGTCCAGAACGTCTTGGTCTGTAGATTTCCGAAGAACCGAAAAACCACCCCAACTTGAGCGGTCATCAGGGATTTCGGTGGTTTTCATCCATGTTCCATTTACATAATTGTAAAAGTCATCCTTAGGATCAACTAAGGTATCCATGTTGGCCAGGATGATACCACGAGGGCCTTCATCTTTAGCCATTTTTGAATCGTCTTTGCACGACGATAACACCATACCAATTCCTGCAAGGATCAATACGGCTTTAAAAACATTTAATTTCATTTTTTGGATATTGGTTTAATATATTATAGACTTATTTTTTGCAGTATGCGTTACGTATGAGTACGTTAAATTTTTAATTGTTACAATTTTATTGACGGGTATCCTCCAGTTCCAGCTGGTAAATAGAGTCCAGATACCTTTTTTGTTTTTCCAGTTCCTTCTTTTCATTCTCAATTCTTGCCCGGTCCACAGCGTCTTTTTGAATCTTTTCATTAAGCTGAACCATAAAGTTTTTTATGGCGGTATTGGTTTCTGAAATGTGAATTTCTATGATCGAATCTTTGTAATTGTTCTTATTGGCTTCCTGATTAAGCAGACTGGCACGTGTTCGTACGATGATCAACCTGGATCGAATCGCATCGGTAAATAGTGTGTCCGGAATACTTTTAGAAAGAGAATCCGTGAAGGAAACTAATTTACCTGATTTGGTCTTTAACTGATCCAGATCCAATTTATGTAATGTAGTTGCTTCCTGTTGGAAATCGTTATAAACCGACCAGTTCGCCATTACTTCCTTCACATTAGGGCGTAGTACCGGGAAATTAAATTTCTTCAATCCAAAAACAGTACTGTCTGATGCTACCGATTGCTCTGTGTTTTCTTCAATTTCGGCATTACCACAGGAAATTGAAAGGAAAATGAACAAGACTAAATAAGCTAAGGCTTTCATTCTGAATTCGATTGCACAAATATAAATGTTCTCGCTTCAAACTCTCTTAATATTTTGAAAAGAATATGCCTATATTTACCAGCCGTCATTTAACAGATTCATGAAAAAAAGGATCCTTATTGTGGGTGCCTGCGGTCAAATAGGCACTGAACTCACCACTGAACTCCGATCACGTTTTGGCAGTCATAAAGTCATCGCTTCCGATATCAGGGAAGGAAGTGAAGAGCTCATGAGAAGCGGGCCATTTGAAATCCTGGACGCTACCGATTATTATGCCATGGAAGACCTCGTGATGCGACACGAGATCACGGAAGTATATCTTATGGCGGCCATGCTTTCCGCCACCGCAGAAAAGTTCCCTTTAAAAGCATGGAACCTGAATATGAATTCCTTGTTTAATGTGTTAAATCTGGCTAAAGAAAAGAAGATTGAGAAGATTTTCTGGCCTTCAAGCATTGCAGTTTTTGGCGGCACTACCCCTAAAAAAGATACTCCACAGCGAACCATCATGGAGCCAAGCACTGCGTATGGAATAAGTAAGCAAACAGGGGAACGCTGGTGTGAATATTATCACCACAAATACGGGGTAGATGTGCGCAGTATTCGTTATCCCGGACTCATTAGCTACAAAACGCTGCCCGGAGGAGGTACTACAGATTACGCTGTTGATATTTTCCACAAAGCCATTAAGCATAACCGTTATGTGAGTTTTCTTTCTGCGGAAACAACCTTACCTATGATGTACATGGACGACGCGATCAAGGCGACCATTGGCATCATGCAAGCTCCGGCCGGCCAAATTAAAATCCGTAGTTCTTACAATTTGGGAGCCATCAGTTTTAGTCCGAAGGACATTTCTGAAAGCATTCAGGAACATCTTCCGGAATTCCGCATGGAGTACAAACCGGATTTTCGTCAGGCCATCGCCGATTCCTGGCCACAGAGTATCGATGACAGCGAAGCACGAGACGACTGGGGTTGGGCGCATGAGTATGATTTAGAAGCTACCACCAGGATCATGCTGGAGAATTTAAGTAATTAGTTGTAAGGAAATTACCCTAGTACCCACCAAATAAGGTATTAACGTTAATACAATCCAATGGCCAATTCCCTACTTTTCATTCCGGATATTTCGGGATTCACACATTTCGTTCAGACGACGGAAGCAGACCATAGCCAACATATCATTGCAGAGCTTCTGGAAGTGATCATTGGGGCAAATACCCAGGATCTTAAATTAGCGGAGATCGAGGGCGACGCTCTCTTTTTTTATAAAGAAAATTCGGTTCCTTCCCAGGAGAAACTGCTGGCTCAAATCGAATCTATTTTCACGGCTTTTTACAGCAGACTCAAAATACTTGAAAAGAACAGGATTTGTCCGTGCAATGCGTGCGCAACAGCTCCGGAACTGAATTTAAAGATCGTAGTTCATAGCGGGGAATTACAGTTTTTGGAGGTTAGAGGTAATCACAAACCATTTGGAACCGCAGTCATAGAGGCCCACCGACTACTAAAAAATTCGGTAGAGAGTGATCATTATGCTCTTATTAGTTCGAAACTGGCAGATGAGATTG
>WUAI01000019.1 GCA_009827225.1 Flavobacteriaceae bacterium | reverse complement strand
GACGCACCACAGTAGTCAGATTCTCGAACGTTACATTGTGTTGAGGTGTATTTTCTATCTGAAGCTGCATAATAAATCTACTCTTTTCTCCAGACTCCAATCCCCGAGACTGACCATTGTACAGTAAAGTGATGGTTTCGGCCCGCTGCAATAGCCTGTAGAAATGATAAGCGTAAATGGAATCTTTATCCGTATAAAACGGAAGGTCGAATTCTTTTTTTAGATCTGAAGTGATGAAGGAAGCATTGGATTTCCCAGAAGGTAATATTCCTTCATTTACTGAAAGAAAGATTACATGTTTAAAATCGAGAACTCGTGTTTCCAATACCCCCATGATTTGGAGTCCTTCATATGCGTCTCCTTCAAAATCTAATGACTCCTGACGAATGAGTTGAGTGAACATGCTGTACAACGACTTTAGGTTCGTCATAAAATCACTACCCGAAATTAACAGAGCCAGCTTCTGAAATAGTTTTTCCAATTTTTGAAGCGCAATATTCTCGGCTTCCGAAGGCAATTCCTGACCTTTTCCTTTTTCAATTAATGCCAGGCAATTGGATATGGCAATCTCGGAGTTTTGTTGCCAGTTCGAAAACAATATTGACATGGTCTCACTGTCTTCTTCTCCGGCCAATGAGACCAGGCGTGTAGCGCTTAAATAACTTAAGTTGTCACTGTGGATCTTACCAATAACCTTGTCAGGATTATTTAATATCACCCGGGCGAAAGGATGTTGTAATAAGGAAACTACTGCTTTGAAATAGTAGTTTCCTTTTCTGGAGTGCAATTGGAACAAGCCTTCAAAGAATTGATAGGAGTTAAATTGTACCAGAGGCGCCCCCATGGTAATATTTACTTGTTTTATGGATGAAGGAAGTGAATATAAGACAGGCACCAGCAAGGATTCATCTGCTAAGACAATAGCCGTTTCTTTGATTTGATCTTCCGGCATTTCCGTTAACAAGGACCCAACATGTTTGGCTTGTTGTATGGAGTTCTGTGCCTCGATAATTTTAATGGACTTGTCTTTGAGGTAGTTATTGTCAAAGACGGGCTTCTCTGAATTACGGTACCATTTCCATTCATTCAAATAGCGTCGAATGAATACTGAGGCACTATGTTCTTCATCATAATAGAAATGTGAGTCTATGTCCCAATGGACCTCTGTATTGCCTTGTTCCAGTAAAGCTTGAAAAATATGTTCCTCAGCTTTATTGAGTGCATTAAATCCAATGAAATAATGAGGACGGTCTGTTTTGGTTCGCAGGTAATATTCGATATCCCCAACGGCTTTCCGATAGACCATTCCCTGGGAACCCTTATTGGTTCGTAAAAGGTTTTCATTCAGGATATTGTATAGCTGGTGGAGTTGATTCCAAAACTTTAAATACCCCTTGATGAGTGGAGTTTGTTCTTGGGGAACCCCCCATTTTTCTAAATTCTTAATACTGGACAGGTAACTGAAAAAGGCTTTGGGGTCCACCAGATATCGGTCTATTTCGTTGAAGTCATTGATCAGGGTGGTAGCCCAATTTGAAAAGCTATCGAAAGACTCTTGATCCTCATTGAGTTCTAATTGTTGATAGGCCTTATAGCATTCCATGAGGGTTTCTTCGGAAGAAGCGATAGTGAGATTGGCCAATTCCTGAATGAATTCCTCTATACTAATGATGGTAGGAGCGAAGTAAGTGGAAGTAGCCTGTTGACGGAGATAGTGTTTTAGGAACCCTCCGGCACGTTTGCTGGGCAAAATAATGACGGCATTGGAAAAGTCGGAGTGCTTCGATTGAATTTTTTGGATGGTCTCGTCAAGGAATGCACGCATATCCAAAAATAAAAAACGCCTCCATCATGGAGGCGTTTTTCAATATTTATTTTGAATATCTCTTATTTCTTCAATGAGATCTCAACACGTCTGTTTTGCTGTCTTCCAGCTCTTGTGTTGTTTGGCGCGATTGGTCTTGACTCACCGTAACCAACAGAAGATAATCTGCTTCCTTCCATACCGATAGTAGTAAGGTAATCTCTAACAGATGCAGCTCTCGCATCAGAAAGAGTTTGGTTAGTTGATTCTCTACCAACGCTGTCTGTGTGACCTTCAATTACGAATTCCGCAGTTGGGTATTCTTTCATGATGTCAACGATGTTCTGTAGTACAGCATAAGACTCTGGACGAATGGTAGACTTACCAGTGTCGAATAAGATAGTCTTAGAGTACTCGTTCAACTGGTTGATGATCTCAACAGTTACTTCAGGACAACCGTTGTTAGCAACAGTACCAGGAACATCTGGACACTGATCGTCTTTATCTAACACACCGTCACCGTCTCTGTCTTGGTAAGGACAACCGTTGTTAGCGGCAGGACCTGCTTCGTTTGGACATCCGTCTTCAGCATCAGTGATACCATCACCGTCTGCATCAGGACAACCGTTCATAGAAGCTAAACCAGGTACAGTAGGACAAGCATCCTGTGGATCAGCGATACCGTCGCCATCACTATCAGGACATCCGTTGAATTCAGCTAAACCAGGAGTATTAGGACAAGCATCGTTTCTGTCTTCGATACCATCACCGTCGCTATCAGGACATCCGTTGAATTCAGCTAGACCAGGAGTTTCCGGACACTCATCATCCTTATCATAGATTCCGTCACCATCTGTATCTTTTCCACCAAACTTAAATTGTACACCTGCAGAGTGCTGGAAGTGGATGATTCCGAAGTCATCTTCGAAAGCGTGCTTATAAGTACTTTGGAAATTTAATGCTATATTCTCAGCAATCCAGAAACGAACACCTGCTAATGCGTTGGCTGTTCCGAAACCAATGTCATCAACCCAGGTATAACCACCACCTACACCAAGAGAAGGATCAAACCATCCTCCGGGTCCACCGATGAAGTCTCTGAAGCTATATGTAATTTGACCATCGGCTGCGTAGTAGTTCAAATCGTCCGCTCCGATGTCACCTAATTTATCGATTCTATTTATGGAACCAGCAGCAGTAAATGTAAATCCGCTACCTACATATCTTCCAACAGAAACTCTGGATACTGAAGGCAATATGTTCCAGTGGTCGTTTTGGTTGAAGAACTCGTCGAAAAGATCTCCTTTAACCGCATCGTCACCAACCATAGCGGGTAGCCTACCATTGTCGGTAATCCCAACTGGGTAAACATCAACGGCGTTAATCCCAACTTCAATGGCCCAAGGGTTATTTTCGTCTTGCGCATTTGCTACCCCAATGGCAAAAATAAATAGAGCAGCAGCTAAAATACTGTTAAGATGTTTCATATTCGATTGTTTAATTTTTAAGTGTTAATAGAGCAAAAGTAAGTTGTTAAAATTTATTAACAAAAGCAAATCTATTAAAATTTTTGGAAAAACCAGGTTACATGCGGAGAAATAAGGAATCCCCGTTATTTTATATTCCTAATTTTCCCTTCACTTTTACGAATGCATTTATGGCCTTATCGAGGTGTTCTTTTGTATGTGCGGCAGACAATTGAACTCGAATTCTGGCCTTACCTTTTGGAACCACCGGATAGAAGAATCCAATTACATAAATACCTTCCTCTAAAAGCATATCTGCCATATTCTGAGACAGTTTAGCATCATAAAGCATCACGGGGACAATAGCGGAATCACCATCGATAATATCAAAACCGGCATTTTTCATCCCTTCTTTAAAGTACTTGGTATTGGCTTCTAATTTATCCCTCAGTTTGGTATTATTCGATAGGATTTCGAACACTTTAATAGAAGCACCTACGATAGCAGGGGCCAGGGAATTAGAAAATAAATAGGGTCGGGATCGTTGTCGGAGGATCTCAATAATTTCTTTCTTTCCCGTGGTATAACCACCCATCGCTCCACCCATCGCCTTCCCGAGTGTTCCTGTTATGATATCAATTCGGCCCATAACCCCTTTCTCCTCAAGGGTTCCCCGTCCGGTAGCACCGATGAAACCGGTAGCATGACACTCATCAATCATTACCAGGGCATCGTACTGATCAGCCAAGTCACAAATTTTATCTAAAGGAGCCACCAAACCATCCATTGAGAATACGCCATCGGTCACTATTATCTTAAAGCGCACACCATTTTTGTTGGCTTCCTGAAGCTGCTTCTCTAAATCGGCCATGTCATTGTTCTGATAGCGGTATCTAGCTGCCTTACATAAACGCACACCATCAATGATAGAGGCATGATTTAAGGAGTCGGAAATGATCGCATCTTCAGGACCTAACAAGGGTTCAAAAACTCCACCATTAGCGTCAAACGCAGCGGCATAAAGAATGGTATCCTCTGTCTGGTAGAAATCCGCAATTTTTTGTTCCAATTCTTTGTGAATGTCCTGCGTTCCGCAGATAAAGCGAACAGAAGACATTCCAAATCCTCTTTCATCCATCGTATCTTTCGCTGCCTGGATGATCTCTTTATCGGCTGAAAGCCCAAGGTAATTGTTCGCGCAAAAATTAATCACTGTTTCGCCTGTGGAAATAGTGATTTCGGCTCCCTGGGGAGAAGTGATGATTCGTTCTTTTTTATAGAGCCCTGCCTCTTTGATTTCGGCCAGTTCAGCTTGTAAATGATCCTTGATTTTTCCGTACATATCGTGCTTAAAAAATGGAGTTCAAATTTAGACTTTATTTATCAGAATCCCCTCATTATTTGTATAAACCAAAAGCTTTTTTTCTATCTCAAATCCCATGTCTTTTAATGCGGCTGCATATCCATTTATCTGTTCCTCATGTGTAAGCGAAGGAGCACCCGTTTTATAGTCCAGGATAATGGCTTTCTTGCCTTTCAGGTTCACACGATCGGGCCTCAAAACACCGAAGGGGCTTATGATATCTTTTTCGTTGAATACCTCTGAGCCAGTTTCAAAAAGATCAAATAAGTCGGGATGCGCAACGATATCGTTAATCATGGAATTCACTTTATCATAGGTTTCCAGATCTTCTAAAAGCTTTATCCTTAGTTCGGATAGAGCATTTTCCATATCATCCCTGTTAATGATGGATGCCATGGTGTCATGGACCAAATTTCCCATACGCAAGGCTTCCGATCGTTGAGACGTATCGTCCGAATAATCTGTAGCAACAAATCGGATATTATTTTCATCAAGAAGCGAAATTGGGAAAGAACTCGCGCGCACGTTGTTGCCGCCGGAGGCATCATCTGAAACGATGAACGTGGAATTGCCTCTTTCCAATAAAGTTGAATTTTTGTCTCCTGTCAGGGAATAGAGATAGTTTTTCAGAAATGAATTGTACGAATTTGGTTTTTCAATGACCTTGGTATTTTTACCAAAAATATAGAGATGCTGAATTGCCCTGGTGAGTGCTACATACAAAAGATTGAGGTTGTCCAATTCGAGTGTACTCTGTCTTTCGCGGTAGATATCTGCCCCTTCGGGCCCATAATTCCGAACACCTTTATTATAACCAATCAATAATTCAGTGAACTCTTCATCCTCGTATGGATACCATGCCATTGCATCCATTTCCTGGTAGATTTTGAGATCTGCATAAGGGAAAATCACCACCGGGAATTCAAGTCCTTTTGCTTTGTGAATGGTCATAATTTGAACCGCATTGGAATTATTGCTTGCGTTCACGCTGGCTTTTTCTTTTTCGGTTTCCCAATGCGCTAAGAATTCGGTGATGCCTGCTCTTTGTTTCACTGAAAAACGGAACACTAAATCCATAAATCCGGGAAGAAATGCATCGTCGTCTTTATTCAACCCAAGTGATTTTGCAATGTATTCGCATGCTTCATAAAGTGGCAATTGATGGATGACATCCCAGCTAAAATCGACTCCGTAACTCGAAAGGTGTTCTGCAAAATCTGAAAGCGGTCCATTCAGATGTTCCATCAAATAATCGTGCAAGGGTTTATCTAATTCCAAATGCCTGAAAATAAACTGCAGCCATTCTGCTTTGATTTGTTCATTGTCGGGCCTGGAACTTAATTGAAGAGTAAGAACAAGTCCCTGCACGTACTCGGATTGTTGCAAAAGCAATGTCTCTTCTGAAACCACAGGCACTTCATTTTCTAAAAGGAATTCACTTATGGCTACTCCTTCTTTCTTTTTCCGCGTAAGCACACATATATCCTGAGCGTCAAAGCCTAATTGAAGAAGTTCGTTAATTGTTTCCAGGGTTTTTCTTGCGTACATCGTATCATCACTTTCTTCCTCAGTAGATTCCAGAAGTTCCACTTGAACATACCCGCCTGATTTATTCGTAGTTTGCTGAGCATTGCCTAATTCATACAATTGGGTATGATGCGGATTTTCAAAATAGGAAGCTAATTCAGTGAAGAAGTGATTGTTAAAATGTATGATTTCAGAATAACTTCTGAAATTGGTGTCAAGATTCTGAACGGAAATATTTTCTTCTGAAATGGAGAATGGACTTTGACCATCGTAAAGTTGCATGAACTGTTCCGGCAATCCTCCTCGCCAGCGGTAAATGGATTGTTTGGCATCCCCCACGAGTAACAAACTTCCATGGGATCCATTGAAGTATTCCTGGGATAGAGCATTGTCGATTAAAGGAATTAAGTTACTCCATTGAAGTTCGGAAGTATCCTGAAATTCATCTATGAAGAAGTGACGGAACTTGTCACCTAAGCGTTCATAAATAAAAGGAACAGGCTGGTCCTTGATCTCCTCGTGTATCAAAGCATTGAATTCGTGTATAGGCAGAATGTTTTGCTCCGATTTAATGAGTTGTAGCTCTTCGTTTACCGCATGGATCGAAGTGAGGGGGACGATGTTCTTTAATAAATTTTCATGTAGCTGAAACTGTCTTAAGCTATGGATGATAAAATTGAATGATTCGATAAGACCTGAGGTGATAGAATCAATACTTGCCGCTTCCTGGGCGGAAACCCTCGATGGATACAGAGGCTTCTCACCTAGTGATTGATGCCAGTTGGCATCCCAGTTAAAACTGAAGTTTCCGGAATGGATGTTATTAAAAAAATCGTACAAATATCCATTGCTGAAATGGGCGCGATCGAGTTGGCGCGAGTGAATGTTTTCCTGAGCTTCCGCAGCGGCCGTGATCATTTCAGTTTGAAACAATGTAAGTTTCGATTCGAGCTGTTTTTTTAGTTCCTTGAAATCTTTTAGCGTTTTGTTTTTCAAAGACTGCAGATGCTTCCTGTCGTTCTCTTTCAATAGAAGCTTAGCCACTTTGTTAAGATCTAATGAAATGTCCCACGATTTATCTTCGTCGGTTTTATACAGGGCATATGCTAATAATAACTCTGTGATCTCCGGGTTTTCACCAGCCTTATCGATAAGCTGATCCACTGATTCTGCAATTAGCTCCTGCCCTTCGAGTTTAATTTCAAAATTCGAAGGAAGATTCAGGTCATGGGAAAATGTCCGAATTAGTCTGTAATTAAAATGATCGATGGTTTCCACACTAAACTGACTGTAATGATGGAGCAAATGCTTCAGTATTCTTTGAGAACGGGATTCGATTTCCGCTGCGTTCAATTGCAAATCATCACAAAGTGAAAGGAACATTGAGTTCTCTTTTTTGTCTTTAGTTGGATCTCCAAATTCAACCAAGGAATTCACGATCCTAACTTTCATTTCGGCCACGGCCTTATTTGTGAATGTGATGGCGAGGAGATGCTTAAAGTAGTCTTTTTCCGGAGAGGAAAGTACGATTCGCAGATATGCCTTTACAAGGGCATAGGTTTTACCACTACCTGCGGAAGCATTATATATGATACAAGGTCGGGACTGCATCAGGACAATCTGAATTGCATTTATTGGTGCTTCGTATAAAGATACTATTAAGAATATCTATACGCCAATAAAAATCTTATAAATTCGATAACAAAAAGTACGTATTTAAATCAGTAACTTTGAGCTCAGTAATAATAACCAAAACAGAAAATTATGTCATTTGAATTACCAGCATTACCCTATGCTCATGATGCATTGGAACCACATATAGACGCTCGAACCATGGAAATTCACCACGGAAAACATCATGCAGGTTATACCAGCAAGTTGAACGCCGCGATCGAAGGAAGTGATTTGGAAGGAAAGTCTATCGAGGCAATTTTAGGAAATCTTGATATGAATAACGGCGCAGTTCGAAACAATGGAGGCGGATATTATAATCACCGTTTGTTCTGGGAAGTAATGTCACCCAACGGCGGAGGAGAACCTACGGGAGAACTGGCATCTGCAATTAACGATGCTTATGGAAGTTACGATGCTTTTAAGGATGCTTTCTCTAATGCTGCCAAGACGCAGTTTGGTTCTGGATGGGCCTGGCTATGTGTACATCCCGGAGGAAAAGTAGAAGTATGCTCTACGCCCAATCAGGACAACCCGTTAATGCCTGGTGTGACTTGTGGTGGTACTCCGATCTTAGGACTCGATGTATGGGAGCATGCCTATTACCTGAATTATCAAAACCGCAGACCTGATTATGTTGAAGCTTTTTTCAACATCATAAACTGGGATAAAGTTGCCGAGAATTACGCAGGCAACAAATAGACGGAATCTCATATGAATTAAGACCCATCCGCATGGATGGGTTTTTTTGTTTAGGGAAATTGTAAAAGCAAATGATTGAATGAGAGCCCCGGATTATTTCATAACTTCTATATCCAAAGGGAGTAAAAAATGATAAAACAATGACCCTCGGTTTTTTGTAAATTATAAGCTACAAAAAACCGAGGGTCATTACCCCACTTAGATTTCTGCCAATAAAAAAAGGTAAACGAGAGTTTACCTTTTTTTGCCCCAAATCTACCATGAACTTAACCTACTTATGCTATGGTATATTCAAATATATAGGAATATTATTCTGAAGAAATAATTTTTTAGACCAATCGCCTTTTTATTCGTTGAAAAGCACATTTCCCGTACAATCCAACAGTTACAAGTGGTTGTAAGATAGCAATCTAGGCATTTTCGGGATATTTTCTTACAAAAATGTTAGAGAAGAATCAGTTGAATTTAGGCCAAATAAAAAAGGTAAACGAGAGTTTACCTTTTTTGCCCCAAATCTTACCATGAACTTAACCTACTTATGCTATGGTATAGAACAAATATAAGCGAACTTTCCTTATTAAGTGTGGATTTTTCCTACTTTTGGACTAAGTGCTTTTTATCATCGATGAACAACACACTTGATCATTAATTGACGATAATTTAACACTAAATTTTAATAGGCTCTAGCCGGATTTCCCTCGAAGAAATGCACATACGCCCTGTTTACCACACGGTTACCTCCGGGAGTGGGGTAATTTCCGGTGAAGTACCAGTCCCCTAAATTCTTGGGACAGGCCTTATGCAAATCCTCTACCGATTGAAATATAACTTTTACCTCGCTGGAAATACTTTCATCACTTATGATTTCTGAAATTTTAGCGGAAACTTCTTCGTCGGTAAATGGATCGTATAACTCCTTCACGTGGTTGACCACTTCAGCATCGGAAAGACTGAGCTGCTTTTTACATTTATGATAGATCTCCTCAACCACATCATAAGTGCCTCTTTCTTTATGAAGTTCCAGGGCAGCATTGAAAGCGACAAGATCTTCGAGTCTCGCCATATCAATTCCGTAACAATCCGGATAACGAATCTGAGGAGCCGATGAGACCACTATGATCTTCTTGGGATTTAAACGATCCAGCATTTTCAGGATACTCTTTTTAAGTGTCGTCCCTCGAACAATACTGTCGTCGATGATTACCAAATTATCCTCTGGACGTACCACTCCATAAGTAACGTCATAAACGTGAGCGACCAAATCGTCCCGACTGCTGTCTTCCGTAATGAAAGTCCTTAATTTAACATCTTTAATGGCTAGCTTTTCCGTACGGATCTTGTGAGCCTGTATTTCTTCCAGGCGTTCTTGCGTTAAATCGGCACCCTCTTTCAGGATGGCTTCATTCTTCTGATGGTTCAATTCGTCTTGTGCAGCCTCCAGCATTCCGTAGAAGGAAGTTTCCGCAGTATTCGGAATAAAGGAAAACACAGTGTTTTCAGTATCATGGTTGATAGCCTCCAAGACTTTGGGCATCACATACCTTCCCAGATCTTTTCGTTCCTGGTAGATTTCGACATCACTTCCTCTAGAAAAATAAATGCGCTCAAACGAACAGGACTTACGTTCCAGGGGTTCTATGATCTCAGAGACTCTCGAATCCCCGTTCTTCTTTATGATCAATGCATGTCCCGGATCCAGTTCCTTAACTTCCTCAAAAGGAACATTGAATACCGTTTGTATGGCAGGTCGTTCCGACGCTACCACTACTACTTCATCATCCTTGTAGAAATATGCTGGTCTGATCCCGGCCGGATCTCTTAAAACAAAAGCGTCACCATGACCCATCAACCCTGCCATCGCATAACCTCCGTCCCAGTTTTTGGCAGACTTCTTTAAAATTTTTGCAATATCGAGGTGCTCAATAATGAATGGGGAAGCCTGTTCCTTATTGAGTCCGGCGCTTTTAGCCCTTTTGTATTGCTTTCGTACCGCATCGTCCAGGAAATGACCAATCTTTTCCATCACTGTAATGGTGTCCGCTTTTTCTTTCGGATGCATACCAAGTTTGATCAGGTTTTGAAACAACTCGGTGGTATTCGTCATATTGAAGTTTCCTGCAATGATCAGGTTACGATGCATCCAGTTGTTCTGTCTAAGAAAAGGGTGAACCGTTTCGATGCTGTTGCCTCCAAAAGTTCCATAGCGAACATGCCCTAGCAGCAATTCACCGATATATGGTATTCTTTTTTTCTGACCAGCTACGTTATTCTTTAATTCCGGGTCCTTTTCGAATTCCTGGTTGATCCGTTCATTGATCTGGGCGAAGATATCCTGAATAGGTTGAGCTTCATTCGAACGTATTCTGCTGATATATCTTTCTCCAGGTTCTACATCCAATTTAATACTGGCGAAACCTGCACCATCCTGACCCCGATTGTGCTGTTTCTCCATCATGAGATACATTTTATTTACTCCATAAAATGCCGTTCCATATTTCTCCTTGTAGTACTCGAGAGGTTTCAGTAGTCGGACCAGGGCAATTCCGCATTCGTGTTTTAAAGCATCACTCATATTTTCCTGAAATGAAAACGCCCCGAAAATCAGGGCGTAGCTTTATGTTAATTCTATATCGAACTGAGTTAAATTTTTAAATTGCTGCAGGCGTGTATGTAGCTCTCTGTCTGTCAATCCCAATAATCGTTCTGTCCCGAATTTCTCAACACAGAAAGACGCCAGAGCCGAACCATTTATAATGGCCGTCTTCATATTTTCAAAACTATAATCGCTGGTTTTTGCCAGGTAACCTGCAAATCCTCCGGCAAAAGTATCTCCCGCTCCCGTAGGATCGAATACCTCTTCAAGAGGTAACGCCGGTGCAAAGAAAACTTCATTTTCATGGAACAACAGCGCACCATGCTCTCCTTTCTTAATGACCACATAGTCCGGACCGAAACTCATAATCTTTTGCGCCGCAACTACCAGGGAATATTCATTGGTAAGCTGTCGGGCCTCTTCATCATTAATGGTGATCACATTCACTTTAGAGATCACATTCATAAGTTCGTCCAAAGTATTGTCCATCCAAAAATTCATTGTATCCAGGATGATCAATTTCGGATCTTCCATTTGCTCAATCACGCTAAGTTGCACCATCGGATGTAAATTACCCAACATGACAACTTCAGAATTTTTATAGGCATCCGGGACTATAGGGTTAAAATCGGCAAGTACATTGAGTTCCGTAGCCAGTGTATCCCTGGAATTCATATCATTATGATACTTTCCGCTCCAGAAAAAAGTCTTTCCTTCCTTCACGATTTCCAATCCTTCCACGTTGAGGCCTTTTTCGGAAAGCATATCGATATATGACTCTGGAAAATCACCTCCAACCACGGAGACAATCGCTCCGTCCACATCAAACTGTGCGGCTGATAAGCCAATAAATGTAGCGGCTCCTCCAAGAATTTTATCGGTTTTACCAAACGGGGTTTCGATGGCATCAAAGGCAACCGTTCCTACAATGACTAATTTACTCATTCAGACAGATTAGAAATAAGGGGCAAAGATACGTTTTTGAAACCATAAAAACTAACCGCGAAAATCCATCACTTTCTGCCAAAATCGGCGGGTATTTCACCCCAGGCTTTAGTCTCCCATTTTAGGATTTCAGTCCCATAGCTATTGTTGCGAAGCCAAGTTTCTGCGCGCCGTATTAGTTTGAATAGCTTGTCATTCTTCGATGTTTTTTTGAGCTTGGTGTTGC
This sequence comes from Flavobacteriaceae bacterium, assembly GCA_009827225.1. Lineage (GTDB taxonomy): Bacteria > Bacteroidota > Bacteroidia > Flavobacteriales > Flavobacteriaceae > Aureisphaera. The sequence continues at coordinate 46,524 of WUAI01000019.1, read as the reverse complement.
ACTTTTTCTTTTTTACCCAGCCTATGGCGATTCGACTGTCGGAATAGATCATACGGTCGCTGTTCTTTTGTTTGAGATACGCCAGGCCATGAACCAATGCAAGGAATTCCCCTACATTATTCGTACCTTCTTTGAAGGGTCCTTCGTGAAATAACTGTTCATGGGTTTGAGTATCCACTCCTCGATATTCCATAACACCAGGATTTCCACTCGACGCAGCATCGACTGCTATTGAGTATAACTCAGGTTCTCCAATTTTGGCAAGTTCTGAAGGGCTTAGCTTCTTTTTCTTTTTTCCGCCAGTTCCCTTGTAGTCGGCATATTCCTTATCGTAAGCGATTTGGGCTTCTCTGAAGGTGTCGAACGATTTGTACTGAGCCCCCGATACTCCCGCAATCGCCTTTTTGCATTCCTCCCAACTATGGAAGATCCCTGTGGGATTTCCGAACCAAACGACATAGTATTTTTGTTTCTTCGCCACTAAGATTCTGTGTTTTCTTCTGAAATAAGACGTTCGATCACTTGGGGATAATGTTCATGTTCCAATTGCTGAACTTTGAGCGCCACGTCTTCCGCAGTATCCTCTTTATCCAAACCAACCGATGTCTGAAAAACAATGGCCCCCTCGTCGTAGTTTTCATTCACATAATGAATGGTTATGCCGGATTCCCGTTCATCATTCGCAACAACTGCCTGGTGCACGTATTTACCATACATTCCCTTTCCTCCATATTTAGGTAGCAAAGCCGGATGTATATTGATAACACGATTTGGATACTCACTTAATATGGATTCAGGAAATTTCAGAAGGAAACCTGCCAGAACTATTAGATCCGGATTCAGTGTGTCCAGCAATTTCTGCACCCCGTTTTGGCTATTTAATTCTTCTTTGGAGAACGCTGATGCCTCAATATTGCTGGCTTTAGCACGTGTTAATACTTTGGCATGTTCATTGTTAGACAGCACGTGAACGACCTCGGCAAAATTATGATCTGAGAAGTGTTCGATTATTCTTTGGGCGTTGGTACCGCTGCCTGAAGCGAAAATCACAATGCGCTTCTTCATAGGAGATTGAGGTTGTTAAGAAGTATTAATTTAAAATAAAATACAAAAGTAAGGCAATCGGGATTTACTTCGCCCAAAATTGTTTAAATTGAGGACACATTTTAAGCTATAAATGGTGTTTTAAATTAAAAAATTTTATTTTTGCCACTTATAATTAAATCTAAAAATCAAGAATTATGTCAGACATTGCATCAAGAGTAAAAGCGATTATCGTAGACAAATTAGGTGTTGACGAAAACGAGGTGGTGAACGAAGCAAGCTTCACGAACGACCTGGGTGCCGATTCACTGGATACGGTTGAGCTTATTATGGAATTTGAAAAAGAATTCGACATTCAGATTCCAGACGATCAAGCTGAAAACATTGCTACTGTAGGGCAAGCAATTTCCTACATCGAAGAAGCAAAATAATACTACTTCTTTATGGAATTAAAGCGAGTTGTTGTTACAGGTCTTGGTGCCCTTACTCCAATTGGAAATAACCTCTCAGAATACTGGGATGGTTTGAAAAATGGAAAAAGTGGTTGTGCGCCTATTACCTACTTTGATACTGAAAAGTTCAAGACAAAATTCGCTTGTGAAGTTAAAAATTACGATCCACAAAATCATTTTGATAGAAAAGAGGCACGTAAATTAGACAAGTTTGCACAATATGCACTTGTCTCAAGTGACGAAGCTATTCAAGACGCCGGAATCGATCTTGATCATGTCGACAAATTTAGAGTTGGTGTGATATGGGGTGCGGGTATCGGTGGCCTTGAGACTTTTCAAAATGAAGTTATAAATTTTGCAGGAGGGGATGGAACACCACGTTTCAACCCCTTCTTTATTCCCAAAATGATCGCTGATATAGCCCCGGGTAATATCTCGATCAAACACGGCTTTATGGGGCCCAATTATACAACGGTCTCCGCCTGTGCTTCCTCGGCCAATTCAATGATCGATGCCTTAAACTATATCCGTTTAGGACATTGCGATATTATTGTTACCGGTGGAAGTGAAGCAGCCGTGACTCAGGCAGGAATGGGTGGTTTTAATGCTATGCATGCCCTGTCTACAAGAAATGATAGTCCTGAAACAGCCTCACGACCTTTCGACGCAACTCGCGATGGTTTTGTGCTTGGAGAAGGGGCAGGAGCCCTAATTCTCGAAGAGTACGAGCATGCCATGAAGAGAGGCGCCAAGATTTACGCTGAAGTGATCGGTGGAGGTATGTCTAGTGATGCATATCATATGACTGCTCCTCATCCCGATGGTATCGGTGTGGAAAGAGTAATGCTGAATTGTCTCAGGGACGCCGGTTTACGGCCTGAAGATGTAGATGCCATTAATACGCATGGTACTTCTACACCGCTAGGAGATGTGGCCGAATTAAAAGCCATCTCCAAAGTTTTTGGTGCCCATACCAAAACAATAAATATTAATTCAACCAAATCGATGACCGGTCACCTTCTGGGTGCCGCCGGCGCCATTGAAGCAATTGCTTCAATCTTAGCTATGGAGCACTCTTGTGTTCCACCTACGATCAATCATTCTGTGGTCGATGAAAACATAGATCCTTCCTTAAATCTCACTCTCAACAAAGCTCAGGAGCGGGATATTAAAATTGCCATGAGCAATACTTTTGGTTTTGGTGGTCATAACGCTTGTGTTCTTTTCAAGAAGTTAGACGACTAAAGCCTATGACCTCTCTTAAAAACATATTCAATAGCCGTGCTGAAAGGGACGACAAGTTTTATATTAGGCTAAAGCGAATATTAGGATTTAAACCGGGAGATATCACTATTTATGAAGAAGCGTTCACTCATCGTTCGATGAATGAAAAGAACAGCGAAGGCAAACCCCAGAATTATGAACGTTTGGAATTCCTTGGCGACGCCATGTTGGGATCGGTAATTGCCGCGCATCTTTTTAAGAAGGTTCCGGATGGCAACGAAGGCTATCTCACAAAAATGCGCTCTAAAGTGGTGAGCCGTGAACACCTGAATGAGTTGGGTCGTGATCTGAATTTGATCTCCCTGGTCAAGACTTCCATACCTACCAAGCAGTTCGGTGAAAACATCCATGGCAACGTATTCGAAGCGCTGGTGGGCGCCATTTACCTGGATAAAGGATTTAAATTTTGTGAGAAGTTCATCCATCGTAGGGTGATAAAACCCTATGTGGATATTCAGAAACTGGAAGGAAAAATAATAAGCTATAAAAGTTTGTTCATTGAATGGTGCCAGAAAAACAAGAAAAACTTCAAATTCAATGTCTACGAGGATACCGGAAACGATCCGTTAAAACATTTCGCGGTTAAATTACAATTGGAACAAAATACGGTGGCCAAAGCCAGAGCAACTTCTAAGAAAAAGGCTGAAGAACGGGCCGCCAAGCGAGCATACTATAAGCTGCAGCGACAAATGCAGGTACAAAGCACCTAATTAGTTTCGTATTACCTAACAATACTCTATTTTTACCGAAAAAAGGGGATGGCCCATCACAAATTACTCTTGGATGACGACCTTAGCGAGGATTTTTCACTCGTGGCAATTCATTGTTCTGAGGAAGACTACAAGATGGCCTATACCCTTAATAAGCAACTCAAGTTAAGATTGGAAAGAAGGAAAGAGGATCTGGAATTCACCCGGGATCGGCAGGAAGCCAGATTCCCGATCTTTGAATTTGAAGATCAGTTTCAGTATACTCAATATTCCCTGGTAGGGAATAAATTCAAACTGTCCCTACAGGAATCGGTGAGTGGGACCGGACTATTCTCTGAGGAAACTTCAGAGACCGTCGTCAATCATTATCTCTTACCCGAATTCCAAAATGCAGATTATTTTCTGAAAATTGCTTCCGATTTCCAATCCATACCTTTGCGCAAACATATTGCGCTCATCAACGAACTTACCCAGGTTATTTCAGCATATGAAATTGAACCATCAAAAATTAAATCGAGTCACAATTTAATATTCAACTAAATGCCAACTCAAAAGAAAACGAAAATTGTTGCAACCCTCGGCCCCTCTACCAACGACAAAAAGGTGTTGAAAAGTATGATCGAGGAGGGCGTGAATGTCTTCAGGATCAATTTTTCGCATGCCAACTACGGTGAGGTAAAAAAGCGCATTCAGATCATTCGTAAACTCGGAGAAGAACTCGGGAGTTCAACGGCAATACTCGCCGACCTTCAAGGGCCTAAACTCAGAGTCGGAATTATGAAGGAAGAGGTAGTGGTGCAACCGGGAGATGAACTCGATTTTTGCACCGGTGAGGAGTTTGAAGGATCCCGGAATAAGGTTTACATGAATTATGACAACTTTCCGAAGGATGTAAACCCTGGAGAACGCGTTCTTCTGGATGATGGGAAGCTGATATTTGAAATCCTGAAAACCAATAAAAAAGACACGGTTCGGGCCAAAGTATTACAAGGAGGGCCACTTCAGTCCAAGAAAGGGGTGAATTTACCGAATACCAATATTTCGCTACCCGCCTTAACCATGAAAGATAAGGAAGACGCCATATTTGCGATCAAGAATGAAGTAGATTGGATAGCGTTGTCCTTTGTAAGACATGCGGAAGACCTAAAGGAACTGCAAGCCTTGATCGAAGCCCATAGCGAATATAAAATCCCCATTATTGCCAAAATCGAGAAACCGGAAGCGGTTAAAAATATCGATAAGATTGTCGCTTATTGCGATGGCCTAATGGTTGCGCGAGGAGACCTTGGGGTAGAAGTTCCTGCGGAAGAAGTGCCGCTCATTCAAAAACAACTGGTTCTAAAGGCAAAGAGAGCTCGTATTCCGGTGATCATCGCTACTCAAATGATGGAAACCATGATTACATCACTTACTCCGACAAGGGCTGAGGTGAACGACGTTGCCAATTCAGTAATGGATGGAGCAGACGCCGTGATGCTTTCGGGAGAAACCTCGGTGGGGAAATACCCCGTTGAAGTCATTAAGAAAATGACAAATATTTGCAAGCAGGTTGAAAATTCAAAACTCATTAAGGTTCCTCATGAACCTCCACATATACGTACCAATCGTTTTGTCACTAAATCCGTCTGTTTTCATGCGGCAAAAATGGCCGATGAGATAGAAGCCAGGGCTATTTGCACTCTTACAAATAGTGGTTATACTGCCTTTCAAATCTCGGCCTGGAGGCCAGATGCACATATCCTGGTTTTCACGTCCAATCATAGGATTCTCTCTAGACTTAATCTGTTATGGGGGGTAAAAGCCTTCTATTATGATAAATTTGTGAGTACGGATGAAACGGTAGATGATGTGAACAGAATAGCCTATGAAAAAGGCTTTGTGGTAAAAGGGGATTATTTGATCAACCTTGCGGCCATGCCCATTGTAGAAAAAGGAATGGTAAATACTTTAAGAGTATCTCAAATTTAGAAAGGAGCCCATTGGGCTCCTTTTCTTAGATTATTTTATTTCTTCTACTCTGGAAATTTTTATTCCGTCTCCTTCTTTGACAATACTTACGGTACTGTTGTATTTCTTAGAGCCGTAAACATATTCTATTTTTTGAAGTGTATTGTTCTCACGAGTCACTTCCAACTGACTCACCCAAATTCCCTTCTTAGGTTTGCCGTCGAAAATAGTTTCACTATTCTTCCCTTTTGGGTTTGGAAAGCTGAATTCTCTCGGGAAATCAAATAATCTTTGGGCCGTGTTGAATCCATCATTCCATTGAGATCCGGGAAGATAAATACTTTCCGTATTAATAGGATTACTTGCAGTACCACTCGTTTCCGAACTATAGATCACCTCCGGGAAGAAACGTTGGAGTTCATCGGCATAACCTTTTACAGTTATATCACGGTCGGGCGGGAAGTACTTGCTCAGGTAACCGTTAAAGGCAAATCCTTTTTTGTGATTAAATTCAACTTCATGCATACCCCCTTTTATTCCTCCCACGGTCATAGTTGCATTTTCTTCCTTGGTAAGAACTTTCACTTTGGTACCATAAGGCATTCGTGCAAGTTTCTCACTTTGAAGATTATTGTATTCTCGCAAGCTGAGACCACTAGGCGCAATAACGTATAAGAATTGAGGCTCTAGAGTCTCATTTATTTCTGAAGTCTCGGCAAATGCGATATCTTCAGAATTCTCAACGATGGTTTCTTCCGGGATTTCTCCGGTAATTTCAGGTGATGTTTTGTCGTTTTTGCAAGCCACAAAAGAAATGGCCAATACGACTGCTGACAGGATTAAAACTACTTTTTTCATAATCATGGTTTTGAGTTAATAATTAGATTCCAAAAGTAGTTCTGTGCATATGCTAAAAGTCGAGTTTAAGTTGTACGTCTATGGTTTCGTCGGGTGGAGGTTTATCCTCTTTATTGTTTTCGTTATTAAGATTTGATATGCTAATACCCAACAAGCGTACCGAATTTTTCATACCTTCCTGAAATAACAAATCTTTAACAGTTTCCATGATCAGCTCTTTGCTGGAAACATACAAGGATAACGTCCGGCTTCGTGTTTGTAGCGTAAAGTCGCTGTATTTAATTTTCAAAGTAATGGTTTTTCCGGCCACTTTGCTTTTTGTAAGTCTTCGTTCCACCTCTTCGGCAATTTCTTCCAATCGCTCCAGCATAAACACTTCCGAAGAAATATTCTCATTGAAGGTACGCTCTGCAGCAAGGGATTTTCTGGTTCGGGAAGGTTTCACCTCGCTGTGTTGAATTCCACGTACAATTTCATAGAAGTAGCCTCCACTCTTTCCAAAATGCTCGACGAGATAGTCTTCTGTTTTGTTCTTCAGGTCGAGTCCGGTAAAGATTCCGTGCAGATACATTTTTTCTCGCATCACTTTGCCTACACCATAGAATTTCTTAATATCCAGGTTTTCAAGGAATGTGATCACTTCTTCGGGGGGTACCGTTTTTTGTCCGTTGGGTTTGTTGATATCACTGGCCACTTTAGCGATAAATTTATTCACAGAGATTCCCGCCGAGGCATTCAACCCAGTACGCTCTTTAATAAGCCTTCGGATGTCTTGGGCGACCAGGGTAGCACTCGGATTCCCCTTTTTGTTTAGAGTTACATCGAGATAAGCCTCGTCCAATGAGAGCGGTTCAACGAGATCGGTATATTCCAGGAATACCTTTCGTATTTGGTCTGAAACCTCCTTATAACGATCAAATCTTGGTTTTACAAAAATTAAGTCAGGGCAACGTTTGCGGGATAATACCCCACTCATCGCACTTCGCACACCAAATTTCCGGGCCTCATAACTCGCAGCGCTTACCACTCCTCGTGTTCCCCCACCACCCACGGCAACGGGTTTTCCTTGTAATTCAGGATGGTCCAGTTGCTCGACTGAAGCGTAGAAAGCATCCATATCTACATGAATGATCTTGCGTATGGGAAATGGGAAGTCCATACGTAAAATTATAATATCTTCGTGAGAGTTTGAGTAAGAGAAATGCAGGAAATCGAGCGCAAATTTTTAGTTTCTTCTGAAAGTTTCAAGAACGAGGCAGTTTCAGAAAAGAAAATAATTCAAGGGTTCTTGAACACCCATCCCGAAAGGACGGTTCGGGTTCGATTATATGGAGATCAGGGAGTTTTGACCGTAAAGGGTATCTCGACCAATGACGGAACCTCCCGATTTGAATGGGAGAAGAACATTTCCGAAGAAGACGCCAAAAATCTACTTGCTTTGTGTGAGCCTGGTGTCATCGAGAAAATACGATACGAAATTAAAGTGGGGTCACACACTTTTGAAGTTGACGTATTCGAAGGAACCAATGCAGGATTGATCATTGCTGAAATAGAACTCGCAGATAAGAATGAATCTTTTATAAAACCCACTTGGCTTGGTGAGGAAGTTACTGGGCAGGTCGAATACTATAATGCCCGTTTAAGCCAACAACCCTATAAAAACTGGAAATAATGAAAAGAATTACAGTATCCATCTTCTGCCTAATGCTCTTCCTGGTAGCATGTAAGGACCACGATCATAAAGGTCATCACGATGACGATTTACATGAGGCACTTCATTTTGAAAACGATGACGAACAAACATCGTTAGAATCGAAGTCTGTGGCACAATTAAAACAAGAACTTGTGGACGGAGGCTTTGAGGTTTTTGATTATGTGGATCCGAAGACCGGTGATACGGTGATCATGCAACAATATTTCGTCGCTTTTCTCAAGCGGGGAGTGAATAGGGAACAGACGAAGGAGGAGGCTGATAGTTTACAGGCCCTGCATTTGGGTCACTTGGGTAAGATGTACGATATGGGTTATGCAGATATTTCCGGGCCTTTTGGTGATGATGGGGACATCCGTGGAATTACTATTTATAATGTTCCGAATCTGCAAATGGCAGACAGTCTTGCTAATTCCGACCCGATGGTTCAGGCCGGCCGGCTCGAAATAGAGATTCATCCGTGGTGGGCGGCTAAAGGCTTTCCGTTACGATAAAATCTGAATTACTTTCCTGATTTCATCCAGGTTTGATATCCCTTCTACCTTTTGAGCAAACAGGGAAGTGGCGACTGATGTTTTCGGGATAGCCGAAAGGTGCACTGAAGCAAACCCCTCTTTTTTAAAGTGAAGTACATTTTCTGAATTGATTCCGGCCCCGGGCATGATTTCAATTTTGTCTTTAGCAACGTCATTCATCTCTGATAATGTGTCGATTCCCTGAATTGCAGTCAGCTTCCTCCCGGAACTCAGCACTCGGTCGACCTCCATTTTTTTAAGTGAATTCAATTCTGTTAACAGATCGCGACACTCATCTATAGCCCGGTGAAAAGTAAATTGCATCCCTTTTGAAGCCAGAATCAGTTTGCTCGTAGAGAAAATATCGACCTTATGGTCATCGGTGAGTACACCGGACACAATCCCTTTGACCCCTATCTGCTTACAAAACCGGATATCGGAAATCATTTGTTCCAGTTCCTTTTCAGAATACACAAAATTTCCGCTACGCGGACGTATCAAAACATGGGTTTCTATGTTTAATTCTGAAATTACCTTTTCTATAAGCATTCGAGATGGTGTAACCCCACCCACCGATAGATCTTCACACAATTCGATGCGTTGTGCTCCACCCAATTCAGCATTTTGGGCACTTTGGAAGCTATTGGCACAAATTTCTACGATCATTCAACTATGATTTCATCGATAAAGGTCCAGGCCTTATTACCGGCCCCCTGAGCGTCATCCGGTATAGTGCCAAAATTGGGAATAATGAGCACCAATGAGGAAGCTTCGATTTCTTTCTTTAGCGAAAACTTCAAATCTGTGAGATTACGATTCGGATCACTTTCGATGACTATCGTTTCAAGCGTTTTTTCTCCCCGTGCATCTACCACTTCGATCGTTGCTCTATTGGGAGCGTAGATCCATTGTCCTGGGGCATGGTAGAATCGAGTCGCAAGCGTATTGATTTTCGTATTTTCCAGAAAGTTGAGTTGGATATGTAAATCTTCTCCCCAAAATCCCAGCCACTCCGAGTCTCCATACTTTTTATCACTTCCACGTATACCGTTGATTAAAGCATCCTTACCACCGGCGCTATAAGAAGGGTGGGGTGTTTTATTCAAATCGACGGACGAACGAACTCCTTTGTGATACAAAAGGGTATCTGTTCTGGTAACTCCATAAGTGGGAATTGGGCCTCCATTACGAGTCACTTCCGAACGCAAAACAGCATTTTCCATTATGGGGAATGGTTGTTCGTATTTAACAAATCCGGTACTGTTCAGATCATAGTAAATTTCAGTATTGGGAGTCGCATTTTCGAGTGCAACGAACACACTGTCCTTTCTCTTGAAAATCTTTGCTTCGACCAGGTATAAATGGTTGGCTGTATTGATATTTTTAACTTTCAACCGTTTCATTAACGATTCAACCCGCTCGAGAAAATTGGGATAATCCTCAGACATATTCTCTGTAGGCCCGCTCCAAACTACCTCGCTCATCGCCAGAATTCTAGGGAACAGCATATATTCCACCTGGTCCGTTGTCTTCATATATTCGGTCCAGACATTTCCCTGGGCCCCCAGAACAAATTTCGTTTCTTCCGTGGTAAGTTCGGCGGGAATCGGATTGAAAGAATAAACCTTTTTCAAAGGAAGATAACCTCCAATCGCTAGAGGTTCTCCTTCCTCTTCCGACTGATAATAATCAAAATAACAATGAGAGGTCGGAGTAAGGATCACATCATGACCTTCCTTTGCTGCTTCAATGGCTCCCTGGGTGCCTCGCCAGGACATAACAGTAGCATTAGGTGCCAGGCCTCCTTCCAGGATTTCGTCCCAACCAATGATCTTTTTTCCTTTACTATTTAGGTAAGTTTCGATCTCACGAATGAACCAGCTCTGTAGGCCATTTTCATCGCCCAGGTTATGTTCTGCGATCAACTTTTGACAATGACTGCAGTTTTTCCATTGAGCTTTTGGCGCTTCGTCCCCACCAATGTGAATGTATTCACCGGGGAACAGTTCGCAGACTTCGTCGAGTACCCCTTTCAGAAAAGCAAAGGTTTTTTGGTTGGGGCAGTATATATTCTCAAAAACTCCCCATTTGGTAGCCACTTCAACAGGCTCTCCGGTACAGCCCAATTCGGGATATGCGCTTACCGCGGCCTGGGCATGGCCCGGCATTTCGATCTCAGGGATAATGGTGATGTTTAGTTCTTTCGCATAAGCTACAATTTCCCGAATCTCCTCTTGGGTGTAAAATCCGCCATACCGTTGGCCATCAAATTTTTGTGGAGTATCGTTGTAATGACCTATCAATGTTTCATTCCGAAAGGCGGCATGTTCGGTAAGTCTTGGGAACTGTTTTATCTCAATTCGCCATCCTTGATCTTCGGTTAAGTGCCAATGGAAGTAATTCATTTTTAGCATAGCGAGATGATCGATATACTCTTTGATGAACTCCTTCGGAAAGAAGTGTCGGCCCACATCCAGGTGCATCCCCCGATACTTAAATGCAGGGGCGTCGGCAATTTTTAAAGTAGGGACTTTGATGTTTTTATTCCAGGCAGAATTTGTTATTTCCAGTTGGGGATCCATAAGTTGACGCAGTGTTTGAACTGCATAAAAGGCTCCGATATCTTCCGAAGCATTTATGGTAATTTTTTCTTCTGAAATATCAAGTTCATATCCCTCTTGAGGTAGTTCCATGTTAAGGGTAAATACTATTTGTGCATTTTCTTCAGATTCATTTTCAAGAGCCAGTCCTGCTCCATTCCGAAGATATTTCCGAAGAAACCCTGAAGAAGTCTTAAAAAGTGAATCGGTGTAGAAGGTAGTCTTCTCATTGATGGTAAATGTTCCTTTTTGAACTTCGATGGAAGTAGGTTTAGGAATGATTGAAACTTCGTGAGGTAAATCCGATGCGATCTCATTGCAGGAAACCAAAACGAACGTCAAAACAAAAAATAATCCAACAGATTTCAAAAAGGACATGGTGTATGTATTTCGCCCTAAATTATGAATTTATAATGAGGCTTTTCCAATCTCGATATTTTGTCGGACCTCATTTCCTTCCTGATCGACTACAGTAAGTATATAATTTCCGGGTAACGGCTCGTAGGCTAGCTCGTGAAAGGTGTTCGTCGCTCCAATAAAACTATCGTTTAAGTACCAGTAAACTTGAGTGTCGGGCGTTCGATGGGCCAACTTGAAGATCACTTCAGTATGATTCTCTTTAAAATCATTGGCCAGCAGAATGGTTTCATTTTTCTTCGGAAAAATAAAATCCATCAATTGTTCCCCTTCTCGTATACAATCATTCTTAAATGGAGGAAGTGGCCGGTATTCGGGATGTGAATTTGAATAGTAATATTCCTGAACCGGGCTGAGGGCAAACCAGTTCTTTTGTTTCATTTCGGCCAACGGATAACAAGAGGAATTCACCCTGTTGCTTTCATCTTTGGTCAGGAAAACTTTTTGGTGATAGGTACATGGCGAAGTCTTAATTCCATTTTTTGGAATATACTCTTCTTTAGCGTCGTCGCAATAAAGCCCTGCCAGATTCCCCGATTTCATACAAACTGAAGTGTTTATCATCTCATCATAAGGGACGGCAAACCATTCAGACCTCGGAAGTTCTTCCAGAATCTCAAATAAGATTGGGGCTGCCGCCTGAATACCTGTTAGTCCGGGGCGACCCTCTCCATCGGCATTTCCAACCCAAACCCCAATGGCATATTTGGAAGTGACCCCTACCGCCCAGGCATCTTTGAAACCAAAGCTGGTCCCTGTTTTCCAGGCAATGGCCTGGGAACTGCTGAAGTAATTCCAGTTTTGTTCACCTATGGGCCGATTTACCTCTCGGAGTGCTTCAAAAGTTTTATAAATGGCACCTGCATCGATCACTTCTGGCTCTTTACGCGTTTTCTGTTCCGCAACCTCAGTATTCTTTAAAAACAAGGGCTCTCTGAATTCTCCGTTTCGGTATTCGCTGGAAGAGCTATTAAAGAAATTTAGGGTGGATGCCATACCGGCATATGCATTAGTGATCTCCAGTAACGAACTCTCGGCACCCCCCAGGATAAGGGAAAGACCATAATGATCGGGACTCTTATTGATTTTCCTTAGGTTCATTTCTTGTAACCTATTATGAAATCGATCGAGTCCATAGCTCCGCAACATACGCACAGCCGGAATATTCAATGATCTTGAAAGTGCCTGATCTGCAGGAACTGCTCCCTGGAAAGTATTGTCGAAATTCGTCGGATTGTAACCATTGATGACCGTTGGAACATCTATCAACAAGCCACGGGGTAAAATATCACCTCCATCCAATGCCGAGGCATAAAGAAAGGGTTTTAGAATGCTTCCCGTGCTTCTGGGCTTATCAAGTATATCGACATAATTTCCATGATCTTTACCGGTAGGAGCATTGCCGACATAGGCCAGTACCTCTCGCGATTCAATATCCAGGAGAAGCAGAGCCAGGTTGTTTATTTCATTCTGACTCAGGCTAAAATGATACTCTTTGGCAATGGCGTTCAGCTTTCGCTGTAATCCAATATCCAGTGTGGTGATCATTTGATTTCCTGAAGATTTTCGGTTTAACTTCTCCAGTAAGTGAGGAGCTTGTTGAGGCAGAGGAAATGGTTTTCCGGGAAGAGGTTCCGCCAGAGATAATTCATGAGTGGTTTCATCTATGATTCCTTTTTGCAACAATTTTCCTAATAGGCGATCGCGTTTTGCTTTTAGTATGGATTCATTTTTACCGGGGAATACCAACGATGGGGCATTAGGCAATACCGCCAATGCTGCAGATTGTCCCCAGCTCAAATGGTGGGACGGAATTCCAAAATATCGCCATGCCGCTGTTTCCAATCCAACTACGTTACCACCAAAGGGAGCGTTGCTCGAATAGTAACTTAGGATTTCATCTTTGGAATAACCGGCTTCCATACGGGTAGCCATAAATAATTCGATGATCTTTTCACCATATGAACGCTTTTTATTTTTTCTTGCTAATCGAATGACCTGTTGGGTAATGGTACTGCCTCCACGTCTTTTCTCAGTAGTCAGATTTTGCCACAAGGCCTTAGCCATACTCACAGGATTGAATCCGGGATGAGTATAAAAATATTCGTCTTCGAACATCACAATTGATCTTTCAAAACGGTGTGGTACCGAGTCCATTTTCGGGAATCTCCATTGCCCGTCGGGCGCGATTTTAGCACCCAACATTACACCTTCACGACTGTGAATTACCGTGGAAGTGGGGTCTTCAAACAATGGCTTCGGAAGACAGAACAGCCAGAGAATCATCATCCCCAACAAACCGAGCGATTTCCATCGATGAGTTCTCAACTTTAGCCATATTTTACTGAATAACCCCTTCATATTACTGTTTTACCTCCACCCAAATTCCGGAATTCCGGGCATAGTAATTATTATCATACATGGCTTCCACCTGTGTTCCCGGCAGATAATAAGTGCCCAGGTAGGATGCGTTCAACTTAACGGTGAAAGTTTTTGACTTTTTGCGTCTAAGGTCAAAGTAGAAATTGACCCTGTCATCCCGAATATCTGTATATCGAGCGGAACCCGTTGCACCGCCACCCAATTCCGTAAAACTGGTGTTTACGATCTCCCATCCTCCGGGGAAGATCTTGGTGAGTGCAATGTTGTCGACATAGTCGTTTGAGGTATTCGTAACCACTACTTTAGCAAAAACTTCAGTGCCTTGCCTTAACGATTTTACATCGATCGGGTTTCCTTCCCGATCCAAATATTCGCTCTGGATCGTTAGATTTTTTCGATCGGGGAGTTCTTCTCCAAGAGGCAGCTTTCCTTTCTTAATAAGTGTCACATAAATGGTATTGTTTTTACTATTCGAAACGGTAACCTCATTGGCACCCATACGAATATCCAGACTCCTTTGAGCGATGGCCCGATCGCTTCGGACTTCGGTCTTTTGTCCATTTTGTAGATAATCCAGTTCAACCGCTTTGCCCCCGTTCTTTATAACCATTTTTGCCATGGCAAGGAGCCCATAGGCGGTTTCCTGTGTGCTATACCACCTTTGAGAAGACAGTTCTTTGGCGAGAGAAATCGCTATTTCTCGTTGCTTACTATCTCTAAGGATTACCATCGTTTCAAGCGCCATAGCTTTGTTCCGGAATGGCGATCCATACGTTCGATAATCGTAATTATTGGGTTTGAAATTAATGTTGGCAGTTTGTGCAATTTGTTCTGCTACTTCTTTTTTCCCTGCAAGGGCGTAGGCAGCTGCAAGTCGCCATTTCGCATCATTACTTAAGTTCCTGGATTCTCGCAGCCTGTTCATAGCCGCCAGCTCTGGTTGCTGGGCCAGGGCGAGGGTATACAATCTATAAGCCTGGTTCAATCCGGAATAGTAAGAGTTTCCAGACGCTCTCCATTGACGGGCTGCCGATTTTTGATAACGTAACCAGTTATCGAGAAATGTTATCGGCAATTGATACCCCTGTCTTTTAGCTTCCAGCATAAAATGCCCTGCATAATTGGTACCCCAATCATCAGCGTCACGTTCTCCCGGCCAATAGCTCAATCCTCCATTCCCAATCTGGAAATTAGCCAGTCGTTTGATAGCTGCTTCGACATTCTTGGAGATTTGTTTTTTCTTGTCGAATGTAATGTCCATAATATCTGAAAGGAATAATTGAGGAAATGCACCCGAAGTAGTTTGTTCGATACATCCATGAGGATAACGGATTAAATAACCGAGTCTTTTTTCAATATCCATGGGTGGTAATGTTGAAAACTCAAGTGTGGCTGCATTGGTTCCTGCAACTCCGAAAGTTTCAAAAGAAATTGTCTGCGAATCATTGCCAGATAAAGTGATCGACTGAGTGGTCTGGGTAATCGGATTGGGATTTTCGACATCAATTTCCACTTTATAACTGGCCGTTTCACCATTACCGGAAGCTGAGACTTCCACAGTTTGGAAGGTATCAGCAGGGAGTACGTCAAATTCAAAATTGACGATTTTTTCTCCCGGGCCTTCAAAATTGATTCGCTGTGTCGTTCCATTAACAGGCCTTAAAGCATCCCCTGTTTTAATTTCCACCAGTGCCGACTTCACCTTATTGTCCATCGCGAACACCGTGATGGGCAAGGTCACTTTTTCTCCTGGCGAAAGTATTCGCGGAAGAGAAGCCAGTACCATCAACGGTTTTCTTACCGGGGTGGTTTTGTCCGACTTCCCGTAGGCATTCAAAGCGTTATCACCAGCAATGACCATCGTACGAACCGAGCCAACGTAGTTTGGCATTTTGATTTCATGATCTGCCGTTTTCCCATTCCCTAGATTGAAAGGTCCAATAAATCGAACCACAGGTTTAAATCGATCTGCCTTTCGGTTCTTCGCACCAGCCGCGTCATCACCTCCTCCAACAGCATAGATGTTATCAACCGTTCCGGAATAAGCACCCATCACATAGTCAAAGATGTCGAAGGTCTTTACACCAAGTGCTTCCCGAGTATAGAAAGCATCATGAATATCGGGGGTTGCGAATCGGGTGAGGTCAAGAAGGCCTTCGTCGACCATCGCAATGGTATAGGTCATGGCCTTTTGGTTTTCTTCGGAAATTTTCACACGGAAAGACTTTTCCGGTTCCAATACTTCTGGCATACTCAATGTGGGCTTGAGCTTAGTGGCAGGATCCTCTACGGAGATTGGAACTACTCCATATAATCGAATGGGTAAATCGTTCTTAGATTGCTCGTGCGGTTGTAGCAGGGAAATATTGACAAAGATGTTTGGTGCCATCTCTTTACTTATCGGGACACGCACCGTTGTTTCTTCATCTTTTGTTTCTACCCATTGCTGAGACAATACTTCTGTTCCATTTTCAATACTGATCAATGCTCTTCCTCCTTCAGAAGATGGGAAATTTACAACGGCCTCTTCTCCAACATCATAGGTGTCTTTGTCGGAAGCAAAAATGAGCATTTTGGCGCTTTCCGAATCTCCTGAAGCTGGACGTTTCCACCAGTTTCTGTAGAAATAAGTAACTCTCCCTGTTGCATGGCCGGAAGCCAAGTCCTTCACACGAATTAAATATCTTCCGCCTTCATCTTCCGGGATATTCAAAATAAATGACCCCTTCCCTGAATTGTTAGAGCGCACAGTGAATTTTTTAAACGGTCGATGAACACTAGCATTTTCATATCGTGAGAGGTTGTCTCTTCCCCGATTCCACCACCATCGCCATTCAATGCGAAAAACCTCCACTTGTAATTCGCGATTGCCGGCAGCTTCTCCCTGCGCGTCTACGCTTGCCACCTCAAACTCCGTATTCTGATCGGTGTAATAAGAACCATAGCTATGTGGATCCGGAGACCTAAGGCCTACAAAATGAGAATAAGGGGCCAGGTTTTTAGAGAATACATCGATTGAAAAGTCTCCTCCTCCTTCAAATACCTTGGTGAGAAATGTTGCCTTTAACATCCCCGGAGCCTTAGTACTCAATTCAATATTTTTAGTAAAATCGGTTGTCCCTTCCGAAGAAAGTTTAGTGTCCAGAACAGGAATGTTCACTTCATTGAAAGATCGAACAGGATCGGTAAAATTATACCCGACGTAATTTTTAAAGGCATTACCCGCGGATCTGAGCGTAGCTTCCATTTCAATTTTCAGGTTTCGTGCCGGTGCTCCATGCAACCAGGTAACCTCTGCGTTCCCTTCCACCGGCTTGCTGGCATCGAGGATATCGTCGTCAAAGTTCAATTTCAGTTTAAGTCGATTAGGTTTAATGGTCGCTACTTTCAGGGATTTGTAGAAAGAGGCTCCACCCACATATACATTGGCATTCCAGTTTCCGGTAGGAGCTTCTGCATCTGTCGAAATTGGGAAATAATAGAATCCATTCACACTGTTATTTAATACAGTGCGTTGCACCAGTTTGCCACGGGCGTCTGTGACTTCCAGTTTGACGGGATGTCCTTCCGGTAGAGGATTTGCATTATCGTTAAAAGCAAAGGTGAGATGAATGCTGTCACCGGGGCGATATACCCCTCGTTCAGTATACATAAATCCTTTGAGCCCTTTTTGTAAGCTTTTACCCGAAACATCAAATTTGCTTAACGACAGAGCATTTCCGTCCTCCAATTTTGTGTAGGCAAAATTGTTGCCTTTTTGTGCCACGGCGAAGGCAATGTTCTTGTCACTGTCAAAAATCGAAAGGCCTTCATTGTCGGTTGTTGTAGTCCCTAATAGTTGTTGCTGGTAATTATAAAGGTTGATCTTTACTCCGGGCTGAGGTTGAGTGGATAATAAATTGGTAGCTGCAAAATGATAACTTCGGTTCTTCCCCTTTTTCACTATGAGTCCCAGGTCGCTGCCCAAAACATTTGTGCTTACTACCCGGTTCTCGTTATAATAGGCTACATGGCACGGGTTATCCCTTTCACTCCAATTGTAGTTATATCGGCGGTAATTGTAGATTTCATTGTCCCAGTACTGCTCTTCCAGTTCGTCCTCATTAGCCGATAGGTTGGAAGTGTCCTCTTCATAATAATACTCGTCTTCATAGGAATCCACGGAACTGTCGTTTGTAATTCCCTCACAGTCATAATCCGAGTATTCTTGTTTGAATGAAATTTCAACCCTATACAGCGCCCCTGGTTCCGTTTGAAAATATTCTGACAAATTGATGCCATAGGCTTTCCACAGACCATCTTCGCCTATGCTTTTATCTTTTAGATCTATGGTTTTCTTGGCAATTCTCCGACCCACCCTTCTCAGATTGTAGGTGCTATTGTCGTTGAGGTTCGACGTTTGCAGAAACTGAAGCATATTGCTTTCATAAACCTGGATAACACGAACATCTACTGCGGAAAGGTTAACCGCCTTAAAATACAAAGGAGTGGAATTGGAGTTTGGAAGAATCACTCCCTTACTGATCAACTGCACTTCAGGCTTTAATTGTTCAAAAGAGATCAATTCCGAAAACTCATTCTTCAAATTGAAGCCGCTGTTATTTTTTAATCCATTGAAGAGTGTTACTCTCACTTTACCGATGATTCGATTTGTTGGATACACATACAATACGTTGCCGTCTACTTCAAATCTTAAGTCTTCCGCCTTTTCTACTGTAACAAGCCCGGAAAAGTTTTGGTTTTCTCTTAATGGGTCTGAAAAGTTGATCGTCAATGCCGAATCCGGGGCATAGCTGCTTTTCAAGTCGATCACCTTAAAATTGTTTTGCCCGGGGATAGGGTAGGTGTTGGAACCGGTAAAATCGGAACCGATGGAATTGCCGTCCCAGGCGATTTCGATATTGGAATCTTCAATGCTTCTTTGAATGCTGTCTATGGTAAAATTGAAAAAAGTACCTTCCCCATTTTCAATATCCCATTTCAGTTTCAAGGAATTCTTATCCTGAGTTGCTTCTACCAGTTTTTTGATCTGTTCCATATTTACCAGATCGGAAGTGGAAACTGTTCCGGTTATGTATTGCCATTCTTTTGAATACGATTGAAGGTTGCCAAGGTCGATCTTGAAATTCGGCTCTATGGTTTTAAACCGAAAGGTGTACGTTCTGAATTCCTTTTCAATATCCTCAATAAGTTTATGAAGTAATACGGTAACTGTGTATTCGGTATCCGGTTTGAGATACTCCTCGGGTTGAAAAATCAGACTTCGGCCATTTTCAATACTAAGGGTGCCCTTGGTACCAGGGGATATTTTAAAGTACTCTGCCGGGATTTCCTGGTTAATCTCAAAGCTTTCTAGCGGTTGAACCAAACCCACTTCAATCGTGGAAGCGATGCTTTTGATGCCATAAGTGTTATAACTAATGTGGTCTTTAAATTTGAATAGATTGTCGGTTTCAGAAGTTTCGGTTTTATCCCCACAACTGTACAAAGTGAGGAAGACAACCAGGGTCATAAGACGAACGAGCAGCTTCATAATTGATGGTTTAGATGTTATTAAAAATACAATAAAAAGGTGTGAGCCAAAAGGCTGGAAGCAGTGAGATGTTGGTTTCAGAAAGAAATCAGACGATCTATTTGGTAGTAAAATAAATGAGGGAATTGTAGGCTAAACGGAACTAACGGACCATTTGGTATGGGATCTTTAACATTTAGCAGGAATTTAACAGATGGTTACTTACGATGAAATTCGTATTCCCGTTCTACCTTACATATTCGGGTCTTGTGCCATTGATACCATTTTTCTTTTCCGAGTCTTTGTGCTTCCTGATGGTCCAGGTTCGCTTTCCAGTTTTTAATAGCATCCAGGTTTTCCCAGTAACTAATCGTGATTCCAATATCGTTGCGGGCATGATCCATGCCTAAGTACCCGGGTTGTTGCTGCGCCAAATCTTCCATTTTCTGAGCCATCTCATCATACCCATCCAAATCATCAGTCTGGGTGTTGGTGAAAATAACTGCGTAATACGGTGTATTCAAATCTAATCTTCCTTATAAATTCCAATATTCAGTGAGCCGTCCCGATCCATGTGAGCCCGATACATTCCTGCAGTATTGAATTCCATGCTCACATTTCCTTCATTGTCGATAGCGATGATTCCTCCTGTTCCCCCCAAATCCGTCAACTTATTCTGAATGACTTCTTCCGTAGCTTCTTCCAGTGAAATGCCTTTGTATTCCATCATGGCAGAAATATCATAGGCAACGATCCCGCGGATAAAATATTCACCCCAACCCGTTGAGGAAACGGCACAGGTATTATTGTTGGCGTAGGTTCCCGCACCGATGATAGGAGAATCACCTATACGATTCCAACGTTTGTTAGTCATCCCGCCGGTTGAGGTACCTGCAGCTAAGTCACCATTTTTGTCGAGCGCGACGCAACCCACAGTACCATACTTGGTATTTAGAATAAATGGATCGATCAATGATACTTTTTCATCATGATCAAGTTCTACCTTTTCCCTTTTGATAGCATTTTGTAAAGACCGGTATCTTCTTTCCGTGTAGAAATAGGAGGTGTCTTCCGTGGTAAACCCTCTGCTTATCGCGAACTGTTCGGCCCCTTTTCCGGTTAGCAACACATGTTCACTATTATTCATTACTTCAACAGCGAGATTGATAGGATTCTTAATTTGCGTCACCCCTGCAACGGCTCCCGCGTTCAAAGTATTCCCGTCCATCACGGAAGCGTCCAGCTCGTTGCGTCCTTCATGAGTAAATACGGCCCCCTTACCTGCATTGAACAAGGGAGAATCCTCCATTATGTTGATGGAAGCGGTTACAGCCTCCATCGCATTTCCACCGTCATTCAAAATATCGTGTCCTGCCCGAATAGCCTCCTCCAGGATATTACGGTAGGCGATTTCCATGGAATCGGTCATATTTTCCTTAAGGATGGTACCGGCACCCCCATGAATCACGATTCCGAAATTCTGTTCATTTTGTGACACTTCATTTAACACTTTCTGGGTCTCGGTAGGTGTGTTTTTTTCATTTTTACAGCTGAAAAGCACAAAAAATCCGATTAAAAGTGTTAAAATTCTAAAATTTTTCATTCTTAAATGGTTTACACACGAAGATAACTATAAATGCCCTGTTTACCGCACCTCACTCCAATTTAAGTTGTAAGAAATTCTGTCAATTAGACGTTAAAATCATCGATGAAGTGCACTAAACGATCGATAAAATGCGTTTTGTATGGTTTTTTTTATATCTTTGAACCACATCAAGCCCCAAATTTGATGTCCCCCGTATTATGAATCTACTAAAGACTTGCCTACTTGCAATGGTCCTGTTACTGACCGCTGCATCGTGTTCAAAAGATGAAGAAGTAGTTGTTGAAGAACTCAACTTCAGTATCGATCTTAACCTTGCCAATGAAACCGACTGGCAAATGGCCAATGAAATTTTACGACTAGTTAACGAACACCGACTTTCCATCGGATTGGATATGCTTCAAAAAGATCAGCAATATGCATCTGCCTATGCCGTGGATCATACGCAGTATATGATCGAGTCCAGCCGTATTAGTCATGACAATTTCAGTGAAAGAGTAAAAGCATTAAAAGACAGAGGTGCCGCTTCAGTAGGAGAAAATGTGGGATACGGATATACTGAGGCTGCCGATTTAGTAACCGCCTGGTTGAATAGTCCTTCACACAAAAGAGTGATGGAGGGTAATTACACTCACGCCGGATTCGGAGTGATGCAAAATGACCGCGGGCAGTACTACTTTACACAGATTTTCTACAGAAACTAAAATATACTTACCTACTTTTAGAATTGCCGCATTTGCCGTATTTTTACGTACATACCTAAAAATACGGCAATGGCTATTCCTAAACCTTTCAACCTTACTCAATGGGTTGAAGAAAATCGAGAACTCTTAAAACCCCCGGTAGGCAACAAAAATCTCTACGTTGATGCCGATGATTATATTGTGATGATCGTAGCAGGACCGAATGCACGAAAAGATTACCACTATAATGAAACCGAAGAACTATTCTATCAGTTGGAAGGAAATATCAAAGTGGTGGTTCAGGATGAAGGGGAACGAAAAGAAATGGAATTGGGACCGGGCGACATGTATCTGCATCCTGCGAAAGTTCCGCATTCACCTGTGCGTAGTGAAGGATCCATTGGCCTTGTGATAGAACGTAAACGAGAAGATCTCGAAGGGGAAGACGGGCTCCTGTGGTTCTGTGATAACTGCAATAACAAGCTGCACGAAGTATACTTCCCATTGCACGATATTGAAAAGGATTTCCTTCAACATTTCAGGGATTTTTATAATTCCGAAGATCTAAGAACCTGCGAGAGATGTGGGTATGTGATGGAAACCGATCCCAGGTTTACCACCCACGATTAAAGTATAACAAACATTCTTCCTAACGTTTCAGATTCTAGTGGCGAAATCGTACCTTCGCAGCCAACAATCTGAATAACAAAACTTATTATAATATGTCAGTAGTAGCAACCAGCTTCGGAATCGAAGAAGCGTTGGAACAATTACAACTCAAAGAAGTAAATAAAGGTACTTCAACAGGGTCACAGTGGTTTTCTGAAGGAGAAGAAATCGCTTCATATTCACCGGTAGACGGGAGATTAATCGGAAAAGTGACCACCACTTCAAAAGAAGATTATGAAAAAGTAATGCAGTCGGCAACGGAAGCCTTCAAAAGCTGGAGGGTCATGCCCGCACCTCAGCGCGGAGAAATTGTACGTCAGTTTGGTGAAGAGCTACGCCGACTTAAGGAACCTTTAGGTAAACTTGTGTCTTATGAAATGGGAAAGAGTTACCAGGAAGGGCTTGGTGAAGTACAGGAAATGATCGATATCTGTGATTTTGCCGTGGGTCTTTCAAGACAGCTTCATGGCTTGACCATGCATTCTGAGCGCCCCGGGCATAGAATGTACGAACAATACCACCCATTAGGAGTAGTTGGCATTATATCTGCCTTTAATTTCCCGGTGGCGGTTTGGAGTTGGAATACTGCATTGGCCTGGATTTGCGGAGATGTTTGTGTTTGGAAACCCTCCGAAAAAGCGCCTCTTTGTGGGGTAGCTTGTCAGAAGATTGCAGCGAAGGTATTTGCAGATAACAATCTTCCCGAGGGGATCTCCTGCCTTATCAATGGAGACTATCGTGTGGGGGAATATATGACCACCGACAAAAGAATTCCTTTAATTTCCGCTACTGGTTCGACCCGTATGGGAAAAATCGTTGCCAAGACCGTAGGGGAACGTTTAGGTAAAAGTTTGCTGGAATTGGGAGGAAACAATGCCATCATTGTGACACCGGATGCAGATATTAAAATGACGGTGATAGGTGCGGTTTTTGGCGCTGTTGGGACTTGTGGACAACGTTGTACTTCGACACGTCGACTGATCATTCATGAAAGTATCTACGATAAAGTAAAAGATGCGCTGGTAGCGGCTTATGACCAGCTGAGAATCGGGAATCCGTTGGATGAGAATAACCATGTAGGGCCCTTAATCGATAAGGATGCCGTGCGCATGTATGAAAATGCACTTGAGAAAGTTGTGGAAGAAGGCGGTAGAATTTTAGTTGAAGGAGGAGTTTTACAGGGAGAAGGCTATGAAAGTGGGTGTTATGTGAAACCTGCCATCGCCGAAGCCGACAATAGTTTTGAGATCGTTCAGCACGAAACATTTGCACCTGTTTTATATTTACTGAAATATTCCGGAGATGTGGAAAATGCCATTGAAATTCAAAATGGAGTAGCCCAGGGTTTATCATCGGCCATTATGACTAACAATTTGCGCGAAGCTGAAAGGTTCTTGTCTCACTCTGGAAGCGACTGTGGAATTGCTAATGTGAATATTGGTACCAGTGGTGCTGAAATCGGTGGAGCTTTCGGAGGGGAAAAAGAAACCGGTGGAGGACGAGAAAGTGGAAGTGACGCCTGGAAAATTTACATGAGAAGGCAGACAAACACGATCAATTATACGACGGAATTACCCTTAGCACAAGGAATCAAATTCGATCTATAACGATTTGAAATATCATCACAAACCGGCTCTTCAGGGCCGGTTTTTTTTTACACTTAAATGAAGTAAATTCATATCCTTAAATACACATTTATGAAAAGAAGAGACTTTGCAAAAAATGTAACCCTAGCTTCAGGGCTAATTGGAATCGGGGCATTAAATGCCTGCGTTGAAGGAGAAACCATAGAAAAAGCATCATCGGCCCAGGGGGCGGAAGACCAGGTTTCCGAAGCACTTTCCAAACAAATGTATGACAAGGCACTGGAGATCACGAAATCCAAGATCCGTGGGGGCGATTCAGAACCGTTTTTTAAAGAACCATTTATCGACGCGGCTTTCTCACCCAATATCTTTCTTTGGGACACATGTTTTATGTGCTGTTTTGCAAAGTATCATTTGGATGAATTACCGGTTTACCAGGCACTGGATAACTTTTATGATCGTATGGAGGAGGATGGTTATATCTGCCGGGAATATCGACAGAATGGTGAAGCATTATGGTCCAAGGATCATCCGGTATCTATTAATCCACCTTTGTTAGCATTCGCTGAATGGGAAATTTACAAGGTATCCAATGATTCAGAACGTCTTCAGAAAGTGTACCCAGTATTGAAAAAGAACTTCGAATTTCATGTGAATACTTATATGATGGAGGACGATCTCTTTTATGGAGACACCCTGGGAATGGGAATGGATAATATCCCCAGATCTCCCAGGGATTGGGAACCAACTGAAGGGAACGGACTTACCCATCATGAATTAGGCGATCAGTTAGCCGCCATGAACGAATCTGCTGAAACAAAATTGAATTTCTTTATTGCAGAATATGTCAAAACCAAACAAGGAGTCTGGAACAAACAGTCCAGGCTGGTTGATTTTTCTGCGCAAATGGCTATGAACGCTAATTACCTGAAAGAAATAGCGGTCTTGACAGGGAACAACGGTGATGTGGAGATGTATGACGATATCCATAATCGAATTAAGACAGCGCTAAACGACAAATGTTGGAACGAGGAAGATTCATTTTATTATGATCTTGGGTTTGACCAACAAGTTCCAAGGAGGCATATTGGGATGTATTGGGCCTTGCTGGGGAAAGTGATTCCGGAAGATCGTTTAGAAGCATTCTTAGGTCATCTCACCAATCCCGATGAATTCTATCGAAGAACTCCTTTGCCTGCCTTATCTGCTGCCGATCCTGATTATATGGGTTGGGGCGATTATTGGTTGGGCGGAGTTTGGGCACCCACGGCTTATATGGTATTGCGCGGATTGTCCGAATATGGTAAAGACGAATTGGCCAAAGACCTGGCTTCTAAGATTTATGCAAGCGTGGCGGAAGTATTTGAGGCCACCGACACCTTTTGGGAAAATTATGCTCCCGACCTGGTTTCTTATGGAATGCCCGCTAAAAAGGACTTTTGTGGTTGGACGGCATTGATCCCAATTGCGTTTTATCATGAATATATTCGAACTTCTTAGTTACTCCAGGTAAACTGGAATTCTGATGCCGGCATAGATGTCGGTTACTTTAGATGAGGCTATAATATTGCTCATCAGCGCTTCGGATCCTAACACAATGATTCCCAATCGTAATCCAAGCCCCCATGTGAGGCCGGTATGTTGTTGGAAAGTGATCGGGCTGTAAACACTGATCCATTTTTTCTCGAACCTTGGGTTCAGAGTGTAGTAGTTGAAAACTCTATTTCTAAAGGGAGAATTTTTACTCGTGAGTGAAGTGGAAGTTTCGAGTCCGATAAAGAATTTTTCAGAGTATTGAAGGTCCATAAAAAGTCGAAGACTGGTTGGAAGAACAATTTTAACCGAACTTATTTCTTTGGATTTATCGTAATTTCTGTTCAAGGCAGCGGTTAAGCTTTGTTCTTCAAAAATTGAAACAGGGACCCTTTTGTCCAGGTCGTATGTAATACTGGTGGTATTGCTGTAAGTGATGCTTCCAATGTCATGTACGGAGAGTCCTAACCTGAATTTCTTACCGTAAAGAAATTCCAAGTACTCAGTTTCAAAAACGAACCCGAGATCGAAACCAAATCCTCCTGCATTAGGCTTGAATTTAATGTCTGTATTGTCGAAATTTTCTGTGGTGGACAAAGTCAAAGCACCTTCAGAGGTAATCCTTCGGCCTCTTGGATTGTACGACCCGGTGATAGATTCGGCATTGGCAAAAAGTCCGCCAACTCCTTC
This sequence comes from Flavobacteriaceae bacterium, assembly GCA_009827225.1. Lineage (GTDB taxonomy): Bacteria > Bacteroidota > Bacteroidia > Flavobacteriales > Flavobacteriaceae > Aureisphaera. The sequence goes on along the minus strand of WUAI01000019.1, from coordinate 20,328 downwards.
AAGCCGTTTAACGGTAGTGGCAGCGGTAAAAGTATAGTTCACATGATCAAAACTGAATCCGTAGGTGAGTCCCACCTCGCCCCAAACATGTACCGCGACCGAAAGATCATTAATTTCAGCTTCGATCTCTTCTTCATCCGGAAACCCTTCATTAATTCCTTCGAGAATTTCACCATTGATATTATTGACATTATACAATCCTCTGATTCTGGAGGTAATACTAAAAGATTCCTGATTATTTAGACGATACAAAAATGAAGGGCCAAGAATGTCCACGATACGGTAAAATTGATTGTCATTTTTAGGATTCTTTTTGAAATTTCTGAAATTCAAACCTTCTCGAAAGGCAAGGCCGTCCCGAAATGTAAATTGAGTGAAATCGGTTCCCAATGTTGTGTGGAAGGATAGTATATTAAAGTCCATATCATGGGGAACGGTTGAAATAAGGGCGGGATTAAAGATAACATTCTGAAGGCCGGCATAATTACTGGATCCATAGCCATGAAATGCTTGGCTCCGGCCATTCATGATGAACAGGAAGAACAGCATCATCCCAAATATGTGAGAGGTTTTCAACATATAAATTCTGGAATTGATTATGGCCGAACCTATAAGTTAATGATGAATACGTTTAATTCAAAGCAAAAGCTATAGGCGAGGGATAAAGTAAGTCGTAAATCTTAAATCTACTTTTCAGGCTTCAAGGAAATTGTAGTTAGATTCTTCCTTTTTCGTTCGGATATAATTTCCAAACCGGATCACTCTGCCAGATTTCTTTGGTATCAATATCTATGGCAGATAATGGACCTTTGAAGGCTGCTCCGGTATCTATATTCCAGATATTTGCAAATTGAGTTGGAAGATTCCTGCCTATTCGTGTAACAGGCGTATGACCTATATAGATTTCCCGGAATAAAGTGAGTCGTTTGGGGTATTTTGGATCGTCCTTGGCTATATTTGGATCAAGTGATTTGGCCACTTCCCATAAGGTCCTGTCCCAGAACACCAGTTTTTCGAAATATTCATACCTGGGACCCTTATCATTTGTAAAACCGGCATGTACAAAAAGCCGATTTTGGTCGTCGATATGGTAATTCCGAAGGGATTTATAAAAATCTATATGTTTCTTTCGTTCTGTAGAGCTGATTTCGGCATAACTGGCGATGGTTTCCCTACCACCACTCGCCAGCCACTGCGGGTTCTGCTCTTTTTTGGTTAAATATCGATGAATCAGATAATCATGATTGCCCCGAATAAAAATACAGGGGTATTTTTCAGCAAAATCGATTAAAAAAGCAACAGTTTGGTAAGCTTCGCTCCATCCATCCACGTAATCGCCTAAAAAAATATACCGATCGGTATATTCTGGTTGAATACGTTCAAATAATTGATTTAATGCCTTTAATCCACCGTGAATATCTCCTATTACAATTGTTCTCATCCGTTTTGTCCTGCTACAAGCACTATGATAGTAATAATGGCGATAATACCCAGAACAAGAAAGAATATTTTCCAGAAAGAATAGGGCCGTTTCCCAGACAAAACTCCGGTTTGTCCGTTAACAAAGAAATTATATCGCTTCCCCTTAAACGTATATGCACTTACAAATACAGGTAATAATACGTGTTTGAAGGTTTCTTCAGATAGCGTCATATTCAGGCTGTGCACCCGTTGTGTATCTCCTCCAATATCAATTCGGGCCCATCGATCCGCAATTCTTCGGGCTTCCTTGTTCGATTCCAGGTGGCCATCCTTCAAAGGAATGGTATATTTTTCCGTGACGAAACCGGCTAAGTAATCACTGTCAAAAGCTTTAAGGTCTTTTAAATTCCAACGTGCTACTTTTTTCGGGATTACGCCCGCTCTCTGTTTGGAGGCTTTGATCAATGTGTCATCAACAAACCCTGATATACTCCCGCTAGCAGGATACCATCTTGTTTTTCGTTCAGTCACCGTTCTGCGGTTCTTTCCGCTTCCCACGGTTTTGGTAACATAATAATATTCTCCTCGTTGTCCTGTATAGGTGGCAAAAAGTTGTGCGTCGAAGGTCCAATATGGAACGTACAGCCCTTTGGTTCTTTTAGGGTCTAGAGTAGCTTTTTTGAGTTTATTAGGAGCGAACCATAGTCCTTTCACCCATTTCTTAAAAACCTGGTGAGCCATTGCCTGATCTAACTGGAACGGCAAAACAGCTCCCGGCAATATCCATTCTTCCGTTTGGGTGTCTTCGATAATCAAAGGAGAACTGCAATACACGCAATGCAATGATTTATAATTCTCCTCAATATGTTGATTTGCGCCACAGTTCTTACAATGAAGTATGGTGATTGCCTCACTGTGCGATAAGGAACCTAAACTATCGAGATAAGGCTGCAACTCCAGTTCTTCAAAGCCATTTTCTGATGGTTCAATCGCTTCTGTATGTCCGCAGTAATCGCATTTCAATTCAGTGGTACCGGGAGCATACAGCAATTCTGCCCCACAATTGATGCAGGATTTCTTAAGTTCGGATTTTTGCTGAGGTGCAGTCTCCATGAACAGAAATTCTTCTATTTGGTGCCGTTAAATCTTATTTCTGAATTAAACTCCGGGCAGCGGTGGAGGCGTGTTACTTCCTAAAAATGCTTTTAATTCTTCCACATCTTTTAAAGCCGTCCAGTTTGCCATACCCTGTTTCCATACCAGGGTTTCGCGGTTCACTGTTCGGTTAGCGAATAAAGCACCCAATTGTTCAAAAGAAACCGGTCCTGCCTGCTGGCCATTAAGAGCATAGTAATACTGAACTGCTACAGGCATAGGTGGTGGTACGGCAGCACTGGCCGGAGCTTGTACATTTTGACCGCCCATTTGAGGAGACATCATACCCCCCATTTGTTGAGCGAGCACAAAGCCCATTCCCATTCCCATTCCGGCACCTGCGGTTCCACCTTCGTTGGCTGCGGCTGCTTCAATCGCTTTCGCAGTCTTAAATTTGGTGAGCTTGTCGAGGTCCAGTTTATCAATTCGACTGTATTCGAAGATTTCTTTCTTCAGATCTTCCGGCATGGATACGTTCTCGATGAAGAACTTTTCAAGAGAAATTCCCACACTGGCAAATTCCGGTTGCATTACTTCCTTACAGGTTTCGCTTAACTCTGTGGTATTCGCAGCATATAATTCAATCGGAAGATTGGCTTCTCCCACGGTATCGGTAAATCTCGTCGCGATCAAACTCTTCAGGTGCTCATTGATCTCGAAATTGGTGAAGTTATTGTCGGTTCCAACGATATCCACAATGAACTTTCCTGGGTCGCTAATTCGGAATGCATAAGTTCCAAAAGCTCGAATTTCTACGAGTCCAAATCTCTCATCGTTGAGGGTAATTGGGTTTTTAGTGCCCCATTTTTCGTCAGTAAAAAGATGAGTATTTACGAAATATACTTCCGCTTTGAAAGGGCTGTTGAACCCGTATTTCCACCCCTTTAAAGTAGCCAGGATGGGAAGGTTCTGGGTGTCCAGTGTATAGGTGCCGGGCTCGAAAACGTCGGCCAACTGACCTTCATTTACAAAAACCGCAGTTTGCCCTTCACGAACAATGAGCTTTGCACCATTTTTTATTTCATTCTGATAGCGCTCGAATCGATGACAGATGGTATCATCCGTGTAATCCAGCCATTCGACGATATCAATAAATTCATTGGTTAGTTTCTCTTTGATTTTATCAAATAGTCCCATAGAGTTAGTGTTTGAAGTTGAATTTTAAATATAACAAATTAAGGGAAGAACCGTGTTAATTGTACTTTACTTTACGAAGTATACGTTGCGACTCTTTATACGATTGGTATACTTTTCCTCCAATTTGTTTCAAAAAAGGTTTTGCATTGAATAATTTTTCTTTAGCATCTTCAAAATCATTGAGATAGCAGATGAGGTATGTGGCAGGCAATTGCAACAAATCTTTTTCCTCCCTGGGAGATAATGGGATGTTCTTCTTCAGTTTTTCAACCAGAGAATTATTCGAATTATAGATATGATGCAGTGTTCTTTTATTGAACTGAGGAGGATCGAAAATAAGGGTAGATTCTTCACTGTAGAATCCGTTTTCTTTGAAGGTTAGTTTTCGTTCCTCTAGCGGATAGTAGCGGTAGTTGTTGTTCAATCCAAGGTGAACGTATTCCACAATTTTAAATTCCTCTTCGGAAAAGGATATACTTACTTCGTCCAGGGCCGAATAAAACAATCGGACCTGCTCATTGATAAGTTCGATGTCTACCCTTGAATAATAGGTTTCGCCCTTCACGTGTTTCGAATTTCCTGCCCAGCAAACCACAAATAATTCTTTAAATACCTTGTAGTGGGATTCCAGGTCATTGTGCCGATGATTGATAAAATCGATCACTCCATCCAACGTGAGTTCGATGTTATTCATGGCCTTGTTCTCTATGGCCTGAACAATCTCCGAATTCACATCTTTGATCTCTATATCAAAATCTTTGGGCATCGAGATACTTCCATCCCTCAGGAAAATGGAGCCGCCCCAATACTTCCAGATATTTTTGCGAAGGGAAGTTATTTCACCGGTAGGGCGAATGGTTACCAATCCAACCACCTTGTCATCCGGAAGATGAGGAAACATAATATTTTCATAGGAAATCAATGGCGGGTTGGTTAAATAGGCGTTCACCAGATTCTGAATTTTACTATCATCAAAGAAGTCCACGCCACGAATCTCATTGGCCTCATCCTCCACTCCTACTACGATATAGCTGTTGTTCGCCGGATTACTATTGCTTAAAGCACAGATATGCTTGAGAAACTTAGCCTTTCCCTCCTTACTCCCCAGATCGATCTGTCTTTTTTTATCATAGAAGCTGCTCTCATCATTATGAGCCAATAGATTTTTAATAAGCAGCCTCTTGTTAATCATACGGTCTTATTTATGATGGTACTGGATGCCTGATCGAGTGACATTACGGTAAGATCGGCGATATTCACATGAGGCGGCCTGCTCACTGTAAACCAAATGATATCGGCTACATCTTCGGGGTATAAAGGCGTATAATTTTGATAAACTTTTGAAGCTCTATCCACATCCCCTTTGAACCTTACTTCACTGAATTCCGTTTCTACCAAACCCGGATTGATGGCTCCAACTTTGATGCCATGGCCGTTCAAATCGAGGCGCATTCCCTGGTTGATAGCATCCACGGCATGTTTGCTGGCACAGTATACATTTCCTTTGGGATAGACCTCTTTACCAGCGGTGGATCCGATATTGATTATGTGACCTTTTTGACGATTCACCATTCCGGAGATCACAGCCTTTGAGACATACAACAGCCCCTTCACGTTGATGTCTATCATGGCATCCCAATCATCCACACTCCCGCTTTGTATAGTATCAAGACCATGAGCATTTCCCGCGTTATTTATCAAATAGTCGATTTCCTCAAACTCCTGGGGTAAGGATTGTATGGCCTCATTTACAGAGTCTCGTTCCCGAACATCAAAATTGAGGGCAATCACTTCAGTGGACTTCTTAAGTTCTTCGGAAAGTTCATCCAATCTATGTTGTCTTCTGCCACAAATAATGAGACGCACTCCATGGTGGGCCATCAATCGGGCAGTGGCATGTCCTATTCCTGAGGTCGCCCCTGTTATAAGGGCCGTTTTATTTCTTGGCATTATGGTTTGATTTTTTCTTGAAATTATTTCTAAGGCACCTTATGTCCTTGTGCAGCTACTAACATTTTAAACCAATCGATCTCCGATAAATCAATATCAGGAACCCGTGCTGCATTTGCAATTCGTTCCGGGCTGGTTGTGCCAATCACCGGATGAATCCCCGAAGGATGTTTCAGTATCCAAGCCAATAACAATTGGTCTTTGGTAGCAGAGTAACGCTCGCATAAGGAATTCAAAACTTCATGTATTCTCTCACTCTGTGCACTCTCTTCTCTGAATACCGAACCCAAAGGACTCCAGCACATTGGCATAATACCGTTCAGCTTCATGTGATCCAAAGTGCCATCGTGCATGGCCTTGTGTTGTGTGAGTGAGAACTCTATTTGATTTGCAGATATTTCCGAAGTACTGGAAACCAAATTCATTTGAGAGGGTGTGAAGTTTGACACTCCGAAACTCTTAATTTTACCTTGAGAAAGCAGGAGATCTGCTGCCTTGGAAATCTCATCCGGATGCATAAGAGGACTCGGCCGGTGTAGTAACAGAAGATCGAGATAATCCGCATTTAAGTCGGAAATCGACTTCTCGGCACTCCAGATAATATAGTTGGCATCGTACTGATAATGCTTGATTTCATTGGATCGGGTGTCTCCAACATATTGAATACCGCATTTGGAAATAATTTCAACCGAATCCCGTAGAATACCGCTATCCTTAAAGGCCTCTCCGAATTCGATTTCTGTGGTGTAGTCTCCATAAATATCAGCATGATCAAAACTGCTAATACCATGTTCCATGCAATGATGCATGAGGGAGATCATTTCATTTTTTGCAAGATTTTTGCCCCATTTTCCCCAGGTCATACAGCCCTGAATAATTCTTGAAAATTTCACATTCATAGTTTACTTTTACGCTTTTTAAAATTAAAAATTTGAAATTAGATAAATGAGCCTCAGGCCCTTTATTTACAATAATTTTTAACCAATTGTTAACAGCAATTTTCGTGAAATTAATCCAATTTGCAAGCCATTAATTTACGTCCGACGTATTTTGAATCTAAACACCTATGGAAGAAACAACAACAGCCTTGGATATCGGGGCTTTGAATGAGAAAATAGAAAGAGAAAGCGCTTTTGTAGAAATACTCACTTTGGAAATGAACAAAGTGATTGTAGGACAAAGGCATATGGTAGAGCGATTGCTCATTGGATTGTTGGGACAAGGACATATTTTGTTGGAAGGAGTTCCCGGACTGGCAAAGACCCTTGCTATCAATACGCTGGCTAAGGCGGTCCATGGAAGTTTTAGCAGAATTCAATTCACACCGGACCTGTTACCCGCCGACGTGGTAGGGACCCTTATCTATAACATGAAGGCCAATGATTTCAGCATCAAAAAAGGGCCTATCTTCGCCAACTTTGTGTTGGCAGATGAGATCAACAGGGCACCGGCCAAGGTGCAATCGGCATTGCTGGAAGCCATGCAGGAAAAACAGGTCACCATTGGTGAAGAAACCTTTATACTGGATAAGCCGTTCCTGGTAATGGCGACACAAAACCCGATCGAGCAGGAAGGAACTTATCCTTTGCCCGAAGCCCAGGTAGACCGTTTCATGCTGAAAACAGTCATTGATTATCCGGAACTTTCAGAAGAACAAATCATCATTCGTCAAAACCTAAAAGGCGATTTTGAAACCATCAATCCGGTGGTGACTATCGACCAGATCCTGAAAGCGCAGCAGGCGGTTCGAGAGGTTTATATGGACGAAAAGATCGAGAAATACATTTTAGATATCATTTTTGCCACCAGGAAACCAGAGAACTATAATCTTTCAGACATTAAACCTTTGATTGGGTTTGGAGCTTCACCAAGGGGAAGTATCAACCTGGCACTGGCATCGAAGTGTTACGCCTTCATTAAAAGACGCGGATATGTAATTCCGGAAGATGTTCGGGCCGTGGTTCATGATGTGCTAAGGCACCGTATTGGCGTAACTTACGAGGCGGAAGCAGAAAATATAACTTCCGAAGACATCATCAACAAGATCGTGAATGTAATCGAAGTGCCTTAATCAGTACACAGTGTTTGTTTTTTAAGAACAACACACATCTTCAACTGCTAGCCGCAACTGTTAACTGTTTACTGAAATGGATACCAAAGAACTTCTTAAGAAAGTACGTAAGATCGAGATCAAAACACGTCGTTTAAGCGACCATGTGTTTGGTGGCGAGTATCATAGTACGTTCAAAGGAAGGGGGATGACGTTCAGTGAAGTGAGACAATATCAGTACGGCGATGATGTTCGAAATATCGACTGGAACGTGACAGCACGCTACAATGAACCTTTCATAAAAGTTTTTGAGGAAGAGCGTGAGCTTACCATGATGCTCATGGTGGATATTAGTGGCTCCGAGCTTTTCGGAACCCAGACTCAGTTTAAGAACGAAATTGTGACCGAAATCGCGGCTACCCTCGCTTTTTCGGCCATGCAGAACAACGACAAGATCGGGCTTATCCTTTTTTCGGACGAGATAGAATTATTTATTCCTCCCAAAAAAGGGAAGTCTCATGTACTTAGGATTATTCGTGAATTGATCGAGTTTCATCCGAAGAGTAGAAAGACGGACGTGGCCCAGGCATTGAGATACTTAACCAATGTAATGAAAAAGAAAGCGATCGTTTTTGTGCTATCCGATTTTATCACCGAGGGCTATAAAGACACTCTGAAGATTGTCGCCAAGAAGCACGACGTTACCGGAATACGCGTCTATGATAGGCGGGAAGAAGAGATTCCAAATGTAGGGGTCGTACAACTCGAAGATGAGGAGACCGGTGAATTAATGTTGGTCAATACCACTTCCAAAAGAGTGAGAAGAAATTATAATCAATATTATCGGGAGCGAGTAGATGAGTTCAATGACAGTTTCTTAAAAAGCGGTGCCGGGGTCTTGAGTTGTAGGGTAGATGAAAGCTACGTAAAAAAACTACTGGGATATTTTAAGCGAAGAGGATAAATGGAAGCATCCGGGAAATCACATATTATCAAAACATACAAGAGTCTTTGGAAGAAGACCCTTCTGTTTTCGATGTTGCTGATAGGTTTCTTCGGGAATGCGCAGGTAAAGACCAGTATCGATACTACACTTATCAGGATAGGGGAAGAAATTCAGTATTCCCTTGAAGTGGAAGCTGATACCACAGCATTGGTATTATTTCCGGAAGGGCAAAGTTTCCTCCCGCTGGAGGTTATCGAATCCTATAAAACAGATACCAGTTATGCCGATTCTAAATTTCGGCTAATTAAGAAATACGGACTTACCCAGTTTGATAGTGGGGCCTACACCATTCCGTCGCAACGGGTAATTATCGATGATAAAGCTTATACATCCGATTCTATCCGTGTGGAGGTTAGGGATGTGCCTGTAGATACACTCTCGCAAAAGATGTTTGATATCAAACCAGTGATAGAAGTAGACGGCCCGCCGTTTGACTTTCTGAAATTACTGCTATGGTTATTGCCAATCGCAGTATTGGGAGGGCTTGTTTATTATTACTTCCGAAGAAAAAAGAAAAAGAAGGAAGAAGAAAAAAGACTACCGCCCTATGAAGAAGCTATGGTGGCACTTCAGGAACTCGATGCTCTTGAATTATTGAAAGAGAACAAATCCAAGGCGTATTATTCCACCTTAACGGAAATCGTGAAGCGCTATATCGATCGTGAGGTTGACGACACCGCCATGGAGAGTACCAGTGACGAATTAATTGAACGGCTTCAACTGCATAAAGATGCGGGTCATTTTGAGTTCGATACCTTAACGATCAAAAAACTGGATGGGATTTTAAAGCGAGCCGATTTGGTAAAATTCGCCAAGTTCAAACAGGAAATGGGGCAGGCACGAGCAGACCGGGAAAGTGTGGAGGACATAATAAACGAGACTAAAGAGGCGATCCCGGAACCAACGGAAGAAGAATTGTTACAGAACGAACTGTATGCCGAGGAGATCCGAATGAAAAAAAGGAAGGCGAAACGCAGAAAAACTGTGATTATAGCCGGTTCTGCAGTGGTTTTACTTGTATTGGTTAGCGGAGTTGCTTTTGGATTTGATACCGTAAAAGATGCAGTATTTGGAAATAAACTCAAGAATATGGCGGAAGGCCGTTGGTACAAAAGTGAATATGGATCCCCGGCTCTTATTATTGAAACTCCTGAAATATTAAAACGTTCCGAATCTGAACTACCCGAAGAAGTCAAGAAAACGGTGACCTCTCTTGATATGTTTAAATATGGAGAATTAACGGAGAAGTTCTATATCATGGCTAATACTTCTACCTATTCTGAAGGGATTCAACTGGAATTAAATGCCGCCGCCGAAGGTATGCTCTCGTCGCTGGAGGAAAGCGGTGCCATTAATATGATTGCCAAAGAAGAGAATTTCAGCATAGAGGAGAGTGTGGAAGGTAAAAAGTACTTCGGACAGTTTGACTTTAAGAATGAACAAGGCGGCAAACCCATAAAAATGGAATATGAGCTTTTGTTGTTTAAACAGGGGCAGAGTTTGCAAATGCTTACCATTGCTTTCGAGCAAGAGAATGACTATGCAGCGGAGATAAAGAACAGGATTGTCAATTCCATAGAGTTGGAAATAATGCAAACCAAAGGTGTTAAATGATGCAGAACTTTGAATTTGTACATCCACAAATGTTTTGGCTGCTTTTATTGCTGCCTGTGCTGTTATTCTGGTATGTCTGGAAAAGAAACAAATTAAATGCTGCGGTAAAGATCTCGAGTATCAAAGGATTTAAAACTGCGAATAATTGGTTGGCCAAATTAAAACCGCTGCTGTATATAATGAGACTCATCGCATTAGCGGCCATCATCGTAGCCATGGCAAGACCCAGAAACGTAGATGAAAGTACAAGGATTAAAACCACCAGTGGAATTGATATTGTAATGGCAATTGATGTTTCGGCTAGTATGCTGGCTCGGGATTTAAAACCCAGCAGGCTCGAAGCCCTTAAAACTGTGGCAGCGCGTTTTATCAATGCCAGGCCCAATGATCGAATCGGGCTGGTGGAATACGCTGGAGAGAGTTTCACCAAAACTCCGCTCACAAGTGATAAGAGTATCGTATTGTCTTCTTTGAAAAGTATAAAATACAATACCATCATCGAAGGAGGAACAGCCATTGGTATGGGATTAGCCACTTCTGTTAACAGATTGAAAGAGAGCCGGGCAAAGAGCAAAGTGATCATTTTACTTACGGACGGGGTGAACAATTCAGGATTTATCGATCCTAAGATCGCCAGTGAGCTTGCGGTTGAGTTTGGTATTAAGGTGTATACGATCGGATTGGGAACCAATGGAATGGCTTTATCACCCATAGGCATACTCCCGAGTGGTAAATTTCAATATGGTAATGTGCAGGTGGAAATAGATGAAGAGTTGCTCAAAGAAATTGCAAATACAACCGGAGGGCAGTATTTCAGGGCAACAAGCACGACCAAACTGGGAGAGATCTATGAGGAGATCAATAAGCTTGAAAAAACCGAGATCGAGGAATTTAAGTATAAAAATTACGATGAGAAATACCGCCCATTGGTGTTATTGGCTCTCGGGTTATTAACACTGGAACTGCTATTGCGGTATTCGGTATTCAGAAGTTTTGTGTAGGTATGTATCAATTGGAAGAACCCATATATTTCTATTTGCTGTTCGGGATTCCTGTTCTCCTGGTCATGTTTCTTTCTGTGTTGATCTGGCGCAAGAGGGCACAGTCCAAATTCGCTACTGCCGAACTATTAAAGAAACTGAGTCCGAATAAATCGATATTTAAACTTGGGTTAAAATTCTTCATATTGGCCCTGGCATTGGTTTGTCTGAGCTTTGGCTTGGTGAATCCGAAGATCGGGACAAAACTGGAAACTGTAAAAAGAGAAGGTGTGGATGTGGTTTTCGCCCTGGACGTATCCAAAAGTATGCTGGCAGAGGATATTGCTCCCAATCGACTTCAGAAGAGTAAACAACTGGTAACCCAGATCATTAATAGTCTGGCCGGAGATAGAATAGGAATTATCGGTTATGCCGGAAGCGCCTTTCCGCAGGTACCAATCACCACTGATTTTTCATCTGCAAAGTTGTTCCTGAGCAGTATGAATACCGATATGGTGTCATCCCAGGGGACTGCTATCACTGAAGCCATTTCTTTGGCAAAGACGTTCTATAATGACGAGGAGCAAACCAACAGGGTGTTGTTTATCATCAGTGATGGGGAAGATCATGAAGGTAATGTGGGTGCCATTGTGGATGAAGCCTTTAAGATGGGCATTCGAATATTTACCATTGGCGTAGGTACAGAACGAGGAGCGCCTATTCCTATAAAGCGAAACGGAGTTCTTCAGTTTTATAAGCGAGACGTCAACAATGAACAGGTAGTGACTAAGTTGAACCAGGCGACTCTTTTGGAAATTGCCTCCAAGGCGAATGGGGAATACATTGACGGGAGCAACACCAAAGAAGTGGTGGAAACTGTTACTGCTATCTTGAATGGAATGGATAAGCAGGAATTCGAAGCTAAGCAGTTCACCGATTTTAAAGACCAGTTCCATTGGTTTTTAGCCGGGGCATTATTTTTGCTGCTATTAGATGCTCTGCTTTTGGAAAGAAAAACCGCCTGGGTAAAGAAATTGAACCTCTTTAATGAAAGTGAAAAATGAAAATGAAAGGATCCAACATACATAATGCTTTAGCTTCCCTGGTACTGATTATTGGAATCTCTTGGACGGTTTCAGCACAAAAGAAAAATAAAGATCAGCTCAAAACTGAGAAGGAAACTCGTTTGTTTATTTCTGAAGGGAATTCGGACATCTCTAATGATAAATTTGAAGACGCCGAGGTGAATTATCGCAAGGCAATTGCGATTAGTCCTTCCGAAGAAATCGGGAAGTACAATCTTGGGAACGCATATTACAACAAAAAAAAGAATGATGAAGCCATGCGCAGGTTTGCACAGGCGGCCGAGGCTTCAAAATCCAAAAAAGAGAAGCACAGTGCATTTCATAATTTGGGGAATACCTTTATGAATGCAAAGAAGTATGCGGAGGCTGTGGAAGCCTATAAAGATGCGTTGAGGAATAATCCAACCGACGATGAAACCCGTTACAACCTGGCACTTGCAAAAGAAATGCTTGAAAAGAATCCGCCACAGGGAGGTGATGGAGATGATAAGAACGAGGATCAGAAAGACAATAAAGAAGACGAGAGCGAAAGCGAAGACAAGAACGACGACGAGGGCAAGGAGAAAGAAGGCGACGACGGGGAGCAAAAGGAGGACGAAGATAAAGGAGAGGAAAAAGACAAGAACAAAGAAGGAGAAGATAAAGAGAAGGAGGGTGAGCCTAAAGAGGAGAAGGAAGGAGAAGGAGATGATAAAAAGGAAAAACAACCAAAACCGGTACCCGGACAGCTTTCTCCTCAGCAGATTAAGAATTTGCTGGATGCTATGAACAACGAAGAGAAGAAAGTACAGGATAAAATAAATGCCCAAAAACAAAAAGGCGCCAAGATAAAATCGAATAAAGACTGGTAATCATGAAAGTGAAGTATTTCATTTACATAATTATTTTCTTTCTTGGAGGAAGCTTCCTCCAGGCCCAGGTGAAGTTTGAAGCCAAGGTAAGTAAGAAACGCCTGGGCATCAACGAGCGATTGCGGGTCGACTTCGAAATGAACAAAGATGGGGATAATTTCAGGCCTCCTGCATTCGAAGGATTCAGGGTGGTTGGAGGGCCTAATCAGGCTATCAGCAATTCCTGGATCAATGGTAAACGAAGTTACTCCAAGACCTATTCGTACTTTCTGGCACCTCAATCCAGAGGGAAACTAAACATCGGGCAAGCCAGTATTGAAATCGACGGCGAAACTTACAAAACTACACCGGTCCAGGTAGAGGTGACTGCCGCAGTGGCAAAACCAAAGGACGGGAACAACGCAGATTATCTTGCCAGTGAAAATGTCCATTTAGTGGCAGAAGTTTCCAATTCGAATCCTTATCTCAATGAATCCATCACGGTGGTGTACAAACTTTACGTATCTAACGAGGTTAGTATTACCAATAACTGGCGCGAGATTGATACTCCGAAGTACGCCGATTTCTGGAGCCAGAATATTGATAGCAGAGGGAATTATAAGATCTACGAAGGAAAATTTCTAGGTGAAGATTATCGATATGTGATCTTGCGAACCACGGTCCTGTATCCTCAAAAATCAGGAAAGCTTGAAATTGAACCCCTTACTCTTGACGTGCCAATCGATGTAAAAAGTAACCGAAGGGATCTCTTTGGTCGTCCCTTGATGACACGTGTAAATAAGACCATTTCAGCAGGAAACAGAACGATCAATGTAAAACCCTTGCCGGAAACAGGCAAGCCTTTGAATTTTACGGGTGCCGTTGGAAAATTCGATCTGGATGTGGAAGCGAATAGGCTGCAGTTGGACGCAAGTGAATCTCTGGAATTGTCGGTCCGGGTGTCCGGAAACGGGAATTTGAAGTTGTTCGATTTACCGACGGTGAAACTTCCGAGTTCCCTCGAAGTTTACGAACCAACCCGCGACGATAATATCCGCACTCAGCGAAATGGGATGAGCGGAGCCATGGTAGAAAAATATACGGTAATTCCACAGTTTAAAGGGAATTATCCCATTCGTCCGATTTCCTTCTCATATTTCGATCTGGAAACAGAATCTTATAAAACTCTTACTTCAGACGAGCTGATTATTGAGGTAGAAAATGGCCCTGTGACCAATGCTACTTCGGATAATACAACCGCAGGCAATAAGCAACCGGTGGTACTTAGCCAGGAGCAGTTCAAATACATCAAGTTGAAGCCATCATTACAATCAGTGGTTAAACCTAACTTCTTTCAATCTACTTTGTACTGGTCACTATTAACTGCCCCATTACTTATCATTCCGTTGTTCATATTGGTGGGGAACAAACGAAAGCAGAGACTGGCGGATGTAGAAGGGAATAAACTAAGACGGGCCAATGCGCTGGCAAAAAAATACCTGGGAAGCGCGAAAAAGAACTTGGGAGATAAGGCCTCCTTTTATGAAGCCCTCGAAAGAGCATTGCATAATTATCTTAAAGCAAAACTGAACATAGAAACTTCGGATATGTCCAAACCCAGAATTGCGGGATTATTGACAGAGCATGGAGTAAGTAGTGAAGTGGTGAATGAATTTGAGTCCTTATTGAAGAGCTGCGAATATGCGAGGTATGCACCTGCTTCTAATGTGACGATTCAAAAGGATTACGAGCAGGCGGTAACCACCATTTCGAGAATTGATAAACAATTTCAGTAATTAATCAGAAAGAATGAAACGATACTTTTTATTTCTTTTTATGATAAGTTTTTTCTTCGGAAAGGCACAATCTGTGGGGTTGTTCGAGCAGGGGAAAGAACAATACAAAGCTGAAAATTATCAGGCAGCCATTGAGAACTGGGAGAAAATTATCGCTGCCGGAGAGCATTCTACGGCTATATATTTCAACATCGCTAATGCGCATTATAAGTTGAATAATATAGGCCCAAGCATTTATTATTACGAAAAGGCGTTGCAGCTGTCCCCAAATGATCGGGATGTATTAAGCAATTTGGCTTTCGCCCAGAATGCCACTGTGGATGCGATTGAGCCCTTGCCACAAACGCTATTTGCCAAATGGGATAGTAACCTGGCTTCGCTTTTGTCGTTCAACGGATGGGCCTGGGTAACTGTGGTCGCTTCCGCCGTATTTGCACTGCTTTTTCTACTCTACTACTTTTCAACGTTTTCCACCCGTAAGCGGCTAATGTTCATAGGATCCTTGCTGGCATTATTTGTTTTGTTCACCGGTCTTATCATGAGTTTCAGAACCTATGATAAACAATTAAATGACCAGCCGGCTATTATTTTTGCTGAAAGTTCCGAAGTTAAAAATGAACCGAATATGGGGAGTGAAACGGCATTCATATTACATGAAGGAACCAAAGTTCAGGTCCTCGAGGAGGAGGATAATTGGATGCACATCGAAATAGCTGATGGAAAAGAAGGTTGGATTCTGGCGACCGACCTTAAAAACCTGTAGTTTTTTCCACGCCTTAACACTAAGGAATAGATATTTTTTTATCTTTAGTTTTCTCAACCACATTTAACAAACAACCAACCAATTATGTTCAAAGGAATATTCTCAAATTTCCGAGGCAATTTTTTAGGAGGAATCACCGCAGGTATCGTTGCGTTACCTTTAGCCCTGGCATTCGGGGTACAATCAGGACTAGGCCCTAGTGCTGGACTCTATGGTGCCATATTTATAGGATTCTTTGCTTCTCTGTTTGGAGGAACCAATACTCAAATTTCAGGTCCGACGGCTCCGATGACCGCCGTATCCATGGTAATTATTGCCGGGATTATCGCTGCCAATGACGGTGATGTAGAAAAGGCCTTACCATACATTTTACTCGTTTTCTTACTATCCGGGTTGTTTCAAATAGGACTTGGTTTAATGGGTGTGGGTAGGTATATTAAATATATTCCCTATCCCGTGGTATCAGGATTTATGACAGCCATTGGTGTGATCATTTTGATCACCCAGATTAGTCCGTTGCTGGGTTATACAGTGGAAGAGGATAACGAATTAGTAGAGCAATACAAACCACAGGCCGAAGAGGTTTTGTTGGATAAGATATTACTGGACGAGGCCGATGAAGGAATTTTGGTTTTGGAAGATTTTAGGGAAACCATAAGAAGGGCTGAATTGATCACCGAAGAAGAGATTCAAAAAGAGGCGCTTTCACTTGCTAAAAATAATAGTTCGGGAGTGATTGGAACCCTGAAGGTATTTCCCCGGGCCCTAAAGAACTTCAAATGGCTCGAATTTATCCTCGCCCTGGCCACGATCATTATCATTTTCGGGTTTAAATACATCACAAAAAAAATACCAAGTACGCTGGTTGCCTTGTTTGTGGTCACTGGTGCGGCCTATTTCCTCAAACTGGATTATATGCCGATTAAGGAGATCCCAAGTGGATTTCCGATTCCACAATTGGAAATGTTTTCATCGTTTAGCGTAGCCGCCATTACGCCTTACGTATTTACGGCGCTCACCTTATCATTTCTGGGAGCCATTGACTCATTGCTTACTTCGGTAGTGGCGGATAATATGACCAAAACCAAGCACAAACCGAATCAGGAATTGATCGGGCAAGGTATTGGTAATGGTGTTGCAGCGGTATTTGGAGGTCTACCTGGAGCGGGAGCTACGATTCGAACAGTTGTGAACATCAGTTCAGGAGGTACCACCAAATTATCCGGGATGATCGCCGCATTATTATTATTGGTGATCTTATTAGCATTAGGCCCTGTGGCATCTCAAATTCCAGCGGCTGTGCTTGCCGGAATATTAATTACTGTTGGGATTGGTGTGATGGATTACAAAGGATTACGAGCCATTCCATATATGCCTCGTACCGAAATTCTTATCATGCTTTCTGTACTACTTCTGTCTGTGTTCTGGGATCTTATTTATGCAGTGGGAATTGGCTTGGTTCAGGCGTCCCTTGTGTTCATGAAAAAGATCGGAGATCTCACGGTGAAGAAGTCGAAAGTGGTAACACTTAATGTGGCGGACGAATTAGAACTTCCTTGGAAGGATGAGGTCGATTTCCCCACTAAGTATCATGATAAAGTGTATATCAAACGATTGAAAGGACCCTTATTTTTTGGTTCTACTGCTGATATTCAGGAGCTGGCCAATGATGTTCCGCCTTCGGCTACCCACGTAATTATCAGAATGGGTGAAGTTCCGTATATGGATCAATCGGGTCTGTACGCCATGGAAGAAATCTTGCTCAATTTAAATCAGAAGGATATTCATCCTATGATGGACGGAGTTCAGGATCAACCCTATGCTATGATGTCGAGTATAGATATTGTTCCGGATCTGGTTCCTGAGGAATGTTTGTTCGAAGATTTTAAAGAAGCCATTATTTACATACGAGGGCATGTGGAGGCTGATCGATAGCCTATGCTGAATTTTCCATAGACTCTTCGGTATCGTCTTCATCTTTAAACTTTTCTATCACTTTTGGAATTACCAAAGGTGCAAGAGAAGCGACAGGGCCATAGAGTTTAGATTCACTTTTCTTTTCTTCTGAAATGACAAAACCTGTAACATTTGAGGAATCAAAGAACATAAAGATCACACTGATGATCAAGGCATACTGAAGGGTTGAAAATACTCCCCCAAGTAGTTTGTTTAAGAATCCCAGTGCTGCAAAATCTGCGATTTTTGTAAGGAATTTTCCCAGGTAACCGATAATAAATATGATTCCCAGGAAGGTAACGGCGAATGAAATCCATTTGGTGAGTTCATCCCCAAGATCAAACCATCTCGATATATAGGCTCCCGCAAAGTCGGAAAAGTAGATAGCTCCAATTACCCCTGCGATGAGTCCAATTAACGAAGCAAGAGTGACAAAAAGACCTTTCTTGAACCCGGAATAAAAAGCAAGCAACAAAATTATTCCAAGGATGATATCGACTGTGTTCATAAGGGTGTATTTAAGGTAAATATACTAAAACCTTTAGCTAAGAAACGTATCTTTGTGGCACAATAGTATGGCGCGAGACGAGATATTAAAACAGCGATGGGAGTTGGTGGTTACCCATTTAAGCAATCAGTTTGCTGATGGCGATACCCTGGAGCTTGATGCCATTATATATTTGATTGGCCTCCAGGAGTTGGGACAAATTCACCGTAAATTCAAAAAGGACGAAAAAGTAAACCTGATGCACATTGCAATTTGCCGATTGCTGGAACCTTTTGGGTATTACGAGTTCGATTATTTTGATGAAGAAGGATGGCCACATTACAAGATCGTTGAACAATTGCCATCGCTCAAAGCGGGAGAGCAAAGTATACTCATGAAAGAGGCCATTGTACAGTATTTTCTGGAGAAGAAAGTCATTGTTTAATTACTTATAAAAGTTGTAGTTTTGCCCTCTGTCACAACTCATGGAAATGTTAGATAAGATTAAAGATCATTTAGCTGAAGTTGAAGCTTTCAGTGCGAAAACCAAGGATGAGGTAGAAGCTTTCCGAATCAAGTATTTGGGAAAAAAAGGCCTGCTAAACGAGTTTTTTGCGGAATTCAAAAATGTGGCTAATGATCAGAAGAAGGAATTTGGTCAAACCATCAATTCACTTAAAAAGGCGGCTGAAGAAAAGGTGGCTTCTTTAAAGAATGAAATAGACAATAAGACTGAAACCAAGGGCGTTTATGGAGATTTATACCGCCCCGGTGAACCTATAGAGCTAGGATCAAGACATCCTATTTCCATAGTAAAAAACAAGATTATAGAAATTTTCTCACGGATAGGCTTTAATGTGTCGGAAGGTCCTGAAATTGAGGACGACTGGCATAATTTTACCGCATTAAATCTACCTGAATATCATCCAGCGCGAGATATGCAGGATACCTTCTTCATTCAAACCGATCCGGACATATTATTGAGAACTCATACTTCTTCTGTGCAGGTTCGTTATATGGAGAACAATCCGCCTCCAATTCGTACCATATCACCGGGTAGGGTGTATCGAAATGAGGCCATTTCTGCCCGTTCGCATTGTTTCTTCCACCAAGTGGAGGGACTGTATGTGGATAAGGGGGTGAGTTTTGCTGATCTGAAGCAGACCCTTCAGTATTTCACTACTGAAATGTTCGGAAAGTCAAAAATTCGCCTTCGCCCGTCATATTTCCCTTTCACGGAACCTAGCGCTGAAGTTGATGTGTATTGGGGTCTTGAAACGGAAACCGATTATAAGATGACTAAAGGTACCGGATGGTTGGAAATCATGGGGTGTGGAATGGTGGATCCAAATGTCCTCGAAAACTGCGGAATTGATTCTACAGAGTACTCTGGTTTTGCCTTCGGAATGGGGATCGACAGGATTGCCCTTCTACTTCACCAAATTCCTGATATACGTATGTTAAGTGAAAATGACATTCGTTTCCTGGAACAGTTCAAAGGGGTTTTGTAGTATGAGGAAAGATATTAAGATTCCCGAAGTAAAGGATATTTATGTAGCAGCAATTCGGGAATACAACAAGGATTTTCGCACTCATGATTGGAACGTTTATATCATCAATGACGGGCCCGACCCGCTGGAAACGGTATTAATCGTTTCTGAAGGAATGGATGACAAAGACAGCACTGCCAAAATGAGACATTCATTGAAGTTGCTACCTGTAAAAAGCTACGCAAAAATTGAGTTTATCGAAGAGAGTGTTTTGAAACTAAACAACTATTTCATGGTTACTTTCTTTATTGGAGATACCTTGTACGATAAAAGATTTGAACTTCCTGCACATTCTATCATGGAAGACAATGCTGTGGCGCTCCCGGTGATGGAAGCAAAAGGTGTTCTTGCCCGATAGATTCGTTAGACATAAAATAAAAAACCCCTTCGATTTCGAAGGGGTTTTTTTGGTTAGTTAGTTAAAGTTACTCTTTAATGAGTCTCTTTACGGTACTGGCCTTTTCACCCAGGATGTGTACTACATACACACCAGAGGCTAAGTTGGCCACATCTATAGTTTTCTCCTGAATCATATCGCTCAGGTCTA
>WUAI01000018.1 GCA_009827225.1 Flavobacteriaceae bacterium | reverse complement strand
TACCTGGTGCGATTTCGATTTCACCACGGGAAAAAGGCTTCCTTTATGTGGTTGCTATTGAAGAGAAACTTGACAAAACCCGTGAAAACTGGGTGATCCTGGAATCGGAAGATCCGGTAATTTTGAGTAATGTGGTTGGGTTATTAAATGGAATGCCTGAAGAGAATCAGGTCCGATTATTCACCACCGATAAAAATGAAAATTACGATTATCACGACATCTCCAATGTGCACTTGGCGAATCTTAATTTTACCTTTCCATCCATAAGTCGGGCGTATAGCTACGATGAGAAAAATGCATTCCTCGTGAGCTATAAAAACAAATATGGAGTCTTGCCCAACCGATTTGCGGTGCGCGGTTTTGATCTTACATATGATGTTTTACTTCGGCTTGCTTCGGCCCGAAACGTGTACGATGCTTCGAACGGAGACTATGAGACTGAATATGTGGAAAATAAATTCAGATACCAGAAAAAAATGTTTTCAGGTTACCGCAATAATGCCTTTTATATTCTGAAATTCAACCAGGATCTACAATTTGAAGTGGTGAAATGAGTACGTCAACAGTAATTTATTTAGGGGATCTTCGGACTGAAAATACACATCTCAAATCGGGATCCACTTTTAAAACCGATGCTCCCTTGGACAATAATGGGAAAGGAGAGGCCTTTTCTCCAACCGATACCGTTGCTACGGGTCTGGCAAATTGTATGCTCACGGTTATGGGAATCAAAGCACGGGATCTGGATGTGGATATCAATGGTGCAGAGGCGAAAGTCACCAAAACCATGACCTCAAACCCCAGGAGGATCTCCAGGATCGAGGTGATTGTGAAGTTACCATCGGACGTTTCAGAAAAACACCGGATCATTTTGGAAAATACCGGAAACACATGTCCGGTGATCCATAGCTTGCATCCGGATATTGTTAAGGATATTGAATATCACTGGGTGTTGTAGTTTGCAGACCAATAAAATCGGGCTTGTTGCGTTATTGTACTGATGAAACTAATTTCCCTGTTTTTTATACTCAGCATGTTTGTCTCTTCCGAAGTGGAGGAGGAGAAACTGGTATGGAACGAAAATCGCAGATTGACCTGGGCCGATTTCAAAGGCACGCCGGAAGGAGCCGAGGAGTATGTCGCAAGCACCAATTCGGGGGTTTCATTTTCTTATTCGTATTCGGTGCGGAATGGAAAGGAAACTGTAGAGTATAGCGTGAAATGTAATTTTTATCCTCAACTCTCCTGGTATCGACCTGAGAAGGTAAACGATTATATTCTGAAGCACGAACAGGCCCATTTTGATATCTCCGAACTTCACGCCCGTAAGTTGAGACTTATTTTAAGTGATATCCCCAAAGACTCAAACTTCAAAGACACCGCAGGTACGTTATACAACAAGATTGAATTGGAGCGCAGAGCAATGCAGGAACAATTTGACAGGGATAGTGATCACTCTAATGTCGAGTCGGCCGAATATAGTTGGCGATTATACATAGCTGAACAGTTAAAGGAATATGACCGCTGGAAATAGCTTCGACAAAGCACATCTCATCGAATTGGCAAACTATAAAATGCCCTTCGGAAAATACAAAAACGAATATTTGGTCAATGTCCCCGAGTACTATTATGCCTGGTTCAGAGAAAAAGGATTTCCTGAAGGCAAGCTGGGGAGATTGATGATTGAAATGCACGAAATCAAGATCAACGGATTGGAAGATCTTATTCGTCCCCTGATTAGATCGACTGGAAGGATTTAATTCCTTTTCTTACCCGTAAACTGACTGATATTCGAGTTGATGGGATTTCCTGAACTTCTTCTGAAAGACACTATTTGTCCGGTATGATAGATGGCATCAGCGATTGGACCATTGATCATATTCCAGAATGGGTATTCACTGGTACGCTCTCCCCGTTGAAAGATGACTTTGAGTTTATCAACATCATACATGTACATTCCCCGATAATTTTCACTGGCTTCTTTTAGATTCTGTAGCGTTTTAGCTCGAAGATCTTCGTAGGACCAATTCGAGATTTCCTCACCTCCCGTATTTGGAGCACTCTTGGAAGCATTGTAAATGGTTTTTGACAAGCCGTAGATATGCTCCAGGGTTTCCCTGCAGCTTCTGGCATCTTCCGAAGGTTTGTACATCAGGTCCTGTTCCGTGAGGTCTTTACTTGCCCAATGGAATCTGAAGCCAAGGCCTTCTACCATTCGGGCTACGACATTACCTCCTGAATAGTTTTCGGGAGCTTCGGGGATTTCCTCGAAGGGTATCTGATCTTCATTTTTACTCTGAGAATAACTCATTACAGTTGCAATTAAAAAAAGTGTGAAAAGATGTTTGCGCACGTGATTATCATTTTATTAGGTATATAAATATAAGGTATTAAATAGTGTGGAAAACTATATTCCTGAAAAGTAGATTTAATTAGCGACCTCCGAATTAAAATCTTATCTTTGAACCCCGTATAGGTACTAACAAGGCTACACATTCTATGGGCACTACAAAGTATATCTTCGTTACGGGCGGCGTTTCATCATCACTTGGAAAAGGAATTATAGCAGCATCACTGGCCAAACTGCTTCAGGCCAGGGGACTCAGAGTGACCATTCAGAAACTTGATCCCTATATCAACGTAGATCCCGGTACCTTGAATCCCTACGAACATGGCGAATGTTATGTAACCGACGATGGAGCCGAAACCGATCTGGACCTCGGTCATTATGAACGCTTCCTTAATGTGCCTACTTCACAAGCCAACAATGTAACCACCGGAAGAATTTATCAAAGCGTCATCGAAAAAGAACGAAAAGGAGAGTTTTTAGGTAAAACAGTGCAGGTGATCCCGCATATCACCAACGAGATCAAAGAGCGTATTCAAATCCTTGGTAATAGTGGCGATTACGATATTGTGATTACTGAAATTGGAGGAACTGTGGGTGATATCGAATCCTTGCCGTATATCGAATCCGTTCGTCAGTTAAAATGGGAACTGGGTGAACATAATAGTTTGGTGATCCACCTAACGTTAATTCCTTACCTGTCTGCCGCCGGGGAATTAAAAACCAAACCCACGCAACACTCCGTAAAGACATTAATGGAGAGTGGGATCCAGGCGGATATACTGGTATGTAGAACCGAACATGAACTTTCCGATTCCCTCAAACGTAAATTGGCGCTATTCTGCAATGTGGAAAAAGAGGCTGTTATACAATCGATCGACGCAACTACGATTTATGATGTTCCTAATATGATGCTTGATGAAGGATTGGATAAAGTGGCTTTGAAAAAACTGGATATAAAGAACGCGTCGGACCCTAACCTGGATGGATGGAACGAGTTCTTGGCCCGACACAAGAATCCGTCAGGTGAAGTGCGAATCGGACTCATAGGCAAGTACGTTGAACTGCAGGATAGTTATAAATCGATCCTGGAATCCTTTATTCATGCCGGAGCTGTCAACGAAGTAAAAGTAAAAGTGAAATCAATTCACTCCGAACATATCGATGCTTCGAACGTGAATGAATTGTTGGAAGGACTGCACGGAGTTTTAGTGGCTCCTGGCTTTGGAGAAAGAGGTGTGGAAGGAAAAATTGAGGCAGTGCGCTACGCTCGGGAACACAAAATGCCATTTCTGGGTATTTGTCTCGGAATGCAAATGGCGGTAATTGAGTATTCGAGAAATATTTTAGGACTGGAAGGTGCGAATAGCACCGAGATGGATGAGTTTACCCCGCATCCGGTGATTAGTTTGATGGAAGAACAAAAGCATATCACCGATATGGGCGGAACCATGCGATTGGGAGCCTGGAAGTGTGATTTGGAAGCCAACAGCATCGTGGGTAAAATCTATGGGGATATTCACATCGAGGAGCGACACAGACATCGATACGAATACAACGATGCGTACAGAGATGCATTGGAAGAAGCCGGTTTAAGAGCAACAGGAATCAACCCGGATACAGGGTTGGTAGAAATTGTTGAGATCCCGGAACACCCTTGGTTTGTAGGAGTGCAATACCACCCGGAATATAAGAGTACCGTAGCCAATCCCCATCCATTATTTGTAGGTTTTGTCAATGCGGCTCACCAATTTTCCAAGCAATAAGACAATTTGGCGCAATTTTTAATTAGGCGGGATAGTTGCTATCCAAAAGTAAATTACGCCAAGGGGGCAGGTGATATCAACAGGTCTCCTTATATTTGACGAATTATTAAACTATCCGAAACCACTCGGAACAACATATGGAACAAAAAAGAACGTTCGATAGAAATTCATTCATAGGGATGCTATTAATTGGAGGTATACTGTTATGGATGATGTATAGCAATCAACCTACTCCGGAAGAAATAGAAGCTGCCAAGGCAAAGGAGGAACAATTAGCTGAAGAAGAGAAGGCTATTGAGACCACTTCCGAAGAGAAAACAATAACTCCCACCGAAATATACACTGCCAATTCCGAAGACTCCCTGGCAGTAGAAGGGCTGAAAAATAAATTAGGCTCCTTCGCTTATTCAGGAACATTATCCAGCGCACAGGACGGAATTACCACGGTAGAAAATGATGTACTTTCTCTGAAGGTAAGTAACAAGGGGGGCTATATCGTGGAGGCCAAACTGAAAGAACATACCGAATTTAGGGGAGAACCTGTATACATAATTAAAGACGGAAATAATGATTTCAATCTTGAGTTTACTGCTGAGAACCGAAATCTGAATACGAGGGACCTTTATTTCGAACCTTCAATAAGTAAAAATGGAGAGAATGAAGTCCTATCCATGAAGCTCAAAACATCACCCAACGCCTTTATCGAATACCGATATGAGCTAAAACCGGGTGAATATATGTTGGATTTCTCAATTCGGAGTCAGGGATTGGATGGAGTGTTGAATACTAGTCAGCCGATGTACCTCAACTGGGACTTTCAAGGGTATCGACAAGCCAAAAGTATCACCTACGAAAACCGCTATACCCGGCTTACCTACGAACATGAGAATGGAGATGACCACAGTAAACTTTCTCCTACTGGCGAAGATGAAGAAACAGAAATAGACGTGAATTGGATGAATTTCCGTCAGCATTTCTTCAGTTCTATGCTATTGACGGATACACCTTTTAAGGAAGTTAAGTTCACTTCCGAAGATTTAGTGAAGGATGAAACCATAGATACCGTTTACACAAAAAAGTACGGTGCCAGAATGCTACTGGAGCCTAAAGGTGGTGCTTTGGCGTACGACATGAATATGTACTATGGCCCAACCGATTTCCAGATCTTCAAGGAGTACGGTCGTAATCTGGATGAAGCGATGCCTCTTGGATGGGGAATATTTGGTTTGATTAATAAGTATGCGATCATTCCGGTATTCGGGCTATTGAGCAAATGGTTCCCTGCAGGAATTGCCATCATAGTGCTTACCATCTTATTCAAGCTCTTACTTTCTCCTGTTCAATATAAACAATACGTTTCCCAGGCTAAAATGAAGGTGCTTAAGCCAGAAATTGATGCCATTAAAGAAAAGTATGGTGACAATAAAATGAAGGTTCAGCAGGAGACCATGAAATTGCAGAATATAGCGGGTGCGAGTCCGTTGAAAGGATGTTTGCCGGCACTATTGCAGATACCCGTCTTCTATGCCTTGTTTACCTTTTTCCCAACGGCTTTCGATTTGAGACAAAAAAGTTTCCTGTGGGCAGACGACCTTTCGAGTTACGATACCATCGCTGAATTACCTTTCAATATTCCGTTTTACGGCGATCACGTGAGTTTGTTCCCGATCCTGGCTTCCATCGCTATTTTTATCTATATGATGATGACCACAGGGCAAACCATGCAGCAGCAGCAACAACCAGGAATGCCGAATATGAAATTCATTATGTACCTGTCGCCATTGTTCATGTTGGTATTCTTTAACAACTATGCGAGTGGGCTCTCCGTATATTACCTTACGTCGAATTTGATTACTATTGGAATTATGCTGGTGATCAAGAAATTTATCATCGATGAAGACAAGATACACGCCAAGATAGAAGCCAATAAAAAGAGGCCTAAGAAACAAAATCGTTTCCAGCGAAAGATGGCAGAGATGATGGAGCAGGCAGAGGCTCAAAAGAAAGCGAGAAACCGATAGAGAGTTCCGGTTTTAGACAGAAATAAAATACTTGGTAAATTAATTCGTTAGTTTTCAAAAGAGTTATTCCCCATGAAAACCATTGTTTTTCTTTTCTTCGGAATATTTGCCGGCCAGGCTATGATCACTGCGCAAGAGATCAATCAGTTAGATGAAAATGGTAAACGCCATGGCGTATGGAAGAAGAAATTTCCTAAAAGTGACCAACTGCGTTATGAAGGCACCTTTGATCATGGGAAAGAAGTAGGCACCTTCAAATTCTACTGCCAGGACTGCAAAAATCAACCGATGGTGATCAAGGAGTTTTCCAAAAATGACGCTATTTCCGAAGTAAAATATTTTACCAAGAAAGGTAAGCTTGTGAGCGAAGGTAAAATGGACGGAAAGAACAGAATGGGTGAGTGGGTGTATTATCATGAAAAAGCAAACTCTGTCATGACCCGTGAATTCTACAAAGAAGGAGAACTTGACGGACCTAAAACCACTTATTACCTCAATAATCAGGTCACCGAAGAATTAAACTATAGCAACGGAAAAAGAGTTGGGTCCAATACCTATTATTCGCCGGAAGGTACCTTATTAAAGAAACTTCAATATGCGGATGATGAACTCCATGGTTCCGCTGAATACTACGATGCTGGTGGAAACCTCACCATCAAAGGAACCTATCTGAACGGGAAGAAACATGGTTTGTGGAAATACTACAAGAACGGAAAGCTGGAATTAGAGGAGACCTATCCAAAGCCCCGAATCAAGAATAACTAGCCCTTTCTGCACCGCTGTAATTTGCATTAAAATTTTGTAATTATTGTACCTTTGCACCTACTAATGGAAGCAATGAAAAGAGTTGTAGTTGGATTGAGTGGAGGAGTAGACTCCAGTGTGGCCGCCTATCTTCTAAAAGAGCAGGGTTACGAGGTTATTGGCTTGTTCATGAAGAACTGGCACGACGACTCCGTAACTATTTCCAATGAATGCCCCTGGCTGGAAGACAGCAATGATGCGATGCTCGTTGCTCAAAAGTTGGGAATCCCTTTTCAGACGGTGGACTTAAGTGAACAGTATAAGGAACGTATAGTGGATTATATGTTCCATGAATACGAAATGGGGCGCACCCCGAATCCTGACGTGCTCTGTAACCGTGAGATCAAGTTTGACGTTTTTATGAAGATTGCCATGAATCTGGGTGCCGACTATGTCGCAACAGGTCACTATTGCCGGAAAGGTGAGATCGAACATGATGGAGAAACAGTTTACCAGCTGTTATCCGGTAAAGATCCTAACAAGGATCAATCGTACTTCCTTTGTCAATTATCTCAGGAACAATTAGCGAAAACTCTCTTTCCGATAGGGGAACTACTAAAACCCGAGGTTCGGAAAATTGCGGCAGAGCAGGATTTAATCACTGCGGAAAAACGAGATTCACAGGGACTTTGCTTTATCGGCAAAGTGCGCTTGCCTGATTTCTTACAACAACAACTCGCACCTAAAGAAGGAGTGATCGTTGAGGTACCTACTGAATTTCAGGCGTATCAACAGTCTGTGCCTGCGTTCAGTTCCGAAGAAGACGAACTGGAATACCTTTCACGAAAATTCGAATACGAATCCAACGACGGAACCATCGTTGGAAAGCACCAGGGCGCTCATTTCTTTACCAAAGGTCAGCGCAAAGGTCTGGCGGTAGGTGGAACCAAAGAGCCTTTATTCGTGATCGATACCGATGTAGAAGAGAACATCATCTATACCGGCCAGGGAAAAGAGCATCCCGGTTTATACCGACGAGGACTCTTTGTGAAAGAATCTGAGATACACTGGATTCGGGAAGACCTGGCTTTGGAGCCGGATCAGAAAATGGAAGTGATGGCCAGGATTCGCTATCGACAACCTCTGGAAGCGGCCACATTGCACCGCACTCATTCCGGACTTTATGTTATCTTTGAGAAACCACAGTCTGCTATAGCCGAAGGGCAGTTTGTTGCCTGGTACCAGGATGACGAATTGCTTGGTAGCGGGGTTATCAGTTAAAAAAATAGATGATAATTTTCTTGCATTAGCGATTTAGTTGAGGATGGAGTCAAATAGGTGTCAAGTCGTTCGATATTTAATTATGAGGTCTAATTCCCATTAAATTTATAAACAGTAGTGAAAAACCGTATCACGGAACTCTTCGGAATAGAATTTCCCATCATTCAAGCTGGTATGATCTGGAACAGCGGTTGGCGCCTGGCAAGTGCAGTAAGCAATGAAGGCGGACTCGGACTTCTGGGAGCCGGCTCCATGTACCCGGAAGTCTTGCGAGAACATATCAAGAAATGCCAGCAGGCTACGCAAAAGCCTTTCGGTGTGAATGTTCCCATGTTGTATCCGAATCTCGAGGAAATCATTCAAATCATTATAGAAGAAGGAGTGAAGATCGTGTTCACGTCTGCGGGCAATCCAAAGACCTACACCCAACACTTGAAATCACATGATATCACTGTAGTGCATGTGGTGAGCAGCGTAAAATTTGCGCTCAAAGCCCAGGAAGCAGGCGTAGATGCTATTGTTGCTGAAGGTTTTGAGGCAGGTGGACACAACGGTAGGGAAGAAACAACCACATTTACTCTTATTCCCATGGTAAAAGAGCAACTTAAAATTCCATTGATCGCCGCCGGCGGAATTGCTACCGGAAGAGGTATGCTGGCGGCAATGGTATTGGGTGCAGATGGAGTGCAGGTGGGTAGCCGTTTTGTTGCTTCGGAAGAATCCAGCGCTCACCAGGCTTTTAAAGATGTGGTAGTGAACGCCAAAGAAGGGGATACAGAACTCACCTTGAAAGAATTGGCACCGGTACGTTTGATAAAAAACAAGTTTTATCAGGATGTAAAGGAACTTTATAAAAAAGGTCCTTCCATTGAAGAACTCAAGAAATTGCTAGGTCGTGCCAGGGCGAAAAAAGGAATGTTCGAAGGAGATCTGGTGGAAGGTGAGTTGGAAATCGGACAAATCTCGGGTTTGATCCATGATATCAAGCCTGCGGCCCAAATCGTTCAGGATCTTATGCGGGAATTCGAGGCCGCTAAAGGCGAAATTCAAGAATTTTAATCGGAGTTCATCAGAAGATCATTTCTGAAATAATACCATAAGAATAAAGCATTTGCCAACAGGAATGGTGCGGTGATCACTCCGGGTTGATAACTTTTTTGGACTAATGCCCAAAGTGGATGAACGATCCCATTGAGAATTTCAACGATGATCCAAAAGGAAATGATTGCTTTGGCCAAGGTATATCCATTTCGAACCCATATTAACCAGGACAGAATACCGATCACGAACAGACCTGTATTGATTATAAGAAACCCTCTTTCCAGATCGTCAGAAACTAGACCGCATAGATAGGTAGCAGGAGGAAAGTTCTCCCATAAACGGCCGATATATTCCTCTGTGGAATGCGTGGCCTGAACAAACACAATCAATAGCGCTAATCTTTTGGTGTTCTGTGATAAAAACACGAGACTTTATTTTTTTCGTTGTCTTTCGTAAAGATAAATTTCCCGTCCTAACTGGGCCAGGAACGGTACTCCTATGGTTTCATATTCATAGTTGTCATCGTTAAATATTCCATTTTCGTTGACCAGAATGGTGGCGGATAGAAAAAACCGGACATCGTAAATGTCATCAACGATATAGGCATTATCGGTAAGTGTTCCGTATGCGTAACCTACTTTGTTATGTATTTTAATGTGATGCGGAATCGAATCTTTGGTATCTCCATACATGAAGAATTTGACATAACTGTCGTAGTATTCGGATACATCATATCCAAGCGCCCTTGGCACTTCACTCATCCGCTTATGAAGAACCGTCATTCTGGCTGGATTTATGTTGAATCGTTGTTCTTCAGCAAAAGATTCCGGATAAAATAATCTCTTTAAAAGACCTTGTTGTGCCTGCAAAGGGAAATAGTTCTTTTCTGAAAAATTCATGGGCGTTTCAATAAGGCTGTCATAGCGCATAAAACCCTTACCCTTTTGTTGCTCCCGCAGATCTATTTTTTCAATAGGTCCGTCCAAATAAACAGGCACAGGAACAGTATCACCGTTGTACCAAAAGAAACTCTCTTTTCGTTCAGAGATATTCGCATTGGGCGTCGACAAGCGATGTGAAATTCGTACTGGCTGAATACCTTTCTGTCTCAACGATTGGTTCAAGTAGTCACGACCTAAAAGTTCGTAATGTCGGTTATACGCATCGTTGTCACTCAAGCCAAACACAGCGCGATAGTCACTTTTAAGGTCATACATAAGTGAGTCTCCTTTGAATCCATATGGAACCGATGTGGTTAATGAGTCCTGAGCCTCCAACCATTCCATGGTGATCACTGCGGCGGGCAGTTTAACGGTGCTCGCCGGATAGAAATACCGGTTTTCGTCCAGTTGAAAAGTGTATTCGGTGAAAATAACTTCCCCGGTTGCGCTGGTGTCTATCTGGGTGTATAGAATCTGCACCTCGTGCTCCTCGAGATTATTCATCACTTTTTGAATCGCTGGATGATTGCTCATTAATGCTCTTTGCAAAGGATCAAGACTTGGTTGAGTACATGACACTACGAATGCAAGAGACAAAACGAGGAGAAACTTTATCAATGGATTCATTTGAGGTAAGTCTTCCATTCTACAGTGACGGCCATAGTACTACAAAGAACGCCCATAGAAGAAGTACGCAAAGAGCAGTTCCCATCAATGCAACTTTAGCATCAAAATAAGGACTTTGAACTTTAAAAATAGCCAATGGAATGAGTAACAGAACCAGACCGATCAATCCTCCACATCCTATTAGAATGATCATGACCAGAAGAAGTCCGTCTTTACCTGAAAATAAATATTTCAAAGCACTCATTTCAAGGTCTCCCATCTTACTTTTAATACGCGTGGCAATTAACCCATATATTCCGAATATTAGTGGAACATACCAGTACAGTACTGCGTTTACCAATTCTGTTTCCGACATATTGTCGAAATTGAAAAAGTAGAAATAAATAGCAAGTCCGAGACCGAAAAGGATCGAAGCCCAATAAATAACTGAAAATTTCATGGTTGTAGTGTTTAGTTGTATATCGTATTATTTCATCATTTTTTGGTTAAATAACCAGGGTAATAGTTCTGGTTCGGCAAAAGCATTCGTCCAGCTGTCATGCTTCACTCCTTCATAGAGGCTCAATTTTATCGCAGCGCCTTTTTCTTCCAGGGCCTTTCCAATACGTTTCGAGTATATCGCCGGGATGACCATATCTTTTAGTCCATGAAATATCCACCAGGAAGTGGAAGTAATTTGTTCTGCGATCAGCGGATTGGCTCCTCCGCAGATGGGGAAAGCGGCGGCAAAGGTGTTGGGGTTTCTTCTAACCAATTCAAAAGTTCCCATACCACCGTTCGAAAGTCCGCCCACATACATTCGTTCTTTGTCTATAGGAAATTTGTTCAGTAGTTCATCGATCATTCCTTCAACCAGCGATAAATGTAAGTTGGGAGTTTGTTCCTTCGGAAATTTTAAAATTCGGGTTCCAGCAATTTGTGAATATTGTGTGTTGTTCCAGCTGTAGTTTTCCCGACATTGAGGAAATACTACGATTGCCGGATATTTGGTACGTATGCTATCTCTCAGGAATAACTCAGCTCCGTGTTTGAGTTGCAGTTCATTATCTGTTCCCCGTTCTCCAGAACCATGCAGGAATACAAGTAATGGGTAGGTGGTACCCGGCTCAAGGGATTGAGGAGCTAGAATTCGAAAGGGTAATTCTTCACCATTTTTGGAATACGTTTCCTTAGCAAAGTCAGAGAAATCCTGTCCGAAAGATGAAATAGCTATGAAACAGCATAAAACCGTAGCGCATATCCATTTCAGCTTGAATAACTTACCCATAGAAAAGTGATTGATTCCTTAAATGTACTTCATTTTTAGAAATCGATCACTTCATAAGGAAAGTATCCCTTTAATGAATTGACACCAGTTTTTGAGTAGCCATTAAATGATCGAAGGTTTCGCGTTCCCTTATTAGGTGAAAATCTCCTTTATAGTGAAGTACTTCGGCTGGTCGGTACCTACTGTTGTAGTTGCTGGCCATGCTAAAGCAATAGGCCCCGGCATTGTGAAAGGCAAGGATATCCCCTTCATTTATTTCTGAAATTCTCCGATTGTTGGCAAAAGTGTCGGTTTCACATATATAACCCACCACACTGTAAAAACGAGGCCTACCGTCGGGGTTGCTCAGATTTTCAATTTCGTGGTTACTTCCGTAGAACATCGGTCGGATGAAATGGTTAAAACCGCTATCGATTTGTGCAAAAACGGTGGAAGTAGTTTGCTTCACCACATTTACCTTGGCCAGAAACAATCCAGCTTCACTCACCAAAAACTTGCCAGGTTCGAAGGCGAGAGTAAGTTCTTTCCCATATTCCTGGCAAAATTCGTTGAAACGCTGAGTAAGTTTTTCGCCCATTTCTTCAATATTGGTTTCTATGTCACCATCTTTATAGGGGACTTTAAAACCACTTCCGAAGTCGATAAATTCCAAATTGGGAAAACTCCTGGCGGTTTCGAATAATATTTCAGAAGCATAAAGAAACACTTCAATATCGAGGATGTCACTTCCTGTATGCATATGAATACCATTGATATTCATTCCCGTATTTTCCACAATACGCTTAATATGCGGCAGCTGGTGAATGGAGATTCCAAACTTGCTATCGATATGTCCTACTGAAATATTCGTGTTCCCACCTGCCATGACATGTGGATTGATACGAATACAAACCGGAATTTTAGGATGTTTGGTTCCGAATTGCTCTAAGATGGAAAGGTTGTCGATATTGATCTGCACTCCCAAAGCGGCGGCACCTTCCAGTTCTTCCATGGAAACCCCATTGGGGGTATAAATGATCTGATCGGCCGGAACACCCGCTTCACGACATAAACGTACTTCCTGTAAGGACACTGTGTCCATACCGGCACCAAGGTCATAAAGGAATTTGATGATCGATATATTGGAAAGTGCTTTAACGGCATAGTTAATCTTTAAACGACCCACCTTTCGGAAAGCGTTTTTTAATCGGTTGTATTGAAATTCAATTTTGTCGGCGTCGTACACATACAAGGGACTGCCATATTGCTCGCTAACTTTTAGTAAATCATTTCTTTTCATGATGAGCGTTCTTTTATTCGACATTTTTCAAGGCATTAAAATTAAGTGGAAGTGGGCAAATTGTCGATATTTTTTGCCTACTTTTTTTAAATGTAATCGGACCGATCCATTTCCGAAGAAATCAAGTCCCATAAAGAAGTGATTTTTTAACCCGAACCTAATTTCTCTCGACAACATTTCTTACTTTTGTGCTTCTGAAAATGGACTAAAGAATGAACTTACACGAATATCAGGGAAAACAGATTTTAAACAGTTTTGGAGTAGAGATCCAAAGAGGGATTGTAGCTCAAACAGCCGATGAGGCAGTGGAGGCAGCCAAGAAACTCACCGAAGAAACAGGCACGGGGTGGCATGTGATCAAAGCGCAAGTGCACGCCGGTGGACGTGGAAAAGGC
Source organism: Flavobacteriaceae bacterium (assembly GCA_009827225.1). GTDB lineage: Bacteria > Bacteroidota > Bacteroidia > Flavobacteriales > Flavobacteriaceae > Aureisphaera. Next base: position 47,578 of record WUAI01000018.1, on the reverse strand, counting down.
GGTGGTGTAAAACTGGCTAAAAGCCTGGATGAGGTTAGAGACCTTGCAGGACAAATCATCGGGATGAATCTTATCACACCTCAAACAAGTGCCGAAGGGAAGAAAGTACACCAGGTTTTGATCGCCGAAGATGTGTATTATCCTGGAGATAGTGAACCGGAAGAATATTATATGAGCGTATTATTGGATCGTGGAACCGGGCGCAATATGATAATGTATTCTACGGAAGGGGGTATGGATATTGAAGCAGTTGCTGAAGAAACTCCCCATCTTATTTTCACCGAAGAAATTGACCCGGCAGCCGGTTTGTTGCCTTTTCAGGCGAGACGTATTGCTTTTAACCTAGGTTTGAGTGGAAAAGCGTTTAAAGGAATGGTGAAGTTCGTGAATGCTTTGTACACGGCTTATATCAAATCGGATTCCTCTTTATTCGAGATCAATCCTGTGTTGAAGACCAGTGATGATCGTGTGATTGCAGTGGATGCTAAGGTTACTTTAGACGATAATGCATTGTATCGTCATAAAGATTATGTTGAAATGCGCGATATTCGGGAAGAAAACCCGGTGGAAGTTGAAGCCAAGGAAGTGGGATTAAACTATGTAGACCTTGATGGTAATGTAGGTTGCATGGTGAACGGAGCCGGATTGGCAATGGCCACGATGGACCTTATTAAGCAGGCTGGTGGTGAACCGGCAAACTTCCTGGACGTAGGAGGTACTGCAGATGCAGAAAGAGTTGAAACTGCTTTTAACCTCATTCTCAAAGATCCTAACGTGAAGGCGATTCTGGTAAACATCTTTGGAGGGATCGTTCGTTGCGACCGTGTGGCCCAGGGAATTGTGGATGCTTATACAAACATGGGAAATATCGAAGTGCCAATAATTGTGAGACTACAAGGTACCAATGCAGATATAGCAAAAGAGCTTATTGATAATAGCGGACTGGATGTGCAATCTGCAATCGAATTCCAGGAAGCGGCGGATAAAGTACAGGCCGTTTTAGCTTAGATATTTAGAATATAGGATACAGGCCCTCCTTCGTTTAAGGCGTTGGAGGGTTTTTTATACCGTTGCGTTAACGTACGTTAATGTTGGTTAATAAAAGGTTAAATGATATTCAAGGGCGTAACTAATTTTTTTGTGGGGCGTCTTTTTAGTATCAATCACTTATTATTAATCAAAAACGAACAGTATGAAAACAATCAAATCAATTGCACTCGCATTAGTACTACTTGTAGGTACAACCTTATCTGCTACAAATCCAATAGGGGATAAAGGAAAACCAGGAACCGCAGAACAAGAAATCGAAAAACTTTTAAAGTATCCTGATTTTGTTGTTGAGGAAAATGGAGAGGCATTCGTGTCTTTTTATGTGAATGACGACAACCAGGTAACCGTTCTTGAGGTGGAAGCAGAATGTGAATTCATGCAGTCTTTTGTAAAAGACAGGTTACATAACCAAATTCTTGAGAACAAACTATCTGCCGGGCAAAGATATTTGTTGCCGGTGAAGATTATTTCCAAAAGCTAAGGCTTTTAAAAGTGCAATGAACCCGGAATTTTTATTCCGGGTTTTTTATTCTTCGATTTTCAAAAATGCAACATTTACCTTAGTATTGTACTATGAATTTAGAATACAAATTAGCTTTGATCAGTGATTTGATCGTGCTGGCAAAGGCAGATGAGAAAGTGACAAGTCATGAATATGATTTTGTGTGTAGACTGGCGGAAAGAATGGAGGTATCCAAAGAAACGGTGGATGAACTTTTGAAGAAACCCAAACCTTCTCAACCTATTTTCTCGGAGTTAGAACGAATTACTCATTTCCACAAACTCTTGCTCATGATGAATGTGGATCGTGAAACTCATGAAAAAGAGGTTCATGTTTTACGGGAATTTGGTCTCAAAATGGGAATCCGGCCGGCTGCCATTGATAAAATTCTCCTTCGAATGAACGATTTCGAGGACAAACTCATTCCCGCTGAGGAACTTATTTCCATTTTCCAGACATATTATAACTAAGCACGTCCATTGAATCCGACAAAAAGTCGGTTAAATAGCCCCGTTGCAGGACAAAATGACTGAAATATTGAATTGGAATTCAATTTGCAATAGCATGTTAAAGTTGAATTTTAAAACAATATATAGTCATGAAAGTAGTTAAAAGAAATAACCTCTGGTTCCCATCAATTTTTGATGATTTTTTTCCGGAAAATCGATTGGATGTGTCTAATTATGAAAACTTTAGCATTCCAAAAGTCAATATTTCCGAAAATATATCGACCTTTGTCATCGAATTGGCGGCGCCTGGATTGAAAAAGGAAAATTTTGCAGTAGAAATTGAAAAAGAAGTATTAAAAGTGTCCTCATCCTTTGCCCAAAAGGAAGAATCTTCAGACACATCGGATAATACTCAGTTTACTAGAAAAGAATTTAATTACGGCACGTTTAGCCGATCCTTTACACTACCGGAAACGGTAGAAAGTGAAAGTATAAACGCCACTTACGAGGATGGTATTTTAAGAATTACTGTTCCGAAGAAAGAAAAGGCAGAAGATATTAAAAGAATGGTTGAGATTTCATAATTGAAATTTAATTTGGTTAGTTAGTTGAAAAAGACCACGTGCTACTCAATCGGCACGTGGTTATTTTTTTTAGCGCCTTCTTCGTTTTCCCCTGGTTTTTTGCTGTTGCTGATCTACAAATGAACTATTATCAGAACCCGCCAGGTTTTGTTGCAGGACCGTCAACTCATTTTTGGTCAAATCCCTCCATGCTCCCATCGCCAGATTTCCCAATTCAATATTCATAATCCGGGTTCTTTTAAGTGAAATCACCTCATATCCCAGGTATTCACACATACGTCGGATTTGCCGATTGAGCCCCTGAATCAGTATGATTTTGAATACCGTGCGGCTCATGCGTTCTACTTTACACTTTTTAGTTACCGTATCAAGAATCGGCACGCCGTTTCGCATTCGTTTTAGAAATTCATCCGTAATGGGCCGATCCACCTTCACAATGTATTCCTTCTCATGACGGTTACCGGCTCTTAAGATCTTATTTACGATATCCCCGTCATTGGTCATTAATAATAGTCCTTCGCTGGGTTTGTCCAACCTTCCTATATGGAAGATACGTTCATCATGGTTGATGAAATCCACTACGTTTCCTTTAATCCTCCGGTCGGTAGTGCAGGTAATCCCAACAGGTTTATTCAGTGCAATGTACACCAGGTTTTCGTTTTCTTTGATGAGCTTACCATCCACCGAAATAATGTCATCAGGCATGGCTCTGTCACCCAAAGAGGCAACTTCACCATTGATGGTCACCAGGCCTTTTTCAATATAAGTGTCGGCCTGCCTTCTCGAACAAAAACCGCTATCACTTATCGCTTTATTGAGCCTTATGGAATCTGGATGATGCACCTTGGGGTCGTTTTAAGAAGATTCGATTTGTTGTAATTGTTGCTGAAGGTTTTTAATCTTGTCCCTAAGCTTGGCGGCCATCATGAAATCCAATTCTTTTGCCGATTTCTCCATGGCCTTTCGGGTATCTCTAATTTTCTTTTCGATTTGAGGCCCGGTAAGATATTCCCCTTCATTCTCAGCTGCTAAAGTCTCTGCAGTCTCTAAAGTATAAGCCTCGCTTTTTGACTTAGTGAGTGCATTTTCGAGAGATTTTTTGATTGCCGTTGGGGTTATTCCATTGGCCTCATTATAGGCAATCTGTTTGGACCTACGATATTCTGTTCCGTCAATCGTGGCCTGCATACTTCGGGTAATCTTATCGGCATACATGATAGCCTTCCCATTAATGTGCCTTGCCGCTCTTCCAACTGTTTGAGTAAGGGATCGATGGCTACGAAGGAATCCTTCTTTGTCAGCATCCAGTATGGCTACCAGGGACACTTCAGGAAGGTCGAGACCTTCACGAAGCAAGTTTACTCCTACCAGAACATCAAAGAGACCTAGCCTCAGATCCTGCATAATCTCAACACGCTCCAAGGTGTCTACATCACTATGAATGTATCTACAACGAATCTGAATTCGGGTCATATATTTGGTGAGTTCCTCGGCCATTCTTTTGGTGAGTGTAGTGACCAATACACGTTCGTCCTTTTCCACTCGCTGCTGGATTTCTTCCAATAAATCATCGATCTGATTCAAACTTGGGCGAACTTCAATAGGAGGATCCAAAAGGCCAGTAGGTCGTATCACCTGTTCGATATAAACGCCTCCGGTTTTTTCAAGCTCATAATCAGCAGGTGTGGCGCTAACATAGATCACCTGATTCTGAAGTGCCTCAAATTCCTCAAATTTCAACGGCCGATTGTCCATCGCTGCCGGCAATCGGAAACCGTATTCCACCAGGTTTTCCTTTCGGCTTCTGTCTCCTCCATACATGGCACCTACTTGTGGAATGGAGACATGACTTTCGTCCACAATCATCAGGAAGTCGTCCGTAAAATAATCCAGCAAGCAGAAGGGTCGTGTCCCGGGTAATCTTTGATCCAGGTAGCGGGAATAGTTCTCAATACCACTACAGTACCCCAGTTCACGAATCATTTCCAAATCAAAATTGGTTCGTTCATCTAGCCGTTTCGCTTCAAGGTGTTTTCCAATTTCTTTAAAATAATCCACCTGTTTGACCAAATCGTCCTGTATGTCCTTGATGGCGTTTTGAAGCACATCCGGTGAGGTAACGAACATATTGGCAGGATAGATAGTCAGGCGGTCGTACTTTTCGATGATTTCGTTGGTCTGAGGATTAAAAGCTTCGATTTCCTCGATTTCATCTCCGAAGAAATGAATTCTGAAAGCATCATCGGCGTAACCAGGATATACGTCCACCGTGTCACCTTTTATTCTGAAACGCCCATTATAAAAATCCATTTCAGTTCTGGAGTACAATCCCTGGACCAGTTGATGTAGCAGTTTGGTTCTCGAAATAATCTGACCCTGTTCGAGTTTGATCACGTTCTTCTGAAATTCGGCAGGGTTACCAATACCATACAAACACGATACGGAAGCTACTACCAGCACATCGCGTCGGCCGGAAAGCAGGGAAGAGGTGGTACTCAAACGTAACTTTTCTATCTCCTCATTGATGGAAAGATCTTTCTCAATGTAGGTGCCGCTCGTAGGGATATATGCTTCAGGCTGGTAATAATCGTAGTAAGAAACGAAATACTCTATCGCATTGTTCGGGAAGAACTGTTTAAACTCCGAATATAGCTGGGCAGCCAGTGTCTTATTGTGCGCAAGCACCAGGGTGGGCTTTTGTACCTCCTGTACCACGTTAGCCACGGTAAATGTTTTCCCACTACCGGTTACCCCAAGAAGGGTTTGATATTTTTCGTCGTCATTCAGTCCGTTTACCAAGGCTGAAATCGCCTCGGGCTGGTCTCCTGTGGGTGTAAAATCGCTTACAATCTCAAATTTCATAGAATTGCAAAATTACTCAAAATTCGGCTCATTTTTTGGCTCATTCGTAGGTGATTAAACCTTTTCGGCAATAACCTCTACCATTAATGGACAACATAAGGTAGTATAAGGTAAACTCTCGATTTCAGACATATCTTGCAATGCATGTTTCACATCTTGTTCTTCCAGGAAGCCTGCTTCTGCCAATCTTGGGAAATAGCTGTGATAAAAAGTTTTTGGCCATTGCCAGATTAAATTATCAGGCTTTGCTAGCTTAGACATTAACCGGACTCCGGTGACTTTCATTCCGATCTCCTCGAAAATCCGAGGAAGTTCACGTCCTATATCTATATGTCCTTCGGAATCTTTAAAACTTCTTAGAGCAGCAGCAATGGCTTTATTTAGTCCAGGGAGCTGAGGCTCCGTTTGGTGGGTAGACCAATCATAATATTCATGAATCACCATTCTTCCTCCGTGCTTAAGCGCATCCCGAACATTTATCAATATTTCTTTTGGATTTGGCAGCCACGCCAAGGCCCATCGACAATACATACCATCGATAGTCTCCGGTTCCAGTACCATTTCATCAAAATCGGAAAGAACAGGTTCAATGTTTAAGTGGTGCAGGGCAGTTACTTGTTTAAGATGTTCTATGTAAGCAGCTGAACGATCTACACCAATCACCTTGCCATGCTCTCCTGCGATGTAGGCCAGTTCTTTCGTGCAAAATCCGGGTCCGCTACCCAGGTCCAGAAATGTTTCACCAGCTTTGAAACCCGCCAGATTCCATCCCCGTTGAGCCTCCTCGGCCCAAACCTGATGTTGCACTCCCAAGCGGTGTAATTCTTCGGTATCCGTTCCCAGAATATATGCGTTATGTTCCTTCATGGTTGGTTCTAATTTTCCAATTAAAAATAACCAAAATTGAACTAGCAAAGAAGTATTAGAACTGATAAAATAGTTTGATGCCTAATGCAATATTCAGTCCAACATTGCGCCCGTCCTCACGATAGTAGTTATTCGTTCCGAAGTCCCACTCCTCATCATCATCATAAAAATTTCCGTTTCCATCTGAATTATCAGGAGAGCCACCACCTCCCACGGGAATAACATTACTAAAACTGTTATTTCGAATGCGTAACCCCATTCCATAGTAAGCATTTAGGCCCAGCCGTTCAGAGAGGTAGTAGAAAGCCCCATATTTAATTGTAAAGGCGATCCTATTGCGAGAGTAATCGGCTTGCTCGTATAACAAATTAGGTTGATCATCAAACTCAATGGCTTCGTCGAAGAACGTTTCAGTATGATTTAAGTAATGAGTTTCAAAGGATAGATAATGATCTCCATTCCGATTTACATTCAACAGATAATACACTTCACCTCTTACTTCAAACAAGCTATAGTCTTGTCGGGAGCGGTCAGGATTAAAATCGAACACTATTCCTTCCCGTCCGTAGCCCACATCAGCACCAATCATCAAAGGCCCTGTGACAGGTTGAATATATCCCACCCGATATCTGGGCGTATAACCCATGACGGGCGTAAAGACATTAAAGGTAAGGATAGGACCTTGTGTAATCTTGAAATCTGATTGAGCGGTGTTTATTTCTGAATTCTCCTGAGCCAGCATAGGAACAAAACATGCCAGCCATAATAAAATGGTAAGGTTTTTCATAGCAATTCGAAGTAACGAATATTATCCGTATCCTACAACTGCTTCCTAATAATTAACGTAAACATCACCAATCATGGCCTCCGGAAAGTCCGGGTCATTAAGCACAAGAACGTAGAAATAAGTACCAGTTGGCACCACCTTGTCGGCATACAAAATACCGGTATTTGGGATTCCGTCCCATAGGCCATCTTCGTTTCCTCCTTCGTAAATGAGATTCCCTTCACGGCTGTATATCTTCAAATTGAAGTCCGGGAAAACGTCGACGATATAATTGATATTAAATACATCATTTTTACCGTCGTTGTTAGGCGATAGCCCTTCATATACAATCGGAGGGCACCGTTCCACAATAAGGTCGAAAGAACCAATGGTAAAGCAAATCTCATTCTCCAATCGAACGAAAACGGTTTGCGGATTTCTGGTATTCGTGAACAGCCCTGGATCAAGGATGGGATTCTCATTAGCAAGGGCATCGGCCTCTGTCCTAAAGTAATTGAATTCTCCGTTGGTATTTTCTATGATCAGATCGTCTTGTACCGTCAAATCGAAAGGTGCCTCTTCGAATCCCTGGTCACATTCTGTGAGATCGGGTAAGTTGTCAATGGGAGGAATGGTGCCAAATTCGGCCACGATGTCGAATTCGTTGTTAAATTCGTTCAATTCCTCTACGATTCCTGTTCCCGTACCATCGTCATCCACGATTGCGAACAGCACAAAAGTATTCGGTATTTCTTCGGAAAGGGTCACGGATATACTATTGGATTCACTGCCTCCAATCGGGATATCATTGATGGTGGTAGCCTGGGCTATCAATTCGAGATCGGCGTAGAATGCAATAGGAGTGTTCCCGGGCAGCACATTCGTTCCTTTGGTATTGAATACCGTATATTCTATTACCAGATCACGCATGCGACAAGCATAGATCTCGTTATCAATTTCAATGGTGGCATCGGGTAACGGACATATGATCACTTCCACTTCAAAACTTCCCACCACAAAACAATCGGCATTGGACACCCGCACCCAGATGGTTTCAGGATTATCTGTATTCTCATAATTAAGAGGGTCTGTGATAGGGTTATTATTAGCCTCAGCATCTGCTTCAGAATTATGATAACTGATAGTAGCGTCGGGATCAATATTGGCGGTAGCCTCGGTTAGATCAAAGATTTCATCTCCCACTACGTCGCAGAGTTCAAGGTCTGTGAGTGAAGATATTTCAGGTGAAACAAGCAACCTGAAAGGTGTATTATCCTCATTGTTTTCTTCGTCCAATTCATTAATCTCGCCGGTATCATCTATAAATGCACGCAAAAGGAATTCTGCAGGCACCCCTAAAGGAACTGTCATCGTTAGGGAACCACTTTCGGTACCATCGATAGGGATATCAGCGGTGGTTTCAGTCTGTTCGATAAGGGTATTATTGGCATAGAACCCAATGGATGTTCCTGCAGGAAGGGCATCCGTACTATTGAGGTTAGAGACGGTATAATCTATAGTGATCTCGCGATTGTCACATTCCGTACCTCCTACAATATTATCCATTACAATCGTACCATCCGGCAGCTCATTATTGAGGACAGTAACGATATTGTTTACCATCACCAGGTCCTGATTTGAAGTTAAACTGATAGTGGCACTCTCATCTCCGGGCTGTATATTGTTTTCGATATCATAAAAATCAATATCCATATTATACAATTCCGAAGAACCCGTAAAACTATTGGTACTGTTAAAAGCATTGTTTTCCGGATTGAGTGGTGGATTGCTCAGTATATTTCCATTGATCCTTAAGGTTTCGTTGTTTGCCAGCACTGCATCACCTTCCCAAGCCAGGAATCCTATTTTAGCCCCGGTATTGTCCAATACATTTAGATTGTCCAAAACGATGTCGATAGCAGGATTGAAAAGGAATACACCATCCATCCCATCAAATAGTAACACCTGGTTCAACGGAAGATCAGCATCCTCATAGATCACTGTAACGGCCCAACCTCCAAAATTGGTGGTATTACCTGTTCCGTCCGGAAAACCACAATAAATCTCCAGGTTGAGATCAGGAACCAAATCTGATAGGGTATAAGTACCGTTTCCGGTGGCACTTACAATCGAAGTAACGTCCGCAAATCCTGCGAAATAGACGTTGGTTTCACTTAGTGTAAAACTGAAAGTTCTTTCCGCAGTAATGGCGTTTCCATTAAAAGTAACATCAAAATCTCCTTCCCCGGAACCTGCCCAGTAGAGATAGGCAGCGATTAAAGTTTGATCGGGATCCAGGTTGAAATCGGCACTGCTTTCTTCCAGAATTGTACAAGGTGTTTCATTTCCTGTATTCTCTCCAATATTCAATGTATTTCCAAAGGCGAGGTAGTCGTACCTGCCGTTAAATTGCTGGAACAATTCGATTTCCTGAGAACAGAGCTCGAGCGGTATCGCCACCGCTATTAGAAAAATAAGCGAGTAAATTTTTAGCATAGCAACCGATTCACTGACTAATATACAAATAATTCGAGTTGCGATTATCAAATACGCCTCAGGCGGGTCTTAATTTATAAATCACGCTTTTTGAGAATGGCATAGGACCAGTAAAGGAATAATAGCATCCATCCCAGTGAAATGGCGACTGCGCTCCATTCCAAATCGTAGTTTTTGTCGAATGTTTCTCCCAACTGACTCGCAGCACTCTGCACCGCACCAAATCGCGTAAAGGGTTCTACGATCAGGTCGGACATGGCGTTTAGCGGTAAAAAATTATACACTGATTTGAAAAGATCAACATCCGTTTTCACCTTGATATACTGGAAAATGGCGGCGATTACAATCTCCACCACTTGCCATAACCCCAGGAACCCCAGTGCAAAGGCCGATCGCTTTACCCAAATTCCAAGAAACATACAGAACGTAAAGAAACTAAGCAGCTTGATGAAATAAGCCAGCATGTATTGCATGTCGCTAAAGATGATTCCTATTTCGGTATAATCTGAAAATATAAGTCCGAGGATTAATGAAACCAAGAACAAGAATATTGTAGAAACGACAGAGAATAGTATAACTGCCAGGTATTTGGAGGTCAGGAATTCCCTTTTACTAAGGCCATCGATGAGGTTCTGTTTCAACGTTCGATAGCTGTATTCATTGGCTACAATCGAGACGATCACGATGGCAAAGAATATCTTCAGCCATGCCGCCACCCAGGAATTGAAATGCCAGATAAATGGGAAATTGAATATTCCCTGGTCGGCTACACGAAATTTAACTCCACCAAAATTGAATTCTATGGAGACAATCAACGCAATAAAGCATATCAAAGCAAAATAGACAATAGAGATCGCCTTGGCCGATTTGTTATATCGTAGTTTATGAAGTTCTATATGGAGAAGGCGTAACATTGGCTAGTTGTTTTTGGGGAGTGCAAGGAATTGCTCTTCGAGGCTTTCTTTCCGTTTGTCCAGATGAGACAACGAAATTCCTTGTTCGAATACATATTTGTTCAGCGCGGATGCGTCCATAGGCTCCTTTAAGTAAGCCACCAGGTTTTCTCCTTCTTCTTTGATACTACTGAAGGCATTCATCTGTTCCAATACACTTTTGAGCTTTTCATTGTCCTCACTTCGCACCGTGATAAACCCGTGACTGGCATTCATCCCGTCAACACTTCCTACATAAAGGCTCTTCCCTTTTCGCAGGATCACCACATGGGAGCAAACTTTTTCCACTTCGTCCAAAAGGTGAGACGCCAAAAGTATGGTCGTTCCTTCCTTAGCGATCTTTTTAATGATTTGGCGAATCTGGTGAATACCCTGTGGGTCCAAACCGTTAGTTGGTTCGTCCAGTATTAAAATTTCCGGGTCGTTCAGCAAAGCCGACGCAATGGCCAATCGCTGTTTCATCCCCAGCGAAAATGTTCGGAATTTGCTGTATTTTCTGTCGGACAGACCTACAATCTCAAGTTTCTCATGAATTTTTTCATTGGAAACTTCCTTGATCTTACACACCAACTCCAGGTTTTGCACCGCGGTCATGTAAGGGTAGAAGTTTGGGCGCTCGATAATAGCTCCCACTTTTTTTAATGCCTGATGGGTGGTTTCTGCACCGTCGAACCAACTAAAGTTACCGTTGGTTTTGTTCACTACGTTCAGGACTACTCCCAAAGTGGTCGATTTACCACTACCGTTGGGACCAAGTATCCCATACACGTTGCCTTTTTCAATGGTAAATGAAAGGTCATCTACTGCCGTGATGGGACCAAATTTCTTGGTGAGATTGTCAATTTTAAGGATGGTTTGCACTTGGCTGTTTTTTTGAGCTAATGTATGTAAGACGAAGCAGTGCAGGAAATGTTACATTTCAGCAAGAACGGGAAAATCGAGAACTTTGTAATTGAGAAGAATTCCTCTGGCTTACGACTTTTGTTCCTGGTTGAAATACACCAAATAATAATACATCTGCTTTTCTTCGTCCCATCCTTTCTCCACAAACTTTTCAGCACTTTCAGGATTGATGAAATCCATTTTAATCTGAATATTGGTATCGAGTTGGATGGTATTTTTGATCTTTTTTCGGGCCGCCGTCACCGCCGTATTAGCTATAGGAAAGGAGGTGAGGTCCTCTATCTTATATTTTGGTGCCCGTTCTGCTTTATAGTGTCTGAATTCCGGAATAAGGTCCGGGTTATCGATCACTTCATTTACGAACGATGACTCTTCGAACAGATCATTTTTAGCGAAATGATTTACTGCTCTGTTCATAAACAATACTTCTTCCTTTTTATCTTCGGCCGGTAATACTACATCTTTGGCGAAATCCTGGCAAAATTTCAAATATTTCTTTGTCAAAAAGTTTTCGTCTGCAAACGCATCCACACCCAAAAAGCTTTCCAACCAATATCGGGCGTCATAGCGATTGCTGTCGACGGACAAAACTTTATATCCTTCTTCTTTTTTGGAATTGAAGATCAAAGCTCCTTTGTCAAGCTTGTTGAGATTCACTCCCTGCTGAAGATGAGCCATAAGATTATTTTCCGACTCTGAAAACTGGAGAAAATCCTGTTTGATCTCCGATTTAAATATTCCGATCCCATCGACTTTTTCGTTGTCCAGAACCAGGTTTTCCAAATAAGCGATGTAAACTTCTCCACTCTTGATATGAGGGTGCATGGACTGATCGAACAAATGAGAGGCAATTTTTTTGCTCACGTCATGAACGCCTTCAGGATGCTCGAATATTTCAGAAATCCACTGAAAGAGATCGTGAAATTCCAGATCCGAACCATGGGCAAACTGATAATAGTTCTCTTCTTTATCACGGAAGGGTTTTAGAAAAAACTCCTTTAATAAGGGGGTCATTTCGTCGGTTAACTCAAAGGGTGTTTGGGATAGGAGTATGCCCTCATTTCTGCTTTTGTTTCCAACTCTGTGGATGGATAATGAAGAAATGTGGGAATTGTATAAGTTGATCATTCGGGGTTAGATAAGTGAGTTGAATTGATTAAATGATTTAGTTCCAATTTTCGTCAAAGTCAAGGGAATCGTAATCTTCCGGGTCCAGGTCATAATCGTCATCATCTTCGTCCATAGGGTCTGCCACAAATTCCTTATCAGGGGCTTCTTCGGGTATTTGTCCGTGCGCGAACATGAGGTTCGGATACGACCTGCCCTCTTCTCGTTCGGCAATCTCGGCAAGTTCTACCAGGAAAGTCCACATATTGAGAAAGTCATAGACATAGATCAGCTTTGTTTGCTCTTCATGAACCACATCTTCCAAAAAGGTTTCGTTCATCACGCGAACACTGCCAGGTACTTCACTCATATCGAACAAAGCGATTTCTTCGCCCTGCTCCCAGAGGTCATTACTAATATAAAAAGAGGCCATTTCCTGTCCTCCAAATCCGAAGGCCTGGGTGATCACATTGTGAAAGTCCTCCAGACTGGCTGAGGCTTCTATTTCAATATCCCGGAACACATCTTCGTGTGCATCCAATATGGCTCTGAAACGATAAATCATTGCTTGATAATTGGGTTGCAAAGATATTTAATTTCCTACTTATTTACTGAATCTGTGCAAAGTAAATGTGATCGTGGCCAACAATAAAAATGCCATGACCTGGTGAAGTACACCCAACCAAACCGGTACCTGCAAAATAAGTGTCAAAACCCCCAGTACAAACTGTAGGAGAATGGCAATCATCAGCAAATTTACTCCTCGTTGCTGAAGGATGTCCAAATCACGTTTACGGCCTTTCCACCAGATCACTCCAATGATGGCGACGACGATATAAGCGAGGTACCTGTGCACAAATTGCACTCCGCTTTTGCCTTCTACAAAATTCTTCCATACGGGGTTTTGTTCGATGGTAACGGTTTCATGAATTAATTTCCCATCGCTCATCAGCGGCCAGTGATTGTGGATCCAACCGGCATCGAGACCGGCGACAAAAGCTCCCCAAACGATTTGAACCAGGAGCACCGCCATTCCCCAACGTATCAAGTTTCTGAAGCCTTTATCCACTGCCTTTTTCTCCGGAAAAGTGAGATCCAGGAACACCCATAAAGTATAGGCGAAAGTGATGAAGGCAGTCGTTAAATGCATCGCTAAACGATAATGACTTACGTCTGGTCTGTCTACCAACCCGCTTTTTACCATATACCAACCCAGAAAACCCTGAAATCCGCCTAGAAAGAGAAGCACCAGGCACTTTTTAAATGTGGCATTGGTGAGGCGTTTTCTGATTAAGAAATAAAGGAACGGAATGATAAATACCAGTCCTACGAGTCGGCCAATCACCCGGTGAATCCATTCCCAGAAGTAAATCCCCTTGAACTCTTCAAGGTTCATATTGTAATTGAGTTTCTGGTATTCAGGATACTGTTTGTACAGATCGAATGCCTCCTGCCATTCCACTTCGTTAAGGGGTGGAATAGTCCCGCTGATCAGTTTATAATTTGAGATGGAAAGTCCTGAATGTGTGAGACGAGTGATTCCTCCTACAATTACCATAATGAATATCAGCACGCATCCTGTCATTAGCCAATACCGCACACTATTATTATCCTTCATAAATCCTTAAACAACTTTTAATCCTATTTCATTTCCTTTTTTCAGCATAAATGCCCTGGCTGCCTCATATTCGTTAGGGATTTCTCCTTCCAAAATAGCTTCTTTGATGGCTTCTTTGATAATACCAATCTCTCTGGAGGGCTTAAGTCCAAAGGTCTTCATGATTTCCTCACCGCTTACCGGGGGTTGAAAATTCCGAATGTGATCACGTTCTTCAACCTCGACGATCTTCTCGCGTACGCGCTTGAAATTGTTGTGGTATTTCTGAAATCGCTTCGGATTTTTAGTGGTGATATCTGCCTCGCATAAAGTCATCAGATCGTCCACATGAACGCCGGCGTCAAAAACCAGTCGGCGTACCGCACTATCGGTCACGTCGGAAGCCAACACAATGGGCCTTGAACTCATCAAGACCATTTTCTGAACAAATTTCATCTTTTCATTCAGGGGCATTTTGAGCCTCTTGAAGAGTTTATATACCATTTTGGACCCCACGAATTCATGTCCGTGGAAGGTCCAGCCTGTTTTTTTATCAAATCGTTTTGTAGGTGCTTTTCCTATGTCGTGCAATAAAGCTGCCCATCGAAGCCAAACATTATCTGTTGTCTCAGCAATATTATCAACCACTTCCAGAGTATGCCAGAAGTTGTCTTTATGACGTTGCCCTTCTACCTCTTCAATGCCTTTCAGTGCTAATAATTCAGGAAAAATATAGGGCAAAAGCCCGGTTTTGTCCAATAAGGCAAAACCAATCGACGGTTTTTCAGAGGCCAGGATCTTATGAACTTCATCTACGATCCTTTCTTTGGAAATGATCTTGATCCGTTCCGCATTGCGGGAGATCGCCTGCAGCGAATCCTTCTCTATGCTAAAATGTAATTGTGCAGCAAATCGGATCGCGCGTAACATCCGGAGAGGATCATCGCTATAGGTAATATCCGGATCGAGGGGAGTTCGAATGATCTTATTTTTCAAGTCGTCCACACCACCGAACGGATCCAAAAGGTCTCCATAATTCGAATCGTTCAGGCTAATTGCCAGCGCATTGATGGTAAAATCCCTTCGGTTTTGATCATCTTCCAGGGTGCCGTCTTCAACAGCAGGTTTCCTGCTTTCCTCTCGATACGACTCCTTCCGGGCACCCACAAATTCAAGTTCCATGAGTCCTGTCTTTATCATGGCCGTTCCGAAGTTTTTAAACACGGAAACCTTGGTTCTTCCCGGTATTAGTTTGGCCACTTCATTGGCCAGGGCAATCCCACTGCCCACAGCTACAATGTCGATGTCCTTAGCATCGCCACGTTTCAGAATATAATCACGAACATAACCACCTATCACATAACTTTCCAAAGAAAGGCGTGCAGCCGCTTTGGAAATGGTCTTGAAAATAGAGGAATCTAATGCGCTCGCTAAATTCGGAACTTTGGACATTAATTTCTGATTACCTGTACCTTACCATCGTTGCTAAGCTTAATAATAGCGGATGGTTTCGCACCTTTTTTATTGCGATGCAAATTTACGACATAGTCCACGCCTTCCAAAATCTCCGGTGCTATTTCTTGAAAGGAATTCGGGGTTTTTTCTCCGCTGATATTTGCAGAAGTAGAGACCAGGGGACGCCTGAATTTACGAACCAGTTGTTTGCAAAAATCATCCCTGACTACCCGAATGGCCAAGGTGTTGTCCTCTGCGATTAAATTTTCCGCTACGCGGATCGGATCATCATAAATAATGGTAGTAGGTTTGGCAGCATATTTCAGTATATCGTAAGCTACTTCCGGAACATCTTCCACGAATTGGTTCAACATCTTGAAATCACTAACCAGGCAGATCAGGGCTTTGCTCTCTTGGCGTTGTTTGAGCGCATAGACTCTCTCAATGGCTTCAGGATTGGCGGAATCGCAACCTATTCCCCACACCGTATCCGTTGGGTAGAGTATGAGTCCGCCGCGGTTTAATACCTTTAATGCTGCTTGGATCTCTTCCTTCATCGTAGGGATTTATAAACGTCAATATATTGTTTTGCAGCAATATTCCAGTCGAATTTAGCCGCTTGAGCTTTGAGGCCGTTGCTATATTCTTCCTCATTATCTTGATAGGTGTTCAATCCGTCCAGCAATTCTTCCGCCATTTTTTTAGGATCGAAATGATCCCAGTAGAAAGCATATTCACCGCCAATTTCGGGCAGGGAGGTTGTATTGGCCAGAAACACGGGTTTTCCATATACCATGGCTTCAATTGGGGGTAAACCAAAGCCTTCCCTTAACGAAGGAAAAACGAGAGCCTCGCAATGTTCAAAAAAGTACTGCTTGCCAAGATCGTCCACCCTTCCGGCGAAAACAACCTGGTCTACTACAACGAATTTTCGAGTTGCCTCACGCACTTCCTCTGCATAAGGACGAGTATCGTTTCCGGCGATCACCAGTTGGAAATCCTGTAAGTATTGCATCATTTCCACCAATAGATGGAAGTTCTTGCGTTCCCTGAAATCACCAATGGTAAATAAGAACTTTTTATTTAGTGTCTTTGGTGGTTGATACTCACTGGTATCTATGATTTCTTTGATGGGATTACCGTTGTAGATCACATATTCAGGCACACTTGGCACATCAAAGAACTCGTGGGTCGATTTTTTCGCAAATTCAGAGATGTAAGTGATCGCATCAGCTCTTTTCAGCTTGGCAATGAACTTTTGATTCCGAGGATGGTTGATGTCGTTTGAGATTTCATCTACGAAATTGATGTCATGTACCGTAAGAACATAAGGCATTTCGTGTTTGGGTTCGATCTTGGTGTTCTGATTGAGAGAGTGCCAGATATCGTATTTTTTTCGAACTGCGAAGAAGGGATATCTCCGCAAGCCCAGATAGTATTTGTACGAAAAGAAATTACCGAAGAGTCTTCTCAAAAATCTTTTTTTTGGGGTGTGTACCACAAATCGGATATCGGGATCATTACAATGTTTAAACCCCTTGAGGAGGTGTAAATTGAACTGCCCGAAACCGGTATACGGGTTATTGATATTATGTGATTCTAAAAATACTTTCATCAGTTGATCTTTCTGTATAACAACCAAAGGTTTACATAGCGTTTAAATACCGAAAAAGCATTGATATATGCCAATATGAACCCTTCTTTCCCGTCCAGGATGCCTAACCTTAGCAAATACTGGTGCCAAAATCGATAAAACGGCCGGAATAAAAAGTGGAACAAGTTCGGTTTCTTTCCACGCTCGTAAAGCATCCTTGCTTGCAGAGCACTGTAGCGGTGTAATTTTCCTGTGTAGTCATCGAAACTTTTGTAGGTATGATGAGGCAATCTGGACCTTAACTTTCCGGTACTGCCATGAACATCGAGTGTTTCATGCACTAAGTTCCCGTTATACTGAGCCTTTTCCTTTCTAAACAAACGAATCACCCAGTCGGTTTGAAATCCACTATATCTTATTTTTTTTCCCATGAAGTACAGCTGCCTTCTTATGTAGTAAGCATCAGCATTGTGCTGGGAAACAACGTCTTGTATTTCCTTCGCAATTTCAGCAGTAATCTCTTCGTCCGGGTCAAAAAATATCACCCAATCGTGCGTGGCCTTTTCAATCGCAAAGTTCTTCTGACTGCTGAAATTGTCAAACTTGCGTCGCAATACTTTTACCCTATCAAATTTTTCGGCAATGGCTACTGTATCGTCTTCCGAATAGGAATCCACAATCACGATCTCATCCACAAACGACAAGCTATTCAGGAATTTCTCGATCACCTCTCCCTCGTTAAGGGTGATGGCCAAGGCACTAATTTTTTGGGAGTTGTTCAAGAATTGCAAAAGTTTGCGTAAAAGTAATAATTTTACGAGGATTAATACCGATAGCCGGCGTGGCCAGACTTCCTATTTTAATGTATCACAAAGTATCTCCTTCCCATAGCGAGGGGCTTACTATTTCAGTGTCTAAGCTGGAAGAGCAATTCCGTTTTTTGAAGCAAATGGAATACCATACTCATCATTTGTCGGAATTGGTTTCAGTGCGGAAATTGGAACATCCCAGGAACATCGTGATCACCTTTGATGATGGCTATGTGAATCAGCTGGAACTGGCGTATCCCTTACTTCAGAAATATGGACTGAAGGCTACCTTCTTTATTCCGATACAGTATATCGGCAAATCCGATGCGTGGAATTCTCCTTCCGAACCTATCATGACAGCCGAACAACTCGACGCTCTGGACCCATCTGTCGTGGAATTGGGCTATCATTCTTATGCCCATCAAAAATATAATGAAATGAGTGCCGATGAGTGGGAATCGGATACAGCTGCCGCTTTTGAGGTAGCCAGGAAACACTCACTTCCAATAGGTCCTACCTTGGCGTTTCCTTATGGGAAGTTTCCCCGGAAACAACCCCAAAAAGGTGAATTCGTGCAGTTCCTGGCGGATAAAGGTTTTGAATTGGCCTTCCGAATCGGGAATAGGGTCAATAATTTCCCTTTCAGAAATAAATATGAAATACAACGAATCGATGTGAAGGGGGAATTCAGTTTGAAAAAATTCAGAAGAAAGATCAAATATGGCAAATTGTTGTAAACCCTAGCGCATCCCTCGCTGAAGCAGTAACAATTTCGCATATCTTGAGAATACACCGTACGAATTTATGGCTGCCACAACAAGCCCCGGGACACCGTCCCTAAATCCACCCTTCAGAATGTACGAACTGAAAAATCGATACGAAGGTTTCACAAACATGAGAAATAAAGTGGCTTTCTTACCCTTTTTATGAAGCTGTTCGGCTTGAAACCAAGCGTAACTTTCTTTTTTATGAATATAGTGTTCGAGCCCTTTGTAGGTGAAATGCAAAACAGGATTTTTCAATTTCCCAACCGGTCCGGTCAATTGTAATTTTTCATGCACCAATCCGGTGTATTCAGTTCCTTCTCGCCGCACTAAACGCAGTACGTCATTGGAGTGGTGGTATAGGAACCTATTCATGAAAAAATGAGGGAAATTCAATTTATACCCTGTGAATCTATCGGAAAGTATGGCCTCTTTAATTTCCAATTGAAGCCCGTAAGGAATGCGTTCATCGGCGTCCAGAAACAACACCCAATCTCCGGTAGCATGATCCAACGCATAGTTCTTCTGACTCGAAAAATTATCAAATTCCCGTTGCAGGAATAGCGTGGCGTGCTTTTTGGCAATGGCGGGAGTAGCATCGTTACTGAAGGAATCCACTACGATGATCTCATCTGCGAAGTTCACCGATCTCAAAGCGGGTTCGAGATATCTTTCTTCGTTAAAAGTGGGAATGATTACCGACAGTTTGGGCATGCGTCAAAGGTACTAAAATTGTGTGGGTAAGCGTAAAGTTCGTTACCTTTGCAACCACAAAATGTAGTGCCTTGGATAGTTTAGGAATTTCAGTAATCGTTAGTACTTACAATAAGGAAGATTGGCTTCGAAAAGTCTTGGAAGGATACAAGTATCAGTCCTATAACAACTTTGAAGTTATGGTCGCCGATGATGGCTCCCGCGAAGATACCCGCAAGCTTATAGAATCCTTTCAGGAAGATTACCCGGTACCTTTGCGTCATATCTGGCACGAAGATGATGGCTACCGCAGGCAACGCATCCTTAATATCGCGATTACCCAGGCGCATCACCCTTATATATTATTCACCGATGGTGATTGCATACCCCGTAAGGACTTCGTGGAGACGCATGCGAAGTATGCCGAAGAAGGTTATTTCTTGTCGGGTGGATACTGCAAATTGCCCATGAAGACCAGTGAAGTGATCGATGCGGACGACATTGCCACGGAACGTTGTTTCGATGTAAAATGGTTAAAGCAACAGGATTCCCTTAAAGGTACACAGGCCCTAAAGCTAAATAGCGGTCCGGCTTTAGCGACATTACTGGATCTTATCACGCCTACTAATGCCAGCTTTAACAACTGTAATTCATCGGCTTGGAAAGAGGATTTGATCGCGATTAATGGGTATGATGAACGTATGCAATATGGAGGTCCGGACAGGGAATTGGGGGAACGTCTGGAAAACTTCGGACTTAAACCTAAGCAAATTCGTCATAAGGCAATCGTACTGCACCTGGATCATGCTCGTGGGTACAAAACCAAGGAATCCCTGGAACGCAATCTTGCTATTCGAAAAGCTGTAAAGGATGAGAAGCGGAAATGGACCGAACATGGCATCGTTAAAGGAGAAAAGCAGTCCGACTAAAGCAGCTTATACACTCCGATCTTCCAGTAAGTAGTTTCCTTTTTGGTGCGAACCGTCGTGAACTCCAGCTCTTTAAGTCTTGAGTTTTCTTTAAAATATTCCCAACAACCAACACCTTCCCGAAAAATAGAGGTAATGATGATGCCGTTTGGATTCAGATGTTCGAACAGGAGATTCATCACCCGCACTTTTTCACTATCGGGGATATAATAGAACACCTCGTTGAAAATGATCACATCATAGTTCCTCTTCGGTTGAAATTTGATGACATCTACCGACTCGAATTCGGATTTTGGTAAGTTTTTGGCCTTGGCCTTCTCGATGGATACAGAGGAGAAATCGATACCCAGGAAATAGTCGAATTGATAGTCGCCCATTCGCTCATTCAATACTCCATCACCGCAACCCAAATCCAGGATCGTGGGATTGGCAACCGCATGTTCTTTCATGAAATCGATGATCTGGAAATAACGGTGGGATTCAAGATCGCTTTTCAGGCTTTCCCAACGACCTTTCCTGTATTGTTTGTTCCAGCGCCGTCTGCGCCGCCAGTGATGAAATTTATCAATGATGTTCACGTTCCTTTTTTTTGAATTGTTGTGCCAAATACGGTTCTAATTTTCGCAAAATTAATTTAGGTGTTAGTTTCATATACATCTGCTCGGGGTTGCGCTCAATTTCTTTCCTTTCCTGCCTGGAATATTGGGTACTGAAAAGTTCCGGGTATTCGTCCTTGAGATGTATGCTGTCATGCAATTTCCCATCTTCAAAGCTGTTCCAGTGCGATTTTTCAATATAAGGCGAATAAATGGTAAAAGTGGGTTTGTCCAATGCCTTTGCAATATGAACACTTCCGCCCTCATTGGAAATTAGGAGATCGCATTGATTCATTAATTTTATGAATCCACGAATCGAATCCTCGTAAACATCCAGGTGAATTTGCTCCTTATAGTTGCAAAGATTATAGATATGCTCAGCTTCTTCTTTTTGATGCGGTGCGTAATTGAACAAAAGTGAAGCCTGGTAGTTTTCAGAAAGATAATCGATAAGTTGCGCTGTATATTGATAAGGGAGCGATTTATTCGGGGTGCTTCCCAGAACGCCTAACATAATGACAGGTTTTTTTAATGCTGAAATCTTAGCGTATTGAGATTCTTCTGAAGTTAGAAAGATCTTGTATTTCGGATCTCCATTTTTGATTCCGAATGCAAGCTCAAGCAGGTTCAATCGATCTTCTAAGGCCTTGCCACAGGGAAGACTTGCTTCATCCAAAAAATCGATCGCCTGGGTGTAATAGCCGAGCTTCAATTTTTTATGTTTACGCTTAAAGCCAATCCGTTTTTTTGCTCCGGAAAACAGGCAAATCATCCTACTCTGGAACTTGGAGTAGGGGTCGATGATCACATCATATTTTTCCTTACGAATGGAACGAATTGTTCGAATTAATACCGGGAACTTTTTCAATTCCTTATCGCGGGCCTGAATGATGCGATCTATGTTTGGGTTTTGTTCCAGTACTCCGGAAGTATAGTCGTAGACGAAATATGTAATGTGGCTCTCGGGAAACTCCTTTTTTAGGTTGTTGGCCAATACCGAAGCGATTAAGACGTCCCCAATTCTTTTGTTTTGAATGACAAGTATTTTCTTCGGTTGCATTACCTTCGCAAAGTATCTCTTTTTTCGAAGTTATTAAAATTTAAAATGAAGGAAACCTTTGTTGTTCATCCTGAATACACTGCCCGGGCATCTGCCTTAAAAGATGTTCTGAATCGGTTTTCGGAGGTGGGCGAAATGGTTATGGATGGTGAACGCAATACGATAAAAAAGGCCACTCTGGATGGTATTGAGTTTTCGATTAAAAAGTTTAAAACTCCTAATACATTTCAAAGTTTCGTTTACCGATTTCTTCGGAAAAGCAAAGCCAGGCGTTCCTTTGAATATGCCAGCAAACTTATCGAGAAGGGAATTGGAACCCCGTATCCTGTGGGATATCTGGAACGATTTGGTCCGGGACTAAAGGATAGTTATTATGTGAGCCTTCATCTCAAATACGATTTGGATTTCAGAGTATTAAATCACAACCCAAGGTGGCCCGATCGAACCAATATATTGCAACAATTTGCCACATTCACCTTTCAGCTGCATGAAAAAGGAATCCACTTTCTGGATCATTCCCCAGGTAATACGCTTATTAAAAAAGCTGAGGACAACACCTATAATTTTTATTTGATCGACCTAAACCGAATGAGATTCCAATCGTTGAATCTGGCACAGCGAATGAGAAACTTCAGGCGCATGTGGCTTTCAAAAACCATGATCAACATTATGGCCCCGGTTTATGCTGAATTGCATGGTACAACAGTAGATGAGGTGCATCGACTGATGACGTTCTACAGTCGGAAATTTCAGAAGAAAATAAATTCGAAAAAACTCAGAAGAAGAAAACGACAGCATTAGATCGCAATGTCGTATTCCCTCAAAGCATCATTAAGTGATGTCTTTTTATTCGTGCTTTCTTTTCGCTTACCAATGATCAGGGCACAAGGCACATTATATTTTCCGGCTGGAAATTCCTTGGAATAACTCCCCGGAATGACCACAGATCTGGCTGGGACACGTCCCTTCATTTCCACTGGTTGCTCGCCGGTGACGTCAATAATTTTTGTGGAAGCAGTTAACACCACATTGGCGCCCAACACCGCTTCTTTTTCAACGCGAACACCCTCCACGACGATGCAACGAGAGCCAATAAATGCATTGTCTTCAATGATCACCGGGGCTGCCTGTAGCGGTTCCAACACGCCGCCAATCCCTACACCACCACTCAAGTGAACGTTCTTGCCAATCTGGGCACAACTGCCTACCGTGGCCCAGGTATCTACCATGGTACCTTCATCCACATAGGCACCAATATTGACATAGCTTGGCATCATAATAACCCCTTGCGAGATGTATGCTCCATGTCTTGCCACCGCATGCGGTACTACCCGGATTCCTTTAGCTTCATATCCTTTTTTAAGCGGAATCTTATCATGATATTCAAATATCCCGGCTTCCATAGTTTCCATTTTCTGGATGGGGAAGTATAAGACCACAGCTTTTTTAACCCATTCATTTACTTGCCAACCACTTGCGGTAGGCTCGGCACAACGCAAAGTTCCTTCATCGCAAAGTCGAACCACTTCTCGAATGGTATCTATGGTTTCTTTATCCTGCAACAAGGAGCGATCTTCCCAGGCTTTTTCAATAATCTCTTGTAAGGGGTGCATATGGGTATGAAATTTTGCACAAAGATACTTAAGTAGATGTATAGAAGGTCTTAGTTGGGCTTCGTTTTTTAGTTTTGTTGGGCAGAATGCCGTATTTTTGCAGCCTGTATGGCGAGATTACTAGCAATTGATTATGGAACCCGACGCACCGGAATAGCGGTAACCGACGAACTCCAGCTCATTGCTTCGGCATTGACCACAGTACCTACGGAAGAATTACTTCAATTCTTAAGCAATTATTTAGCTGAAGAAGAGGTCGAGGAGGTCGTTGTTGGAGAACCCAGGCAGAAGGATGGAAGTCATTCTGAAGTAGAAGCGGATATTCAGAAGTTTCTCGAAAAGTTTAAAGAAAACTTCCCGGAGATGAAGGTGGTTAGGGCCGACGAGCGATTTACCAGTAAGCTGGCATTTCAATCGATGATCGATAGTGGTATGAAAAAGAAACAACGACGAGATAAAGGAATGATCGACCAGATTAGCGCCACATTAATTTTACAAGATTATTTGAACCGAAAAAGATGATATATCCCATTGTAGCCTTTGGCGACCCTGTATTGAGAAAGAAAACCAAGGAAATCGCCCCGGATCACCCAAACTTCAAAGAGCTGGTGGAGAACATGTTCGATACTATGTATGGAGCTTCGGGTATTGGCCTTGCAGCTCCTCAAATTGGAATTCCATTACGACTCTTCATTGTGGATGCCACTACTTTTGAAAAAGATGAAGACCTTTCCGATGAGGAACGGGAATTTTTATCAGATTACAAAAGAGTATTCGTCAATGCGAAAATCGTAGAAGAAACCGGCGACGAATGGGCTTACAACGAAGGCTGTTTGAGTATCCCTGATATACGTGAAGATGTGTTCCGTCAGGATACGATAACCATCGAGTACCAGGATGAGAATTTTAAGAAACACAAAGAAACTGTTGGAGGTGTGGCAGCCAGGATCATCCAGCACGAGTACGACCATATCGAAGGCATTTTATTCACCGATAGACTTTCTCCACTTAAAAAACGTTTGATTAAAGGGAAGTTGGCTAATATTTCAAAAGGGAAAATTAAGGTGGATTACAGAATGCGATTTCCCAATGCAAAAAAGAAACGCTAAAGCGTTTGGATAATTTAGTTCTAGCCAAGATATTTGCAGGCTGAAAAAAGAAAAATTACCATGAGTCTAGATAAAATTTTATCCATATCAGGAAAACCGGGTTTGTATGAGTTGAAAACACAAACTCGCACCGGTTTGCTTGCCGAATCACTTTTAGATGGCAAAAAGATCACTGTAAGCGCACGCCAGAATGTGAGTTTGCTTTCTGAAATCGCGATTTATACCTTAACGGAAGAGGTGCCACTTGCCGATGTGTTTTCCAAAATTTCAGAAAAAGAAAATGGGGGCGAAGCTATCAGTCATAAATCCGGTAAAGATGCCCTGGAAGAATACTTCTTTAATGTGTTACCCGACTATGACGAGGATCGTGTTTATGCCAGCGATATCAAAAAAGTGATCCAGTGGTATAACCTCTTAAACAAGAATGGATTCACGAATTTTTCTGCGGAAGATGACGATACTTCGGAAGAGGAATAATCTTAATAACTTTTGATTACTTGAATAATTTAAATCCGTTGTGCCCAACGGATTTTTTTAGTTTTGTGAATATGAATTCGAGAGCCGATCAATTAAAAGCTTTGGACCGATTGCTGACCATCATGGACGAACTCCGCGAGCAGTGTCCGTGGGACAAAAAGCAAACCATGGAATCCTTGCGCCACCTTACCATTGAGGAAACGTACGAACTGGGGGATGCTATCCTGGAGAATGATTTGATGGAAGTAAAAAAGGAACTTGGGGATTTGCTTCTGCATATCATTTTTTATGCTAAGATAGGTAGCGAAACAAAGGATTTTGACATCGCCGATGTGGCCAATGATATCTGTGAGAAACTCATATCACGTCATCCTCATATTTATGGAGATGTAGATGTGGCTGATGAGGAAGAAGTGAAACAAAACTGGGAGAAATTGAAGCTCAAAGAAGGTAAAAAAAGTGTGCTTGAAGGTGTTCCCAAATCGCTACCCGCTTTGGTAAAGGCCAACCGTATCCAGGATAAGGTAGCTGGGGTAGGATTTGACTGGGAAAAACCCGAACAGGTTTTCGAGAAGCTCCAGGAGGAATTGGGAGAATTACAATATGAGGTTTCCGAGGGTAATAAAGCTAAAATAGAAGCAGAGTTCGGAGATGTGCTCTTCTCGATGATCAACTATGCACGTTTCCTGAAGATAGATCCTGAAAATGCCCTGGAACGCACCAATAAGAAATTTATCAAGCGCTTTCAATTCCTTGAAAGTAAAGCGAAAGAACTCAATAAATCCTTAAAGGAAATGTCTTTGGCGGAGATGGATGTGTTTTGGGAACAGGCGAAGCAATCTTAAGCTTCTCCTTTTCTCAGTGATCGTATCTTCGATAATTTCGCTTTCCAGACGTCCAGTTGCTCTCTGTGTTTGGCAATATTCTGGTGAACCTCTTTTACCAACGGGTTGTCATCTTTGGCATTCTGGAAGAAGCCCAGGTTATTCTCCAATTGCCGCATGGCGTCCTTAGTCTCATTGATCTTCTTGGAGATAAAGAATTCCTCGTTTTGAAGTTTTCGGGTATCTTCCTGGGAAGCCAATGTATTTAGTTTATTCTCAAAACGGATCATTTCTGTTTCTTTCTTGCCCAGATTCAGTTGCCCGAACAATTCATCCAGTACCTTATTGAATTTACGCTCGATATTTCGTTTGTTGAATGGAACCCTTCCGATAGATTTCCATTCAGCGATCTTGGCCTTAATGGAATCAAGGTCGGTTTTGTGATCCCCGCTTAACTTAAATCCTGAAAGCTCGTCAAGCATTTTTTGTTTGGACTCTAAATGCTTTATCTCCTCTTTGTTGGCCTCATTCCGCTCTGCGTGGACCCTGTCGAAATAATGATTGCAAGCGTCTTTGAACTGCTTCCAAATTTTATCACTTTCTTTTCGAGGAACATGTCCAATGGACTTCCAATCGCTTTGGATCTTCTTCATTAGAGGCGTCACCACTTCAAAATCTTCACTGTCTTTGTTTTCTTCAGCAATTTTGATAAGTTCCAACTTCTTTTCAAGGTTGGTGTATTGTTCTTTTTTCTGGTTCTTGTAGAAACCGTTCTTCTCGCGGTTGAAATTTCGCGTGGAATCCTTGAAATTATTCCAAACTTCCTTTGCTTTATTCCGAGGAACTTTACCTATTTCAAAATATTTATCCCTCAATTCCTGAACCGTCTTAATTGCATTCTGCCAGGCTCTGTGATTGGAAGCTGTATTTTCCGTGATCTCATTGATCTTAGCAATCACGTTATTCTTAAGTTCTACATTCGCCTCAAAGTGTTTTTCCTGCTCTTTGATGAAACCCTGGCGTTTGTCGTGGATCACTTTAGTTGCTGCGCTGAACTTGTCCCAAACTTCATCACGGAATTCCTTGGCCACTGGGCCAATCTCCTCTTTCCACATTTTGTGAAGCATCTGTAACTCGCGGAATGCCTTTCCAACGTCTTCCTGCTGTCCCAGTTCTTCGGCTCGTCCTATCAATTTGAGTTTTTGCTCCAGGTTATGCTTGAAATCCAGATCCCGGAACTCCCGATTCAAATGGAGGAAATCATAGAAGTTCTCCACGTGATGGCGATAGGTATTCCAAATGGTATTGTATTTATCCCTCGGTATTGGACCGGCAACATGCCAGCGCTCCTGGATATCTTTAAAATGCTTATAGGTAGTGTTGATGTTCTCCTCAGCATTTAACAGACTCTTCAGCTCTTCAATAAGTTCTTCTCTTTTGGTGTAGTTCGCCTGAAGGTCCTTTTTGAGCTCTTTGTAATAGTTGTTCCGTTTCTCCTTGTAATCAAAATACAAGGAATTGAATTGCTTTTTGAGTGGTGTGGTGTAGTGGAAATCGATGATGTTACCACCACCTTCAAGGAAGGCAGCCTTTTCCTGTTCCAGTTCTTCGGAAAATTTAGCATTAAACTCTGTTCGGATATCTTCTACCGCTTGTTTAATGGCCTGAATCGGTTTGCTCTTGAGTACCGATTGGAACTGCTTAATAAGTTCCTCCTTGCTCAGCGCATGGTAGTCGATTTGCTCTTCTTCTGCTTCCTCTAATTCTTCCGAATCATCGTCCTCTGATGATACAATTTCCTCCTGTTCTTCTTCCGCTTCCGTTTCTTCGGCATCATCTTTCGGTGTGGAATCCGGTTCGGTTTCGGCCACAGGAGTTTCTGTAACCTCTTCGTTTTCGGTTACCGTATTTTCTTCACTCACTGATTCTTTTTCCGCTTCCGCAGGGGTAGGATTGTTTTCTGCGGTGGGGTCTGAAGGCTCGTTCTCTTTTTCTTTTGGCAATTCTTTGTCGGACATATATTTCAATGTTAAGGTTCAATAACTAATTATTGGTAAGATACTAACAACTCCGCACATGGCAAAGAATAGAAATGAAATTTGCGCTATTTAGAGGGAATTTAAGATTTCCAGATGGACCAGGATTTTTTGGCCTGGTATTCCAGCATTTTCATACCATTACTCACACTGGCGCCTTTGGCAAAACCTCTTTTTAAGAACTCGGTTTCTCTTGGATTATAAATTAGATCGTACAAGAGATGTTCTTTGGTGATGAAATGATAAGGAATGTCCGGGTACTCATGAACATTTGGAAAAGTACCCAGGGGAGTGCAGTTCACAATCAGGTAATGATTCTGGACTACATCCGAAGTGAGTTCGTCATAAGTGATCGTGTCCTCTGATTTTGTTCTTGATACTTTCTGATATTCAAACTCCATGGCCTCCAATACATAAGCAATTGCTTTGGACGCTCCACCTGTACCTAATATCAATGCTGTTTTTTCTTTCAGGGGTAGGAAATCGGCCAGGGAACGGGCAAATCCGTAATGATCGGTGTTATAACCGGCCAACCTGCCGTCCTTGAGTATTTTAATTGTATTAACGGCACCTATTTTTTTCGCCTCTTTGTCCATTCTGTCCAGTAGAGGAATCACCTCTTCTTTGTAAGGAATGGTCACATTTAACCCTTTTAGATTAGGATTTTCTTTGATGACATCTTTTAATTGCCCAATGTTTTCCAGGGAATAGTTATGATAGGAATCCTTGCGGTTCTCTTGTTCAAATTTGGCGGTAAAAAAAGTTTTCGAAAAAGAATACCCTATGTCTCTTCCGATCAAGCCATACTTAGCCATTGGAGCGGTTTTTACGTTTTTGGTACATCTCTAAACTCAGGACCAATAAAACTCCTACAATGATAAAGAAAATTGCCAGAAATGTTTCGAGCGAAAATTCTGATGGGAGGTAACGTTCGTAACCTGTGATAATTTCTTTTCCATTCGCATCAAAGAGAACGTTTCCGTTAGCATCAGTTTCAAACTCTTTATGCTTCCACGGCCAGACCACACCTAGAGAACCGGTGATGAATCCTATGATCACCGCAAAGGTGGCTTTTTTATAATGTTTCAGCAGAAAACCTAAGAAATGAGATAAAGAGACCAATCCCGTCAATGAGCCCAGTGAAAAAACAATGAGCACCTTTAATAATTCCATTCTGCCGGCATCATCCCAAAAACTAAAATCCCATTGTAAAATTTCGGCGATGGTATCGAACAGTGCATTGACCGAATCCACGAGCAGCAAAACGTAATTTCCCAGGAGGATCAAGATGAAAGATCCCGATAAACCGGGAAGTGTCATACCACTAACTCCTATAATACCACAGAAAAAAACAAAGATCAAGTTATTGTTCTGCTGGGCAGGTTCTAAAAAGCTAATGCTCACACCTGCGATGATACCCGAAAGCAGATAAAGCAGGTATTTGCGGTTCCAGTCTCCGAAATCCTTGGCTACATAGTAAATGGAGCCTATGATCATTCCGAAGAAAGCACTCCAAACATATAATTCGTAATGGATGATGAAATAATCGAGTATTTTGGAAACGCTGAAATAGCTTATTACCATACCCAGGATAAGCAAGCCAAGGAATCGGCCATTCACATAATTCCAAAAACTCTTGAAACGACCATTGATGAAAAGTTTGAAGGCCTTTGCATTGAACTTTTGAAGAGAATAGATGAATTCTTCATAAAACCCGGCGACGAATGCTACCATACCTCCTGATACTCCGGGAACCTTATTGGCTGCCCCCATGGCAAGTCCTTTCAGAACCAGCCATACCCTGTCTCCAAAGGTGCGGATTTTATTCATTCGTTCATGTCTTTCTTAGGGTAGCAATTCGCTCCAACAAAAAGATGGTCAGGAATCCCATAACCGCCAATAAAATGGCGAACATTATTTGGGCGTCCTCTCCATTGTTTATGAGAGAGAAGTGCTTCGGACCAATACTTTGCTCCAACGTGGTTTTATAACTTTCAAAATTGTCGATTTGTTGTTGGTACACAGAAAGAGTGCCCAATTCAGTTACTTCGGAAAAGGGAAGAACAGATCCGCTTTCCTTGGAATACACCGACACCGTTTCTTTCCAGGGCCAGATCTTGTTGAGTGATCCCAGGATAAATCCTGTAAGCAATGCGAGTGTAGTGTTTTCATAGTTTTTGAATAGCCATTTCAGCAATCTGCTAAAGCTTAATAATCCTACAACTGCACCCCCTGCAAATAGTGCAAGGCGTTGAAAATTGAGATCGTGTATGGCATCACTCAAGGTCTTGTACGCTCCCATGATGACCAGGATAAAGGAGCCTGAAATCCCCGGAAGAATCATCGCACAAATTGCGATGGCACCTGCCAGAAAAAGGAAATATGGACTTTCATTACTTCCCAATGAAGCCAGGGTGGTGATAAAATACGCAATGGCCGTGCCCAGCAATAAGGCGATTACCGTAACAGGCCGCCACTTTTTTATCTGTTTACCCACGTATATGATACTGGCCACTATGAGTCCGAAGAAGAACGACCAGATCAACACCGGGTGATATTCGATGAGGTATTTGGCCAGGCGCATAAATGATACAAAACTCAGCAGTATACCCGTAAGCAGTGCTAAAAGAAAACTTCCGTTGAGTTGCCTCCAAAAAGCCCAGAATCCTTCTTTTCTGAGAGTGGTGATCAAGCCGAAATTTACTCCACTGATCGTATTTACCAGTTCCTCATAAATACCGGAAATGAATGCAATGGTTCCTCCTGAAACGCCGGGTACGGCATCGGCGGCGCCCATGGCGACACCTTTGAGAGAAATAATAAAATACTGCAGAAAATTACGGGCTTGCATGGACCAGGCGCTTCATTTAATCGAGCCCAAAAATACGCAATTTAAACCGAAGGTTTTTTATGATTGTTTATTAATTGTTGAACCCTTTGTCGCTTGTAAACGCTTGGGAACAATTCTTCGATGATCAGGGCAAATTCGTTGTCGAGATCCAATGCGTTCTTCAGGTGGAATTCGGCTTTGTTCTCTTCCAACATCTTATAATATAAACCTGCCAGTCGATATTCGATTTCAGCGTTTTCAGGATAAAATTCGGCCGCCTGCAAGAGGTTATTGATCGCCGCGTCATATTCACCCAATGCAATCAAGATGTCACATCGGGAGAGCCAGGTTTCCATTTCATAATTCCCCAATTCAATACTTCTTCTGAAACCATGCTCGGCCTCTTCAAATAGATTCAATCGCTTGTTGATCTTGGCATATCGTTTCCAATAGAGAACATTCTCTGTGTCAATATTGATAGCCTTTTCAATGTAATACAAGGCTTTCTGGTAGTTCTTTTTGCGATAATAGAAATCCGTGATCGCAATCCAACCCTTGTCCAGCAAGGCATCTTCCTCTACACATTTGTTATAAAACTGAAGTGCCAGTTCATTGTTTCCCAGTTTTTCATAACATTTCCCTATCCTTAACAATGCAAAGGATGTAGGATCGTCTAAGCCAAGTGTAATAGAGTAGCTTTCAATGGCCAATTCATATTCTTTCAGTTTTTCCAACACCTTACCTTTTTCAAGATAGGCTCCTATGAATCGATCGTCACTGATGATGGCAAAGTCGAATGCGGCGAGTGCTTTTTTGTATTCCTCGAGCATATAATACTGCTTTCCTACCTGGTGCCAAGCCACTTCGCAATACGGATTCTTATTCAGGAAGTCGTTTAAATAATCGATGGCAGCTTCGTGCTGTTCCAGATAATCGAAACAATAAATGATGTTATACAAGGCCGAATAGTCGAGCTCGTCCTGCTCCAGGCACTTCATAAAATAGTACTTCGCATTTTCAAAGTCTTCCATGAACAAGTACTCCATTCCCAGCAGGGAAAGTACATCGGCTTCGTCATTGGTAATTTCCAGTGCCTTTTCCAACAGGGATATGGCTTTTTTGTGTTCATCCCGTCGGGAATAGATATTAGCCTTTTGAATGTAGATCTCTTCATTCGACTGCTCCAGCAGGTACAATTCGTCCAGAAGTTCCTCTGCGGTGTCAAGTTCATTCTCGAAAATGTACATCTCTACCTGGAACAATTTGAGGTTCGTCGAGGTAGGATGTTGCTCCAAGCCTAATTTCGTTGCTTTTTTTGCAAGGGCTATTTTCCCGTTTTCCAAGTAATGCTGAATGATCTCTTCAAACTCTTCGGAGTCGAAGAAGTACACATTATTAGTCTTTAACATGGATTCAAAACGGGAAAGGGAGAAGTTGTTATGCTCGTTAGGGCTAAATTGCATACGCAAAGTTTAACTATTTCTTCTAATTAAAGATACTAATGTATTGTAGGGTTCAATAGTCGTGCCCTTTTTGTTGTTAACAAGCTTATTAACAGAATATTTAGAGTCTAAATATCTGATAAACAGCGAGATAGGTCAATCAGTTTCTGACGCAATTTCATCCATTACTTCGGTCAAAATGACACAGCCTTTTTTAATTTCCTCTTCGGAAATGGTGAGGGGAGGTGTAATTCGGATGGCTTTGGGCTCAAAAAGCAGCCAAAACAGTATCAATCCGCGTTCCTTGCACTTAAGGATAATTTTGGAGGTGAGCTCGGCAGAGTCTGTCATAATGGCGAGCATGAGTCCCTTCCCGCGTATTTCTTTGATCAACGCATGTTGAAGGTGTTTTCTGAACAGGGCTTCCTTAGTAAGAGTGTCCGTCATTAGAGTGCCTCTGAACAATTCTTTTGTGGTAGCCAGGGCTGCAGCGGCGATCACAGGATTTCCACCAAAAGTGGTGATATGACCCAGTATTGGATTGTCTTTTAGAAGAGACATGAGTTCATGGGACGCTGTAAAAGCCCCTATAGGCAGTCCGCCGCCCATTCCTTTACCCATCACAAGTATATCGGGGACAACGTTGTAATGTTCGAAACCAAAAAAGGTTCCTGTCCTTCCGTATCCGGGTTGTATTTCATCCAGAATAAACAAAGCACCCACCTGCTCACAACGCTGTTTTACTTTTTTCAGATAATTACCTTCTGGGACTATAAACCCGGCACCGCCCTGTATGGTTTCAAGAATGACGGCCGCGGTTTTTTCGGTGATCTGTTCCAGGCAAGTGACGCAATTGAATTCTATGGAATGGCAATCCGGTAATAATGGTTCAAAGGGTTTTTTTCGTTCTTCGTACCCCATTACACTCAAGGCACCCATGGTATTCCCATGATAGGCATGGTTCGCATAGAATATTTCACTTCTTCCGGTTGCCCTACGAGCGAGTTTCATAGCACCCTCTATAGCTTCGGTACCACTATTTACAAGGTAAGTTGTGTCCAGAGGGTCGGGTAGTTTTTCCGCCAATAATTTGCAAAGTTCCACGGCAGGTCCCTGCGCAAATTCACCGTAGACCATTACATGGGCATATTTCGACATTTGATCTGCAACAGCCTGCTGTATCACCGGATTGGCATGTCCCAGGGTGCAAGCCGAAACTCCTGCCACGAAATCCAGATGTGCGTTGCCTTGGGTATCGTAAATATAACTTCCCCTGGCGTGCGAAACCTCCATTCCCAGCGGATGTGGGGTGGTTTGAGCCTGATATTTAAGGAAGTCGTTTTTCATTTGGGAATGCGCTAATTATCCTTTACAACCGGATCTTTATTGTTGCTGTTTTCCAGGGAATCGCTTTTCTGAGTTCGAAACTTCGGATCCTCCTCCCGGTTCTTGAGATCTTCAATTTTCAGTTTAGAAGCTTCAGGGAGCTCTATATCTTCATCGGTGATCTCATCGAAGAACTCACCTTCATCTTCGGGTAGTGGCAAGCCTCGAATCTTAGGAAGTATCGGCATGGGTTTGCCTTTAAACAAATCAGATTTACGTAATAACCGTTCTTCTCCCCGCCAGTTAAAACCAGGCAAGATCCTGGCGTTTTCGGGTAGCTCAGTTTCTGGATATACCTTCCCGGGAACTTTATTGATGAATTTCATCCCCACGATCTTCTGTTCTTCAAGGTAAAGTTGAATAGAACTTGATAAAGTGTTATCGATACCCACCAATTCACCGTCATCGTTTCTGAAAAAATAAATGACCTCGGTATTCTTGATGATGTTTACGGTATCCAGTTCGTTATTAGTGAATAAGCCAATTAAGCGCTCTCCTTTCACTTGATTGTATCCTATACTATCTCGTTGCGCCAGGAATGCATTGTTGAATACCTTCAGAGTGTCCAGTTCTTCTGTTTCCTTATTGTTGAGCAGATGTATGGTGTCGCCGGTCATCTGGTTCTCACCACTCCACAGCACCGGATTTCGGAGTAATTTGGTAATTCCCAATTCCTGGTTGATATAGATGGAATCACATTTCCCGCTGGTAGGTTCTTCGGAATCGGTACCTTCCTTGAACATACGTGCGCGATAAAAGCCTTTGATAATACGCTGTTCGGGTTTTCCTGTTACCTGCAGCGTATCGGCATGCACATAGACTGAATCCTGTTCCTGTAAAGTGACGGCCACGGCCCGTTTGGTGATGAAAACCGAATCTTTATCCCGAAATACTTCGGCATAATGTCCGCGAATTACACTTTCATTTAGTGTGTCCAGTACTTTGATATTATTGGTAGCTGAAGCAAAACTGTTATTCCGATCGAAGTAGATAGAATCTCCATAAAGAATCCTGTTTTCATAATCGATTCTGGAATTCTTCACAAAGTATCCTGTATCACCGCGAGTATCATAATAACCCCTTTCGCAATAGACCGTGCTGGTTTCGCTCACAATGGTCGAAGGACCATAGAGATAGGCGCCGCCGCTCTCTGAATAGAAGTCCAATTGAGGTGAATTAACAGTATACTTAGGGTTTACGATCTTAACACTGGAAAGGAACTGGTATTTTTTGGTTTCAGCATAGTATCTTCCAATCCTGCTGGTAAGTGTACTCGCGGTATCGCGAACCGTTCCTCCGGTACGGTAATAGGCCTGCTGTTTTATTCGGTCGAAATAGAGGGTATCCGTACGAAGTGTTGTCTTCGGTTCGGTGAGTACTACATCCCCGCTGGCAAAAGCAAACGAGGTATTTCCATTGTATTCCGCATATTTACTGTTCATCCGAACCGTATCACCCTGCTGGATCTTCACACTTCCATAGGCCTTTACGAAATTGTCCTTGAAATAGACATACGCTTGGTCACACCACATCTCAACCCCTTCATGGACTATGTAGACCTGCCCGGTGTTGTCACGCGTGTAGATAACCGCATCCGGGAATTCAGGTTTTTTCTCGAAATATCCTGATTTCACAGAGACTTTCGTCGTCTTTGTCGTGTCCAGGACCTTCACTTGTGCGAAAGCTGAACTTCCGAAGCAAAATAGAATTAACGCTATGAGGGCTGATATTCTCAACGGCAGAGTTTGTGTTCAACTAACGAAAATACCAACAAAAAGTGAGTTATCTGTGAATTGTTTGCGTTCGGTCGGGTCCAACAGAAACAATTTTAATAGGAACTTCCAGTTCTTTTTCAAGGAAATCGATATACTCGTTGAGCTCCTTGGGGAACTCATCAGTCGATCTCATCTTGGTAAGATCCTCTTTCCATCCGTTAAGCTCTGTGTAGATCGGAGTCACATTTTCCTCTTCAATATTGAAAGGTAAATGGTCGATTTGTTCTCCTTTGTAAGAGTATGAAGTGCACACTTTTAGTTTGTCGAAACCACTCAAAACGTCACCCTTCATCATCATCAATTGTGTCACACCGTTTACCTGCACGGCATATTTGAGAGCTACCAGGTCCAACCAACCGCATCTTCTGGGCCTTCCGGTGGTTGCACCAAATTCATTACCTACTCGACCCATGGTTTCGCCATAGCTGTCGAATAATTCGGTAGGGAAGGGGCCACTTCCCACGCGGGTCGCATAGGCTTTAAAGATTCCGAAGACTTCCTTGATCTTTCCCGGGGCTACACCCAATCCGGTGCAGGCTCCCGCCGCAGTTGTGTTCGAGGAGGTGACATAAGGATACGTTCCAAAGTCTATATCCAATAAGGATCCCTGGGCTCCTTCGGCTAAGATACTTTTCCCGGACTTCTGTGCCTGGTACAAGTATTCCTCGCTGTCGATAAAGGTGAGTTCCTTAAGCACTTCCACAGCCGCAAAGAACTCACTTTCCAGTTCGTTGAGGTCGTATTCTATTTTGGCTGCATAGAAATCAATCATGGCTTCGTGTTTGTTCGCAAGTGCACGGTACTTCTCCTTCCAACTGCTCAATTCAATATCTCCAACACGTATTCCGTTTCTACCGGTTTTATCCATGTAAGTTGGTCCTATACCTTTTAGGGTAGAGCCAATTTTTGCCTTTCCTTTTGAAGCCTCACTGGCAGCATCCAGTAAACGATGCGTAGGAAGAATTAAATGAGCTTTTCTTGAAATAAGAAGTTTGCTCTTGATATCGAGATCAAATTGCTTCAGATTGTCCAACTCTTTTTTAAAGATCACAGGATCAATCACCACACCATTTCCAACCAGGTTGATTGCATTCTCGTGAAAAATACCACTTGGGATGGTATGCAAGACATGTTTGATGCCATCAAATTCCAAGGTATGCCCGGCATTGGGTCCACCTTGAAAACGTGCAATAATGTCATAATTCTGGGTGAGAACATCGACGATCTTTCCTTTTCCTTCGTCTCCCCATTGTAGTCCGAGTAGTAAATCTACTGCCATAAATTAATTGTTGGTGGTTTTTCGGTTTCCGTAGAAATACAGCGAATGGTTGG
This sequence comes from Flavobacteriaceae bacterium, assembly GCA_009827225.1. Classification (GTDB taxonomy): domain Bacteria; phylum Bacteroidota; class Bacteroidia; order Flavobacteriales; family Flavobacteriaceae; genus Aureisphaera. The sequence goes on along the minus strand of WUAI01000018.1, from coordinate 10,718 downwards.
TAATTTCAATATCGAATACTTCTTCGATGGTTTTTTTGATACTTTGAATTCTGGGATCACAAAACTCGATCACTTCCCCGTTAGCAAGGATCACGTGGTCGTGTTGTTTGTCGAAATAGGATTTTTCGTAGTGCGCCTGGTTCTGTCCAAACTGGTGTTTACGAACCAAACCGCATTCCAATAAAAGTTCGATGGTATTGTATAGTGTAGCACGACTTACCCGATAATTTTTGTTCTTCATATTGATATACAGAGACTCTATATCGAAGTGGTCGTCATGGTCGTATATCTCCTGGAGAATCGCATAACGTTCGGGTGTTTTTCGATGACCGTTTTCCTCGAGAAAACCGGTAAACACATTCTTAACAATTTCCTGATTACTAGTGTTTGTGCCTGAACTCATAACAAGAGGCAAAGATACTCAATTTATGCGCGAGTTACTTTGTGAATTCCGTTTATTTTTTTGATGTTTTTCACCAAATTATCAAGAATGGATTTGCTTTTCACCACGACGGTGATCTTCCCTGTGAAGGTACCATCGTCGGTATCGAAATGTACACTCTTCATATCGATATGGTGGTTGTTCGAGACCACTTTGGTAACATTATTTACCAACCCAAAAGTGTCTATTCCGGTGATGACCAAAATTGCCTTGAACTCTTGTTGCGTGGAATCGATCCACTTGGCAGGCATAATGCGATAATTATAATTGCTTTGAAGTTGCAATGCATTGGGGCAATTCTTCTTGTGCACTTTGATACCTTCATTCACCGTTACAAATCCAAATACGTCATCCCCGGGAATAGGATTGCAGCAATTTGCCATCTTGTAGTCCAGTTTCTCTTCTTCCTTCCCGAAAAGCAGCTGATCGTATTTAAGGGTGATCTCTTCCTTATTGATCTCCTCTTGAGAACTCGGCTTGCGAATTCGATTTTTGAAGAAACTAACCAGTGCATTGTTGCGCGATGCAGCAAAGTCCTTCAGCATTTGATTATCAATGATACCTGCGCCCACTCGATAGAAAAGATCAAGGCTTGTTTTCAGCTTGAAGAAATTCACTAACTGATTGATCGTCTTTTCATCCAGGGTGATTTTCAAAGATTTCAGCTTTCGGGCCAGTACCACCTTACCTTCGTTGGCAATTTGCTTCTGCTCTTCCTTTAAAGAAGATTTGATTTTTGATCGTGCTCTACCGGTAGTAACATAGTTGAGCCAGTTCGCTGTGGGTTTTGTTTTTTCTGAAGTGATGATCTCTACCTGGTCGCCACTTTTCAATTCGTGGCTCAGGGGTACTAATTTTCCATTTACTTTAGCACCTCTGGTGTGAAGTCCCACTTCCGTGTGAACGCTGAACCCAAAATCCAGGGCGGTAGCACCTTTTGGTAAGGAATACAGATCCCCTTTTGGAGAAAATACGAAGATCTCCTTGGCGTAGAGGTTCAGTTTAAACTCCTCTACAAAATCCACCGCATTAACTTCAGCGTTTTCCAGGGTCTCCTGGAGTTTGTTCAGCCAGTCATCCAGGCCACCGTCTTCTTTTTCTTTGTTTTTGTATTTATAGTGAGCAGCGTAACCTTTTTCGGCAATTTCATTCATTCGATCCGATCGGATCTGAACTTCCACCCATCTTCCTTTAGGCCCCATGACCGTAATATGCAAGGCCTCATAACCCGTAGATTTAGGAGATGAGATCCAATCACGAAGTCGCATTGGGTTGGGCCGGAAATGATCTGTTACTATGGAATAAATCTTCCACGCCAAGAACTTTTCATTTTCGGGATCGCTTTTATAGATGATTCGTACTGCGAACTTATCGTATACTTCATCGAAACTAACCGATTGAGCAATCATCTTTCTTCGTATGGAGAAAATGGATTTTGGTCGTCCTTTGATTTCGTAAGAAAGTTTCTCGGCATCCAGAGAAGCCTTGATCACTCCTGCAAAATCTTTGATATACGCATCCTGATCTTCCTTACTTTCCTTGATCTTACTAAGGATATCGGCATACACTTCCGGCTCGGTGTATTTCAGCCCAAGGTCTTCCAATTCAGTTTTAATGTTGTATAAACCAATTCGGTGGGCCAACGGTGCGTAGATGTATAATGTTTCCGAAGCAATCTTAACCTGCTTATGGGCAGGCATAGACTCCATGGTTTGCATATTGTGCAGTCGATCGGCAATTTTAATGATGATCACCCGAATGTCTTCATTCAGGGTGAGGAGCATTTTACGAAAGTTCTCCGCTTGTAACGAAACATCGCCATCGTACTCCATGGCAGATATTTTGGTAAGTCCGTCCACGATCCTGGCAACGGTTTCACCGAACATTTGTTCGATATCCACCAGGGTGTACTGGGTATCCTCTACAACGTCATGAAGCAAGGCAGCTGCGATGGAAGTGGCATCCAATCCAATCTCCGAAGCCACGATCTTTGCAACCGCAATAGGATGGAAAATATAGGCTTCGCCACTTTTTCGTCTCTGGTCTTTATGAGCATCCACAGCGACGTCGAATGCAGAGCGTATGAGCTTCTTATCGGCCACCGAAAGGGTTCGGTAACTAATTTTGAGGAGCTCTTTGTACTGTTTGGCAATCTCCTTGTTTTCCTCTTCAATAACAGCTTCTGTCATAAATTAAAAATACAATATTCCTTTAAATAGCCAACAAATTTTGCGCCAATTCGGTTTTCTGAAACTTATTTTTAGCCTCAGGCCATCAGCGGTTTAAATTCTGAAAACGATTCAAAAGGGTGGGATGAGAATAATGCATGAAAACATAGGCCGGATGCGGGGTGAGGTTGCTCAAACTGTTTTTGGACAATTTTTTTAATGCTGAAATGAGCGGGGGTGCCGCATACGTCGTTTTGGCATAATTATCTGCCTGATACTCAAATTTTCGTGACAAATAGTTCATCAGCAAACCGGTTACTTCCGAAATAGGGGTGTAAAGGACCCCAAAGGCGATCAATCCGATATGAAAAGAAGGTTGAGATACTCCCAACGCAGCAGATAAGGTGCTATTATCCACAAAAAGCGAAAACAGCCATAAGGTAAATCCGGTGGTAAGGACGGACACAATGAGATTCACAATAATGTGTTTTCTCTTATAATGTCCAACCTCGTGAGCAAGAACTGCAACTATCTCATCCTCTTCCAGATCTTTGATGAGGGTGTCGTATAAAGTGATTCTCTTTTCACGCCCAAAGCCAGAGAAATAAGCATTCGCCTTGGTACTTCTTTTCGAACCATCGATCACAAAAATGTTCTTCAGACTAAATCCTACCTTTCCAGCATAACTTTCGATCTGGGACCGCAGAGAACCCGGTTCTAAAGGAGTTTGTTTATTGAAAATAGGGACGATGATTCTGGCGTAGAACATATTCATAACAATGGCAAAAAATGCCACAGCTCCCCAGGCATAGAGCCAAAAATCCTTTCCGGTCACCTGGTAAAACCAAATGATCAGGGAAAGAATTCCTCCGCCCAAAATTGCTGCCATGAGCCATCCTTTGATCTTATCTAAAAAGAAGGTGCGGCGTGTGGTCTTGTTGAACCCGAATTTCTCTTCGATCACAAAAGTATTGTAATAGGCAAACGGAGTTCCCAGGATATCACTTGCGAACATTATGATACCGAAAAAGGCCAGGGCTATTAAAATGGGATGGTCTGAAAACGAGCGTGCCCAGGCGTCCACATAGGCAAATCCATCAAAGAAAAAGAATGCCAGTGTAGCTATGATTGAAATGGAGGAGACCCAGAGTCCGAAACGATACTTGACCTTTTTATAATCCTGTGATTTTGCGTATTCCTCAGCATCATAAACGTCTACCAGTTCCGCAGGAATAGGATCCTTAAACTTGTTGGCATTCAAATGGGCCAGAAACTTGTCCAGTGCAAAATTGAACAGGATGATTCCAATGATTAAATAAAAAAGAGTTTCCGGACTCATGAGATTAGGACAATGTTCAAAAGAAACGCAGCGTTCGGGTTTTTATTGAAAGTTTCGTTGTCGTTTGGCTTCAAAGATAAGAATTCCCGCTGCTACCGAAACATTCATGCTATCAATGCTTCCTTGCATTGGTATTACGATATTTTGATCGCTATTATTGATCCATTCCTCACTCAATCCATCAGCTTCCGTACCCACCACCAAAGCTGTTGATGTAGTTAAATTACAATGATGGTATAATTCGGATGACTGTAATGCCGCACAATAGATAGTGATCTCATTTTCCTTCAAAAATTGTATGATCTCTGAAGTACTTCCCTGGGCAATCTTATTGGTAAAAACACAGCCAACACTACTACGAATGATATTCGGGTTATAGAGATCGGTCCTGGGGTTGGCAATGATCACAGCATCCAGGTTGGCAGCATCAGCGGTTCGGAGTAGCGCCCCGATATTTCCGGGTTTTTCGGGAGCTTCGGCTACCAGGATCAACGGATTGTCACTTTGTAATTCTAAAGATTCCAAAGTGTTTTCTCTGGTTTTAGCCATGGCCAATATGCCTTCAGTGCCTTTGCGATAAGCCAGTTTTTCGTAAATCTCGGTGCTTATTTCGATAATTTCCGTTTCGCTGGTCATAAAAGTCGAAATCTCGCCTTCGAATATTTCCGAAGAAAACAAAACCGTCTGGATGCTTATTCCTCCCTGGATGGCGAGAGAAATTTCCCTTTTGCCTTCAATCACAAAAATTCCTTGCTTTTTGCGCTCCCTTGACTTTTCAGAAAGCAGCACGAATTGCTTGACTAGAGGATTTTGAAGACTGGAAATTTGCTTGTGCATGTGGCAAAGATAATTAACTATCACATTCGGTAAATATTAAGTAGCTTTGAAAAAAAAATTGAACTATGCGAAACATATTTACCCTGATTTTATTTTCTTTTTTCTTCGGAAATGGGCTAGCGCAGGTAAATGCGGGGGTACCCGACGATATTATTCAATGCGATGTGAACAATCCCGGCGATGAAACCGAGATTTTTGATCTTACTCAGAATGAAGCAGTAATAATCAATGGGCAATCGAATGTGGTGGTCACTTATCATATTACCTCGGGTGGTGCATTAAGCGGAATCAATGCCATTCCGAACCCTGAAAACTACCAGAACATTGCCAATCCGGAACCAATATGGGCAAGGCTTCAAAGCACGGCCGGACAAGGATGGAGTGTTGTCTCCTTTCAGTTATTTGTTCCGAAAATACCCGTCGTCGCTTCACCGCCGGATAATATCTTTGTAGATGAAGGAGATGGCAATTCCGAAGCTGTTTTTGATCTTACTGTGAATGAAGCCCAAATGCTAGGCGGGGTAGATCCTTTTGACTTTCAGTTCAATTATTTTACATCACAAGCAGATGCTCTAAATAATGAAAACCCGATTTCAGATCCGGAAGCGTATACGAATGTCACAAATCCGCAGATCATATATGGCCGATACGAATATTTCATATCCGGTTGCGAAGTTGAGTTCTTCGAATTTGAAATTCAAACAGATGGTGCCTTGGGGCTTGAGGAAGCATTATTGGGCCAGGTTGCTCTGTATCCGAATCCGACTTCAGATGAATTATTCCTAGTGTTTCCCCATGAACTTTCGGAAGTAACTCTTCAGGTGTATAACCCTTTGGGTGTATTAATCATGGACAGAAGGATATCGAATACCCAAATTTCAATACCTGTAGATATAAGTTCGCTTGCGCTAGGAACCTATTTTATTAAATTTATGAGCGAAGGGCAATCCGAAGTGAAATCCTTTATCAAAAAATAATAGTATGCGATCACTGATTCTTTTATTGCTTGTTGGAACGACTTTTTCTTTGAATGGCCAGGTCACTGCGAATCAACCGGATCCACTGCGTTTGTGTGACGATTTGGCTAGCGGAAGCGAGTTTGATGAATTATCGTTCTTTGATTTAACGGTTGTGGAACCTGAAGTGATAGGCGCTCAGGATCCTACAAATCTGGAAATTGCTTTCTTTCTATCCTTGGCAGACGCAGATGCGAATATCAATGCTATTTTTGATCCTACGCAATATTTGAATGTTTCGAATCCGCAAGAGGTATTTATTCGTTTGACAAACATTGTGACTACCGAATTTGACGTGACCAGTGTTACGCTGATTGTTTATCCGTTGCCCACTCCCGTGAGTCCAACACCCCTTGAAGTTTGTGATGATAATAACGATGGATTTGCCGAATTTGATCTCCATTCTAAAGATGATGAAATCCTGGAAGGCATGACAGATACTTCTGTACTATATTACGCAACTCAGGACGATGCGGAGACTGGCGATGTGGGATTGGCCTTGGCAAGTCCGTATACCAACGTTGTTCCTTTTTTTCAAACAATTTATGCACGAGTGGAATTCGATGTTCCACCAGCACCATTACCTTGTTATGAAATAGTCGAACTCGATTTAATCGTCTATATCGATTGCCCAATTATCGACACCGAACCCGAAGATATTGTGATCATTGAAGGCGATGGTGACGGCTTAGCTATTTTCGATCTTACCGTGAATGAAGCGTTGATATTAGGTTCCCAGGATCCTGCAATTTTTCAATTTACGTACCATGAAACCAGCACAGGTGCGATTGAAGGAACCGATGCCATTCCTAATCCGGAGGCCTACCAAAACATCGGGAACCCTCAGCCCATTTTTGTGAGACTTACTAATGTGAACAACGGGACTTTTATCGTTACCGGCTTTGTGATTGAAACCGATGGAGTATTGAGTATTAATGATTTTGACGAAAGTGAAATCTATTTAGCACCGAACCCTGCTTCAAATACATTGGTACTTTATAGACTGAACGACACCATGACCTACTCAGTGGGAATTTACGACTTGTCCGGTCGGCTGGTCTTCCAAACCGAGGAACAAAATGTGTCTTCGATGAATCTGGATGTCTCAAAGCTTTCTCCGCAGCTCTATATCTTGAAGATTTCAGACGGAAACAATGATCAAATCCATCGATTTATTCGTCGTTAACCTCCTGAAAGATTTGGGTTAATGCGTCGCTGAAATTTTGTTGCCAGCAGGTCCAGTCATGACCGCCATTGGTGATCCTGAGTTCATTCTCTATTCCCTTTTCCAATAGAGTTTGTTGAATTTCAGTAACCACAGGCACAATGTTGTAGGCATCATCGTCTCCAACTGAAATATAAAACTTCGGGAGATCGTTACTTTTTACAAATTCCGGAACGAGATGGAGATAGGAATATGACTGCCATATCGAGTCGTTGAAAGTCCCATTTTCAGCAAAAACATCGATCTTACGGGAGGAGGAAATAGCCGGCGGTGACGGATTATAGGCCGCAGGACTTAGGAGGATCACGTCATTAAACATTTCCGGGAATAAAAGCGAAAACCTCAGCGTGCCGTATCCTCCCGCCGAATTTCCGGCAATCACCCTTTCGTATTGGGAGGGCAACTCCAGTTGTTCTTCGATATAGGGAATAAATTCTGTGATATAAAAAGTCTCCATCTTGTCATGACGATCCACGTACCATGAGTTTCCTGCATCTGCACTTATCGCAATAACCGGGGGAATCAATTTCGAGGCAATCAAAGAATCCAATAATCTGACTACATGTCCTTCTGTTTCCTGGAACCAGTCCTGGTGGTCTCCTCCATGACCGTGAAGCAAATACAAGACATGTTTTGGAGAAACAAGCGAGTCTTTTGAGACCGCATTATAAATATTGTAAGCTACTTCACGCTTTAGTACCTCTGAATACATGCTGATTTCCTCAACCTGGCCGTTAAAAGTTTTCACCGGCTGATTGCAACTCACATAGAGCAAAATCGATAACAACGAGATGCCTGTGGTCAGGATCCTATTTCTCATCAGACTGCTGAATTCGAATGGAATTTTCCGAAGAACTGATCACCGCCATATTGTTTTTGGAATTACCGGCCGATGATCCTTCTGAAATACTCAATTTATCCGCATCGATTCCTTGTAATTGAACTTCAATAGCCCAATCGCCAGTTTGCTCGACATTGATGTCCAAAGAACCACCACTGGTATCATAATACACCGAAATGGTATTGTCTCCAATAGCAACGTTCTCGAGGTCGGCCTGCTCCCAGCTAGAAGGCATTTGCGGCCTGATAATTACTTTTTTATTGGCGGCATCCGGCTTTATTCCGAAGAATTGATGCACAATGGGAACCGCATAGCTGTAGATGTTCCAGGCCTGGACCATCATGCCATAATCGGGTGACACCTCATACATACTACCCGGCAAAGCGTAACTGAAAGAACGATTCATTCTCTTCATATAATTAAGTGCTTTATCCGGATTACCGTAGTTATTTTCGGCAATGATCTGCACTCCCGTTGGCAATGTCATTACTGCCCCGGTGTAAGAGAATATTTTACTGCCCTTGAAAGAACCATCGTCGGATCCGGCAGATTCGTCTCGATCGATTCCGGTTACAAATACCCCGAAAGGATTCACAAACTTTTCGGCTGTTTTGAGTGCCTTTTCCGCTTTATCAAAATCAGCAATACCCACTTCCATGGGCGTATTTACTACCCAATTATGGTGCAGTACGAATGGCCGAGGTTCTTCGGAAGGATTTGCAAGAATGGCCTCTTTGGTGGATTCGAGTTCTTCCACGGCCCAGGGTTTACCCAGGGTGTCGGCACGTACAATGGCATCATCGATAAGATGCAGGGCTTGCTCATCGGTACCGATGAAATCGGCATATGAGTTGAAGTCTTCACTCCAAAATTCTTCATTTATTTTCAATCGTAATTCTTCCGCCAATTCCGCGTACGAAGTTTGCAGTCCGGTACGTCCTAAAACAGCTGCAATTTTGGAAGCATCAGTAAATGCCTTTTGCGTATAGGCCGCCACATCGATCATTTCGCTGTCCAATCCGTGGATCTCCATCATTCCGAAGCCATCGGGAAATAAGTTTTGATCTTCATCATTCGCTTCCAGCAGCCAGTTCAAACCTTTCTCTATTGTTGGAAAATATTTTTCGAGAAAGTCCTTATCACCGTTCCACTGGTAAATCTTCCAGATTAGGGTCGCAAACTGCGGCGTTTCGTTAATATTTCCGGGATTGAAAACCGTTCCATTGGTAGACATCTCGTGGATGATTCGTCCGTTGCCATTTACTGCATTTGAGACACTATCCAAAAGTGCAATGGTATTGTAAACCACATCTTTTTGTCCGATGGCCATATAACCCTGGAGCGCATATTCGCTATCCACTCCAAACCACCAGGGATAATCCGGTATTCCCGCTCCAATGCCGCTTCCAATGCCAGGCACTGTTCGTACCAACCAGTCACTATTGTATTTTAGCCATTCGAATACTTCGTTCATTTCAGGATCGGAAGTGGTTAGTTTTGTTTGATTCGCCAACTGCGCATAGCGGTCCTGTTTACTCTGCAACTGCGACTTCCAATTGTCCATAATGTCCTTATACGTGGCTATCGCCTCTTCTTCAGAGACCATGGAACCGGCCATCACTATTTTTATATCCGTCATCCCTTTGGGTAATACCAGTTCATAGGAAGAACTTACCGTAAGACCATTTCCCTTATAATTTGATTCTCCTGAAGACGTTTGATAAGGACCCAGAGGAGTTCCAACGACCACATACCACGGATTCAAACTATCTTTTACCACCCAAAACTTGTTCTCTTCGTCAAATCTGGCCTGGTCGATACCATCGTACATTCCAGTTCGTTCTCCCAACCAGGTAGGAAGTAAATCGGTATGGGCATCCAATGTGAAATCTATGGTTTGCTCATTATCGTTCAGGTTATTGATTTTTAATTTGATAAAAACACCTTCTTTGCCGTCAGGAACAAACTGATGTCTCTCAATCTCTATATTCTTATCTTCCCAGGAATAGTAGTGTTTATTGGCAAAAGGATAATTTCGAAAGGTGTGTGCATTATTCAGGGCGAGCATGTCGTCTCCTGCCTTTAATTTCAAATCAAATCCGTCCATCAACTTGATCGGATGATTCCAAATGCCTCCCATCTCTCCTTTTATGTGCCATCCTAATTCGGGAAATGAGCCGTTTTGGTGTCCCACCATATAGACCCGATCACCTGCCGTAACAAAAGGGGAATCGATATATTCTTTACTGCCCTCAATACTCGGGGCATCGCTGAGTAACTGTGCAGGTTTATCTTCTTTGTTCTGATTACAACTCGCTAAAATGGTAGCAAATGCGATACATAGTAAGGGGTAGAATCGATTTATTTTCATAGGGTGAAGAATTATGCTCTTTTTTCGAATGGAATGACCTCTCCGATCTCCAAATAGTTTTTTAATCCGTTTAACAATAGCACCCAGCAAAATGAGGAATGCTTGAAATGATCGTTCTCTTCCGGCCAATTACGGTGCCAGAATTGCACGTTGACCCCATGATTATTTTCTAATAGATCAAAACCAAAAGTCGTGGGTTCCCAATCCGGGTCGGCACTGGTCATCTTTACATGAAAGGATTGATTGGGTTCTGCGGAAATAACCTGGCCGTACCAATTGTATTCCGGAGCAAAATAAAAATTGTACTCGGATCCCAATTCCGGTGTACCTGTACAGCGTAATGTCCACCAATTGTTCAAGTGATGAGGAAGTGTTATTCCATCATATACCTCAGACGCCGAAGCGTTGATTCTAAGATTGTGATATATAGTGTGTCCGGACAAATTGCTAAACCTTTGTATAAAGATAGAATTTCTATC
>WUAI01000017.1 GCA_009827225.1 Flavobacteriaceae bacterium | reverse complement strand
GCCCGTTTGCGCCGATGATACTACATTCGTGGAAAAGTAGGTCGCCGCCTTCTTTGAAGGTCCTTCATTCATTTGAGGGACCTTTTTTTATGTCATTGTTCGAGCACCACGAATACTGTGGTGGCGAGAGCCAAGGGCTCGAGGCGTTTTATTTCCTCAAGCCGCCTTCTTCAGGCCTCAATTCGAAAGAGTTGAGGCCTTTTTATTTATCATACTTTCAGATCTTCTCCCTCCTCATCCCTTCCTGATTTTTGTGTATCTTACTGTTTCAGAATTAATAATCGCAATACACCAACCCGATGAAATACAAGTACCAACTCATTCTTTGCAGCCTCTTACTGGTATTATGGATGCTGCCACTTCAATCACAAACCAGAATCGCCAGCCTGCAGGAACCTTTAGTGGTTCTGCTGGACGACCAAAACGGAAGTATCATTGAACCTACCTTTATCGATTTGTCCCCATTATCCCAAGGAACCCCTAAAGCCCTCATCCAGGTTGGGGAAGAACTTTGGATCAGTGATCAAATAGAAGATCGCATCGATAGATTCGATCTTAGTGGGAATTATCTGTCCACCATTTCCGGGGGGTTGGATAATATTAAAGGAATGGCTCTCGTAAATGAATCAGAAGTGTGGGTAACCAATGCCGGTTCCAATAACGGAGCTCCGGGAGATGCTATTGTTCGGCTTGATCTCGATGGAAATTCGCTAGGGTCGTTTGCGACCAGCGGATCCGATTCTGCGTTCGATGTGATAGATGTGGGAGGCGAAGTCTATATCTCATATATCAATACCGAATCCAAGATAGAACGAAGAGATTATAGTGGAAATGTTCTGGGAAATATAGTCGAAGAAGGAGTGGTTCAATTTATTCAACAAATTGAGTATAATCCTCTTAATGATTCGGTATATGCGGCGGTATTCAGTACTACCGGTTCTAATTCTTCAGGATTGTATGAATTTGCTGTTTCTGACGGGAGTATCCTGAACTATTGGGATGTGGGAAACCTTAGGGGAGTGGCCGCCTTGACCAATGGCGATGTCCTGGTTTCCAATTCGGCGGGAGTGAGTATTCTTGATACGGGAACAGGAGGGACAACTTCGGTCTCTACGGAATCCGGTCAATACTTTGGCCATGTGGATCTGTCACCCTGCACCACTCCGCCTACACCTACCGGTGATGCTAACCAAAGTTTCGGGGAAGGTGCAACCCTGGCTGATATTGTGATCACGCCTCCGGATGTTACCTGGTTTGCCACTGAAGATGATGCGATAAACAATACCAATCCGCTACCAAATACCACCGAATTGGAGGACGCTACGACGTATTATGCAGTAAATATTGTGGACGACTGTTTGAGCGAACCTTTTGCTGTTACAATCACTATTCTATTAGGAATTGGAGATTCGAATCAGGATTTGATCGCCATGTATCCTAATCCAACCAGGGGCATTCTTCATTTAGAGATGGCATCAAGTGTGGACCGGATTACCGTATATAGTTTATTCGGACAACGTTTAATGAGTTTTATTCCTTCTCAAAACAGAACATCGATCGATATGTCCAGTTTCTCTGTAGGGGTGTATCTAGTTGAAGCGACTTCTGAGCAAGGAGTTCAAAGGAAAAGAGTGATTCGTAAATGATTGTAACCACTTTGCGACAGCGATAGTAGCGGCATCCCCTGTAGTGCCATGAAGTAGGGCAAAGCTCACTTCACGACTGCTACAGGGATATAGCGAATAGCGCGGTCCATGAAGTACTGCTTAGCAGACTACATGGAGTCGCCCTAAAAAATAGCTTTCATGATAAGTTTGATCCCATGAAATAACAGGTAAATGGTTGCGGCCATGGCCAGAATTCCCAGGATCATAAAGATATAGAGCGGAAGTACCTCTTTGTTCAGAAAACCGAACGTGAAGATATAGGTGGTGAGCACCAAAAGAGGGAGTGCCAGGGCAAGTCGCTTGAGGCCTTTGATCAACAGGGGTTTGTTAGTGTTTTTCTGATTAGTTTCTTTCATAATAGGCGTCGATTGCTTTACGTACGCTGCCATGTTTCTGCAAAAGAAATTCGGCTTCATCTTCCATGATATTCAATTCGTCCATGATCATTCGCGTACCACGATCTACCAGTTTATTATTGCTTAACTGCATATCGACCATTTTGTTTCCTTTGATACGGCCTAACTTTATCATGGCTGTGGTAGATATCATATTTAGCACTAGTTTTTGCGCAGTCCCGGCCTTCATGCGGGTACTACCCGTGACAAATTCAGGCCCAACCACCACTTCCACCGGATATTCAGCGACGAGGGCCAATGGACTGCCCGCATTGCAGGTTATACATCCGGTCGAAATACTATTCTCATTGCATTTTTCCAATGCGCCCACCACATAGGGAGTGGTACCCGAGGCAGCAATTCCAATCACGATGTCTTTTTCTGAAATATGATGTGAGAGCAGATCTTCCCAACCTTGTTCCCTGGAATCTTCCGCAAACTCCACTGCCTTTCTAATAGCTGCATCACCACCAGCCATGAGTCCAACGACCAAGCCATGTTCCACCCCAAAAGTAGGGGGGCACTCACTGGCATCTACTATGCCTAATCGACCACTGGTTCCGGCACCAATATAAAATAGGCGACCTCCGTTATTGATCTTCTCCGAAACCAAAGCTGCCAGGGATTCGATTTGAGGTAGAGATTTTTGTACGGCCAATGGAACGGTTTGATCTTCAGCGTTGATGTTTTGAAGCAATTCAGGGATGGACATCTTTTCTAAACCGTCATAATTAGAGCTTTCTTCTGTTGTTTTTTTGAAGGTCAATGGTGCATTTTTTGTCTTTCTCAAAAGTAATCATAAAACCCTATATTTATATGGCTAATCAAATTTAAATGTCTTCATTACTGAACGCTGCTGCTTCGGTGCTGCATGCCAATTGGCGACAATCATTTACAATACCGTGTGAGGGACTATATCCTTTCCAATGGAACTGGGATTCCGGATTTATAGCCATGGGTTGGGCGCATCTGGAACCGGAACGGGCCAAGGCAGAAATTCGTTCTTTATTGAGGGGTCAATGGAGTAATGGATTTCTTCCGCATATTGTATTCCATAATGATTCCGATTCGTATTATCCCGGCCCTGAAGTTCATGCCGCATATCTTAGTGAATACAGTCCCGAAGTGAAGACTTCAGGAATTACTCAACCTCCCGTGCTGGGTTTTGTGCTTGAAGAAGTTTACCGTATTTCAGATCAGGATCCCTCGATGCTTTCTTTTATTAATGAAGTATATGATGCGGTTTATGCGAATCACGACTACTTTTACCGATATAGAGATCCAAAAGGCGAAGGCCTGGTATACATCTGTCACAACTGGGAAGCGGGCACTGATAATACCCCGGTATGGGATTTTATATGGGACACTTTTGAAGTACCCGAATACGACCTCCCGAGAAAGGATACTCAACTCATCGATGCATCTCATCGACCCACCAATGCAGAATACTGCTATTATATCCATCTTATAGAGCTTTTTAAGGAGTGGAAATATAATGACGCTAAGATCGCAGCACAATCTCCTTTTTTAGTACAAGATCCTTTATTCAATAGTATGTTGATCGCTTCGAATGAAAGTTTGATCCGACTCGGAGAACTTATAGGGAAGCAAGAGGCTGTGAGCCAATTGAGAACCTGGAATTCCATGGCCAAGGAAGCCATGAATTCAAAACTGTATGACCAACAACTAAGGGGTTATGTTTATTACGACTTGAGGAATGAAAGGCATTTACGTCATTTGTCGTCTTCTTCTTTCACACCTCTATTCGCCGGTATCCCGGCAGCGCCAAGGGCAGAAGAGATGATGAATCATTTTCGAAATGGAAATTTTAGCGGATCTCAGAATGAAAATCTGCTGTGTGCCTCTTTCGATCCGGCGAGTCCTTATTTCAATTCTAAAAAGTACTGGAGAGGTCCAATCTGGATCAATTTGAATTGGATCATTTATCGAGGATTACAAAAATATAAGTTGAATGAAGAGGCCCAACGACTCAAGGAAGATACCTTGTATCTTATTGAGAAGTACGGATTTTATGAGTATTTCGAACCTTCCCGGGAGATTAATGAAGCTCTGGAGAATGGTTATGGCGGAAATAATTTTTCATGGAGCGCAGCACTCACAATAGATATCATCAAAACACCTTAATGTATGAATTGGCTTGACTTTAGCATTGTTGGACTATACATCGCATTCTTCTTAGGAATGGGGTACTTCTTTAAAAACAATAAAGATTCCAAAGATTATTTTCTTGGGGGAAGAAGCATGGGTTGGTTCCCATTAAGCCTTTCTACCATGGCGACGCAATTATCGGCGATTAGTTTTATTTCGGCTCCGGCTTTTGTAGGATTAAAACTGGGAGGCGGTATGAAGTGGCTCACTTTCGAATTTGCAGTGCCGATAGCCATGATTTTTATAATGCTGTTCATCATACCGCCGTTATTTCGGTCCGGGGTTGTGAGTATTTATGAATTTGTGGAGCGTCGATTTTCAGCGTCTACCCGGCTAATTCTGAGTATCGTTTTTCAAATTAGTCGTGCCCTGGGAACCGGTGTGATGGTTTACACTATAGCCATTATACTGCAAGCAGTACTTGATATCGATTACATTTATACCATCCTGATCATTAGTGTGATCACTATCATTTATAGTTGGCAAGGAGGAATGAAGGCTGTAGTGTGGGGTGATGCAATCCAAATGATATTGTTGTTCGGCGGACTCATAGTTTGCCTTGTATATGGTTGGTATTTAGTGCAGGATGCCGGTGGTTTGTCTGCGGGATTCCCAACCGAAAGGTTGCAGGTAATCGACTTTAACTTCGGAATTGGGGAAGATGAGGAGTATGGCTTCTGGCCGATGATTATTGGAGGTTTCTTTTTATATGTTTCCTATTACGGATGTGATCAAACCCAGGCACAGCGTATGCTCTCTGCTAAGAATGAAAAGACCATCCGGCAGTTGTTACTGGCCAACGGTCTCTTGCGTTTTCCTGTGGTATTAGTTTATTGCACCATGGGCCTCATTATCGGTGGTTTGGTTACTGTGGCTCCTGATTTCCTTGCTGAAATTTCAGAAACTACACAGAAGTATTTTCCCGAAGCGGCTGCAAATGGGGGATTAAAAGCGGACCTGATGATTCCGGTCTTTATCACTAAATATTTACCTCACGGATTCATCGGTCTCTTAATGGTCGCTATTTTATCGGCTGCCATGTCTTCTTTGAGTTCTACGGTGAATTCATTGTCGGCGGTAAGTGTCGAAGACTTCTTCAATAGAGGGAAGAAGAAGTTGGATCAGGTAAGGTATATGCGAATTTCGAAATACGCAGTAGTTTTCTGGGGCGTGGTTTGTATTGCATTTTCATTCCTTTTTGGTGGAAGCAAAAGTGCCGTTATAGAGATCATCAATGCGATTGGATCTGTTTTCTACGGCCCTGTATTAGTGACATTCCTGCTTGCCATATTCTCGAAGAAAGTAAACCATGTGGGAATGAATGCGGGAATTATTAGTGCGGTCTTGATTAACCTGGTATTTTCAAAAACCATTCAAGAGATCTTTAATATCGATCTTGGGTTCGACGTATTCTGGATTTGGCTGAATGCGACAGGGGTGATCATTGCTTTGGTGGTGGCTTACGTGGTATCGATGTTTAGCAAGGCACGGGTAAAGACGGACACTGGAGTTTCGTTTAAAATTAAGAAGGAAGACTGGCAATCTAGAGAAGTATATATACTTGTGACATTCTTTATCGCCATTATAATTTTTAGCTTTTTCATTCCTCAAATCTTCGGAAGCTAGCATGAACGTTTTGATCGCACCCGACTCTTTCAAGGATTGCCTTCCGGCGGAACAAGTTTCGGAAGCCATGAAGCAGGGTGTGTTGCACATTTTACCCGAAAGCCGATGTGCCTTTTTACCTGCGTCTGATGGAGGTGAAGGATTTTTAGAGGCAGTTCATAGTTTTATTCCTGACTCACACTGGAAATCCTCCGAAGTTCAGGATCCATTAGGCAGAAAAATGGAAACCAAATATTTGTGGCAGGAGGAAACTCAAACTGCTTATATTGAATTGGCCCGAGCTTCCGGATTGGAGTTATTGGAAGAAGAGGAAAGAACTCCTATGAACACTTCCACTTTCGGAACAGGAATGCTTCTTAAAGCGGCCATCGATCATGGAGCAAAACACATTTATGTTGGTATAGGAGGAAGTGCTACCAATGACGGTGGAACCGGGATTGCGGCAGCATTGGGCTATGTATTTTGTGACAAACAAGGAATCCATCTTGTGGCCAAAGGATCCAACCTGGCAAGCATAGAGGAAATTGACCTACCAGAAGAACTACCGTTGGTAAAGGTATATGCAGTAAACGACGTGAATAATCCTTTGTATGGTAAGAACGGAGCCGCTTATACCTACGCCAAACAAAAAGGAGCTTCAGAAATAGAGATTGAACAACTCGATCAGGGTCTGGCGCATTTGGATGGTGTGGTGAAGAAAATTATGGGAAAGGACGAAGGGACAACACCTGGATCCGGAGCGGCGGGAGGAACGGCCTATGGCCTGAAAGTATTTCTGGATGCCGAATTCATTGACGGGACGACATTTCTATTACGATTGGCTAAATTTGACGACTTGATTCAATCGAATAAAATTGATCTTATACTAACTGGCGAAGGAAAGATCGACGAACAAACAGCACACGGTAAATTCGTGTATGGGCTCACACAAAATGCGCTAAATCATCAAATTCCGGTAATTGCCATTTGCGGGAAACTCAATCTTAAGGATGATGGGGTAAAAGCTTTAGGGTTGCATTCGGCATTTGAAATATACGATCCCCAAAAGGATCCGGAATACTCATATACCAATGCATTCAGGCTGATTGCAGAGAAAACGAAACATGCCTTATCCCTTATTCATCCTGCCCCGGATAAGTAACGGTCTGCTTGTATTCCTGTACAATTGCGAAATAACCAAGAGCGAAATTATTCTCGTTGTCCAGGTTATCCGTGGTATCCTCGTTGTCTATTTCGGTTGCATTGATCAAGTTTCCTCTCACAGTTAATGTGGGAGTTTCAAACGGGCCCTGATTTCCTTCACTTTGCTCAATGATTTGATCCATATACCTATAGAAAGCTTCGTCGGCACCTAAGATACTCACCTCAAATTCTTCTCCTGCTTCCAGCTCTTCATCCAGGAAATAGGAAAATTCGAATTCCTGTCCTTGATAGAATTCGTCTTCCGTCACCAGAAAATTTCCGAAGTCAAAATCAAAAATATAGAAATCGTCTCGATCCTCTTCATCGGTGAAAGTCACGATGAGTTCAATATCGTCCTCGTCAAAAAGTATTTCGGTACCAAATTCCAAATTATCGATAGGCACTGTGGGAACGAACCTTGTTTCAGCTACAAAGAATTCATCTTCAAAGTCCACCTGCAGAAACCATCGATCGGCAATAAGCTGATCGGTCGGGAAGAATTTTCGGTAAATTCCGGGTTCTTCTTCCAATAGAACTTGTCCTTCACCACCCGGATTATCCAGATTGCTCATGGTGATCTGCTGAAGGTCGGCCGGCGGAACATTTCCGAAGAATGAATTGGTCTCACTTACCTTTACTTCAACAAGAGTGGTAGCTTCGGAAGCATCCACGCGGATCACGGCATCAATGATGAGCCTGGGATCTTCCGTAGGAAGGTCTACTTCGATCACGTCTTCACATGACATCATCATTAAGCCTATTAAGGCTGCGAGGTAAAATCGAAGTTGTGTTGGTTTTTTCATAATCTCATTCAATTACAAAGGTATTTTTATATTCCTGGACAATGGCAAAATAACCCAGTGCAAAGTTGTCGGAAGTATTTACATTATTAAAATTCTCGTCATTGTCGATAGTCGTAGCATTGATGATGTTCCCCCGCGCTGTTACAGAAGGAGTTTCGAAAGGTCCGAAATCGCCTTCGCTTTGCAGGATAAGTAAGTCCATGTAATTGAAGAAACTCTCGTCAATGCCCATGATACTTATCTCAACTTCGGTTCCCGGTTCGAGACCATCTTCGTAGAAATAGGAAAAACCAAACGTCTGACCCTGGTAGAATTCGTCGTCCGAAACTAGAAATTCCGCAAAATCGAAGTCGAATAAATAAAAATCGACCCTTTCTTCCATATCTGTAAATGTGACTATCACTTCGGTATCATCTTCGCCGAAAAGGGTGCCGTCCCCCAGTACAATGGAATCTATAGGAACAGCGGGTATAAATTCAGCATACGCAACAAAGAACTCATCCTGAAAATCGATTTGAAGAAAAATTTCCTCTCCGATTAATGCCTGGGTGGAAATCTCTTTGGCGTAAACTCCAGAACCCGGCTCTTCTTCCAATAATATGGCGCTTAGTCCTCCCTCCAATCCGGTGAGCGTTATTTGTTGCAGTCCTGCCGGAGGAAGGTTTTCGAAAAAGGAACTGGTTTCACTCACCTTGATTCTTACGTTCGTAAGGGCTTGTGTGGTGTCCACTCGTATCAAAGCATCGATGATCAGCCTGGGCTCTTCCGAAGGAACATCCACCTGCACCACATCCTCACAACTGGCGAAGGAGCCAACAAGTATCAAAAATGTTATTTCAAAAAGCCGTCTTCTCATCTTCCCGATCATTATTGAATGGTGATTGTTGTTTTATATTCCTGCACGACCGCAAAGTATCCCAGCGGAAAATTCGTCTCTAAATTGGCATCGCTCAAATCACTGATAGTTTCAATATCCGTGGCATTGAGAATGTTTCCTTTGACGGTAATCGCAGGTGTGTCAAAAATGCTTGGGTCGTCATCACTTTGTTCTATCAACTTCTCCATGTACAGGTAAAATTCCTCTGTAGCACCCATTAGGCTTACTTCCAGTTCCGTTCCGGGTTCGAGTTCATCGTCATAGAAATAAGAGAACTCGAATTCCTGACCCTGATAAAATTCATCCCTTGTGGTGAGGAATTCCTTCAGATCAAAATCGAAAAGATAAAAGTTATCCGTTTCCGGAGTATCGGTAAACCCAATTACCAGTTCCGTGACATCATCAGGTCCGCCTTCTCCTTGTCGAAGGCTGTCTATAGGGACCGACGGAGCGAATGCCGTAAACGCGGCAAAAATCTGATCGTTATAGTCGATGGCAAGAAATAAGTCATCACCCAATAGCACAGACGTGGACACATCGCGACTGTAAATCCCCGAGTTGGGAGTCTCCTCCAATAAAATCTGACCCGCTAAAGTGATCTGTTCCAAAGTTACAGGCTGTGGCGTATCAAAAAACGATGCTGTCTCACTCACTTTCACGCTTACATTCGTTATGGGTTGGGTGGTATCCACCCGTATAAAGGCATCGATAATCAATCTGGGCTCTTCCGAAGGAACATCCACCTGCACCACGTCCTCACAGGCTGAAACGCCTGTTAGGAATGCAAATAATATGGAAATGTAACCCAGCAGTTTCATTTTAGAATTTAAAGTTATAAGTCACCGAAGGAATGATCCCGAAGATTGACGTTCGGATCGCCTCGTTTACACCTGTATCTTCATTTTGCCTGAAGTTGATGGAAGCGGCATTTCTTCGATTGTACAAATTATATATGCTGAAAACCCATTCCGAATACCAGTTTCGGTCTTTGTTTTTTCTTGGCTTCAGCGTTGCTGAAATGTCTATTCTGTGATAATCGGGCAAACGTTCGATGTTTCTCAATCCAAAGTAGGGAATCACGATCTCCTGGAATTCAAATTGTCCAATCGGGTAATTGGTGGGCCGCCCCGTTTGAAATACAAAATTGGTATTGAAGCTCCATTTGTCATTCAATTCGTAGTTGGCATATAACGAAATATCATGTGGTTTGTCGTAGGGTGTATTATACCATTCGCCAGAGTTGATACCAATCTCGTTTTCGTTTCGAGGTGGTGTTCTTTGCTCCGATTTCGAAAGTGTGTAGGCCAGCCAACCTTGTAGCTTTCCTGTATTCTTCCGAAGTAAGAACTCCCAACCATAGGCTCGGGCCTGTCCGTTTAAAATAACCTGTTCAATGGCATTATTGGCGATGAGGTCGGCTCCATCGATATAATCAATTCTGTTCTTGATGTCTTTGTAATACACTTCTGTTTCCAGGGTATAATCACCATCCCATAAATTTTTGAAAAATCCGAAAGCGTATTGATCCAGTATCTGGGGTTCCACGAAAGGACCGGAAGGTGTCCATACATCCAGAGGAGTAGGGGAACTGGTATTGGAAAGCAGATGCAAATATTGGGTCAACCGAGTGTAACTCCCCTTGATAGAATGATCGTCATCGAAGGTAAAAGCAGCCGATACCCTGGGTTCCAGGTTGGTAAACGATGCCAGTTGATCACTTCTACTTGAAGCCACTGTATCAATGGGATCTGCTCCTTGATAAATGAGTAGTAAGGGGTCGAATATTACAGGATTATTGTCGGCATACACATTGATCTCATCTTGTCCGAAGCGGATAAAATGGCTCAATCTTAATCCATACTGCATGCTTAAATTTTCGGTGATATCGTGTTCAACATCTACGTAAGCCGCAAACTCATTGGCGTATTTTTTTATCAATTGTTCTTCCAGTATTCCCGAATCGCTGCTATTAGGTTCTATTTTTCCCGGATTGAAGCTGTAATAAATATTGTTGAGCCCGTAATTTACCTGCAGCTTATCCGTGAGGTAGTGTTTTAAATCGTATTTCAGGTTGAAATTCTGTATTCCAGAGTTCCATTCAAATCCTACGAAATCCAATTCGAGTCCATAGAAATAATCAGAATAGATTAGTGAGAGGTTGGAAAATAGTTTGTCAGAAAAAATATGGTTCCATCTGAAATTCACGACGGCATTACCGTATGTATTTACGAAACTATCGTTGATGCTGAAAAGATCCCTTCCGAAGTAACCGGATAAGAAGATATTGTTACGATCGTTCAGGCGATAGTTTAATTTGGTATTAAGATCGTAGAAATAAGCACTGTTATCGATATCGAATAAGGGCAGAAACAGATGGGCATAGGAGGCACGTCCTCCAACCAGAAATGCGGCTTTATCCTTCACTAAGGGTCCTTCCGCCAATAAGCGACTGGATACTGCTCCAATCCCACCATTGAATTTATATTCCTTGCTATTACCTTCTTTTTGGAAGATCTCCAAAACCGAAGAAACTCGACCACCGTAGCGCGCCGGTATGCCTCCTTTGAATAGCTTTACATCCTTGATCGCATCCGGATTGAACACTGAAAAGAAGCCGAACAAATGTGAGGAATTAAATATGGTTGCTTCATCGAGCAGGATGAGGTTCTGATCTGCCGCTCCGCCGCGAACATTAAATCCGGAAGCGGCTTCACCCGCATTTGTTACCCCGGGTAAGAGCAAGAGGGATTTAATGACATCGGCTTCTCCAAGTACCACGGGTATGCTTTTTATGGTTCCTGCAGTGAGAGTATTCACACTCATTTGCGGTGCTTTAATACTTGCTCGCTCCACATCGGCACTTATCACCACTTCATCGAGTTGTTCCGTATCGCCGGAAAGGGATACATCCCGAACAATGTCCTGGTTGAGATCGATGGTTTCAGAAAGTGTGGTAAATCCTAAACTGCTGAAGTTTACCTGGTAGGTTCCTTCGGCCAGGGTAATGGAATAGAAACCGTATTCATTGGTAGTGGTACCTGTCCTTAATTCCGGAAAAATAACGTTGACCCCAATCAGGGTTTCACCGGTTTCAGCTTCGATGATTGTACCGCTAAGGGTGTACTTTTGTTGAGAATATGTTACTAAGGAAACTAATAATGCGAGAACGAAAATAGTGTTTTTCAAGGCGTGTCTTTTGTCAAAAATATATATAAATAGAATGACAAAAAACGCAATTTCAAAGCCTTAAGCTTTATTTAACACTATTGATTTCCTCCTCCTGCCAGCAGAAATACGATTCCAACATTAAAGCTACTTCGGCCATTTCGAACCGTTTCACCATCATTCACATCAAAAATTTCTGCAAATCCTGACTGTGCCTGGTATTCAAAAAGTATTCTGGCTTTATCACTTACCGGGACCTTCACACCTAATCCGAATGCCACCCCGAAGTCGGTCGAATTAAAGGCATCCTTTACATCAACATCCACATCAGTTGCCTGGGCATCTACCAGAAAACCAACATATGGACCAAAATTGATGAACCAGTTGTAAGACCTTCCGAAGTGGAAATTGGCCATTAAGGGAGTTGTGATATAGTTTAAAGCGTAGTCTGTATCAAATACGTTGAAATCTTCATCTTCATAGAATCCGTCGCGCCATCCTTTTTCATCATATTGAACTTTCAGGAGAATACTCCATTGTTCCGAAAAGTAATAGTCGAGAAATCCACCGGTATTAAAAGAAAACCTGGAAGCGGCAGAATCGAAATTATCGTAGGTTGAAATATTGGCGAGGTTACCACCCAAATGGAGTCCAAATTCCAGATCCCCTTTGCCCTGGCCCATAACGTTCATAGACAAGAGGAACGCCGCCGAAAACAATAAAAATTTTTTCATAATGCAAGTCGTTTCAAATCGTTAATGAATAGAATCGAGAATGCTGTTAAAGGTTACACTTGGGCGCATTTCTAAACTTGCGCGTGCGTCGCTCGGCATGTAATAACCGTCGATATCCACCGGACTTCCCTGTGCAGCATTCAGTTCTTCAATTATTTTAGTTTCGTTCTGCAATAATTGAGCCGCAATTGGTTGGAACCTGTTTTTAAGCGTATCATCTTTGTCTTGTTCGGCCAGAGCCTGAGCCCAATACAACGCGAGATAATAGTGACTGCCTCTATTATCCAGTTCATTCACCTTACGGGAAGGTCCCTTTCTATTTTCAAGGAGTTTTTCAGTAGCATCGTCCAGAGTTTCCGATAATAGCAGAGCTGTTGGGTTATCATATTTATTTCCCAGATGTTCCAGAGAAACAGCCAAAGCAAGAAACTCTCCAAGTGAATCCCATCTCAAATGCCCTTCTTCATTGAACTGCTGAACATGTTTAGGAGCGGAACCTCCTGCACCGGTTTCAAACAATCCTCCACCGTTCATCAATGGAACTATGGACAACATTTTGGCACTGGTACCCAATTCAAGAATAGGGAAGAGGTCCGTCAAATAATCTCTGAGTACATTTCCAGTTACAGAAATAGTATTTTTTCCTTCCTTCACTCTTTCCAGTGTATAGTGAGTTGCCTCGATGGGAGCGAGTATCTTAATTTCCAATCCTTTCGTATCATGGTTCGGAAGGTATAACTTCACTTTCTTAATAAGCTGAGCATCATGGGCTCTTTCCTCATCCAACCAGAATACTGCCGGCCATCCGGTTGCTCTTGCTCTGCTTACGGCAAGTTTCACCCAGTCCTGGATGGGCGCATCCTTCACCTGGCACATTCTCCATATATCGCCTTATTCCACGGCATGTTCCATCAGGGTTTTTCCCATGTCGTCTACAACTGTTACAATTCCATCTTCTGGAATTTCAAAGGTTTTATCATGCGAACCATATTCTTCGGCTTTTTGTGCCATTAACCCTACGTTAGGTACCGTACCCATCGAAGTGGGGTCGAATGCTCCATTTGCAATACAGAAATTGATGGTGGCTTCATACAGCCCTGCATAACTACTGTCTGGAATTACGGCCTTGGTATCCTGCGTATCACCGTTTTTGTCCCACATTTTACCGCCATTTCGAATCATTGCGGGCATAGAAGCGTCGATGATCACATCACTGGGAACATGCAAATTGGTTATCCCCTTATCGCTGTTCACCATAGCAATGTCCGGACCTTGATCCAGTATTTTTTGTATGTCATTTTCAATGGCCGAACGAGTTTCCGAAGGCAATTCAGATAATTTGCCCACCAGGTCTCCAAATCCGTTGTTTACGTCAACTCCCAGTTCGTCAAATTCGGATCCATACGATTCGAATAGTTCCGCAAAGAAGACACGAACCGCATGACCAAAGATAATTGGGTCACTTACCTTCATCATGGTAGCTTTCATGTGGAGTGAGAACAAAATTTCCTTGTCCCTGGCGTCTTTAACCTGGGAGGCCAAAAATGAAAGCAGTGCATTTTTACTCATAAAGGTGGCATCGATAATTTCACCTTGCAACACAGGAACCGACTCCTTTAATATGATTTCATTACCCGCATTATCGTTTAGAATTATTTTCACCGCACCGTCGTTGGCAATCGTCACCGACTTTTCATTATTTCTGAAATCTCCGTGCGACATGGTGGCCACATGTGTTTTGGAATCGGACGCCCAGGCACCCATACTGTGTGGGTTCTTCATGGCGTAATTCTTAACGGCTCGAGGCGCACGACGATCACTGTTTCCCTCGCGAAGTACAGGGTTTACAGCACTACCTTTGATCTTGTCGTATCGTGCTTTAATTTCATTTTCTTTTTCGGATTCCGGTTCTTCCGGGTAGTCGGGTAAAGCATACCCCTTGGACTGTAATTCTGAAATTGCCGCTGTAAGCTGCGGAATGGAAGCACTGATGTTGGGAAGTTTAATGATATTAGCTTCCGGTTTTTTCGCAAGTTCACCTAGCTCCGCAAGGGCATCACCGATTCGCTGTTCTTCGTTCAAAAACTCCGGGAAGTTAGCGATGATTCTTCCTGCCAATGAAATGTCTCGGGTTTCCAAAGCAATTTGTGAAGGACCGGTAAAAGCTTTCACGATGGGCAGCAAAGATTGAGTAGCCAAAGCGGGAGCTTCGTCGGTTTTGGTATATATAATTTTAGCAATATCTGTCATAAGAATTTTTTTTCAGCCTTTTTTATTGAAGTTTGTTGAAATAGCGTTTGCTAAAAAAGGGACAAACGGCTGCAAATATACGGATTTGAACAGGTATAAAAAAGCTGAAATAGGAGGAGGGAAATTAAGGGAGGGCCTAAAACCAAGAAAAGCCATAACATCGTGCGAGCACTCTGTCATGGCTTCTTGTGAACCAAATCGTTACCGGTTACCTGCCTAGGGCAGATCGAGGCCAGTTTATTAAACCCTGGCAACCGTGATTCGCTTCAATGGACTTTGATCTTTTCGAATTTATTGATTAGAAACCAATCTGCTCTCAAAATCTCTGTCCATACTTTCTGTCCTCTAGCGGTATCCGCCCGAAGGCCGTTTTCCGTTTCAAACAATTTCAGAAAGCGATATAAAGAACGTTACTTTACAATCTCAACGTTTATTTCACCGTTTCGATAGTGCTAAAGTAGCCCAAGATTTTAATTATGCAAATTTTGTAACGTTGTAAATACTAACATTTTGTTAACCTCGGTTATTAACAATTGTCAATAAAAAAAAGCGATGCTTGTGAAGCACCGCTTTTGCTGGTATTGTGAGAAGTGATTAACTTCTTTTTTCTCGAATTCTTGCCTTTTTTCCAGTAAGACCTCGGAAATAATAAATTCTTTTTCTGCGAACACTTCCTCTTTTGTTCACTTCAATTTTTTGTAGAGCCGGCATATTTAGTGGGAAAATTCTTTCCACTCCAATGGTTCCGGACATCTTACGGATGGTAAAAGTTTGAGTTAATCCCGTTCCTTTTACCTGGATCACCGTTCCTCTAAAGAACTGAGTTCTCTTTTTATCCCCTTCACGAATTTCATAATACACGGTAATGGTGTCACCGGCATTAAATTTTGGGAAATCTTTTTTGGTTACAAATTCGTCTTGAACAAATTTTACTAACGCTTCCATTTTTAATCAATTGATAATGTTACGTTTACAACAACATTCACGATTCTCGCCAGAGGTTGGGGTAAATCGACTGCAAAAATAGTTGTTTTTAATTATCCTACAAACGAATAATTACTTTTTTTGGGCGTTTCCTTCTACGCTCTTCACCGCGTTCAGAGCTTCGCAGGACCGCGCTTTACGCTATATCCCTTTAGTAGTCGCGAAGTGAGCTTCACTCTACTTCACGTCACTACAGGGGATGCCGCTTCAATCACTAACGCGATTCCCCAGGGAAGGAAATAACTTGAGGAACTTTTTAGGATAAGGAGCAAAAAGCTCTAAGGATTCATTAGTTACCGGGTGTTGAAAGGCCAGTGAAGTGGCATGCAAATACAATCTTCCTCCCTTGGAATTATCTTTCTCCAGTTTGTACAGCGGATCACCAAGTATCGGGTTACCGATTTCCAGCAGGTGTTTCCTCAATTGGTGTCGTCGTCCTGTATGCGGAGTCAATTGAACCAGATTTAAGAACTTATAATTCTCCGAAGAAATGGAATCCAACTTTTTATATTCCGATCGCGATTTCTTCCCATCTATTTCCGAAGTGATTTCACCACTATCTTCCATAGCGCCAACCGTAACGGCATGGTAGGTTTTTTCAACCTTCCTGTTTTCAAACATCGCTTTTAACTTGGAAAGCGTATGGGTAGTCTTAGCAATCAACAAAGCTCCACTGGTCGGGAAATCCAATCGATGCACGGGCCTTGAGATAGGCAGCACATCCGGCTCTTGTGAATTCGTAAGATTCGATGACAAGGCATTCTCAATGGTCCGATGCTTGTTCCCACTTACCAATATTCCCGATGGTTTATTAACGACCGCCAGGTGGGAGTCTTCGTAAAGGATGTTTAGTGGGAGTGAATTGAGCGGCTTATGAACTAAATCTTGTTGTAGCATTGCAAGCTCTTCTCCACCTTTGATCCAGTCTCCCGTGGAACCCGTTCGACCGTTTACGGTAATCAATCCTTTTTTGATGGCCTTTTTGATGCCTTTACGACTGGAAATGGTTTGAAAGATTCCAACGGCATACTCCTGTAAACGCTGTTCATCAACGTCCAAAGGAACGTTATGGTTTTCTATAATTTTTTGGGCATCGCGTTGCATTCTTATCTATCGCTTGTCAAACCGTCTTCTTGTAGAACTGAAGTATCAGTAGAAAGAATCCTATGGCGAATAATATATGTGCCAACCCTCCAAAAATATTAATGATTCCGCGCGCCGTTAATCCTCCTTCAGAAAGAGGACCAAAATAGATCCAAGCCCAATTTAGAATCATCAAGAATATGGACACTGCAGCCGAGAATAAAATAATTACTGAAATGAGATTCTTTTTGCGGATAAAGAGAACGATGCTCGCAAACAACAGAATAATTTGTGCGATTCCGTAGAGTACAGGGGCAATGCTGTATAAGATCGAATAAGATTCCATCGGGTAAAATTTAATGATTAACTAGTCCTCCAGTAGGTCGGGCCTTCTTTCTTCAGTTCTCCTCAGGGCTTCTGCTTCCCGCCATTCATCAATTTTTGGGGTATTTCCGCTTAAAAGTATTTCCGGAACTTTCCAGCCTTTGTAATCTGCCGGCCGGGTGTACACGGGTGGGGCCAGCAAGTTGTCCTGAAAGGAATCGGTAAGTGCACTGGTCTCATTATTTAAGACCCCGGGAATTAACCGTATAATCGCATCACTGATTACCGCTGCTGCCAATTCGCCACCACTCAGCACGAAATCTCCTACCGAGATTTCACGGGTCACAAACTGATCCCGGACCCTTTGATCCACGCCTTTGTAATGACCACACAACAGTATGATGTTCGACTTTAAAGAAAGTTCGTTGGCAATTCCCTGGTTAAAGGTATCACCATCCGGAGTTAGGTAAATGACTTCATCGTAATTCCGTTCCTTCTTCAATTCGCCGATGCATTTGTCAATAGGCTCGATCATCATTACCATACCTGCCCCTCCGCCAAACTGGTAATCATCAATTTGCTTGTAATTATTGGAGGCGTAGTCCCGCAGATTGTGAAAGTGGACTGAGACAAGACCTTTGTCAATGGCACGTTTCAGTATAGAAGCTTCAAAAGGACTTTGAAGCAATTCGGGTAAAACGGTAATTATATCCAGACGCATCAGAGCAGATCTTTCTTCATTTTACAACGCTCGATAGACCCTTTGGCACGTTCCAGTACACCTTTATCCAAAGTACTCAAGGCGCATTTCTTAAAATAATCGATGGCCGCATCTATGTTGCCCTGTTGCTCATTCATGATCGCATATTCATTATAGATGGTCGACTTTGTAATTCCGGGAATATTGATGGCCTTGTCAAGCAATTCTTTGAGCGAATCCCATTTTCCGAGTGTTGAAAGGAGAATGGCGTAATTATAATAAACACTGGGATACATGGGCGTTTTTTCAAGACAAAGTTTATATAGGGTTTCTCCCTTTTCATATTCTTTGAATTTTACTTCGTATAAATACCCCAGGTGATTATACGCCTTTCCAAAATTGGGATCTATGTCAATTATTTTTTCAAGTTTGTTAGACGCCTCTTCATACAATCCGTCCTTGATGTCCATATTTGCCTGATCCAGCATTTCT
Organism: Flavobacteriaceae bacterium; assembly: GCA_009827225.1. Lineage (GTDB taxonomy): Bacteria > Bacteroidota > Bacteroidia > Flavobacteriales > Flavobacteriaceae > Aureisphaera. The sequence continues at coordinate 43,097 of WUAI01000017.1, read as the reverse complement.
TCTAGTTTGGTAAGGTGGTCCATGTAATAAAATTTAGATTATAAAAATACGAGTTTTTGGGCAGATTATACCTTCCAGGTGTAGTGAAAAACCTCAGAATCTTTAACCCATCCCAACCGTTCGTAAAGGTGCTGTGCCGGATTATCGATGGCCGTTTCGAGAGTAAGACCCTTACTTTGAGTACTTCTGGCAAATTCTTTGGCATGTTCCATCAGCCTTTCCCCAATTCCCTGACCTCTGTGATCGGCATGCACGAAGAGATCATTGAGAATATATACCCTTTGCATGGAAACCGTGGAAAAGCTGGGATACAGTTGGGTGAAACCAACTCCCTGGTCATTACTGTTTATCGCAAGGAAAATCACAGAATCATTGTGATCAAATCTTTGTTCCAGAAATTCCTTCCCTGCAACAGTGTCGCTAGGTTGCTTGTAAAATACCCTGTAACCGTCTAATAAAGGGACTAATATTGACAGGTGTTCTTTGGTAGCCCGTATAACTTTCATATCGTTTATTTAGGAGAAGTAAAAGTATAAAAATAGGCGTTTCGGGGAGGCCGTTCTAAGATCAAATTCTTTGCTTATCTTTAATGACCAATCAATATCAATTCTCATGAAACGTCGTTCCTTTATTAAGAAATCTGCTGCTGCCAGCGCTGCTTTTACCATTGTTCCAAGCTTTGTTTTGGGCAAGCATCATGTCCCTCCCAGTGATACTTTATACATGGCAGCTATTGGAGTAGGAGGAAGAGGAGGCGGAGTAGTTTCGGAATTGTTTGAATCACAGAAAGTTAAATTTGTCGCCTTATGCGATGTGGACGATACCCGGGCGGGAAATACCTTTCTCTTGCATCCCAATGCAAGTAGGTATAGAGATTTCAGAAAAATATATGATAACCATCTGAGTGAAATTGATGCTGTTGCAGTCTCCACACCGGATCATACCCATGCATGTATCTCGATACCTTTTATGAAAGCAGGGAAGCATGCCTATGTTGAAAAGCCCCTTACACACAACATTTATGAAGCTCGTATGATGGCAAAAGTTGCCAAGGAACAAGGAATCGTAACCCAAATGGGGAATCAGGGTGCTTCCGGTGATGGTATTCGAAAAGCTCAGGAATGGATCGATGCCGGAGTGATCGGAAAGGTACATCGGGTGGATTGCTGGACCAACCGACCCGTATGGCCGCAAGGGTTTCGAAGTTTGAAAGAAAAACACCCTATTCCCGAAACCCTGGATTGGGATCTTTGGTTAGGCCCGGCAGCTATGCGCGATTTTAACGAAAATTATCTTCCGTTTAAGTGGAGAGGATTTTGGGATTTCGGTACGGGCGCCATGGGAGATATGGGATGTCATATTATGGAGACACCCTTCAAAACTCTCGGACTACAATTCCCTTATGAGGCAGAAGCGAGCTGTACCACGGTATGGTCGGGAGATTTTGTGGAAGCAAACTATAAAGGAACTTGTCCGCCATCATCCATTGTCCGCTTGAAATTTGACACTGAAAAACACGGAGACCTATCATTGAATTGGTATGACGGTGGTATTATGCCCGATCTTCCTCCCGAATTAAAAGATGGAGAACAGCCCGGAGGCGGAGGTGGAGGAAGTATTTTCTACGGAAGCGATGGGATCATGATCACTGATACTTATTCCAGAAATCCAAGACTGCTACCTTCGGAGAGAATGCTCGACTTTGAACCACCTGCAGAAACTATTGCACGAGTGACCACCAATCATGCTGGAGAATTTGTTGAAGCCTGTACTTCGGGTGGGAGCACTTCTTCTCCATTCTCATATGGCGGGCCACTCACTGAGGCTGTTTTAATGGGGAATCTGGCGATACAATCGTTCCAATACAAAGTGCTGAAAGAAGGCAAAGGTCCAACAGATTGGGCTCCGTATGACTACCCCGGAAGAAAGACCATAAAGTGGGACGGAGAAAATATGAAAGTGACCAACTACGACCTTGCCAATGAGTGGGTGAAACGAGATTACCGCGAGGGTTGGGAGATTAAATAAACATACGTCTTATGGACATAGCAGATTTGGTAGATCGTTGGTTCAAGATCTGGACGAATGGGGATTTTGAGAATCTTCCGTTGGCAGAGTCATTTCAGCATACTAGTCCGTATGGCACATTTCAGAAGAAAGAATACATCCAACTAATCGAAGCCAATCGAGACAAATTTTTAGGAAATTCTTTTGAATTCCATGATCGTATTATCACGGGTGATAAAGCTTGTGTTCGATATACTGTCAACAAAGATGATTTTACCATGGAAGTGACGGAATGGCATTATGCCAAGGAAGGTTTGCTGGATAAAATTATTGCGTACTATAATATAGAGGGAGAAATTAGTGAAAGTAGAAAATTATCCGATCCAACCTGAGAATGATCGGAGTATGAAACTAAGGAGACATAATGGTTAAGATTTTCAGAAATATTCGAAAAAACTATCTGGACCGAGGCAAACTGAGAAGATATCTATTGTATGCCATTGGAGAGATTATTTTGGTAGTTGTGGGAATATTGATCGCCCTTGCTATCAACAATCGAAATAATAGAAAACAGCTAAGACTTACGGAAGAAAAAGTCTACCAGGACATAAATCATCAAATAATTGAGGATGCTGAGGTGTTAGAAAATGTGATAGAATATAATAACAATTATCTCCGGCAATTAGAATATGCCAATCAAATAATTGAGGAAAAGGATATAGCATTACGCGACACTTTAGGAAAGATAATTCCGGGTATATTGAGATATTCTGATTATAATCGAAGCGGAAACATCTACGAGAACTTAGTGAGTAGTGGAAATATTAAATATGTAAAAAATTCGGACATCATCTATGCCATTCAAAACCTCGAGGAACATTACAATTATATGAATAGGATGGAAGAACATCAGTTTCAGTTTATTCTTGATTATGCGGCAAAAGGAATTGCTGAGGACTTGAATTTTAGCACGGGAGAGATTGTGAATATTGACAATATTTACAATTATAAATTTCAGAATTTACTTCATGCAACTTTGGATATGATGGAGGAGAAGAAAATGATCTATTTTAGAGCCACCGCGGAAATAGACTCTATCCAAAAACTCATCAATCTGGAGTTAGAAAAATAAAAATCCCATCGAGCGATGGGATTTTTTCATTATTATTTATCAGGTGCCATAAGCACTAATAGTAGGTATATCTTCTCACTTTGGAGATGAATTTTGCGAGTCGGATCACTTGGTGACTATATCCATACTCATTGTCATACCAAACATAGATCACGGCATTCTTTCCGTCCGGAGTAACGATGGTCGCATTACTGTCAAAAATTGATGGAGCAGAAGACCCAACGATATCGCTGCTCACCAACTCATTATTTAAACTGTATTTGATTTGTTCTACCAGGTCACCTTCCAGAGCGTACTTTTTCATGATAGCATTCAGACCATCTTTTGAAGTGGTATTTTCCAATTCAAGATTGAGGATGGCTAATGAACCATTCGGCACGGGAACACGAATTGCGTTGGAAGTAAGCTTTCCTTCGAAAGACGGAAGGGCTTTGCTCACCGCACTTCCTGCACCGGTTTCGGTGATTACCATATTCAGGGCAGCTGCTCTTCCTCTGCGGTATTTTTTGTGCATATTGTCCACCAAATTCTGATCGTTGGTGTAAGCATGAATCGTTTCCAAATGTCCGCGAACCACGCCAAAACTATCTTCAATCGCTTTTAGCACCGGCGTGATAGCATTGGTGGTACAGGAAGCGGCCGAAAAGATATCGATCTCTGCAGGGTTGTTTTCAAGATGGTTTACTCCATGAACAATATTTGGAACTCCTTTTCCGGGAGCTGTAAGTAAGACTTTGGAAGTGCCTTTGGCCAATAAATGACGACTTAAAGCTTCCTTATCTCTGAAAGCTCCTGTGTTGTCTATAACCAGCGCATCTTCGATGCCGTATTTTGTGTAATTGATGTCTTCGGGAGCATTGGCAGAAATGATATGAACGGTGGTTCCGTTGATCACCAATGCATTGTTTTCCACATCAATTCCAACTGTACCGGGAAAATCGCCATGAACCGAATCGTACTGAAGAAGAGAAGCTCTTTTTTCCAAAACGGTTTGATCTACCTTGCCACGGGTTACAATGGCACGCAATCTCATCTGATTTCCTTTACCGGTTCGGGTCATCAATTCACGGGCAAGCAGTCTTCCTATTCGGCCGAAACCATATAGAATAACATCTTTTGGCACTATATCATTCCCATTCTTGGCGTCGCGAAGTTTCGAACTAACAAAGCCCAACGCATCCGAAAATTTATTATCCTCCAGGTGATATTCATAGGTCAATTTTCCAATATCCAGCTTGGCAGGAGGCAGGTCCAGGGTTTTAATAGCTTGAGCTATTTCAACAGAATCGAATATCGAAATAGGCTTTTGAACAAACTCTCCGGCATATTCATGCAAATTGAGAATTTCACTCACATTGCGATCGATCAACTGATTTCTGAATAAGACAATCTCGATGGATTTGTCATACCACAGATCGCTGATTATCTTAATAAACTCTACCGTGGCCTTGCGCCTGTCGGTCTGAAATGAAAGCTCTTTTTCATAAACTTCATCGAAGCTCATAGTTATGTTGTTTTAGGGGTTTGAAATTTTTTGCAAAAGTAAACAACTAAAACGTTTTCGTAAAAGATATTTGTAAAAATAAATGGCCCGTCATCAGAATCGATAACGGGCCACCTCTTCAGATAGAACTACCTTATCTAAAGATGAAAGAGTTTAACTCGCCTTTGCGGTTGATAAAGGTCATTTTGATGGGATCGTCGTAATCTCTTTGATTCACAATCCTCTTAACATCGTCGATGTCTGAAACTCGTTGATCATTGATTTTCGTGATGATCACGCCCTCTAATCCGTAACGCTCCATATCGCGGGTAAGTGCCCGGTTGATTTTTACTCCGCCATCGATCCCAAGATTTCTTAGTTCGGAGGCATTAGCGTTTTTGACCTCGAGTCCCAATTCTTCAATTTCGAAAAGTTCGAGTTTCACAAGGGTAACGGGAATCACTCGCGTACGCCCATCTCTTAAAATGGTAACGTCCACTATGTCATTAGGTCTTTTTGAACCTAAGTATCCGGCCAGGTCTGAGAATTTGGTGATTTTCTGACCGTCAATATTTTTGATAATGTCACCTCTTTGGATACCACTCTTATCAGCACCACTACCTTCCTCGATTCCTGCCACATAAACACCTTCGGTTTCGCTAACTCCATATTGCTCGGCACGTGCGGAATTCAAACTTCCTCCCTGGATACCCAAGATACCCCGCTGTACATTTCCGTACTCCATAATATCCTCGATCACCTTACGAGCCGTGTTCGAAGGTACTGCGAAGGCATATCCAACGTAGGAACCGGTTTCACTGGTAATGGCTGTGTTGATACCGATGAGTTGCCCTTCAGTATTTACCAGGGCTCCACCACTGTTTCCGCGGTTCACTGCAGCGTCCGTCTGGATAAAGGACTGTGGATTGCTATCAAATTCATTGAGATCCCGTGCCTTGGCACTTACTATTCCTGCGGTCACCGTAGAAGTTAAGTTAAAGGGATTTCCAACAGCCAGGACCCATTCTCCGATCTTCACCGAGTTTGAATCGGCGAAAGGTACAAAGGGCAATTGCCCGTCGGGTTCGATTTTTATCAAGGCGATATCAGTTTTCGGATCTGTTCCGATCAATTCAGCCAAATACGTTTTATTATTGTTTAGAGTTACCTCCAAACGGGTGGCATTATCGATTACATGATTGTTGGTGATGATATATCCATCAGGACTGATGATCACTCCGCTTCCGGTACCAATCATTTGTTTCGATGATCCGCCGAAGAAAAAATCACGCATACTGGTAGGTTGTCTACCTTCCGTAGTGTTTTTAACATGAACTACGGCATGCACTGTTTTTTCAGCTGCAACCGTAAAATCGATCTTCGACATATCCGTGGTCGAACCACTAAAGTTAGTGGGAATAAAAGACGAAGTTGCCTTTTGTTCCACAATGGCTACGGGGGTGTCCTCTTCCACAAAAAGTTTGTACCCTCCCAGCGTGATGGCGCCTGCAATTAGCGCAACTCCAAATAAACGAACTGTTTGTTTCATAGTAACTCAGATTTTTAGATACTTAAATGTAACATAATAAAGACTTTCCTATTGTTAAATGGTTTCAGTTTTAACTCGTATTTAACAAGGAATCCGGGTTTCAACTGCCACTCTTATTTTATACCTTTGAACCCGATATGGCAGTGGAATTCTATAAATATCAGGGAACAGGAAACGATTTCATTCTAATTGATAATCGTGAGTTGAAATTTAACAAAAACGATACCAAGTTGGTAGCTCAAATGTGTGACCGAAAGTTTGGCATTGGTGCCGACGGGTTGATATTACTGGAACCTCATGAATCTGCCAATTTCTCCATGGTGTATTATAATTCTGATGGTAATCTCAGCTCGATGTGCGGCAACGGAGGGCGTTGTATCGTGCATTTTGCGAAATTCCTGGGCCTGATCGATAAAGAGGCTCGATTTGAAGCGGTGGATGGGATGCACTACGCGCTCATTGAGGATAGTATCGTTTCCTTACAGATGAATGATGTAACTGAAATTGACCAACATGAAGCGCATGTTTTTTTGGATACGGGTTCGCCACACCATGTTGCCTTGGTGGAACGACTTTCCGAGTACAATGTGTACGAACAGGGAGCAAGAATTAGAAATGAACTTTACGGGAAAGAAGGTGCTAATGTAAATTTTGTAGAGGCTATAGATCCTAATATCTATTCGGTACGAACCTACGAGAGAGGGGTGGAAGATGAAACCCTTTCTTGCGGAACAGGAGTAACCGCAGTGGCCATAGCCATGCACAAAATGGGGTTGACCTTTTCAGAAGAAATAAAACTGATTACACCGGGAGGAGAGTTGCAGGTTACGTTTGTTGCAGACGAAAACGGTTATCATAACGTTACTTTAATTGGGCCTGCCGTTCAGGTGTTTAAAGGATCTTGGGAATGAACACATTAAAAGGAAATAAAGTCTATTTGAGAGCACTGGAACCTACCGATCTTGAGTTCCTTTATGTTCTTGAAAACGATGAATCGATCTGGGAGATCAGTAATACCACCGCTCCCTATTCCAAGTTTGTCTTGAAACAATATCTTGAAAATTCACATCGCGATATTTTTGAAGTGAAACAGTTACGATTGGTGATTTGTTCTGCGGAAAACGATAAGGCCTTAGGATTTATCGATTTGTTCGACTTCGATCCAAAGAACAAACGGGTAGGACTGGGAATTATCATCAAAGATGAAAGTGATCGGAAATCCGGTTTTGCCAAAGAAAGTATCGAATTGGTGAAGCAATTTGCGTTTGATAACTTGGGAGTTCATCAGATATTTGCGAACATTACCTCTGATAATGCGCCCAGTATTTCACTGTTTGAGAAAGTGGGATTTGCGGCTTCAGGCGTAAAAAAGGACTGGGTTTTGTCTTCCGGAACTTATAAGGATGAATTGATTTACCAATATATAAATGAGTAAGCTTAAAAAAATATTACTGGCCGTCGTTTTTATCGGCTTAGTCGGAATGGCAGCATTTGCCTATTTTGTTTATACCAGCGTCTTTGTTTCAAATACGGCCTTCAATAATGAAGAGGCCCATGTGTACATCGCTACCGGTTCTAGATTTAGTGATGTAAACGATGAGTTGGAACCTTTGCTAAAAAATATGATTTCCTTCGAAGCTGTCGCCAATCGCAAAGGTTACCCTGCTAATATCAAGCCGGGTCATTATATCATTAAAAAGGGTATGAACAATAATGATATAGTTAATGCACTGCGCTCCGGGAATACTCCCATAAAAATCAAGTTCAACAATCAGGAGCGATTGGAAAATCTGGCAGGACAATTGGCTAAACAAATGGAAACAGATAGTCTTTCTTTTTTGGAAGCTATGACGGATAGCGCCTTTCTGGAAAATGCAGGATTCAATGCCGGGAATGCATTGTCCATGTATATCCCCAATACCTATGAAGTGTATTGGAATGAAACTGGTGAGAAATTCCGCGAACGAATGCTGAAAGAATACACTGCTTTCTGGAACCAAGGCCGGCTTGATAAGGCCAAAAGTTTGAATATGACCGAGGATGAAGTTATTTCTCTGGCGGCTATCGTTCAGAAGGAAACCGCGAAGGTAGATGAACGACCCAGGGTTGCCGGTGTGTATGTGAACCGTATAGAAAAAGGCATGCCATTGCAAGCCGATCCAACGGTTATTTATGCCAAGAAGTTGGCGGACAATGACTTTGAGCAGGTGATTAAAAGGGTTTTATATCGGGATCTGGAAATCGACTCCCCTTATAATACATATAAGAATGCAGGTGTTCCACCCGGTCCTATCACCATGCCCGATATTTCTTCCATCGACGCGGTCCTGAACCGCGAAAAGCACGATTATTTTTATTTCGTAGCCGATGTAAATAATTTCGGATATCACAAGTTTGCTAAGACCCTGGCGCAACATAATCGCAACCGACAAGAATACGTGCGTTGGATCAATAGTCAGGGTGTGAATAGGTAACACTATTCAAACTACTGTTTTTGAGTTTTTCAAGTGATCAATTATACAAATCTGCGCTCAAATCTCTAAATCGAGTCAACTCCTTCAAAATTTGCTCATTTTAAGACAACTTTAACTTGTAGGAAAATACTGTTAACAACTTCTGTATTAATTCAGCCTAACCCCTTCAAAACGAGTGCTATTAGGGCGTATCTTGCCTAAGAATCTAAAAAGTTATCCCCCGAAAACGTTGTAGTGCTTATTGATTAACAAACTTTAACAACGGACATATAAAAAAAGTAAAATATTTCGTACTTTTGCACGCTCAAATTAAGTCAGTTCATCTGTCTTGAAATTGAACAAAAATGAAACGTAATATATTGCGAATTAGTTTTATTTACTTGGTGGTTACGATAGTTTCTACTGGGTTTTCTTCAAAGCGTAGTGTGGATCTTTCCCGCTACTATTTCGACGGAGAAGCGGTATGTTATTATGTACCGAACGAAGAAGAGGTGAAAGCCTCTGTATCAGAGTCCGATTTCTCATTATTTCTAGGTAAAACTTACGTGGGATTCAAAGAGGCCGTTGGTTTCAAAGAATCTCAAGGACGTTATACTGTGATCAATGAGTTCGGCTATATGGGTAAGTATCAGTTTGGGAAATCGACATTAGCGATGATCGGTATCTACAACACCAAGGAATTCCTTGCGGATACCCGACTTCAGGAAGAAGCGTTCGACGCTTATACGTCCCGAAACAAATGGATACTTAGAAAGGATATTAAAAGATATGTGGGCCGTTATATCAACGGTGTGAAAGTAACCGAATCCGGAATTTTGGCAGCTGCCCATCTTGCCGGAGCAGGTAATGTGAAAAAATACCTCAGAAGTGGAGGTGCCGTAGGATTTAAAGATGCTTTCGGAACTTCCATCGGATACTACCTGAAGAAGTTTTCAGGGTACGATACCTCTTTTATCATTCCGGATAGAAGAGCGAAGGTTATATAAGAATAGTTTACTTTTGGATGATGAATAAGGTGGGCCTCTTGTTGAGGTCCACCTTTATTTTTTTCCAGGTTTCTGCCGAATGTGTCCGGATATACTCGGTTGAAAGTGTAATATCACAGGCCACGCAGATTTGAGTATTGGGATTCAGTGCATTGGTAAGGCTCTCCAGAAGTTGATTGTTTCGGTATGGGGTTTCTATAAACAGCTGGGACTGATTCCTTTCCCCCGACAATTTTTCCAGGCGTTTTATTTCACCTCTTCTTTCTTTCTTATCGATAGGTAAATAACCGTTGAAAGCAAAGTTTTGACCGTTTAGCCCACTCGCCATCATGGCTAACAGGATGGAGGAAGGACCTACCAATGGCACCACGTTAATCCCTTTGGCATGCGCTAATGCAACGACCGCAGCACCCGGATCAGCGATTCCCGGACAACCGGCGTCGCTTATTACACCTACATCATGACCCTCAAAACAAGGGGCCAGCATGGCAGGTAGATCGGTCGGGTCCGTGAACTTATTGATGATTTCGAAATGAAGATCCGGCTGAGACTTTTTCGGTACAATACTTCGGATAAAATGACGAGCTGTTTTCTCGTGTTCCACGATATAATAATCGATCTCCTCAACCGCTTTTTTTACCAATAAAGGCAGAACTTCCAGCGGAGGAGTATCTCCTAACGTACATGGAATCAAGTATAAGTTACCGAGTTGGGGCTCCATGCCGTTTACTGAATCACCAGTTTTTTAATTTCAGTATTTCCTTCCGAAGTAGAAATCGAAATGAGATACAATCCCTGGGCGATAGATTCGGTATTAACTTCGACGAAGGTTTCGTTAAGTTCACTTTCCGAAGCAACAATCATCCCCTTCAAATCCATAATAGAATAGCTTTGGATCAAATTGCTTTCCGACTGGAGGTTCAGCACATCCGAAGTCGGGTTAGGGAACATCACAATCTGATTTGCGTCAAGATCTTCAGTACCCAAAACGGCTTCGCCACTAATTTTATGGATACTTCCATTGATATCCACTATGTAGAGTTCATTGCTGGAATCCTGACCGAAAGATGAGAAATTTCCACCGAAAGTACCGTGATCGACAAGAGTTGGATTCGACAGATCGTTGATAGTTCCAATCATCCCGCTACAATAATCCGCAAAGAAATAGTAACCATCGATATCCGGACTGTCTGTACCTCTGTATACGTAACCACCTGTCACTGAACAGTGCGGGGTACCGGTGGCGGAAGAATATTCACCGATAGGGAAGATCAAAGTTCCCGGTGCCGGACAACCTGTTGTATTAAATGGGTCTGAACCTTCATAACAGCGCCAACCGTAGTTGATACCGGCGGTAGTTCCTTCGGCGTAATTAACTTCCTCCACGTTCTGTTGTCCTACGTCTGCGATCCAGATATCACCAGTCGATGCATCGAAAGAAAAACGCCAGGCATTTCTCAAACCATAGGCCCAAATTTCTTCGGCATCATTTGGGCTTCCCGCAAAAGGATTGTCGGGAGGAATTCCATAATTATTTCCTCCACCCGGATTATCTACATCAATACGTAGCATTTTACCAAGTAATAGGGCTGTGTTTTGAGCTCTGTTTCCAGGATCACCGCCACTACCTCCGTCGCCGGTGGAAATGTACAGCATACCATCGTCACCAAACGCAATGGCACCTCCGTTGTGATTTGGAAACGGCTGACTAATAGACATAATGTTTAATTCAGATCCTGCGTCGGCGATGTCAGGATCCCCGCTTACAGAGAAGCGCGCAATCTGAGTGTCTTCACTTAGGTCGGTATAGTTTATGTAGAAGTAACCGTTATTGGTATAGTCTGGGTGGAAAGCCAGTCCCAACAGACCTTGTTCGCTTCCTCCGGAAACCATTCCGGAAATATCCAGAAAAGGAGTCGCGTTTGTAGTTCCATCTGAATTTAAAATCTTGATTCTACCACCTTGTTCAACTACAAAGAGGCGATCGTCACCTGCATTTTGCAGGTCCACCGGGCCATTAAAACCGTCGGCAAATAGATCGATCGAGATAGTAACTTCCTGTGCATTGATAAATCCGCATAGAAATAGTAGTGCGGCAAGAGAGGGGATAAGCTTTTTCATAATTTTAGTTTTGCACTAAATTAATGAAAAGCCATCAATTAAAAAATTAGAGCCTGGAAGCGATACTATCGCAGGCCTGGTCCAACATTTCGTATACCGAGTTAAAGCCGCTGGCTCCCCCATAATAAGGATCGGGAACGTCCACGTTTTCGCCGGGGAAAATTTCATTCAGTATAAGCTGGACCTTTGCTTTTTCTGAATCGTCATTGGCGAGTCGAACCACATCCCGGTAATTGGAGTTGTCCATCACGAAGATATGATCGTAACGCTCAAAGTCGTACGTAGAAAACTTGCGAGCACGCTGATCTGTAATATCGAGACCGTTCTTTTGAGCCACATCGATACTTCTTGGATCCGGTGATTCTCCGGCATGCCAGCCACCGGTTCCTGCAGAATCTACGGTATATTTAGAATTATCCACCTTGGCCTTGAGTATTCCTTCAGCCAGGGGAGATCGGCAAATGTTACCGAGGCAGACCATCAATATGTGTACTTTCATAAATGGAAAATAATAAAAAATCCGGTGAAAACCGGATTCCCTTAAAGCGTTAACTTTTTGTTGAGGTCTTCCACGTACTTGCGGAATTGCTTGTCTGTACTAGACAAGTTATCCACCGTCTTACAGGCATGAAGTACAGTAGCGTGATCGCGTTGTCCAATTTGAGAACCGATAGACGCCAGAGACGCTTTGGTAAACTTTTTGGCAAAGAACATGGCTAGTTGCCTCGCCTGAACAATGTGTCGTTTTCTGGTTTTCGATTGAAGGGTCTCCACATCCATCTGGAAGTATTCACTCACTACCTTTTGAATATAATCGATAGAAACTTCTCGTTTGGTATGCTTCACATAATTATCGACGATCTTCTTGGCAAGGTCGATTGTAATTTCTCTCTTATTGAAAGATGAGTGAGCGATCAATGAAATGATGGCGCCTTCCAATTCACGAATGTTGGTTTTGATATTGTTTGCCAGGAATTCTACGATCTCTTCCGGCATTTCCACACCGTCACGATACAATTTGTTCTTGATGATGGCAACACGGGTGTCGTAATCAGGATGATTGAGTTCGGCTGAGAGCCCCCATTTGAATCGAGATAATAAACGTTGTTCAATATCGATCATATCAACCGGTGCCTTATCACTGGTAAGGATCACTTGCTTACCATTTTGGTGCAGGTGATTGAAAATATGGAAGAATACATCTTGTGTTCCTGCCTTACCCGATAGTAATTGAATATCATCTACGATAAGGACATCGATGATCTGATAAAAATGAATAAAGTCGTTGCGATTATTCTTTTTTACCGACTCAATGTATTGTTGCGTAAATTTTTCAGCAGAAATATAAAGAACCGTTTTTTCGGGATACTTCTCTTTAATGTCTACTCCAATGGCATGAGCCAGGTGGGTTTTACCCAAACCAACGCCTCCAAAAATTAACAGGGGGTTGAAAGATGTTCCTCCTGGTTTGTTCGCTACCGCCAATCCAGCAGATCTTGCCAAACGATTCGACTCACCTTCCAGGAAGTTATCGAAATTGTAACTAGGATTAAGCTGGGATTCGATCTTCACATTTCGGATACCGGGTATCACAAACGGATTCTTCAATTCCGGGCTCTTGTTCTTTACAGGAACATCTACTTCCTGCGATTTCATCTGACTGCGATTCGCACTTGGAATTTTTTCCGTGAATGGTTGCTTGTTGCCATAGGTATTTTCCATCTTGATGATGTACACCAATTTGGCAGTGGTACCCAACTCTTTGGTAAGGGCCACTTTTAAGAGCTTCACATAATGCTCTTCCAACCATTCATAAAAAAACTTTGAGGGAACTTGAATACTGAGAGCACTGTCGGTTAACTTAACTGCTTTGATGGGTTCGAACCAAGTTTTATATGCCTGAGTGGAGATATTATCTTCAATAAAGGACAAGCAATTGCTCCAAACCGATTCGGCAGTTTTACCCATAGTGACTCTTCAAGGTATAGTTAGTTAATTGTTTAGCTAAGAAGTGAGAGAAAAGTAGTTACTCTAACAATTTCTTAACATTGCAAATATGTGAACAAATAAATGAAAAAAAAAATAGAAAGGGTATTGATTTTTCAGTTTTTTTTTCTCATGTTGTTGAAGGATTCAAGTTAAGAAAAATTTCCCCCTTTTTTAGTTTTTTTGAGTGAAAAAAAATTCGACTTATTTACGTGTAAGATACGGAGAAACAGATCAGATGGGAATTGTGTATTATGGAAATTATGCACAATATTTGGAACAGGGAAGGACTGAATGGTTGCGTGAATTGGGCTTTTCTTACAAATGGATGGAAGAAAACGACATATTGCTTCCAGTCACAAATCTCAATATTGATTTCAAACTTCCGGCCCGTTATGACGACCTGATTCGTGTTACCACAACGTTAAGGAATATTCCTACTTTTAAGATTGAGTTCGACTACGAAATTCACAACGAAAAGAACGAGCTTTTGGTCACTGCTTCTACCACATTGGTCTTTATAAATGCCACCACTAACAAGCTGAGAAAAGCACCCGATTATCTCCTCGAAAAATTGACATGATTTTCAGTCGTCAATCTCCACTTTTTTGATTTCAATTTTATAGGTGTTTTGGAAAATCTTTTCCACCCGTTCCGCATCATTTTTACGCACTGAAATTTGAATCTCACAATTTAGTTCCAACCGTTGCTCTATAACTTGGATCTTTTCTTCCTTGATAATTCGCATTGCGGTGTTCATTTCAGGATAGTCAAAAGTGATCACAAATTCGATATCGATGGTGCGTTCCACAATCTTAGAAGCTTCTATGGCAAGTTGCGCAGTTTGTCGGTAAGCCTGGATCAAACCGCCAACCCCCAATTTGGTACCACCAAAATATCGAACCACCACTACCAGTACGTTGGTAAGGTCGAAGGATTGTAGCTGTCCATAGATGGGCATCCCCGCACTGTTGGAGGGTTCTCCATCGTCGTTCGCCCTATATCGCTCATAACTTTTTCCCAGTTGCCAGGCGTAGCACCAATGTCGTGCATTGAAGTGCTGCTTTCTTAATTGTTCCAGGTGATTCTTCACTCCTTGCTCTGTAGTAACCGGAAAGGCATAACCATAGAATTTACTGCCTCTGTCCTTGTATAAAACTTCTGATGAAGGCTTTTCAATAGTATTATAGGTGTCCCGAGCCTCGCTCATAATGTATTGGCCGCTACTAATATTATACTCACAATTGCCAGGATGATTCCGATCCAGTTCTTAAACGTAAGTCGTTCTCTAAAAGCTATAATGCCCAATAGCGTAGAAGACATTACAATCGCTACATTATTTACAGTGAAAATTCCCGAACTCTCAAACAAGCCACTACGCAGAGCCTGTACCAGGAAATACACAGAGAAATAATTGGGAATTCCCAAGGCGATTCCGCCCACAACGTTCTTTATAGTTACATGGAAATTCCCGCGAAAGCTTTGTATGATAATCACGAGTACACCAAGGATGGCCGCCGACAAAAAGATAGTCCCGGAAAAAATCGGAACTTCATTACGCCCAACATACGTATCCTCCAAATACTTGATGCTGGTATCGATCACACCGCTTCCCAGGAAAACCAGTAAGGGAAGGATCAAAGCATTTCGAGAAATCTGTACCCCACCTTGCCCTTTTACGGATGCCAGGTAAACGGCTATAAGCGCAAAAAAGATCCCCAAGCCTTTTAGCAGTCCAAGGCTCTCTTTATAATACCACAGCCCAAAGACAATGGGCACTACTACGCTCATCTTGGTAGCTACCGAAACAACGGAAAGTCCGCTTCGTTGAGTAGTGAGTGCCATCAAATTAAAGACGATGATGAAGAGAGCTCCCAGTCCCGCGGCAAATGGAAACCAGGATGTGGCGACGAGATCCTGAGCACTTATAGAACCTTCGTAGGCCACAAAACCGCAGATACTCGCAGTAATATAATTAAAGACAATCCCGGAAAAGGTATGTACCCGAAAGCGATCAAACAATTTGAACACCACAAAAATGAGGGTAGAAGCTGTAATGCTTAGCAGTAACGGAATCAATTGTTAGTATTTATGTAATGCGTTAGCGTATCGTTCTTTATTTTTTCTTCGGAAATTTTCAATCCTTCGAGTTGCGGCGCTGGCAATCCATCAACGAACATCTGATCTCCAACATACACCGAAGCTTCGTCCCAAAGGTTTGCATCGATAAACGACTGAAGGGTGCGTGCCCCTCCTTCCACGATGAGTGATTGGATATCGAGCTCGTACAATTGCTTTAAAATTTCGGATGATAAATTCTTCGAATCGCTGGCTGTTATATAATGGACACTGTCGGAATCCTGCATTTCTTTTTCAGTGAAAATAAGCAGCGGTGATTTTTGGTTGAAAAGATCCTGGTCCATTGGCACCTCATTATTTCGATCAATCAAAACTCGCAACGGAGATTGTCCGATCCAGTCTCGTACCGTTAGTTCCGGGTTGTCGTTTATCGCCGTTTGTGTTCCTACCAGTATTGCCTGTTCTTCAGCTCTCAATTTATGGACTCGTTGTCTTGAAAGTGGGTTGGTGATCCAAACCGGTCGTTGTTCCTTCTGAACCGAAGGTGCGATGAAACCGTCCTTCGTTTCTGCCCATTTCAGAATAACATAAGGTCTATTCAATCGGTGGAAGGTAAAAAATCGCTTGTTCAACTCATCGCATTCGTTTTCCAGAATTCCTGTTTTTACCTTACATCCGGCATTTTTTAGTTTTTGTATCCCCGAACCGGCCACCTTGGGATTCGGATCTAAACTGCCTACTACCACTTTTGGGATTCCTTCTGAAATGATCCGGTCGGCGCATGGAGGGGTTTTACCAAAATGGCTGCAGGGTTCGAGACTCACATAAATTGTAGCTTTTTTCAAGAGTGATTTATCCCGGACACTTTCGATGGCATTCACCTCTGCATGGGGATCGCCCGCCTTTCGGTGCCAGCCTTCTCCAATGATCTTACCCTTAAGAACAATCACACAGCCTACCATGGGATTGGGATAAGTAGATCCTAACCCAAGTCTTGCCAATTGCAGGCAACGTCGCATATATTTCTCGTGTTTGCTCAAAAATTAATGGCTACTTTTGTGAGACATGAAATCTCGCACGAATTCGGTTCGTAAAAATACAATGAATAACTCAGATGAACGACCTAACAATTCGCCCAATTAAAAATACAGATGATCCCCAAATTGGCAACCTTATTCGCAATGTCCTGCTGGAATTTGGAGTGCCCAAAGTGGGAACAGCTTATGCGGATCCCAGCCTTGACGCCATGTTCGATTATTATTTGCAGGATCGTTCGGCCTATTTCATTTTGGAAAATGAGGGTAGCGTAGTGGGAGGAGGAGGGATCGCTCCTTTGGATAATTATGATGGGAATGTTTGTGAGTTGCAAAAAATGTATTTCGCTCCGGTTGCAAGGGGCAAAGGGATGGGTACCCATATGATCGATCGTTGTTTGGCGGAAGCCAAAATGATGGGTTATGATGGATGTTATTTAGAAACCATGTCTTATATGGAAGCCGCAGGTGCTTTGTATAAGCGCTACGGATTTGAAACCCTGGACGGACCTATGGGAGATACCGGGCATCACGCTTGTGGTGTTCACATGATAAAATGGTTGAAATGATCTTCCTCAAAGAGCTTCGTCGGCTGTTTTATGATGCTTTAGCATCCCAATATCCACAAACAGAAGTGGAGTCCTTCTTTTATCTTTCTTCGGAAGCAATTCTTGATTATTCCCGTTTTGACGTAAGTACTCATCTCGACTCAGAAATTTCAGATGAGAACGTCCGAGAGTTTCAGAATTACATAGAACGACTTCAAAATTTTGAACCCATACAATATATCATTGGCGCTACCGAATTCTATGGTTTAAATTTTAAAGTAAACAGTCATACGCTCATACCACGACCGGAAACGGAAGAGTTGGTAGATTGGATCGTGCAGGAGTGTAAAATAAATCAATGGGCATCTCCACGTGTGCTTGATATCGGCACCGGCAGTGGAAATATTGCAATTAGTCTTGCAAGCAACATTCCGAACGCCCAAGTTACAGGTGTTGACATTTCCGAAGAAACTATTGAAGTTGCAAAGGAGAATTCAGAAATAAACAAAACCAATGTCATATGGCGGGTAATGGACATTCTGGCTGTCGAGACCTTTAAAGACAGATACGATATTATTGTTTCTAATCCGCCCTATGTTCGTAAGCTGGAAATGGAGTCAATGAATGCCAACGTGCTGGATCACGAACCTGCTAGCGCCTTATTTGTATCCAATGAAACCCCATTGTTGTTTTATGATAAAATTTCCTCTTTAGCAGTCAGCGCACTGAATGATGGAGGACTACTTTTCTTTGAGATAAATGAGTATCTTAGTAATGAAATGCATGCTCTCCTGTCATCTAAAGGATTTTCAAATATTTCCATTCGAAAAGACATTTATGGGAAAGACAGGATGGTCAAATGTTCTCGCCATGAATGATTTACATAAAATATGTGTTTTCTGCGGAAGTAGTGAAGGAAACGATTCAGGGATCATCGAAACTGCATCCCACCTCGGTTCAGTGTTCGTAGAAGAAAATATCACCCTGGTTTATGGCGCTGCCAAGATCGGGATCATGGGCATAATTGCTCAGTCCATGCTGGACCAGAAGGGCAGCGTTATTGGGATCATTCCACAGTTTTTAAAGAAAAAAGAAGTGGTGCATTTAGGACTGACGGAACTTATCACCACGGAAAACATGCATGACCGCAAGCTTAAAATGCAAGAGCTGAGTGATGGCTTCATTACCCTCCCCGGAGGTTTGGGTACTTTGGAAGAATTGTTTGAAATCCTAACCTGGCTGCAATTGGGGCTGCATTCAAAACCAATTGGATTGTTGAATACCAATGGATTTTTCGATCCGCTGCTGGAATCTCTTGAGACCATGGTTCGGAAAGGTTTTCTTAAGATGGAAAACTATGAGCTATTGCTGGTTGAAAAGGACATTCACCTATTACTGCGTAAAATGAGGGAATTCAAAGCTCCTCAAATTCCTAAATGGTTGAGTCCGGAACGTACTTAAATTTTTGTATCTTTAAGTTCTCCCCTTATAATTTTCCCCTATTATAATTATTGAAATCCCCGTCAGGCATTATATCATATATAATGTCGCTTAAAGGAATTATTAACAAACTAACTTTTATCCAAATGAATTCCAAATTCTTAATTTTTATTTTTTTGATCTCACTTTTTTCTGTGTCGATGATGGCCCAGGAAAATGTAGCAACCACCGCAGATTATGTGGGTACCATTTCAAATGTTGAATATGTGAGTCCGATGAGTTCGAGACCACAGGATTTAATTGCACCAGACGATACTCCCAGGGAAGCCAAGGACAAGCGATCTATCGCGAATCTCATAGTGGCAGGCCAGGACCCCCAAACCGAGGACGACTATTTCGTACGTAACAGGCACGAAATGGAACAGAGTGTGAATCGGGCGCCAGCCAGCCTGGTATTCGATGCCTACGCATCCAATTCCCAACCCACGGATCCTTCGCTGGCAATTGGACCGAATCATGTGTTTGTAGTATACAATACCGGTTTCACGATCTACGACAAAAGCGGGAATCAACTACAAGGACAAACCGCACCTAATCCCGCGATTTTCCCTAACGGAGGATGTTGCGATCTCACTGTCTCTTATGACAATGCTGCAGATCGATGGGTGGTTTCCTTTCTAAGTATAGGTGCCGGCGCGCAAATCGCGGTTTCGGATGGACCGAATCCAATTACAGCAGGCTGGTATGTTTACACTATTTCTGCCATTAACGATTATCAAAAGTTGTCGGTGTGGAGTGATGGTTACTATATCACGGACAACACCTCGTCATCCAATAAAGTATGGGCTTTAGAAAGAGACGCCATGCTGGTTGGAGATTCCAATGCACAAATCCTTGGTTTTAACCTTCCGGGGATCGTTACCAGTGGTTTCTTTAGTCCCCAGGTACTTAATGTTACTGATGGTAATATGCCAGCTGCCGGTGGGGCGACGGTCATTTATCTTCAGGACAATGCATGGTCCGGAGTGTCTGTGGATCACGTTAAATACTGGACCATTGATGTGGATTGGAACAATGCTTCCAACTCTACTATTTCTTCCGCTACACAATTAAATACAACGCCATTTATAAGCGTATTTGATAATGGAAGTTTTGTAAACCTAACACAACCCAATGGTGGGACCGATATCGACGCCTTGCAGGCTACGATCATGAACCAGGCGCAATTCAGAAAATTCCCTACCTATAATTCTGCGCTCTTTAATTTTGTAGTAGATGCCGATGCTTCTTCAGGGGAACTGGCTGCCGTTCGTTGGTATGAATTCCGACAGAGTGGCGACAACCAGCCCTGGTCAATTTACCAGGAGGGTACCTATACCGCTCCGGATGGTAAGCATGCCTGGAACGCGAGTTTGGCCATGGATGGACAAGGAAACATAGGAATGGGGTATACCTCTATGTCGGGTCCTTCCACACCTTCTACCATTAGAGTGAGTTCTTATTTCACCGGAAGACTGGCAACCGATCCTTTGGGTACGATGACTTCTGCGGAAGAATTAATCGCTAACGGAAACGGAAATATCCCGGGTACCCGTTATGGAGACTACAGTAAAATTGATGTGGATCCTTCAGACGATTCTTCATTCTGGTTTATTAACGAATATGTGAACGGAAGCCGACGCGGAGTTGTGGGGAAATTTGCCATCCAAGCAGGTCCTCCTGATACCGAGGCACCTACGGATCCGACGAATTTGGTAGCCAGTAATATTTCAGATACCAGCGCTACTCTTACCTGGACTGCTTCTACCGATAATGTAGGTGTGGCGAGGTATAACATTTCTATCGATGGAAGTGTAGTTGGAACATCCACGACTACTTCCTTTAATGTGACGGGACTTTCACCATCAACGCAATATGCGGCTTCAGTAAATGCTGAAGATGCGGCTGGAAATGTTTCAGCGGGAAGTGCTACTACCTCATTTACCACTTTGGCTGCATCGTATTGTAGCTCGGCCAGTACCAATGTAAATGACGAATACATCAGCAGGGTACAATTGAATACTATCGATAATACGTCGGGTGCTCAGTTCTATTCTGATTTTACAGCGATTTCAACCACTTTGAACGAGGGACAGTCTTATACCATCACAGTGACACCAACTTGGACGGGAACTATATATGCGGAAGGCTATGCCGTTTGGATTGACTATAACAATGATGCTGATTTTACAGATGCGGGAGAATTGGTTTGGTCTAAAGCAGCCTCTACGGATACACCGAATAGTGGTTCATTTACAGTTCCTAGCGGAACATCAGCCACATCCACAAGGATGAGAGTCTCCATGAAGTATAATGATATTCCTGATCCTTGTGAGACGTTCACATGGGGTGAAGTGGAAGACTATACCGTTAATCTTACTTCAGGAGGAGGAGATACACAACCTCCAACGGCACCTACAAATTTGACGGCATCCAATATCACAGATACCAGTGTTTCACTTTCCTGGAATGCTTCAACGGATAATGTTGGAGTGGCAGGCTATGAAGTATTTGTGGATGGAACTAGCATAGGGACTACTGGTGGGACGACGGTTAATGTTACCGGTTTGTCTTCAAATACAAGTTATGCCTTTACAGTTAGGGCCTTTGATGCGGCAGGAAATAATTCTGCTTTCAGTAACACGGAAAACGTAACCACCACAGGAGGTGGAGGCGGCCCCGGAGAAATTGCCGGTTATTATTTTGAAACAGGTTTCGAAGGATGGAGTGACGGTGGAAGTGACTGTGCTCGTGTATTCAATACTTCAAGAGCCTGGGAAGGGGATTATTCTATTCGACTAAGAGATAATTCTTCGTCTTCGAATACCGTTTCTCCTGCGCTTGATTTGAGCGGTAATAATGAAGTGACCATCGAATTCCATGTGTATTCCAACAGTATGGAGTTTGGTGAAGATTTCTTCGTAGAATTCTGGAATGGCTCTAGCTACCAGGTGATTGGGAACTATGCACGAGGAATTGATTTTAACAACAATGAGTTCTTCACAGATACTATCAGTCTGGATTCAGGAACCTATAATTTCAATGCAAATAACAGATTCCGATTCCGATGTGATGCCAGTGGAAATGGAGACCGAGTGTATTTTGATCAAATTATCATTTCAGGAGATAATGTGAATCAGTCTGCAGCTCCTATAAACATTACAGATGGAACAGTAGTACAATCATTCGCAAGAAATGCGGAAGTCAATATCAAGCTATTCCCGAATCCGGCGTACACTGTGTTGAATATTGAAATACTCAATGGTCAGTACGACGAGATTTTAGTCTATTCCATGACAGGACAATTAGTGGGACAGATTGATCCAAGTAGTGAACAACTTACAATGGATGTATCCAACCTGGCCACAGGTATGTATTTCGTTCGATTTATTTCGGAAGGTCTTGCGACCACGAAACGATTCATTAAGGAATAATTAAACTTGTGATTTGTAATAGCCGCCCTTCGGGGCGGTTTTTTTTTATGAAAATACTAATAAATTGAGGAGTTTGGGCTAGTATCCAGGCCAGCATAAAATGAGAATTCTTCAAAGAATTAAGTGCTAAATTACCGTTTATCGAAATTTATCGAAGAATTACTAAAAATTTGTTAATTAATTGTAGCTTTCCGCAAAATAATTTTTAACCATACACTAACTTAGAATGAGAAACAAACTATTCTTTCTTTCTCTGTTTGTTTTCGCAGCCTTTTTAACTACAAATGCTCAAGAAAACAAAGAGATGAAAGCAAATTTCTTCGGAACGGTGTCTTCCGTGGAATATGTAACTTCGATGACATCTCGCCCCCAAGATTTAATCCCTTCAGACAATTCCTTTAAAGAAGCCAAAGACAAACGATCATTGGCAAATCAGATTGTTGTTGGTAAAGACAAACAAACACAGGATGATTATTATGTACGAAATCGTCATGAAATGGAACAAAGTATTCGAATGGCTCCACCAAGTGTCGTTTTTGATGGCTATGCCTCCAATTCCCAACCCACTGATCCATCTTTAGCAATTGGACCGAATCACGTTTTCGTTGTATATAATACGGGATTCACCATTTACGACAAATCCGGAAATCAGTTGTTGGGTCAAACGGCTCCGAATCCTGCCATCTTTCCATCGGGAGGATGTTGTGATTTGACGGTGTCCTATGATAATGCAGCAGACCGTTGGGTGCTTACCTTCCTGGGTAACGGCGCGCAAATTGCGGTTTCCGACGGACCGAACCCCTTAACAGCCGGTTGGTTTGTTTATAATATTTCTTCCATTAGCGATTATCAGAAACTATCTGTCTGGAGTGATGGATATTATATTACAGATAATACAGGCTCGTCGAATAGGGTGTGGGCTTTAGAAAGAAGTGCCATGCTGGCTGGAAGTCCAAGTGCACAAATTATTGGATTTAACCTTCCGGGTATAGTGACCAGTGGATTCTACAGTCCTCAGGCCTTAAACGTTACCGACAATAATACACCGGCCGCCGGTGGTGCGACCATAGTTTATATGCAGGATGATGCCTGGAATGGAGTTTCGAATGATCATATAAAATTATGGACCATTGATGTGGATTGGAACAATCCTGGAAATTCAACCGTTTCTGCGGCCCAGGAGATTTCAACAACACCCTTCATTGGAGTATTTGATAATGGAAGTTTTTCTAATTTAAAACAACCAGGAAGTGGTAGACCTATTCGAATTGATGCACTGCAAGCCACTATAATGAATCAGGCACAATTCAGAAAATTTGGTTCCCACAATTCAGCTGTGTTCAATTTTGTTGTGGACACAGATGCTGGCAATGGTAAACGAGCTGGTGTGAGATGGTATGAGTTCAGACAATCTGGAGATAACCAACCGTGGTCTTTATATCAAGAAGGCACATACACAGCTCCAGATAATCGACATGCCTGGAATGCGAGTCTGGCAATGGATGCACAAGGAAATATAGGTATGGGGTACACCTCGATGTCAGGACCCGACACTCCATCAACAGTTTATGTGAGTTCATATTTTACTGGTCGATTGAGCGGAGATCCTCTTGGGACGATGACAGTGGCAGAGGAACTTATAGCAAATGGAAATGCTAAAATACCGGGTACTCGTTACGGTGATTATAGTAAAATTGACGTGGATCCTTCAGATGATCAAACATTTTGGTTCATTAACGAATACATGAACAATGGACGAAAAGGTGTCGTTGGAGCGTTCCAAATTCAAGCAGGGCCGCCGGATACGGAAGCACCAACCACTCCAACCAATGTCACGGCTAACAATATTACCTCGTCTGGCGCTGTAATTAATTGGACAGCTTCTACGGATAATGTGGGAGTAGCCAGCTACAATGTATTCCTTGATGGGAACCAGGTTGGAAACACGGCCAACACTTCATTCACATTGAGTGGTTTGGATCCCTTAACTACATACAATGTATCGGTTAATGCTCAGGACGCGGCAGGAAATGTTTCAGGAAGCGGTTCGACTTCTTTCCAAACCCTGGAGGGTGGAGGAAGTTCAGGCGAAATTGCTGCATACTATTTTGAAACAGGATTTGAAGGATGGACCGACGGAGGAAACGACTGTGCTCGTCAAGCAACTTCGAATTCCTTTGAAGGAACCTATTCCATCCGTTTGAGAGATGATTCAAACTCGTCTTTGGCTTTTTCACCTGCTTTGGACTTGACCGGAAATACTCAGGTATCGGTTGAATTCCACACCTATGCCAATAGTATGGAAACTGGAGAAGACTTTTTCGTAGAGTTCTTTAACGGATCTTCTTACGAGGTTATCGGAAATTATGCCAGCGGAACCGATTTTAGTAATGGTACTTTCTTCACAGATACCATTGTTTTGGATGCTGGATCCTATAATTTTACCACAAATAACCGAATCCGAATTCGTTGTGATGCCAGTGCTAATAATGACCAAATTTGGTTCGATCAGGTTATCATCACTGGAGATAATGCTTCAGCTGCTCCTATTTCTGTAACTAACAGAGCTATTTTGGAGGATTATAAAAAGGTGTCTGAAGATCAGATCAAGTTATATCCAAATCCGGCAAACGAAAGGCTTAATATCAGTATTCTGGATGCGAGTTTTGATGAGATCTTGATATTCTCCTCCACAGGAGCCCTTATCAAAACACTAGATACTAGTTCGAATGATCTAAGTGTGGATGTTTCCGAGTTTTCAAGTGGATTATATTTCATACGTTTCGTCGCCAATGGATTGGCAATGACTAAGAGATTTGTGAAAAACTAATTACTATAATTTAAATAGTAACCGCCCTTCGGGGCGGTTTTTTTTTGAATATTCCTGAAAGGCATACTCCAGTAAATCGTCGAGGAATTTTATCTTTGTTTCATGACTACCGAAGAAAAAATCAATCGCCTCCGCCAGGAACTTCGCGAACATAATTACAACTACTACGTATTGGATAACCCGGTCATTTCGGATTATGAATTTGACATCAAACTGAAGGAACTTCAGGCCCTTGAAGAAGCTCATCCGGAGTTTTATGACCCTAATTCTCCCACGCTCAGGGTTGGAGGTGAGGTGACCAAAAATTTTCAAACTGTCACTCACGATTTCCGGATGTATTCATTGGATAACAGTTATTCGAAGGAGGATCTGGAGGATTGGGAAAAACGGATCAAAAAACTGGTCGATGGACCCATAGAGTACACTTGTGAGCTCAAGTATGATGGGGCTTCAATGAGTCTCACTTATGAAAATGGAACCTTACTAAGGGCCGTAACCAGGGGCGATGGATTCCAGGGTGACGATGTGACGACGAATGTAAAAACGATTAAGTCGGTGCCACTTAAATTGAACGGTGATTATCCGGATCGTTTCGACATCAGGGGCGAGATCGTATTGCCGTTTGAAGGGTTTAATAAAATGAACGAAGAACGAATCGAACTTGGGGAGGAACCGTATCGCAATCCGAGGAACACGGCTTCCGGTAGCCTGAAATTGCAAGACAGCAGTGAAGTGGCTAAGCGGCCTTTGGAGTGTTTGTTGTACAGTTTGAAGGCTAATAGATTGCCTTTTGAAACCCAATATGAAGGTCTGGACAAAGCGAGAGATTGGGGTTTTAAAGTACCTAAAGAAGCCCGGTTAGCTAAGAGCATCGATGAGGTCTTGGAATATGTGAATTATTGGGATACAGAACGTCACAATCTTCCTTATGAAACCGACGGTGTGGTAGTCAAGGTAAACAACTTGCAACAACAGGAAGAACTGGGTTACACCGCCAAGGCGCCTCGTTGGGCAATGGCCTATAAATTTAAAGCAGAGCAGGCTTCTACGGTGCTTAATCAAATAACTTACCAGGTGGGAAGAACAGGTGCGATCACTCCAGTGGCCAATCTGGAACCCGTCGAGCTAGCCGGAACGATTGTAAAACGAGCGTCACTGCATAATGCCGACCAAATCGCAAAGCTGGATATCAGGGAAGGTGATACAGTTTTCGTAGAAAAAGGGGGTGAAATAATACCTAAGATTACCGCTGTGGATCTGAGTAAACGTCCGGCAGGGTTAAGCATGACAAACTATATCACCCATTGTCCTGAATGCAACACGACCTTGGTACGAAAGGAGGGAGAGGCACAGCATTACTGTCCTAATTACGAAGGATGTCCGCCCCAGATCATAGGTAGGATCCAGCATTATATTTCCAGGAAGGCCATGGATATTGAAGGGTTGGGCGGCGAGACCGTAGCCCTTTTGGTGGAAAACGGATTGATTAATAATTATGCCGATCTCTACACCATTACAGTAGATCAGGTGATTCCTTTGGAACGTATGGCGCAGAAAAGTGCTGAAAATCTGGTCGCCGGGATCGAAGCGTCTAAAAAGATTCCTTTTGAGCGAGTGTTGTATGCCTTGGGTATACGGTATGTAGGTGAGACTGTTGCTAAAAAGCTTGCCAAACATTATAAGACCATTCATGCTTTGATCGAAGCTTCCGCGGAAGACCTTGTTGCCGTGGAAGAAATAGGTGAAAAGATTGCCGAGAGCGTGGTACAGTTTTTTACTTCGGAAGAAAATAATCTGATCATTGAACGGTTAAAAGGATACGGGGTTCAACTTGAAATTTCAGCAGAAAAATTAGCCAATCAAACTGATAAGTTGGTGGGAAGCAGTTTTGTGGTTTCCGGTGTTTTTGAAAAGGTTTCCCGAACCGAGCTCAAAAAATTAATAGAGGATAACGGTGGGAAAGTTTCCGGAAGTATATCCGGAAAAACCTCCTATGTGGTGGCAGGCGATAAGATGGGGCCCAGTAAAAGAGTGAAAGCAGAAAGTCTTGGAGTTCCTATCATTTCTGAAGATGAATTCCTTGAAATGATTTCCTGACGCGGCAGAAAATTTCAGAGTGAAAAATGTACTTTTGTAAAGAATCTACTGCAGTCCATGTTTGAAAAGTTAAAACGTAAATCCCTCCAGAAACATCTGGAGCGGAACATCAAAGGGCGTGATACCTCCCAGGTGAACGCCCGCTTGCATACATTGGGCTTTTTGGTGAATGAAATGGCCTTTCCCGAATTGGAACGGTATTATGAGATCTGGAAACCCCTGGGTATCCAACCTAAGGATGTTAAGGTCTTTTCTTTTCTGGAGACAAAAAAGAAAATGCCTTCACTGCGGCAGAACCAGGTGCATAACAAAGATTTTAATTGGAAGGGAGAAATGCATAACCAAAATGCCAGTGAGTTTCTGGACCGGGATTTTGACGTACTTGTGGGCTATTATTCAGGAAGGCATGAATTTTTGGATCTCATGGTGTCCCGAAGTAACGCAAAATTTAAGGTAGGTTTTGAGAAGTCGGATGCAAGGTTATATGATCTGCTGTTAGGTGTGGATCCGTCAAATTTTGATCTCTTTGTACAAGAATTGATAAAATATCTTACCATTCTCAAGAAAATCTGAGGATGGCAGGGATATTGATCACAACAAAATAGAACCATAAAAAATGAAAGAATTAATTGGTACGGGTGTGGCACTGGTGACCCCTTTTGATGATGACATGAAGGTGGATACAGCCTCTCTAACCCGCATCGTGGAGTTTCAAATTGAGAACGGAATTGATTACCTGGTGGTTTTGGGTACCACAGGGGAAAGTGTTACGCTCACAAAGAATGAAAAGAAACTTGCGGTGCAAACGGTTATCGAAGCCAATAATGGCAGGCTTCCCCTTGTTTTGGGTATTGGAGGTAATAATACGGCTGCTATTATTGATGAGATTCTATCTACGGATCTTTCTCATTTCAGCGCGATACTTTCGGTATCACCTAGTTACAACAAACCTACACAAGACGGGATCTATGCACATTTCGCGGCTATTGCCAAGTCGACGACTAAACCCATAATTCTTTATAATGTTCCGCCAAGGACAGCTCGAAATGTAGAGCCCGAAACATTGATAAGACTGGCTCGTGATTTCAAGAACATTATTGCGGTCAAGGAAGCGGCGAATGATATAGTGCAAGCCATGCGAATGATCAAAGATCTGCCCGAAGATTTCTTGGTGATTTCCGGGGATGATATGATTGCTTTGCCTATGGTATTAGCAGGAGGAGCCGGCGTGATCTCGGTAGTTGGCCAGGGTTTTCCAAAAGAATTCTCTGAAATGATTCGAAATGGGTTAAACAGGGATGTGGATGCTGCGAATGAAATACATTATAAAATGATGCCCATAATCGATTTGATCTTTGCTGAAGGTAATCCGGCAGGAATCAAAGCCGTGTTCAGTGAATTGGGGTATTGCTCCGATACCGTCCGACTCCCATTGGTGGGCGTAAGTGAAGAATTAAGAGGGAAAATTCAAAAATACATGTCGGAGTTTTAAATTTCTCTTCAAATCCAGCGTTAAATTTTTCAGAAGAAACCTTAAAACTCATAGAGATTGCAATACTTTAGTAGGATAATAAGTTTTTGTAATCTGGTTTAATTCATTACTTTTGCACGATGTTTTTTAAAACAATGAAAACGAGTCTTTTACTACTATTTGCAGCCCTGTTATTATCCTCTTGTGGGGAATATCAGAAATTGCTCCGTTCGGACGATATTTCTGCGAAATATACCACGGCAGTAGATTTGTATAAAGAAAAGAAATATAAGAAGGCCTTAAAGTTGATGGAACAGATAGTTCCTGCCTACCGGGGGAAACCGCAGGCAGAACCTTTGATGTTCCGCTATGCCAACACCTTCTATGAGTTAGGAGATTTTTATTTGTCCGGTTATCAGTTCGAACGATTTGAATCTGCTTTCCCAAAAAGTGATAGTGTGGAGGTTGCTGCTTTTAAATCGGCAAAAAGTTACTACGAATTGTCGCCCCGTTATTCTCTGGATCAGGAAGACACTCAGAAAGCGATGGATCGATTACAGGATTACCTGAACAAGTATCCCGATTCACCAAAACGACAGGAGGCAAACGCGCTTGTACTGGAATTGAGAAGAAAATTAGAAAAGAAGGATTATGAGGTCGCCAAGCAATTCCTTAGAATATCAGACTATAAGGCCGCAATTGAAGCCTATGATAATTTTGTGGCAGACCACCCGGGTTCGATTTTTAGAAAAAATGCATTTCTGGAACGATCTGAAGCTGCCTATTTGCTTGCCATTAACAGTGTGCCTTATAAAGTTCAGGGCCGCTTACAAACTGCAAAGAACTTCTTTGAAAACTATTTAAAATATTATAGTGAAGACACCGAGCTTAAAAAAGAGGCTGATAAGTTGATTGAGAACATCGATAGCCGGCTGTCTTCATATACCGAAACTGCAATAAATTAATACCATGAGTGATATTAAAAATTCTGAAGCACCTATCAATACTACCACTATTGATAAAAATTTAATCGACGCTCCTACAGCAAATATCTACGAAGCGATTTCGATTATTTCCAAAAGAGCTACCCAGATTAATAGTGATATTAAGAAGGAGTTGTTGGAGAAACTCGATGAGTTTGCTACTTACAACGATAGCCTTGAAGAAATTTTTGAGAATAAGGAGCAGATTGAAGTTTCTAAATTCTACGAAAAACTACCAAAGCCCCATGCATTGGCAGTCCAGGAGTGGTTGGAGAATAAGATTTACCATAGAAACACCCAGGACGAAGAAATAGAAAAGTAATCGTCATGTCTGTACTGAGCGGTAAGAAAGTTTTACTCGGAATCACAGCCGGGATCGCCGCTTATAAATCTGCATATTTAGTTCGGCTTCTCATTAAAAAAGGAGCTGAGGTTAGAGTGATTATGACTCCTTCAGCAAAGGAGTTTGTGACACCGCTTACCCTTTCCACTCTTTCAAAGAATGAAGTCCTTTCTTCTTTTACCAATGAAGAAGATGAAAATGCCCAATGGAACAATCATGTGGAATTAGGTCTTTGGGCCGATTTATTCCTGGTGGCTCCAGCCACCGCGAATAGCCTGTCGAAAATGTCCCAGGGGAATAGCGATAATTTATTGATCGCAACCTACCTTTCGGCTAAATGTCCCGTGTACGTCGCCCCGGCGATGGACCTCGATATGTACGCCCATCCGTCAACACATGAGACTTTTAAAAAGCTGGAGAGCTTTGGTAACATTATTATTCCAGCGGCTCATGGAGAATTAGCGAGCGGATTGGTGGGTAAAGGGAGAATGGCGGAGCCTGAAGATATTATCGAATTTCTGGAAAAAGATATTTCAGAAAAACTCCCACTTAAAGGAAAGAAGGTGGTTATTACTGCAGGCCCCACTTATGAGCCTATCGACCCAGTTCGTTTTATCGGAAACCATTCCAGTGGTAAGATGGGATATGCCATCGCAGAAACCGCTGCAGATCTGGGCGCCCGGGTTATTCTTGTTTCTGGCCCCACACATTTGAATACAGATCATTCCAACATCCAGGTGGTTAAAGTGACCACGGCTGCGCAAATGTATGAGGCTGTACACGAGCATTATGAATCCAGTGCGGTTGCAATTTTGAGTGCCGCTGTAGCAGATTACCGTCCGGCTGATGTTGCCGATCAAAAGATCAAGAAAAATGATGCTTCCTTGACCATCAACCTGGAGAAGACCCAGGACATCCTTGCTTCCTTGGGGGCGGTTAAGAAAGACCAGTTTCTGGTTGGATTTGCCCTCGAAACCGAAAATGAACTCGAGAATGCAAAAACGAAGTTGAAGAAAAAGAATTTAGACTTAATTGTTTTAAATTCGCTAAATGATAGCGGTGCCGGGTTTGGAACCGATACGAATAAAGTTACCTTTGTCACGGCTCACAATAAAGTGATCCCTTTCGAAGTTAAGAGTAAACATAAAGTTGCTGAAGACATTTGGCAACACATCATACAAGAAATACATGCGTAGAATTACTTTGATATTGGCATTTTTATCTTCTGTGATCGCAGTGAATGCACAGGAGTTAAATGCGTTGGTTACTATTGATGCTGAACAAACCGGACAGCCTAACCTTCAGGTTTTCAGAACTTTAGAGCAGGAGTTAACCGAATTTTTGAATAATACCCGCTGGACCGAAAGAGAATATAAAGTACAGGAGCGAATCGATTGCAATTTCACGATCATTGTTCAGAGTTTTGAATCGACTGCGTTCACGGCCTCACTGCAGATTCAGGCGTCAAGGCCTGTATTTGGATCCCTCTACGATTCGCCGATATACAATTACAACGATCGCCAGTTCAGCTTTGATTATAACGAATTTCAACCCCTCGTTTTCAACGTAAACACTTTCGATTCCAACCTGGTCTCTGTGCTTGCTTATCACGTATACACCATTATTGCTTTGGATGCTGATACATTCGAACAGAATGGCGGAGCCGAGTATTTCGCAAGGGCAAAACAAATTGTGAACACAGCGGCTTCGAGCAACTTTGCAGGATGGAAGGCAACCGACGGCGCGCAGTCTCGCTTTCGATACAACGATGCGGTACTTTCAAACGTATACCAGGAATTCCACGATGCTATGTACACCTATCACAGGCATGGTTTAGACAAGATGGAAACCAATACGCGGGAAGGGAAAAACAATATCATTCAGGCCATTGCACGATTGAAGAATATCAACGACCGACGGCCGAATTCGTTCCTGTTGCGAACCTTTTTTGACGCTAAAGCAGACGAATTACAAAGTATTTTTAGCGGAGGTCCCACTGTAGACATCAACCAGTTGGTGGATAATTTGAACAGAATGGCACCCACACGCAGAAGCAACTGGAGCAAAATTAAATTGTAAAACATTTTTTGTTTGAAATATAAAACTCCCTTACTTTAGAGGGAGTTTTTTTATTGCTGAAATTCCACTTTGATTACCCATTTATCCATAAAGAATTATGCCCTTATTGAAGACATCAATGTTGACTTCAACAAAGGACTTACGATCCTGACCGGTGAAACCGGAGCCGGGAAATCTATACTGTTGGGCGCTTTGGGACTGGTACTCGGAAATCGTGCCGATTTGAAAGTGATGAAAAACGCTTCGGAAAAATGTATAATTGAAGCCGAATTTGCCGTTTCCGAATACGATTTAGATGCCTTATTTGCTTCGGAAGACCTGGATTATGAAACGCATACGATCCTAAGACGTGAGATCCTGCCCAGCGGTAAATCCAGGGCATTTATCAACGATACCCCGGTGACTTTGCAGCAGATGCAATTATTGGGGGAACGACTTATCGATGTGCATAGTCAGAATGATACCCAGGCTTTGATTACAGAAAGTTATCAAATGGAGGTGTTGGACGCATTGGCATCTAACGGGGATCAGCTTCTTTCGTATTCCGGAAAATTCAACGAATATCAAAAATCGTTGAAAGAGTTAGAGGAAATTCAGTCGCAGCGAGACCAGGCTAACCGGGATCATGACTACCATTCATTTCTGTTACAGGAATTGACCGAATCGAACGTCCTGGATATCGATCAGGATTCCCTCGAAGAAACGTATGAAACTTTAAATAATTCCGAAGAAATCCGAGAGTCACTTTCCAAAACGATACAGTTATTGAATGAAGAAAGTATGGGGGGGCTGCACGCAATCACGGAAGCCAGGAACAGTGTCAACGCAATTCAGGATTATGCCAAGAACTACGAGACCTTATGGCAACGACTCAATAGTGTGGTGATCGAATTGGAAGATATTGTATCGGACCTGGATGATGCCGCTGAAAGAGTAGAGTCGAATCCCCAACTACTTATAGAGGTCAACCAGCAACTGCAGGAATTATATCGTCTTCAGAAAAAACATACGGTTGCCACCGTCGAAGAGTTGCGAGTCTTGGAATCACAGCTAGCGGAAAAGGTTCAAAGCACCGGTGATCTGGAGTCGAAAATTGAAAATTTGCAATTCGTTATCGAAGGCCTGGAACATGACCTTACAAAACTGTCTGAGGAGTTAAACAATAATCGCCAACAGGCTATTCCGGTTTTGAAAAACAGGTTGGAGGGGATACTTGCAGATCTTGGTATGCCCAATGCTCAATTCGATATCCGGTTAATATCTATGGAAACTTTCAAACAAAATGGCACCACAACGGTACAGATGTTTTTTACTGCTAATAAGGGTTCTGAACCAGGACTCCTATCGAAGGTTGCTTCCGGAGGAGAGAAAAGCAGAATAATGCTTGCGGTAAAGTCTGTCTTGAATGATTACAAAAAACTACCGACTTTAATTTTTGACGAAATCGATACTGGAATTTCTGGTGAAATCGCCCTGAAAATGGCCGACATCATGAGTTCTATGAGCCGAAAAATGCAGGTCTTGAGTATTACCCATTTAGCCCAGATTGCAGCGAAGGGTGATCATCATAAGAAGGTATATAAAACGGATGAATCTGGTGTGACCACCACTAGAATTAAACCATTGACAGGGGATGAAAGAGTTCTGGAAATTGCCCAGATGATAGGAGGTGCTAATGTGAGTGATTCTGCCATTGCACATGCCAAACAATTATTGAATTAGTGTATCTTTGCGCACTTAAACATACTAACTAAGAATATCACAATGTCATACAACTTACTAAAAGGAAAACGAGGAATCATTTTTGGGGCTTTGGATGAAAATTCGATTGCGTGGAAAACGGCGGAAAGAGTCCATGAAGAAGGAGGAACTTTTGTGTTGACCAACGCACCTATCGCCATGCGCATGGGGCAAATTAATGAACTCGCTAAAAAGACAGGCTCTGAAATTGTTCCTGCTGATGCGACCAACCTCGAGGATTTGGAGAATCTGGTGGACAAGGCAATGGAGATTTTAGGTGGGAAACTGGATTTTGTGCTTCACTCGATTGGTATGTCGGTGAACGTTCGAAAAGGAAAACATTATACGGAGCAGAAGTACGACTGGACCATGAAAGGATTTGATGTTTCCGCTTTATCTTTCCACAAAACCATGCAAACACTTTATCAAAAGGATGCCATGAACGAGTGGGGGAGTATAGTTGCCTTAACCTACATGGCTGCTCAGAGGGTGTTCCCGGATTACAACGACATGGCGGATAACAAAGCGTATTTAGAATCGATCGCACGTAGTTTTGGGTATTTCTTCGGAAAGGACAAAAAAGTACGGGTGAATACCATATCTCAATCGCCCACACCTACCACGGCAGGTCAGGGAGTGAAAGGCTTTGATGGCTTTATAGCTTATGCAGAAAAAATGTCGCCTTTAGGAAATGCCACGGCATTGGATTGTGCAAACTATACGGTATCTCTTTTTAGTGATTTGACCAAGCGAGTAACGCTTCAAAATCTCTATAACGACGGTGGATTCTCAAATGTTGGGGTGAGCAACGAAGTAATGGAGGCCTTTACAAAAGAATAGTCGTCCTACAAGGATTTTAGAAAGCCCGCATATTTGCGGGCTTTTTTGTTTTTTATCGATAAAATTCGGTATTCGTCGGTTAAAGAAACCGGATTTAAAAAAACTTTTGTAGTTCCCTTTTTTTTAGATATTTTTAATAATTATTATTAACTAATCTATTAATTAAATTATGAAAAAATTTACTTTACTGCTTTTTAGTTTTTTGTGCCTTACGGCTACAATTAACGCTCAGGAAGCTCAAGTAGCCCCGTCTGGAGAAGAGCTTGTTCAAAGAATGATTGAACAAGGCCCTCAGAAGAGTTCTGATTCGGACAATTTCACGAATGTGGAAAGGGCTATTCTAAGAGCTCATTTTGCGGGTAGATCTGTTCAAACGGTGTCTTCTGGCCAGACTTACATTCCGGTAGGAGACAATTCTTATGTCTCTACAGGAGGTACTGGAATCCGTATTTCTAACGGATCTGCTGGAAGTACAACTCTAGATCAGAACGGTCAGAGAAACCTGCTTCCAATTACTATTACCCACAATACAGATCAAACTATCGTTTCGGGCGAGGAAATTGCCTGTGCCTCTGCAACTAGTTTCAGAGACAACAACATCTTTAGAGATTTTGATCTTGCTGCCGATTTTGGATTGGTGAATGGGTTTGATGTTACTGATGTTGAGGTGGCAATTGGCCCGGTGCTTTCACCGGCTGGATTCCCAATGACTTTTAATATTTATTCATTTACTGGTTCTTTCCCTGCCGATTTCCCAGCTAATGCGACATTGCAAGGAACAAATACAGTGACCGTAACTAATGCAGATGCTGAGTCTATTATTTCAGTGCCATTAGCTGCTTCTGTACCTGCAGGTGAAATCATGATTTATGAAATTGTGATCGTGGATGACGGAACCGATACTAATTTTATGAGATTTGGCTGTAATTCTGCAGCTCAAACCGGAGTGTCCTGGATTCAGGCTCCTGATTGTGGAGCGAATACTCCTTCCGACTTGTCAGTTCTTTTAGGAACGAACAGAGCATTCATTATGAATGTAATCGGCGACGAGCCAGGTGGTGGCGGTGGAGGCTGTGGTGGCACGCTTGCCAACTACACCAATAGTGCCGCTGATCCATTAGGTGGACCTCCTTCTCAAATTTTTGCTGACTTCCCAGACTTTGATTGTGCTGGTGCGGATGATTTCGTAGTACCAGGTGCTGGATCAGCAACTGTATGTCAAGTAGATATTACAGGTTCTGGAGCTGCTATTCCAGCGGATCCTTCCAACCTTGTTAGAATGACAATTTATGATGATGCAGCAGGTGTTCCTGGTGCAGTAGTTCATACAGAAGATTTCGTAGGAACAGATGTTGACCCTGACGGAGATGGTATCTTTACTCTAACTCCAACTACTCCTGCTCTAACCGGTGGAACTTTGTACTGGATGTCAGTTCAAGTTGTAGCTGAATTTGGTGTGAGTGGACAGTGGTTCTGGACAGGTGCTACCGATGCTAACGACGGACTTTACCAGTGGCAAAACCCAGGTGGTGGATTCGCAACTCCTTGTGGTTCATGGGGAAGTGGACAAGTTGATTGTGGTGTAGGTGGTGGAGCTGGTCCCGACCTAATGATGGACATCGCCTTCGAAGAAGCAGGTGGAGGATCTTGTGTATCTCAAACTTTTGATTCCACAGCGGTACCATTTGATATTGATGGTGCAGGTGACGTAACTGCTGATTGTGTTGGAGCTCCTAACTTGATTCCAACCAATGTTGCGCCTAGTGGAACTATCGGAACTGATTCTGATATTGAAAATGTTGTGATCGATATCGCTCACACATGGTCTGGAGACTTGACTATCTCGTTGAGAGCTCCTTCTGGAACTGAGCTTTTATTAGCTGATCAGCTTTCTGGAAATACTGACGACGCTTATAACGGAACTACTTTCGAAGATGGTGGTGCTGATATTACTGCAGCAACCGCTCCATTTGGTGTTGGTCCTTATGAGCCGGAAGGTGGTACTTTCGCTGCAGCATTTGCTGGTGAAGATATCAACGGTGACTGGAATCTTGTAATCTGTGATAACGCAGCTTTAGATACAGGTACTGTTCTACAGTTTACGCTGAACCTTTGTGCTCCTCTACCATTGGATAACAACACTTGTGCCGGAGCAACTCCTGTAGCTTGTGATGATATTATCTTCGGAGACACTTCTGATAACACAGACGATGGTGGAGCCAATACAACTCCTGATGAGTGGTATTCATTTACTGGAACTGGAACTCCTGAAGTAGTTACTGTTTCTACTTGTGGTGCCGGTACAGCGTATGACACTTATCTGTCTGTATTCGATTCTTGTGGTGGAGCTATCATCGATGAGAATGATGATTCTTGTGGACTGTCTTCACAAATCTCTTTCTTGTCTGACGGTACTTCTACGTACTACATTGCTGTAGAAGGATTCTCAGGATCTGGTGCATTCGAATTAGACGTAACTTGTGCTACTCCTCCTGCGAACGATCAGTGTGACGGTGCCGTAGCAATCTCTTGTGGAGATTCTATCTTAGGTACGACTATCAACGCTACTGACGATACGGCTGTAGCTCCTGATTGTAACACAACTACATCTGCACCCGGTGTGTGGTATGTATACGAGGATACGACCGGATTGGTAACTGATATTTTACTATCGACTTGTTCTACCAATACCGACTATGATACTAAGATTTCAGTATACACTGGAGACTGTTCTGCACCACCACTTACTTGTGTTGATGGAAATGACGATTCTCCAAACTGTACTAACTTCCAGAGTGAAGTAGAATTCCAAAGTGATGGAAACACTACTTTCTACATCTTAGTACATGGATTTGCTGGTGATACCGGTAACTTCGAGTTGACTATGACTTGTGTACCTGTGCCTCCACCAAACGATATGATCGCGAACTCTATTGATGTGGACGAAATTGGATTCCCTTACACCGACCCAGCAGTGGCTATGCCAGCTGCAACTACAGAAGCTGGTTCTCCAGCAGGTTGTGATAACGCCGGTGTAATTGGTGTATGGTACAACTTTGTTCCACCATTAAACGGTGTTGCAACTTGTTCTGTAACTACTCCAGCAGGATTTACTTCGGTAACTTTCTATGACGCACCGAATGAGACAGCTGTAGAGACTGATCTTACATTGATCGACTACTTCGATAACCAGTGTGTACCTCAGGTAGATGCTTCTGTACCTGTAGTAGCCGGACAGGCTTACTACGTATATGTAGCTAACACTGATGCAATTACTGATATCGTAATCGACGGAACATTCTTCCTTGGAGCTAATGATAACGTGATCGACGGATTTACTTATCATCCAAACCCAGCTTCTACTACAGTTACTATGAACTCTGTAGAAGTGATCGAGAGTGTATCTGTATACAACCTGTTAGGTCAGGAAGTAATCAGTCAAGATATCAATGCACTGAATGCAAATATCAATGTGGCTAACCTAGCTACTGGTGCTTACATTATGAAAGTATCTGTAAACGGTCAGATTGGTACATATAAGATTATCAAACAGTAAGTTTTTTAATTAAATTAATAGTGGCCATCCCGATTTTATCGGGATGGCTTTTTTAATGCGTATTTTTGTCGTCATGACAAGGAACTATTCTTTTATCATTCCGGTTTATAATCGTCCCCAGGAAATCAAGGAACTCCTTACCAGTCTATTGGAACTGAATTTTCAAAACTCTTTTGAGATTGTGATTGTAGAAGATGGATCCACTCAGGACAGCAGGGAAGTCATTAAGGAATTTGATTCGAAACTGGATGTTTCCTATTATGCAAAAGATAACTCAGGACCCGGGGATTCGAGAAATTTTGGCATGCGGAAAGCAAAAGGAAACTATTTCCTGATCCTTGATTCTGATTGCTTGGTGCCTCCTGGATACTTAAAGACTGTCGACAATTACCTCTCTGAACATTATGTGGACTGTTTCGGAGGCGCAGATGCCGCTCATGAAAGTTTCAGCAATCTGCAAAAGGCGATCAACTATGTAATGACCTCCTTTTTAACCACAGGTGGTATAAGAGGCAACAAACGGGGAGTACAGAAATTTGAACCTCGAAGCTTTAATATGGGACTCTCAAAAAAGGCATTTGAAGCATCTGATGGCTTCTCCCGGATCCATCCCGGCGAAGATCCCGATCTCTCACAGCGTTTACTGCAGTTAGGGTTTGAAACAACCTTCATACCCGGAGCCGAAGTATTTCATAAGCGAAGGATCTCGTGGTCAAAATTTTACAAGCAGGTCCGCAAGTTCGGAATGGTCCGTCCGATATTGAATCGCTGGCATCCATCATCAGCAAAAATCACTTTTTGGTTTCCAACCTTCTTCGTTTTCTTTTGCCTGGCGTCTGTATTGCTTGCCGTTATATGGAATCCAATGATTCTTATTCCTTTAGCGGTATACATTGCAATGATTTTGCTCGAATCAAGCATAAAGAACCAAAGCTTATATATAGGTTTCCTTTCAGTAATAGCCATGTTTGTACAATTTTTTGGTTATGGACTGGCATTTCTGAAATCTTCGTTTTTCATCGGTTTGTTGAAGAAAGACCCTGAAAAACAATTTCCCGAATTATTTTTTAAGTAATTTAGAAGTATGAATGGAACACAAAGGAATTACAAGGCTTCAAAGGTCAAGATGTTTCTATTCTTCTTGCTACTGGCTTTGATCTTTTGGTTTTTGACCAAGTTTTCCAATGAATCGACAGCTACTGTAAATGGCTATCTTTCTTATACCAATTTACCTGAAGCCGTTATGGTAGGGAAGGACAATCTTTCCGAAGTTTCCTTCGATGTTTCCGCCACCGGATTTCAGTTTTTGTCCTATAAGCTGAATGAACCCACTATAGACATTGACATTTCATCCAGGTATTCCCAGGGAGATTCATTAGTAACGATCACCAATTCCGAATTGATTAAAATTATCTCAGAACAACTGGATAATAATACCCTGGTGAGAAACACTTCATTAGCTGAGCTCAACATTTCTTTAGATGTTCTATCTCAGAAAAAAGTAAATGTGGCTTTGGTGAATGAGATGAGTTTTAAAGAAGGATTCAGACTGCTGGGGCCTGTAACAATCACTCCGGATTCCGTTGTCGTTTCAGGACCGTCTTCGGCGCTTGAGTCTCTTGAGAATGTAATCACCACTACGTTTAATGCTAAAAATGTAGCATCCAATGTTGATGAGCAATTATTACTATTGCTGCCTGATGAGCTTCAAACATCTACTAAAGAAGTGAGAATCACAGCAACGGTTGAGGAATTTTCTCAAAAGAAATTAGCGATTCCCATTGAAGTGATCAACCTTCCGGAGGAAGTTAATATCAAATTGATACCAAATGAAGTCACGCTAAGTTTTGATGCGGCAATGAGTCGTTTCAATTTAATCACTGCTTCCGATTTTCGGCTAATATGTGATTATTCAATCATTTCCGAAGGTGAAAATTTTATGGTGCCAAGGCTTACTGACGAACCAAATGGGATATACCATGTGGAGATCGACCCCAAGAGAGTGGAATATTTAATATTTAAGTAAATGAAGGTGGTTGGACTCACAGGTGGAATAGGTAGTGGTAAGTCTACGATTGCAAACTTCTTTTCAGAATTGGGGGTTCCCGTTTACATTGCTGATATCGAAGCGAAAAAACTGACCAACAGATCGAAAGTAATCCGAAGAAAATTAATACAGTTATTGGGCAGAAAGGCCTATAATGATGAAGGATTGAACCGGCCATTCGTTGCAAAAAAGATCTTCAATGATCCTGAGCTACTACAGCAGGTAAATGCCATCATCCATCCTAAAGTGGGGCAACATTTCCGTAGATGGATGAAGAAGCAGGAGGCTCCCTATTGTATTAAGGAGGCGGCTATTCTCTTTGAAAACGGAGGTTACAAAAATTGTGATTTTACTATTCTGGTTTCCGCGCCTGTAGAGGTAAGGATCGAGCGAGTCACAGCGCGCGATGGCAGTACTGAAGAAGAAGTGAGAAGTCGGATGGACAACCAATGGACCGATGAGCAGAAGATTCCGTTGGCCACCTTTCATATTGAAAATTTAGACCTAACCGACGTAAAAGTGCGGGTTAAGCAGATTCATGCCGAGATTTTAAAACGTTCATAATCAGGTTAAAAGAGCGTTTGTTAACATTTGGTTAAAGGGAACGACCCCTAAATGTTAAAATCTTAATTTTGATTCATGAACAAAAAGCTGTTTGCTCTCCTTATTGGTTCCATGACTTTGTCTTTATTAGGAATCATTTTTGTTCAGGGATATTGGATCAATAATGCCTATCAAACCAAGGAGGATCAGTTTACGTTCAACGTGCGGCAAATTCTCACCGATGTATCACGAGATGTACAATTGCGTGAGATTGAAGACTATTATGAGCTGTACAATGGCCTGGTAGATAGTTTGGGTGAACCCGACAATGTTAGTGTTAATGAACTAATATATCGTATCGTTAACGAAGACAAGAATGAAACCGTAATATTTTCGGACGGTATCATCGAAGAAGATTACAAACTCTCATCGGCCTTTCTGGATGTTGAATTTGACAGTATTCAGTTCAAAAAAATTACGAATAAGAAGAAAACTACTAAAATCACCGAGGGTATAGACGGAAGCGGATTTACCTCTCAAACCAAGGTTGATTTTACGAGACTGCGGGATTACGAACGCAAACAATTTGAAACGGCTTTCAGCAATATTTCATCCAGAACTCCGATCCATAAAAGAGTGTCAGGAGGTGAGATTGAAAGATTGATCCAGCAAGGATGCCAGGAACGCGGTTTGAAGCCAAAATTTGAATACGCAGTGTATAGTAACGAATTAGCGACGAAAATTCATTCTAAAAATTTCGAATTAAACCCCGCAAGCACCTATGGGGTTCCGTTATTCGTAAACGATAATCTTCGTACCAGCTATAAACTTTACGTCAACTTTTCTGAAAAAGGAAAAGAGATTCTGAATACCATACTGGGAATGGCCATTTTATCACTCGCTTTTACAACGGTGATCATCCTGGCCTATGCCAACGCTTTAAGACAACTGTTCAAGCAACGACAAATATCTCAGATCAAAACGGATTTCATCAATAATATGACTCATGAGTTCAAGACTCCAATAGCCACCATTAATTTGGCATTGGATGCTTTGAAGAACCCCAAGGTTAGTGATAACAAAGATTTTATAAATCGTTATTTGAAGATGATCCGCGATGAGAATCGCCGAATGCACGCACAGGTAGAGAATGTATTACGGATCTCTAAACTGGAAAAGAACGAACTGGATCTTCCGAAGGAAAGACTAAAGTTACATGAGATTATTGAAGATGCCGTGACGCACGTTAGTTTGATCGTGGAAGATAGGGGAGGTTATGTGAAGACTCATTTTGATGCCTTGAAATCTTCGGTACTTGGAAACGACTTACATCTTACAAACGTTATTGTAAATATGCTGGATAATGCAATTAAATATTCGGAAGGACCTCCGGAGATCGATCTTTACACCGAGAATGTAAAGGACAATATCATTCTAAAGATTCAGGATAAAGGTTTGGGAATGTCCAAAAGTGTTCAGAAACGAATCTTTGAAAAATTTTATCGCGAGCATACCGGGGATATTCACAATGTGAAGGGCCATGGGTTGGGACTTTCGTATGTAAAACGAATACTGAACGACCATAATGCCGAAATATATGTGGAAAGCGAAAAAGGGAAGGGTAGTACCTTCATTGTAAAAATGCACTTAATATCTTAAAATATGGAAACAGAAAACAAAAAAATCTTATTGGTAGAGGACGATCCTAACTTCGGAACTGTCCTGAAAGATTACCTTTCAATCAATGACTATGACGTGACTCATGCAAAGAATGGGATGGAAGGGTTTGAAAAATTTAAAAAAGACGACTTCGATCTCTGCATACTCGATGTCATGATGCCGTATAAAGACGGCTTTACATTGGCAAAGGAAATTCGTGAAAAGAACGAAGACGTACCTATTATATTCCTCACAGCAAAGGCAATGAAAGAAGATGTATTAAAAGGATACAAGGTTGGTGCAGACGACTATCTTAACAAGCCGTTTGATAGCGAGGTATTGCTGATGAAGATCAAAGCGATCATTCAACGCAAGGCGACCGATTCAATCGCCGATAGCAAGCAATTCGAATTCAATGTGGGTAACTTTCATCTGAATTCTAAGCTGAGATTCCTTACGTATAAAGAGGAGGACCCCATAAAGTTGTCACCCAAGGAAAACGATTTGCTTCGTTTGCTGGCACTACATAAAAATGACTTGATGCCACGTGAGCTGGCACTCACCAAGATTTGGAGAGATGACAATTACTTTACCTCA
>WUAI01000016.1 GCA_009827225.1 Flavobacteriaceae bacterium | reverse complement strand
TCCATGAAAGGTGATATGGTCCAAGTCATTCTTATAAATTTCCTTCATTTCACTGATGTAGGATCTACCATCCGGATAGAACCAATCCCTGCCAAAAAGGTCCAGCTTCTTTTCAGGATACTTTTTTCGAAGTAATTTAAATGCCGCCAATAGTTCCCGCACACCTTTTTTTTCACAAACAGTGCCTGCGAAAAGAATTTGATCTGCTTTTGAAGGTAAATTTTTTAATTGTACCGATGTGTCCACCGGCAGGTTGATGACCTTTATAGGTTGGTCATGATAACTCAAATATTTGGCGGTGTGTGACTTCACATAGTTTGAAACCGCAATAAATCCCTGTGCTTTGGCAAAGGACCTTTTCTCCAACCAACCTCTTCTCCAATTGATTCCGCGGCGTTCCGCTTCCGCAAAAAAATGATGCCCTCCATGAAGTCTAATGACCCTCTTTGCAGGGTGAGATCTCGAAATAAGGGCCAGTCCCAGCTCGGCAGATTCAATGATATCAATGGGCTGCTCTGCTTGTAATTCCTTTAGCTTCTTGTTAGTCCGCAGCGAATTATATATGAAATTGGGCAGCCTGGTAGAATTTTTGGCCAGGCGAATGATCCGCACTCCCTCATCTTGAAGAACCACTTCATCTTTATCCTTACCTACACCCAATACAGTCACCTTATGTCCGTGCGCTGCAAGTGCCCTGCCCATGGTTTGGAGAAAGGCTCCAACCCCTCCGGAGGCCCATAATGGATATTCATGCGACAGATAAACTATATTCATCGGGTGAGAAGTTTCCGGATTTCTTCAGAAGCCACCTTATCAGCATCAGAAACGATATGGAACCATTGGTTGATATTCGTTTGCCCGGACTGCAGTGCCTTGTGTAAAACCGAAGCGATTTCCTGTTTAGCGTTAAACCAATATACCACATTTTTGTCCGGCATAGATTGAAAATGAGGATATCGATAGATCATATCAACGGACCATTTGGGATCGATCACATGATCATAATTTATATAAACACATGGTTTTCCAAACATGCCGAAATCAAAAGCCATCGTAGAACCCACATTAACAACTACATCACAATAATGCGCCACACTTGCCAGTAATTTCACATCCTCATAGGTTGGGTATACGGCCGTCCAAATTCGTGAATTGAAATTCCATAAAGGAGGCATTTCAACGATCAAGCCTTTATGTTTTTCAATCACCCAGTCATACCGCCCCGAGATATCCACCGGACACCGACGAAAAACAATGGTATATGAACCATCCAACCCTTCTTCCTTCATTGCTGAAGCCAAATCATCCAGATAATGCGGATCGTAGGGAGAGGTAAGCTCATCATCTCCGGAGAAACAAATGAGTTTCTTGATGGGATTCAAGCCATATGAAGAGTAGAATGTCTCTTTAGGTATAATATTCGATGGATCGTCATAGAATTCAAACTGTGGAGTTCCGGTGATCTTAATTTTTTCTTCGGAAATTTCCGGGTAAAAGGACATCAGTTCCTTTTTCATATGTTCGG
The DNA here is from genome assembly GCA_009827225.1 of Flavobacteriaceae bacterium. GTDB lineage: Bacteria > Bacteroidota > Bacteroidia > Flavobacteriales > Flavobacteriaceae > Aureisphaera. Next base: position 63,703 of record WUAI01000016.1, on the reverse strand, counting down.
ACCACACCAGGTAGTGATTACTTTCCAGGGCCAAACGGGCTTTTGGAAGGTTATCCCAGGAATAAATTACCGTCATGGTAGGAATGCCCAGATCTTTAGCCGCTGCAAATACCCCGGGAGCCTTTATCGCACGTTGATGGGTACAAAAAACCACTTCCGGCCGATGGTCTTCTAAGACTTTCCTGACATTCCTATAAAATGGATTGCGTCGAAGGCTTTTCTGATAGGACTTCTCGAGTTTCAATATCTTCTTATAGGATTTCACCGTCGAGGCCATCCATGTTACCGCTCGATAAAAGAGTTTTAATTTAAAGCTTTTGTGATTGGTCTTCCAGAAGGTTTTTATTGTTTCATTTGAGGTGAGACCGGCATTGTGCCATAATCGGCAGCGATGGATCAATTCGCGAAGGAATTTCTCTTTAATGCTCTCCTTATAAAACGGGATTTCTATTGTTTGATGAACATCAACCTGTTTCTTGATTTGATCAATAGTGTCTTCATCAAAATTATGAAACAGGGTAAGTTGGATTCGCTCGTCTTTGAACGCTTTTGAGTAGAGATAATTTTTAATACCAGTTCCATCAGGAACCAGGGCCCAGATATTTTTATTGTTCACCATCTATATCTCTGAACTGTTTTTGATGATTGATCTGCCAAATTGAACCGTTTTCCAACGACTCAAGGAACATGCTGTCACTATTTCCTTCTCCAAATGAATCTTCTTGTATGCTCACTTTCTCCAAATTTCCGTTCAAAGCGCTAAGAATATCCTCTGTCTCATAGGAAGTATTGATAATATGCTCATGCATGCTTCGGTTTTGTTGACGTGATCCAATATTAATCGTTGGTATGCCATAATATGGAGCTTCCCGGATCCCGGCACTGGAGTTACCCACAATACAATCTGCATTTTTTAATAATGTGAGGAAAAATTCAAAACGGATCGAAGGAAAGATTCTGAAATTACTACGCCCTTTGAGCTCTTCGTAGGCCTTCAGGATTGCGGAACTTCCTAAATCGTTATTCGGATAAATCACCACATAGTCCCGGTTACTGTCGATCAACGCATTTACGAACTGTTCGGCATAAGTTTCCATTTGATCGACCTCTGTGGTCACGGGATGGAACATGGCAACAGTATATCGCTCGAAGTCAATTTCGTAGTGCGTTCGTACCGCGTCCATAGCCGGCAAGGAATTTGAAAACATGATATCGATGTCCGGTGACCCTATCACATAAATAGATTCCGGGATCTCCCCCATTTGCAAGAGACGATTTCCGGCCTGTTTATTCGATACAAAATGCACCTGGCTCATCTTGCTTGTGGAATGACGTATAAGCTCATCGATGGTACCTGAAACTTCGCCACCTTCTATGTGAGCAACCAAAATATTATTCAATGATCCCACCAATGCTCCTGCCAATGCTTCCACCCGATCGCCATGAACAACTATTAAATCGGGGGAGATTTCTTTGATATATTCTGAAAAGCCATTTACGGTTTTGGCCAGTGTGAGATCCATCGTAGTTTCAGACGTATGGTTGGAAAAAGTATGGATGTTCTTGAATCCGCTACGCTCTATCTCCAGGAGAGTATAACCATACAATTCCATAAGATGCATCCCGGTAACAAACAGGTAAGCTTCATACTTCGGGTGTGCCTCGAGAATTTGAAGTAAGGACTTGATTTTTCCGAAATCAGCACGCGTACCGGTAAGAAATGCAATTTTCTTCATACTTTTTTATGAATAGTCATTGTGTGTAAGTTGCACATCGTCTTCGAGATCCCTCGTAGCTGTTTTGCCAAGTATATCCTCATAGAATTCGGCTAGGATCTCCCCGGTTCCGGGACGTTTTACCCACAGGTTATCCTTCGTAAAGGTTTCTCCTTTTTTTATTGCGGAGATGGTGCAAACCGTGGCAAATGCAAAATCTATGGTGACCTGTTCTTCTTTGGCAGGTTGTTTAGAACCGCCGCGCATTTCCCAAATCTCTCTGCTTCCCTGGATAAGATCGGCACAAGCTTGTTCATCCATGCTACATACAATATCCGGACCTGTTCTGTCCATGTGATCCGTAAAATGCCTCTCCAAGACAGACGCTCCCAAAGCCACTGCAGCAAGACAGGCATTGTTATTAAGCGTATGATCACTAAGCCCAAAAACCCTATCTGGAAAGGCCATATGCATTTCCTGCATTGCACCCAATCGTACCAGATGTGTTGGCGTTGGATATAAATTGGTGGTGTGAAGTATCGCAACCGGTACTTCGGCTTCATCAAATATTTTCAGGGCTTTTGAAATACTTTCAATAGTATTCATACCGGTACTCAGGATGACTGGCTTACCGAATGAGGCAATATGTTTTAATAAAGGATAATTATTGCATTCACCGCTCCCTATCTTATAAGCACTCACTCCAAATCGTTCCAACCGATCGGCCGCAGCACGAGAGAAAGGAGTGGAAATGAAGATCATCCCTTTCGATTCAACATATTCTTTGAGCTTTCTTTCGTCCTCTTCGTTCAATGAACAACGGTCCATAATCTCATAGATCGAAACATCGGCATTTCCCGGTATCACCTTCTTGGCCTCAGCGTTCATCTCATCGGCCACAATATGCGTTTGATGCTTTACGACTTCAACACCGGCTCTTTCTGCCGCATCTACCATTTCTTTAGCCACTTTCAGCGACCCTTCATGGTTGATGCCTATTTCAGCAACTACCAGCGGAGGGTAATCGGGCCCAACTTTACGACCTGCTATGTTAAGATATGGGTGCATAATTCTTTTTGATCATCATTTCAGCAAAGATAGGGGTTAGCATTTCAGCATCCTTTTCGCTCAGATCTCCGATTTTATAATTGGTACTACGAATATTGGAAAAATCATACGAAAATGTGTCCGGAACGTCCAAAAATTTAGCCAAGGCTGAAGTTTTGTTTCTTGGATCGGTGGTGAAATTTTCATAGCTCATTTCTAAATAATCCTCACGGGACAAGGAATCTGCAAAAGAATCCATCGCCCTCATAGAATCGTTCCAATAGTTTGCCGCCAGTTCCTTAAAAGCTTCATCCGAGTAATCTTCACGATATCTATCCACCCGGAAGTATTCTTTTTTATAGACAGAAAGTGTAACCGCATACGGATTTCTATAAAGATGAATGAATTTGCTCTTGGGAAACAACGATCTTATTTCGGGAAGTATGAGTGAAATCGCCGGGCTCTTAATGAGGTAACGTTGATTCGAATAGGAGGCAAAATATCTGAACAAGGCCTTCATATAGAATTTATCCAGGGCATTCCAACTTCGAACTGATTCGGCCGAAACTTTTTTGATATCGATAATATCGGTCAGGAATATTTCCGAAACATACGAACGTTTCAGTGTTTTAAGAAAAGTATGGTACCATTCAAACTGAGATACTTTAATTTCCGGGTTGGAAGCGAGCACATCCACGAGTAAACTACTTCCGCATCTTCCAGTACCTATTATGAATACAGGGTCCTTGGACGATTTACCCAGCCAGTAATACCAGGCGGCTTTTAAGAATGTAGGATTAAGGAATCTTTTCAATGTTCAAATAGTATAGTTATATCGTACCAGTTCCTCTTTTGAAACAAACCCTTCGTCTACCAGAAAACGGTTGCTGTTTTTAAACTCTTCGGAAATTTGCTGGTAGCCGTCAATAGCCCGTAGATCGAAGAAGTCGGATTTGGGTTTCATGGGAAGCCAGGTAGCCAGTTTTCTTTTTAAACGTACGTCTACCTTCTGCAACCAACTGTCTTTGCGAAAAGACCGGGAGTTCAATCTATTCAATGCATATAATTCCTTTTCATTATAAGACATCACGTTAAGTGATGCTTTTTGCATATCACTTTCCCTGAAATTTATTCCCAGGATTTTATAAAGCTTCTCATAAAATTGTTTTGGATCGTCCCTTAGTTCCTCAAAAAACAGAACATGGATTTGATCCTTTGGGAAATAAGCCATCAACGCCTTGACGATGCTTTCGAACATCACCAGGCTTAAGTAGTCCATGCCCAAATCGGTTTCCTGCAACCAATGGGTCAAGGACCGGGTGCCTTTGTGCCCGTATTTGATGTGATATTTGAACATAGATAACAGGGCCTTATGTTGCTCACGAATAGTGATCAACACCTTAGCTTCAGGGTTCACTGAATGCATTCGCCTAACCACCTCTATGAACTTTACTTTCTGAAATCCTCCGCTCACGAGCGTTTCATTGCTTTCTATAATGAGAGCCGCCGTTTGAAAAGCAGGGTATTTCTCTAACCACCAATCTTTGGAAGTAAAGTACCGCGATCTTGTAACCTCGATTCGGTCGTCGTTATCCAGCGTCTTTTGTACCGTGGTTGTTCCCGATTTGGGTATTCCGATATGAAAGAGGCAATGCTTATCGTTCATCGTATTTCTTTAATACATATTCGGCCCAATCCAGATCTTCGGCCAGGTCTATATCGACCCACGAAAATGGATGATCGGTGATTAAGGGGTGATTTTTATCTCCAAGTATCTTTCCGGACTTGATAAGGGAACACTTCGAGAGATACAGGAGTCCGTTCTCAAAATACAGAGGCTCCAGATCCTGACTCCGTTGTCCCATCTTATAATTATAAGGCACGAACCTACCTTCCTCAATAGTGCCGAATTTCTGATGGTTTCGAGTCACGGTCATCAAACTGTCAAATTCCCCTTTGGTATACAATTCAAAAGCTTTTCGGAAAAGACCCGCAGGACGCAACGGGTTTGTAGGCTGGAACAATACCGCGTGATCGAAGGACGAACCGGAAGATTCCAATACATGTTGCATGGCACTTACCGTGGTTGCATTATCACCGGAAAGGGATTCGGGCCTGTCGATGATGGTCAAGTTGTAACCGGAAGCCACTTCCTTTACACTAGCGTCATTGGTGGTAACCACAACTTCATCGATGAGGTCGGCATGAGAAAGAGCATATTCTATGCTATAGGCAATCAATGGTTTCCCGTTGAGAAGAGAGACATTCTTTCCCGGAAATCGCTTAGAGCCGCCTCTGGCAGGAATGATCGCTATTGTCCTCATAGGAATAAAAGTACGGATTTATATAAAAGGGTATTCAAAGATGGTTGGTGTATTAGTTATTTATTTCTTTCGCAGCCACAAATTGCCTCCTGCATTTTTATACGTAAGTGGCATATTCTTGAAACTCTCTTTATGGAACTTATGTAAATAATCAGAGAATACCAGTATCTCAAATTCATTGTTGTACATGAGAAAGGCCCTTAGAAAATAATCTTCGTTCCAATTCCTTCCCTGGAAGACCCACTTTTTGGGATATTCAAAGGGATAGAAGACATCGTGAAAGTGGACAACAACGCCACTGGCCAGTTTCGGTAAAATCTCAAAAATCAGATGATTTACATCGCTTCCTGTCTTGGCCACATGTGAACTATCGACAAACAAAAAATCTCCTTCCTCCAGCTCCTCGAAAACATCAATCGGTATGGTTTGTACGTTTTGTTGGTACAATTTGGAACGATTGTGATCCTCTGATGTAAGTAGGGAATTCAAGCGATCCGGGTAGGGTTCCACGAAAGATAAATCGATGGAATCATTAAAAAACAAATGATTCGTATCCAACATAACGGCCGAAGAATATCCAGAACCAATTTCGATAATTCTTTTGGGTTTTATGCACCGCATCATACCATACAAGACAATTCCATCGGTATAGGAATAATAATTATTCTTAAAATAATACCGCAATCCGTCTTTGGCTTCATCAGTAAAAGGCATCTCCCCATAAAATTCTTCCAATCGCGCTAACCACTCCAATTGGGCCGTGGTATTAAAATCAACACCCTCAATTGACTCAGTAGCAGTTTCCTTCCAGATTTCCTTTTCTCTGGATCGTAATTCATCCACAGAAACTATAGGGGAATAAAAATGTCCCGGTGGATAGCAGGCATTCTTTTTAAAGTTCAGATTTTCCTTGTAAAGACCGCGGACATACGGCAACTTATTCATCAAGCTTATCAGTAATTTCTTCATTGCTGGGGTCTTTCGGTTTTAGCTTAAGATTCGATGGCGTGTTTGAATCTATTCTCCCAATCGGTATAACTCCAAATACTATTCGCTTCTTCCTTTCCAATGGCTTGATACTTGTAGTCCCGTATGATCTCGTTGAGCGATTGCAACCAGTCTTCGAGCACATTGGGATATTTTATGATGTGGCAATTAGGCAATCCTTCAAGTACTTCGGGTATGCCACCATTATCGGCTGCAACGACCCGATTACCACATTTCAGGGCTTCGATCATAGACAGTCCGAATCCTTCACGGCACAATGAGGTGAACAGATAAATATCACCAGCCTGCAGGTATTGTGGCAATTGATCGTTTTGTTGCTGCCCCAGGAATTGCATTCCCTGTTCTTCCGTTTTCTCTTCCGTACCAATCACTATAAATTTTAGATTGGCATGCCGCTCTTTTAAATGCTTCGCGATTTTTCTAAAAAGGGTAAATCCTTTAATAGGCCTCTCGTTGGCCATCCAGACGATCGCGATATCCTCCGATTGCAATCCCAGAGCCGCCCGTTTCTCTCTTCGTTCGTTATCATCGGCCGGGAAGAAAACATTCGAATCGACCCCGTTACCTACCACAAATACCTCCGGAGTAAAAGAGAACTTATCATTTTTAGTAGCGAGATATCCCTTTCGAGTGAGGAACAGCATCTTGTCCACTTTCTGAAGCAGTTTGTGATCCATCGGTGACTTGAAACCATGATAGGAGTAAACGAGTTCAGTATCCGCATAAAAGGTGGCTTTGGTCTTTGCTATGGCCTCGAGTAAATGCGGATCGTCCATAACTACCACGGTAATTTTCTCAGCTTTTTCACTGAATTTTTTGATAGCCTTCAGATAGTCTTTGGCCACTACATTGAGCAGTATCGTGGTACGAAGTTTAGTATGATAGGTGGTGAATTTTCCTTTTCTACACTGCTGAAATTTGCCTTCCGTAAGATCCGGAGACAAAATAACATCGAAGAAATCCGGATTACCGTCAATAAAGGTCCGCATGCGATTAGTCCAACTTCCGATCTGTTGAGATCGAAAGGGAATACTTGAAACGAGTATACGCAGCGAATCTTTCATCAATATTCGGATTTCATTCCTTTAAGTCCGAAATAGAACTTTTTAAATTTTCTGAAAAATAACAAATGAAACGCTTTTCCTATGCGATATTGATATTTTTTCAGTGGTTTGCCTTTTGGTAAAACATCGAGTAAGGTGCCCGCGTTCGCTGTGGCATTGATCAATTCCATCTTTTCGTCCATCCAGGCTTCGTGTTTATTTCCCAGATGATATCCAAAATTTCCAGTTGTGGCCAGCCTTAAGAATCCGGCCTTGTCATTGGGTATATCCAGATACTTATTTTCACTGCCGCCCACGATCTTGTGCTCACAAACTTCCCGGGGTCCGGAATGAAATACTTCAGAGCGGAAAGTAGCCACAAAATGCCCACAGCCCAGTACGGCTTTCCCTTGCTTATTCTCAACAGTAAGGTATTTTTCTAAATGCACAGGTTGATACATTTCGCGCCCGATACTCTTCTGAAATTTGATCATGCCATCAGGATGTTCAACCTTTGAGAACCGAATCTTCCCTTTAAACATTCCGTAGTAAATAGTGCTATTCAAAAACAACCCGCTGAAGCCCCGACTACTCGGAACGGGCGATACCATTCCTGCTTCAGGAAAATGCTTCATGACGGCCTCTACTTCCTGTTGCCATTGCGGCAAAAACATCACGTCTGCATCACTGATGGTAATTAAAGGCTCCAAATTGCTTTTTATAATGGCATACAAAGCATTTACCTTTCCCAGGTTCATCCTGGACCGGTATAACTGGTCCACCTTATCCTCATTTTGATACAAATCCTGAAGATATTCAACTACCTTATCACAACAACCGTTATCCACCAATGACACACGGGTTTTCTCATGGACAGTTTGAAGAAGGGAATTCAGGCATAGCTTAAGAATGGTAAGACCATCACGAAAATACTCTTCGGTTAGGTTTGGAATATATATTGGAATGATAACCCTGTGATAGGACTCTATCTGCAGTATGGTATTGTCTTTTTCCGGGTTATTACCTATTCTCATAAAAGGCAATTAATTTTTTCAATCCTGTTTCCAAAGGTACCAATTCCCTATTCAATAGCTTTTTCATTTTGGTTATGTCCGGACAACGACGGGTCATATCCCCTTCTTTCAAAGCCGGTACATGAACAATTGGAGAATCTGATCCCGTTACCTTTATGATGGTTTGAGCCAATTGCAGGATGGTAATTTCAATGTCGCTTCCCACATTGAGAACCTCGTTCGCATAGTCCTTGCTCTTCTGAGCAGCAATGCAGGTGTCTACATTATCATCCACGTAACAGAAAGACCTGGTTTGCAGGCCATCACCATAGATATGAATGGGTTCATTTGCCATGGCAGCCTTCAGAAACCTGGGAACTACGAAATCTTCACTCTGGTTGGGCCCATAGGTATTGAAAAAACGGAAGATGGTATATTCCAGTCCATATGCCTGGTGATAGGATTTAAAAAATGCTTCCCCGACGTTTTTTACGATCGCATAGGGTAACCGGGAATTCAGAGGTGTTGTGGTTTCATTTTGCGGAATCTCAAAAGGTTCCCCGTATACTTCAGAAGAACTTGAGAAAAATACTCTTTTCACCTGGTGATCTTTGCTCAAGGATAATATATTCTTAATCCCATCGATATCTCCCAGCACCATCATCGGATTTTCAAGGGTGCGCTTAACGCCAACCACGGCTGCATAATGAAAAACATAATCAAAAGGATGTGCCTCAAAAATCTCGCTCAAGGAATCGTAATCGTTCACATTAGTATTTATATACAATACATTATCATGTGAAGGAATCTTGTTAAGGTCACCTGTAGACAGATTATCCACAACAACAATGGTGTTGCCCGTATTTTCTGCCAATTTCCTTACCAGGGCGCTCCCAATATTTCCAGCTCCTCCGGTGATGAGATAGGTATTTTCGGTCATGTAAACAGTTTCTTAGCCAGTAGTTTTATGTTTCCAAAAGTAACAAACCAAAAAGGATTGATCTCATTTAACTTCCGAAATGTTTTTAATCGAATTTTCGGAGCCTGTTTCAAAACCATTATTTCTAACTTCTTCTTAGCCTGTTTATAAAAGTTATCGTCGATTATATTGTTCTGCAGTGCATTTTTCAATGCATTCTTTAAGTAAACCGGAAGCTCGGTATATTGCCCGGCCAGCTGTTTTCCGGTACTCTGGTAATAGCGATACATAGCTAGGCATTCATCGAGATAGTAAAACTTGGTGACCAGGGCACACCGCAACCAGTATTCAACATCCTCTCCCGCCTGAGGCATGGATTCATTGAAATCACCCACCTCTTCCACCAATTCACGTCTAAGCAAGGGTGTAGGCATCATCAGGGTCCAGTTTCCAATCATCTTTAAAGCCACATCCCCGTGTTTGGCATTGATATCACCGGTTTTCCCGATAATCCTTCCGGTCTCATTCCCTTCCAGATCGATAATCTTGCAATATCCGTGCACCAGGCCAAAGTCTGGATTTTCCTTCAATATCCTCACCTGCTTTTCCACTTTATCCGGAAGCCAGATGTCGTCATCATCGAGAAAAGCCACCAATGAACCTTTACTTCTGCGCTTGCCTTCGTTCCTGGGCCTTGCAGCCCCACCCGAATTCTCTATTTTGATATAATTTACATTATTCATGGCCTCACAGAGCAAGCGATTTTCATCACCCGGGGTGCCATCGTCCACCACAATGATCTCAATATTTTCGTAAGTCTGATACGCCACACTTGCCAGCGTTTGTTTTAAGAGGGCTGGCCGATTGTAGGTAGGGATAATTACAGAGACTAATGGAGTTTCACTCATTGCCTAATCTTGTTTACGACAAATCTGATTATAAATTTAAGACATTCATCCAAGCGTCCCAATTTGAAATATCGGTTGAGGAAGAATCCGAAATGCCCTCCTCTTAAATTTCGAGTTTTTACGGTAAAGATCTCGAATCGCTTTAAATTCATTAGCTGAACCTTCTTCGGAAACAGTGTCGCCTTTTCCAGAACCAGATCTCTAAAAAACTGACGTTTCGCCTCCCATTTAACGTCGTGTTTAGATCCTGAAATACTCTCAGGAGAAAGCCTGAACTTCACATGAGCCTTGGAACTCACCGGAATTATCTTCCCTTCCGAAAAATCCAGCCATGCCATATCGTCACTACACCATGCCAAAGGATAATTTCGGAAACCATATGTATTATAGGCCTTTTTACTAAAGACAAATTCAGACAAACTACTGTGACCTTCTCCGTAGAACTTCTCGGTGAATGCTGCAGCCGCCGACAGCTCTTTTTCAGGCATGATTTCTTTCGTAACCTCGGAATGCTCATTGATGATCTCCACACCATACTTTAGCAAATCAAGATTTTCGGATTCTAATCGGTCCAGGTGTTGGTAAAATTCCTCCACGAAATTTTCCGATAGACAATCATCATCTCCCAGTATACATATCCAGGAGGACTCTTCAACCAGATCAAGGCAGCGTTCCCAATGAGCGACCAGGTTTGTTCCCCCTAAATTTTCAGCAAAACGATGATAGATCACCTCAACTTTTTGTTCAAGCTTTTCAAGCATGCCATCAGGTGGATCCGGACTATGATCATCGCCAATATATACCTTAAAATTAAGATTGCTTTGAGAGGCCAGAGAATCAATGGTTTCCCCGAAATATGTTGCTTTGAAATAAGGAATAACGATGGCCAGTTTAGAGTTCATTCCTTCGTTTTTAGGAGAGTATTTGATGCCATACGGCCATGATGCTATCCTCTTCGTGTTTCATCGAATATCGCGACTGAATGAATTGTGAGGCTTTCAATCGCATTTCAGCTGCTTTATCGGGCTCTTGTTCCACCAATTGAAGGGCAGTTTCCATTTTAAGAGCAAAATCCCGGATATTTCTTTGTTCTACCTTAAATGAGAAGTCCGGGAGCATGTACTCGTTCCCACCCTGTCCGGCATATCCCACCACAATACAACCGCAATTCATCGCTTCGGCAGGAGGCATTCCAAATCCCTCACGATGATTGAAACTCATAAATATGGCACATTCCTGCAGGGCTGCAGCCACTTCCTTTTCGTTCATATTCTTTATAGGAACTATTTCCCATCCATCCAAAGATCCGCGTAAATCCAGCATATTAAGCACTTGCACTGCATCCACATTGAGTTTACGTGGCATAAAAGCGATTTTCTTTTGCTTCCGATCCTGGAATGAAAATACCTGGTCATCCATTCCATAAAAAACCCGGTGTACCGGTTTTCCCTTTACCACGGACTCCATATAATTCACGGCATCCTCAGAGGCCACAATCACAGCCTCTAATCGATCTTGCTTGTATATAGTGTTTTCAGACTCTTCGGAACCAGGCAAACCATAACCTCGAAAAGTATAATAGCAATTCTGATTATAGATAACAGTACGTGCTTCAGGATAGAGATCGTTCAGGTATTTTCCGTAGAACTCTGGCAGTACTACAATGTCGTTAGGCTCCAGTTTAAGTCTGGGGTGAGGTTCGTTCCTGGATCCTTCCCATTTTTTCAACTGTTTTTTGATGCGGCCTTTCAAACCGGTATCGGTTTCTATCAATACTTGAAGATCCGGGTCATACAGAGAAGGCGTTTGATGCTCAAACCACGTGATGTTGAAGTATTTGTTCCCGTGTACGATATAAGCTTCGTACCCATGATTATTGAGCGTATGTACCTGCCGGAAGATCTGTTTTATCCCACCCGCTGGTGAAGGGAGGTCCGGGCACACAAAACATATTTTGCTCATTGGGTCAGGAGTTTCGGGTATAACCAAAAGTATTACTTTTTTTAAGAAGTGAATATCCCTTGGAAAAGAAGTTATACGTCAGAAATACCAGTTTGGTATAAAATGAATGCTTCCAGATGTATTTTCCGAAAATTCGACGGTTATACATATGTCCCCGTAAATAGTAAAATCCGGCAAGGTAAGACGCCCGGATATTTCTTTGTAATGTTTGCTGTTTGAAAATGCGATGCATATCGTGCAATAGAAATACCTGGGTCATGTATTTTAGCGATAGTTTTTTATTCGTGAGGAAGCGTTGTCGCACCCTAAGACTGGATTTCACCTTAGCCAGGCTGTTTGTTGGGGAATGCGAAATACTATCTTCCGTAGTAACAATTTGCAATAATCTCTTTTCAACGGCGGCATATTGTGGATCGGTTTGCAATACCCGCACGTGGAAATCGTATTCCTGTGATTGTTGTAAACTCTCGTCAAAGCGAAGCTGATTTTGGTTCAGAAAATCCTTGCGGTAACATACTCCATTTATTGGCCAGAAAATTTGGAACCGAATATAATCGTTGATCGGATCGTCTGAAATCAACTTCCCGCCATGAAAACCTTCCAGAATCTTTCCATTTTTAGCAACCCAGTCGCATTGGCAAATGCTATAGTTCTTTTTGGATGCTTCGAGGGATTTCAACTGTTCGTCTACCAGGTCCGGCAGCATGCGGTCATCGCTGTCAAAGAAGATGATGAAGTCACCTTTAGCATTTTCCAGCCCGAAATTACGGCAGGCATTGGCTCCTTTTGGTTTGTGTTGCGGTCGTTTCCACCAGGAAATTCTTGGATCGATTAGTGCGAGCTCCTTGACTATGGCCTCTGAGTCGTCACTGGATCCGTCATCGACCACCAAACATTCCCATTGCTCGTGCGATTGCTTCTGAAACGTGCCAAGGGTTTCGGCAAGCAAATGTGCACGGTTAAAGGTAGGCACTATGATAGACACCAGGCTCATGAGTTTCTTTTGTTTACGTTTCTGAAATAACCCCAGCATACTGCATATTTGGAGAAAACATCGATATATAAATTCTGTCGGTAGTAATCTTTTCTACTGAAAAATATGCCGACAAATCTTGGTATGTCGAAAATCGTGATCTTCATCATGCGTTTCAACGTAAACCAAAAATTGAACCGCCTGCTTTTTTCATTCTGCGAGTTCTTGTGCATTTGGTACATTCTCTTTACATGCCAACCCGGACGCAATTTATAGGAAGCGACTAAGTGATCAATTCCCAACTCCGGATCAAATCCAATTCGATAGCCCTTGGCTCTCAAGTCTTTTTGCATTTTATCCTCTTCGCCGTATCCAATTTTGGTTCCTTTCATACCCAGGTGTACGGGAAATCCCTGAATATCTATTAAGACATCACGCTTGCACACCAAATTTCCACCGGATAAATAATCGTCATGAATTTCAGCGACTGCATCTGTTAGCTTTCTTTTAGTTCCGAAGGAATCACTCAGCCATTTTGGTTTCGAATTTTCGTAATAAGCATAGTACATCCCACCAAAACAATCAAAATCATAATTGTCGATTATGTATTTCATCCTGGAAAGGTAGTCCTTATGTGCTGTGGCGTCATCATCCAGGTAAGCAATCCAGGTCGCCCGAGATACTTCAATGGCTTTATTCCGGGCATGGGAAAGACCTTGTTCTTTTTCAAAAAAATACCTCAGTTCCCAATCTTCATCCTGCATCTGTTCGCAAACCTCTTTGGTATTATCGGTTGAATTGTTATCGATTACTAGAACTTCCACGTCCTGGTATTTTTTGACTTGTTCCCGGATACTTTCGAGGCAGGCTTTGACATACCTGGCCCGATTAAAGGTGCAGATGGCAATGGAGACCTGAAAATGTGATTGTTTATCCATCGTTAATTGATCCACTTCCGGGTGAGTGTATAAGCTCCAGTTCCTTTCTTTTTGTGCCAATTACGCAAGTGCATATACTCTATGACACCATATCTTAATGAAGTCTTATACGAGATTATTCCTTTTTTCCGAAGAAATTTACGAAGCGACTTATAGCTCGTATCTATATGCTGAATATAGGGTAAAATATAGATTCTGAAGTTTCTGAAATAGAAATTCTTAAGCAAATCCAAATGTTCCTTCAGTTCTCTTTTATCGCTAAACGTTTTCTCCAAATCGGGGATAAGCTTTTGAATTAATTTCCATTGAGACCTGTTGATCCTATTGATAAAATCGTAATCCAAATGTCGTTGTTCCGTTTCCTGGGGCATTCTGTAGAAACAGTCGGGTTTGCTGTTCTCAAAGACTTTGATCGGCTTTGAACTGTTCAGAATAAAACGAAGGCCGAAATCTACATCCTGAAAACGACCTAAGTTTTCATCAAACCGCAGCTCCATTCCTTTCCTGGGGAAAAACATCCCCGTAATAGGCCATGGGATTTCATAACGAAGGAACTTTTTTAAAAAAGAATCTCCTTCTTCCAAAGTTGGATTATTTACAATACGGTCGGTATCTTCCGGTATTTCTTTGAAGTACTGCATGGAAAAGATCCACATATCGGCGTCCGGAAATTCGCGACTACTTTTAAGACGGTTCTCCAGGCAGTCGGGAGCCAACAGATCATCAGAATCCAGGAACATCACAAAGTCGCCTTCCGCTTCGTCCAATCCAATATTGCGGCAGGCATTCGCACCCTTCGGCCTTGATTCCGGACGTTGGAAAAGTCGAACTCGGGCTTCTTTTTGTGCATATTCCTTGAGGATGCTCATTGTTTGTTGATCACTTCCATCATCCACCACTAGGCACTCCCAATCCTGGTGACTCTGGGCTATTACTGAATCGAGGGTTTCCCCGATGATTTCGGAACGATTGAAACACGGTATGATAATACTTACCCTTGAATTCATCGTGCGGCGGCTTCCAGAATTTCCTGTAAGGCATTTATATGCCGTTCAAGAGTAAAATGCTCTTTAATTCTTGCTTTTCCTTTGGCACCCATTGCTCTGGCCAGTTCCTTGTCGTCCATCAAAGTCACCATGTTGGCAGTCATTTGTTTCACATCATGTTCTTCACACAGCAGACCCGTTTCATTGTGCACTATAATATCCGGAATACCTGCGTGTTGAGTGGCGATAACAGGAAGGCCGGCGGCACTTGATTCGAGGATACTCAAAGGGGTTCCTTCCATGTCTCCGCTTACAGGTCGTATGGAATGCTGCACAAAGGCCAACGATTGGGTCAATAATTCTATAAATTCTTCCCTTGAAATAACCCCTATAAAGCGAACGCTATCCTGAAGACCTTTGAGTCTAACCAGGTTTTTGCATACTTCCAGTAACTTACCATCACCTCCCAAAAGCAACCTGGCATCAGGATGTTTTTTGAGTGCTTCGGCAAATGCCAATATGGTGTAGTAAGGAGCTTTTTTGTCCGTAAACCGACCGAGAGCTACCATTTGTTTTTTGCTGAATTCAGGGGTAACTTCCATAAATTCGGGTCTGGGACCATAGACATTATAGACTAGTTTTTCAGGCGGACAATCAATCTGCAGTAGCATTTCTTTCATTTTGGTTGACACGGCAATTACCGAACTGGCATAGGCAAACAATTCAGCATAATTCTTATGCAGTTGTAAAACATCGGTTCGAGTGGCGTCGTATCCATGAAAATGCACCACCATGGGTATTCCCGACCGCTTTATCACCGGAAGAATTTCGGCGGCATGCGTACCGTATTCGGCTAAAACGACATCGATCTTATGCTTGGACAAAGACTGCAGTATCGCTTGTTCCATTAGATAGTAATGGGGTTTATTCAGGAGTTTTCTACTGAGCTTCAAAGCGATCGAACGGGTAGCCCTTTTCAAAGGCGGTTCTCCTTCCACCTGTATCTCCCAACCCGATTCATAATAATAAACGACGTTGCCCTTCAGGTACAATTTATGCGCTTGGATAAAGGTTTCTGAATAAGGATTCTTGCTGGGAGTGAATATGGCTATGTTCATTATTATTTTTTTAGTACTCCGTACAATCCGGTTATCATTGTTTCTTTGTCAAAATGTTTTGGCGGACGATCCCTTTTGATCAACCATTTGATCACAGGAATCATCGCCTTTTGAAACCAGCGATTCTTCCAGGAATCCTTCATATGGCGCTTTAACCATAATCCTGTCATTACAGCCATACTACCGCTGTAACCACCCAATGCCTTTATTTCGATCTCTTCAAATCCCGCCTCTTTAAAAATCCGCTGCAGGGCAAATGGTGTATATCTATACTCATCGTGTGGAACTTCATGCAATGGCCAGAGAAAGGGTACCGTAAAGAAGAAAGTGCCCCCCGGTTTAAGAACGCGATGTACTTCTTTCATAAAACGAGCCGGTTCCGGAACGTGCTCCAAAACTTCAGTTGCCATTGCAGAATCGTAAGCGTTATCATCGAAGGGCATTTTGGATCCGTCCCAGGTTACATCCGGTTTGATATCCTCATCATACATCAATGCATTTTCAATGTCAAGTCCTGTGTAAGAAGTTACCTCGGAGTTTTCGAGAATATAATCCCGATAGGGCATTTTTCCGCAACCCGTATCAAGAAGTTTCCCGGAAAAGTGAGGCAAACTTTGTTGTAAGGCCTTGAAGATGGAAGTCCGAACAAAGTAGCGATCCACGGATTGGGTATTCAGTTTTATGTTTATAAAGTCATCTGCCAATGTTTACTTTTTGAATAGTCGCTTTAGCTTTTGTTTTAAGTTTCTTTTTCGAAGGGCCGCAAGTTCATTCTTGTGATATCCTAACACAGACTTAAAATGCGGGTCCAAATCGCTTCGATTTAAGTATCGTTTTAGATTATGGAATAAATATAGCCGCTTTTTATGATACCCTTTCAATTGAATGGTACTTGTAATCCCACCCGTGTTTTTGCGATACACACTCATTTCTTTGTCAATCCGATATAACGGCCCTCGGGAGGCAACAATGGAGAAGAGCGCCATATCTCCGCTCTGAACATTCTTAAACCAATCAGGGTAATCCATAAATTTCTTTCTGAACAAAAAAGAGCTGGTATGAAACAGTGAAACTTTGGAGATCGTATCTTCAATTCCGAATTTTGATTTCTGATAACTTCGCCAATTATTTAGCTCGGCACTTTCCGAAATTTCATCCTTAAAAACAGTATTATGAAATACACCCGCAAACTCGGGTTTCGATTCTAAAAAATCAACCTGCAGTTTTAATTTTCGGGCATCTGTCCAGTAGTCATCTCCTTCACATAGCGCAATATAAGTTCCTGTGCATTCTTTGAGAGCGAAAATGAAGTTGTTCATCATGCCCAAATTTGAAGTATGATTGAAATATCGAATAGGTGCCTGCGGATATTTCTCAATGATTTGGGTGATCTTCTCGTGCGTATTATCCGTAGAAGCGTCATTAGAAACCACTAACTCCCAATCGAAAGTGACTTCCTGCCTTAGGATACTTTCTATGGCTTCCTCTATGTATTGAGAATGATTGTAAGTGATCATACAAACACTTACTGTGATTGGGTTCTTCATATCAGGGTCTATGTGATATCGCGTGCCGGTACGCCTGCTACAGTACTATTTGAAGGAACATCCCTGGTAACCACAGCACCTGCACCGATCACAGATCCCTGGCCGATTCTTACATCCGGCAGGACGCTCACATTACTTCCAATGAACACATCATCTTCTATCTTACATCGTCCCAGTAAATTTACTCCAGGTGAAATTTGAACAAATTCACCAATTTTCACATCGTGGGTGATCACCGAATTGAAATAGATCAAGGTTCCTTTTCCAATTTCCACTCCATTCGAAATGGTAACATTATTCATTATGTTGCAACCATCCGCTATGGAAACATCAAAATTACCGATATAAACGTTCTTGCTGATCAGCGATTTCAAACTACCTCCAAGCTCTGTGAATTTTTGAGTCAACTTTCTTCGAAGTTCAGGATCCCCTGCACCCAAAGCGAATCCGGGGCCAACTTCCTTAAAATGATTTTTGGCT
Source organism: Flavobacteriaceae bacterium (assembly GCA_009827225.1). Taxonomy (GTDB): domain Bacteria; phylum Bacteroidota; class Bacteroidia; order Flavobacteriales; family Flavobacteriaceae; genus Aureisphaera. The sequence continues at coordinate 45,722 of WUAI01000016.1, read as the reverse complement.
TCTTCTGAACTACGCAACACCGGAAACCTGTCATAAAGCATGGCCGGAGCATCTTTATTCACATCATCGTAAAAACAGAGATCGGACAATCGATCGTGCTCCGAGCAGATTTCCAATAGCTCTTTGGCAAGTCCTTTTGCACCAATTATTAGCATAGTGTTTGGTTTACAATCTTGGCAATGGTTTCGAGTTCCTCGGTTGAAAGAGAATCATATAAAGGTAAACACAAAATTCTTGATGAAATACTGTCTGAAACCTTCATGCTCTCTTCAGTAAGATACGGCATCGAATTTAATCCCGGATAGAAGTAGCGACGGGGATAAATATCTTGTTCTTTCAAGCCCAACAAAAGTTGGTTTAAATTTTCTTCCGATTCAAGTATAATAGGATAATAACTGCTGTTCCAATCCGTACCTTCCCGAATTCTGAGCTTTTGAATATTTTCCGATGTCAAATAGGCATTATAATAATCCACTACCCTCTTCCTTTCAGCAAATATATCATTCATATAAGGCATCATCGCCAGTCCCATGGCGGCCTGTAATTCACTCATTTTCGCATTGATACCAAGACCAAAATATCGCTCCTGGCCATCATGCCCGAAGTTATGATGATAGAATATGGTTTTCATAAGGTCGGGATCTGAACAAATTATGGCCCCACCTTCACCGGTATGAAAGACCTTAGTGGCATGAAAACTACAGGTGCTAACATCTCCATAATTAAACAAAGACGTTCCCTTATAATTTACCCCAAATGCATGCGCGGCATCATAGATCACCTTTAGCCCATGCCTGACCGCAATTTCTTCAATGGCCTCAACGTTACAAGGATTACCGAAGACATGAGTGGCCAGAATAGCCGAGGTTTTCTCAGTAATTGCATCTTCGATTCTTGATTCGTCAATGGTGAGAAACTCCGGGTGAATGTCAACAAAAACCGGGGTACAACCTTCCCAAACTATGCAGGAGGTCGTAGCCACATAGCTAAAGGGAGTAGTTATCACTTCTCCACTTATGCCAAGAGCTTTCAAAGCGATTTGAATGGGTAAAGTCCCATTCGTGGTAGCTAATAGATTTGGCACCTCCAGATAGGATTTCAGTTTTTCTTCCAATTCCTTCACCAACAAACCTCTGTTTGTGATCCACCCGGCATCCCAGGCCCTGTTAAGAATAGCCTCGTATTCTTCCTTTGGTGGTAAAAATGTTTTGGTTACGTTGATCAAATCTTGGTCTTATTTAAGTGAGGAAAGCCGTTATGTATAGGTTTTTTACCCAGAAACTCACACAAACGGACGTAATCCTCATCATTGGCAATATTGATCACCAAAAGTTTCTCGGGTTTACTTCGGAAATATTCTTGAACACTATAATTGTGCTGCTCATAATACTTGGTTAGAACCTCCTTTTTATAGGGGTCATCTTCCGGGGTGGCAAACATCATTCTGTTGATATCATAAGCGAACCCTTTGTAACGATATTTTGCCTGTTTCAAATGTCCTATATTGGGAATTTGATTGCCATCCGCCCATAATCTAGAATGAAACATGGTAAGCGATTGGTACCATTGATCAACATCATCACGTTCCGTAAGAATAAATTTGGCATTCGGAAAATGCTGATCGAGATGAACATAAGTAAAAGGCAATGAAAACGGAATGTCCTGGAATGCATCCGCCGAATTGCAATATTTAATAATAGACTTAAAATCTCTCTGAAACCAGTCTTTGGCAAGCAACTCTCCTTTCGCCTGATCGCCTAATGAATAGCCAAAATCCGTAAGAACCTGTTCCAAACTGGTGGTTCCGGTTTTGTTCAGACCAATACAGAATATTTTTTCTTTCTTACGTTCAAACATGGTTAGTTTTTAGAGCGCATCCATGGTAATTCCAAACCAACTAATTCTTCGATTCCCTTATTTTGTTTTTGGTAATAATTCAATAAGCGTGAATATAATGTTTCTGAAATTGATTGATCATATTCGCGTTGATGTTTCTTACTCAAATTTAGTGCTAAATTGTCGAAAGCCTGGATTCCGATGAATTGTGCTATCCGATTGAGTTCGAACAATGTATTCGATTCCAGCTGTTCAGAAGCAATAAAATGAAACTGCTCTTTCGGAAAATAATTAAGGAAATGCTCAATTTGAGTCTTGTAATTCCCCCTCCGAACTACAGATGGTTCGATTAATTCCGTATCAAATGAATCGCTCATTTCTCGATCTACCCATTCTTCAAATTCAGGAAACGATCCCTTATAAAAGAAAGAATGAATCCTTTCCTGTGGACTCCTCTTCTCCAACTGTTTGAAGAATTCAATCCGTTTCGGGGCATTCATCATTTGCCTGTACATGTTCCATGCAGAAAACGCTCGTAAGACCGGATCTCGCAGAACTATAACAAGCTTCATTGCAGGATTAAAGTCAAAAATTCTTTTCGCAGTCCCCGGATAATACATATACCGTGGAGTGGATTCGAAGGCTTGTTTTTTGCTGAAATATCTTTTTGGAAATAACTTCCTGTAATCGTCATGGGAGCCTGTGTCAGGGGTGTCAAAAAAATGCAATTCCTTCTCAGACGGAGCGATTAATTGAGGGTGTTGTATCAAATAACTATGAAGTGCCGTGGTACCGCTTTTCTGCGCACCAATAATCAGAAAATCAGGAGTTATGGTTCCAAATTTCAATGTTCCCATGTAAGATCCAATTTCAACCCGCCTTTACTTTTTCCGAAGTAACCACCAATTTCCGTAGCCTTTCTATGTACAGAAAAGGAAATATAATTCTCTTTAAGGAAGTAGAATTTCTTATTCACAACACAACCAAAATCAACCATAAAATCTCCTTCATTGAAAATATTCTTTGGAATAATCATGCTATACTTTTGGATTCCCCTGACATCTTTATTATCGATCTTATTCAAACTACCATGAGAGAATAATATAGTTTCATTCTGGTCCTTGATCCTAAAATTCAGACCAATATGATCGTTTGTTTTTTTATCAAAAACGACCTCAAACCTGATTTCAGAATCCTGGAATATCAAAGCATCCGATTTGCCGTTATCAGGCAAGATGGACACCGAATTTACTTGAAGGATATCCAAATTAAGTTCAGGATCGTCGGCTTTATAGTTACCTGCCTGGTGTCGGGAGTTAGTCAAATAATAACTCACCGCTTCATCCGTGTCTCCGGAAAACTTTATTTCACCATTCTCCAACACAATCGCGCGTGTGCACAAACTCTTTACCGCCGCCATATTATGGCTCACGAACAATACCGTGCGACCATCTTCTTTCGAGATGTCCTGCATTTTACCGATGGCCTTCTTTTGAAATTCTGCATCCCCTACAGCCAATACCTCATCGATCACAAGAATGTCCGGTTCCAAGTGAGCTGCCACGGCAAAAGCCAGTCGTACCGTCATACCGCTACTATAGCGTTTTACCGGAGTATCGATATATAATTCGCATCCAGAAAATGAAATAATCTCACTGATCTTCGAACTGATTTCAGCTTTAGTCATACCCAGTATGGCTCCATTGAGATAAATATTCTCCCGACCCGTAAGTTCAGGGTGAAATCCCGTTCCCACTTCCAGCAAAGAGGCAATTCTACCGCGGCTTTTGATAACACCCGTCGTCGGACTCGTTACCCGAGAGAGCAACTTTAACAAGGTCGATTTACCTGCACCGTTTTTCCCTATAATACCGAGGACTTCTCCTTCCTGCACTTCAAAATTTATATTCTGTAATGCCCAAACATAATGACCATCGGCCATCGCAGTTCTGTCATTAACTGAACCAATCTTCAAATACGGATCTTCTTTACCTCTGATCCGATGCCAGAAACGATTCAAGTCATGAATAAGACTACCCGTACCTACTAACCCGAGGCGGTATTGCTTAGAAATATCACTGACTTTTAGTATCGTTTTACTCATTAAACCGTATCTATAAAACTCTTTTCAGTTCGATTAAATAAAATTAATCCAATCAAAAATAAAATTACTCCCAGCAGCCCAGTATACATGAGCCCCGTCCAGTCGAATTGCAAATTCTCTGTATGGAAGATCGCATATCTAAAGCCTTCAATAATTTGAGCTAAAGGGTTATAATCCACGACCCAGGAATATTGCGGTTGCTTCATTTGAAACTCGCTGATTGGATAAGGAACGGCAGAAACATACATCAACAGTTGGGTGGCAAAAGTGAGCAGTATCGCCAGGTCCCTGTATTTTGTGGTTAAGGTGGAAATTATCATCCCCATGCCTAACCCATAGACCGCCATCAAAATAATATATACCGGAACTAATAACAGATAGGAATTTATCGTCAAATCAGCTCCTTTAAATCCAACATAGTAGATATAGAATCCGGTAAGTATCAACAATTGGATCCCAAATTTTACCAGATTGGAGATCACCTTTGAAAAGGGAACGATAAATCTCGGGAAGTATACTTTTCCGAAGATACCTTTGTTGGTTCTGAAGGTACTCGCTGTACCCGTGAGACATACTTTAAAATAATTCCAAGCGGTAATCCCGGATAAATTGAATAAGAAGGCCGGAATAATACCCGTTTCAATCGATGCAATATTGTTGAACACCAAAGTGAATATTACGGAAGTAAAAAGCGGCTGTATAAAAAACCACAACGGTCCCAGAACCGTTTGTTTATAAACGGTAACAATATCACGTTTCACAAACAGCATCAATAAGTCCCGATAGCGCCAAATTTCACGAAAGTTGAGTTCGATCAACTTGCGTTTTGCCGAAATCTGAAATAACCATTTATCTTCTGATAACTGCATCGCTATTTAAATTGTTCCCAGGTTATCTTAAGTCCGTCGGTCACCGAAAACTCCGGCACATAGTCCATGAGTTTTTCTGCCTTTCCAATTTCTGCCAAAGAGTCCCTTACATCCCCGATCCTTGGAGGACCATAAACTGCATCTAATTCGACGCCCGAAATTTCTTTAAGGTTTTTCCAAAGATGATTCAGGTCGATCCTTTCACCGCAGGCCACATTGAACACTTCGTTTACCGCCTTATCGTGGGCAAAGAACGCTCGCATATTTGCCTGAACCGCATTCTCCACAAAAGTAAAATCGCGTGTTTGTTCTCCGTCTCCATTAATGGTAGGTGGTGTATGATCCTTTAATGCCTGCATGAAAAGCGGAATCACGGCTGCATAGGCGCCTTCCGGACTTTGTTTCGGACCGAATACATTAAAGTATCGAAGTCCGATAGTTTCTATTCCGTAAGTTTTACCAAAGACATCGGCATATAATTCGTTCACAAACTTAGTGACTGCATAGGGAGATAATGGCTTACCGATCTTGGATTCTTGCTTTGGTAATTCGGTACTATCACCATAGGTAGAACTCGAAGCTGCATAGACCATTCGTTTTACCGAATCCGATTCTTTGTGTGCCACCAACATATTCAGGAATCCTGTGATATTAACCTCATTAGAAGTGATGGGATCGTTAATGGATCTTGGAACGGAGCCAAGAGCAGCCTGATGTGAGACATAGTCTATGCCTTCCATAGCAGTCTTGCAAACCTCCGGATCGCGAATATCCCCTTGAATGAACTCAAAAGCCGGGTTCGACATAAATTCAGTCAAATTTCTTTCAAATCCTGTTGCCAGGTTGTCCAGGACCCGAACTTTCCCTGCTCCGTGTTTCAGAAGATATTCAACCAGATTGGCACCAATAAAACCGGCACCCCCGGTAACCAGAAAACTGTACCTGGATAAATCTTCAGTATGATACAGAGAATCGTACATTACAGCCTGCCGTCGATTAAACTTTCATCCAGAAATGCTTTCACATCGAATACCACGGATGTGCCATTAAGCAAATCGCTCAAATCCATATCCTTAAAAGCAGAGTGGGCCACGGCCAAAATCACCGCATCGTAGTCGTTATCCAAAGCCTGGGCATCTGAAATTAATTCTTTATTAAATTCATGTTTTACTTCTTCCGCCTGTGCCCAGGGATCATAAACATCAACTTCCAAATTGTAGTTTTCCAGTTCCTGGATAACATCAATAACCTTACTGTTCCTGATATCCGGACAATTCTCTTTAAAGGTAATACCAAGGATTAGCACCTTTCCATTCTTGATTCTTATGTCTTTACGAATCATAAGTTTCACCACCTCATGAGCTACATAGTTACCCATGCCATCATTCATACGTCTTCCGGCCAGAATAATTTCCGGATTGTATCCTTCTTCCATGGCTTTTTGTGCTAAATAATAAGGATCAACCCCTATGCAATGCCCTCCTACGAGGCCAGGCGTAAATTTGAGGAAGTTCCATTTGGTGCCCGCCGCTTCCAATACAGCCTGGGTGTCTATGTCCAGTAATCTGAATATTTTCGATAGCTCATTGACGAAGGCAATGTTAATGTCACGTTGAGAATTCTCGATCACTTTAGCGGCCTCGGCCACTTTGATACTTGGAGCCAAATGAGTACCTGCAGTAATTACGGAAGCATACAAATCATCGATCTGTTTTGCAATTTCAGGAGTAGATCCTGAGGTCACCTTTAATATTTTGGTCACCGTGTGCTCCTTATCTCCCGGATTAATTCTTTCCGGCGAATAGCCCGCAAAAAAATCGGTGTTGAACGTCAATCCCGAATGCTCTTCAAGAACAGGAACACAAATATCTTCTGTCACACCCGGATAAACGGTAGACTCATAAATCACCACATCACCTTTTTTCAACACCTTGCCCACGGTTTCACTTGCCATTTGCAAAGGGGTGAGCACGGGTTGATTGAACTTATTGGTCGGGGTGGGTACTGTTACGATAAAAACAGTGGCATCGGCCAGTTGTGACGGATTGTCGGTTACAGTAAGTCCGTATTCTGGATGATTCAATACGGCCTTCAGTTCTTCGGAAGTAACCTCGAGCGTTTCATCCACTCCCTCTCGGAGCTCTTGAATGCGTTCTGCGTTGATATCAAATCCGATTACCTTGTATTTAGGGGCAAAAGCTACTGCCAGTGGCAGTCCCACGTATCCAAGTCCGATGATCGCAATAGTAGGGTTTTCAGTCATTTTTAATTGATTAGGGAAGCCCAAAGATAGCCAAGGTCCTTACCCAGGCTCCATTCTTCCACATATTTCTTATTAATCTTTACTTTATCTGGCCAAATTACTTCGTCATTGTATTTTTTGGGGTCGGGCTGTTGAAGTAAAATCTGGTCTTCATTTTTATATTTCAACGTCGCCGGGCCGGTGATTCCGGGTTTAACCGAAAGTATGATCCTGTCCTCTCCTTCGAGCAAATCAGCATATCCTGGAATATCAGGCCTGGGACCTACCATACTCATGGTGCTATTCAATACATTCCACAATTGTGGTAGTTCATCCAATTTGGTCTTTCGAAGCCAATTCCCGAAAGAGGTTTCACTTTTCTTGATCTGAAGAATATCTTCATGATCTTTACCTTTTAGGGTTCGTATTTTATAAAGATTGAATTCCCTGCCTCGATATCCTATTCTCTTTTGAATGAACAATCCTCGTTGACCCGTGCTAATCCCAGCCAGAATCAGCAACAAAATTAATGGAATTATCACAATAAGAAGGGCCAGAATCGAAATTGATACGTCAAATATTCGCTTTAAGACTAATTGCTTTCTGGTAAGCATCCTGCGTTTAGAGATCCTAAATTTTTTATTTTCTGAATTTGAAGATATTCCGAATTCGTTGCCATAGTCCTTTTGGCTTGTCTTCTTCATGATATCCATGACCGTAACCATACCCATATCCGTAGCCATATCCGTAGCCATAATCATAGCCATATCCGTAACCGTATTTCGCCCTACCCTCGAAGAAATTGAACACAAAACTGATGTTGGAAACTTCGCCGGTCTTATATTTTTCATTGATAAGTCCGAACATGCCTTTCTTCGTATAATTCTGTCGTACCATATAAATCGTGGCATCTGAAAATCTGAGCAATTCGAGCGAATCAGAAACCAGTCCAAGCGGCGGGGAATCGAGCACTATGTAATCGTACGATCCTTTTAAGGAATTGACCAAATCCTCCATTCGCTCACTCATAAGTAATTCTGAAGGATTTGGAGGAATCGGACCAGCGGTGATCACATCAAGGGTATCCACAGAGGTTTTTTGAATTATTTCTTCATGGGTGGCGTCGTTTATCAAGAAATTGACGACTCCCAGATCATTGTTGATATTGAAGTCACCAAATATCTTAGGCTTGCGTAAATCCAGCCCCACCAAAATGGTTTTCTTACCGCTCAAAGCAAATACGGAGGCAATATTAATGGAACAGAAAGTTTTACCTTCTCCACTTATCGAGGAAGTCACCAAGACCGTTTTTGCTCCTGCGATTCCCTGCTTTTTATAAATGAATTGTAAACTGGAACGAATCGATCGAAAGGATTCGGAAATAACCGACTTTGGTTTATTGATCACCGCAAGGTTACCATCAATCTTGCTCTTACCGATTACACCCAATACCGGAATTTTAGACAATCTTTCGATGTCTTTAACCGTGTGAATTCTGGTATCGATTATGGACCGAACGAATACGAAGATAAAGGGAATCAACAGCCCGAACAGTACAGCGAGAATATAGTTCAGTTGTGTATTTGGCCCCACCTTTCCTCCACCGGTATCCTTGGCGGGATCGATGACGAGTACATCACTCACATTAGCTGCTTTCACCAAACCTGCTTCACTTCTTTTGGATAGGAACAGGTTATAGGTACTCTGACTCAAATTATACCTCCGTTGAATCTTCAGCAGTTCCTGCTGTTCTCTAGGAAGTTTTCGTATCTGCGCCTCATAGGATCCAATTTCACTCTGGATCCTTGTTAGTTCCTTATTCTTGAGTCCTTTGGAAGAGTTAATATTTTCTAACAATACTCTCTTTATCGCGTCGATTTGCCGATCGATATCTTTGAATACAGGAGCGCCTTCCTTGTACGAATACGCCAGTTTATTTCGCTCCTGGGCTCTTTCCACTATCTGAGCCACACCATTACCTATACTTTTTTCAGTAATACCAGCTACGGAAGGTGCCGGTACTTCCCGATAATCGTTACGATTGATCAAATAATTTTCCAGTGTATTGAGGTACTCCAATTGGCGGTCAACTCCATCTTTTCGCATGTCAAGAGAATTTAACCTGTCATTGATCTGCCTTCCTTCAAAGTCCAGATCATAAATGGCATTACGATCTTTATATTCGTTGAGTTCATCCTCAACATTGGCAAGCTCCGTAGATTTTTCTGCCAGACTACTGTCAATAAACGCAATTGTTTTGGTGGCAAAGAGGTTTTTTCGTTCCAACATGTCATCGCTCAAAACTTGTACTGAAGTGTTGAGATAATCGACAATTTTCGTTTTGTTCTGACCGGTTAGGCTCAGTCGCAATACCGAGGAACCATTGGACTCGGGTTGTACATTTATGCGAAGATATCGACGTACCACACCGTCAAAATTTCCGAAGTAAAAATAATACGGCCTGCCGATTACCACATCGATGTCCGGATTAGGAATTAAGACTCCGGTGAAATAAGAAAGCTCCACATCTTCACCAAGTTTCAGTTCCTGGCTGTACTCTTGCGCCGGAATGTTTCTTGTGAAGCGAAGTTTACTCTGATCGTATATCTGTAATCGTCTTCTTCCTTCCTCCGGAAAAGAGGTGCTTAGATCGAATGTAACCGTATCCTTAAAGACTACCTTAAATTCCTGTCCAAGAATCTGTGGTTTGGTGGTATCCACTTCCACGAAAAAAGGTGCCCGTTTATAGGCATCCACCTTTTGATACTTTCCATCTCTTTGGTAAGTGATATAATATTGTAATCGCTCAACGACCTTCTCGTTATGAGATCTTGACTTGAGCGTGATCACAGAGGTATTCACTTTATCGGTGGTTCCTCCCCAATTAAACGTCAAACTGGTATTCGTAGTAAAAAAAGGATTCTGGTCGTCCTTGATAGAAACAAGGTTCTCGATCATGTAAATAGGAAGCTTGCGAACATTGATATAATATGCAACACCAAAAGCAACAGCCAAACTGAACAGAAACAAGGGCCAGTGACTTATCAATTTGATGACAAATCCTTTGAAATCAAAGTTGGATTGTATGTCGTTTAACTCAAACTCCTCGTTCATTCCCTACAGTCTAATGAATAATAATATGGTTGTTGTGAGTGCCGTCACTATACTTAATATAGTCGTAAAGGACTGAATTCCGGTAGTTCCTATCCCAACTGATTTCTGCGGAAGCGGATTGATCAATATCAGATCGTTAGGTTGCACGTAATAATACGGTGAATTCATCGCATCGATGGTCGTAAGATCAATATGATGCACTTTTTGTCCTAACGGATACTGCCTGATGATAATCACATCGGTCTTATCACCGGTGATCAATATATCACCGCTGTTCGCGATGGCCTCCATAATGGTCGCTTCGTCACGATATATGATATTGGACCCGGGTTTTCCTATTTCCCCATTGATGGTATATCGGATTCCCGACAATTTAACGGTGACAAATATATTGGCCTCTTCCTTGAAGAAATCTTCCAGTAGTCTGCGCTCCAAATCCTGCCTTACCTCTTCTACCGTAAGTCCCAATACCGGAATTTCTCCCAAGCTGGGCATACGAATGTTTCCTCGGATATCAACCACAAATCCATCGTAGTACAGTCGCTCTTCCCTGGAGGCATTAAAATTGGACTCACCAATCGGGTTAAAAATACCCACGGTTTCCTGGTCCAGCGCTTTAACACGAATACTAAGAAGATCGTTGATCTGCAATCGGTAAGGCTCCTGTTTTTTGCGAACGGCAACCAAACTATCCTGTTTATTTTCCGATTCCTGTAAGTAAGTAATTCTTTTAATGGGGATGCAAGAAGATAAACCAATGATAAGAACAAAACAATACAAAAGATTGCTAAATTTCATAGTAAGGCTGGGTTGATATTCGACAAATATAGCGTAACCGCAGTAATTATAAAATATTATTTCGCCTACCGCCCTTTTCTATTTACTTTGCAACAAATTGCCAAAATGAACTTTTTATCGGTCGAAAAGGTGTCGAAATCCTATGGGGAACGTGTTTTATTCGAGGATATTTCCTTCGGAATAAATCAGGGCCAAAAAATAGGATTTATTGCTAAAAACGGTACTGGGAAGACCTCATTGCTCAATATTCTTTCCGGAGCAGATACTCCGGACAACGGAACCGTGGTATTCAGAAAAAACCTCAAAACCGCTTTCCTTTCACAGGAACCAAACCTGATTCAGCACCAATCGGTGGAAGAGGCCATTTTTTCTTCTGAAAACCCAACCCTCGATGTCATTGCCGCTTATGAACAGGCTTTGCTGAATCCCGATGATTCAGAAGCATATCAACAAGCGTTCGATGCCATGGATGCCTCAAATGCATGGGATTTTGAAACGAAATACAAGCAAATTCTTTTCAAATTAAAGTTGCAGGATCTCGATCAGAAAGTAGCTAATTTGAGTGGAGGTCAAAAGAAACGACTGGCACTCACAATTGCCTTATTATCGCAACCGGATCTGCTCGTCATGGATGAACCAACCAATCATCTGGATCTCGAGATGATCGAGTGGTTGGAGTCATTTTTCTCCAAGGAAAATATAACGTTGTTCATGGTCACACACGATCGATATTTTCTGGAAAGGGTTTGTAATGAAATTGTCGAATTGGACGAAGGAAAAATGTATTCGTACAAGGGCAATTACAGTTATTACCTCGAAAAAAGACAAGCCAGAATTGATACTTTCGAGACGGAAACTTCTAAAGCCAAACAACTCTTTAAAAAGGAATTGGACTGGATGCGAAGGCAACCTAAGGCACGTACCACTAAAAGCAAGTCCAGAATAGACGATTTCCATGAGATCAAAGCTCGGGCACACCAGAGACGGCAGGAAAACGAAGTGCAACTGGAACTCAATATGGAACGGCTGGGTACGAAAGTCGTAGAGCTTCATTCTATTTCTAAGTCTTTTGGAGATCATTTATTGTTTGAGAAATTCAGTTATAACTTTTTACGAGGGGAGCGATTGGGGATCATCGGAAAGAACGGATCGGGTAAAACTTCATTTTTGAATATTCTCACCAATCGTCTCCAGCCCGATACCGGCAAAGTGGTGATCGGAGAAACAGTTAAATTCGGCTATTACACTCAAAAAGGAATACAGGAAAAGCCGGGTCAAAAGGTAATCGACGTGGTTCGGGAATTCGGAGATTACATTCCCTTAAAGAAAGGCAGGCAGATTTCAGCACAACAATTGCTTGAACGCTTTCTTTTTGATAGAAAAAAACAATACGATTTTGTGGAGAAACTAAGTGGAGGTGAGAAAAAGAGGCTTTATTTATGTACGGTACTCATCCAAAATCCGAACTTTCTCATCCTCGACGAACCTACCAACGACCTTGACATCGTTACCTTAAACGTCCTTGAGAATTTCTTACTTGATTTCCCGGGTTGCCTTATCGTGGTTTCTCACGATCGTTACTTCATGGATAAAATCGTAGATCATTTGTTCGTTTTCCGCGGAAATGGTAGGATTGAAGACTTCCCCGGAAACTATTCCGATTTCAGAACCTATGATCAAAGTAAACCGAAATCAGACAGCCCTAAAGCAGAAGAAAAACCGAAAAAGAATTGGAAATCAACCGATTCCAAGGTAAAACTTAGCTATAACGAACAGAAGGAATATCAGAAGCTGGAAAAAGAAATCGGTAAGCTGGAAGCTGACAAAGAAATACTGCAAAATCAATTTGCCACTGAAAACTGGGACGGGGAAGAAATCAACAAACAATCCAAACGATTACAGGAAATTGTTAACACTATTGACGAAAAAACCGAACGTTGGTTTGAGTTATCCGCTAAAATGGAATCATGATCTTTCAGATAATCTTGTACATCAAATTCTTTTTTCGCTCCATTCGGTTACATGGGATACACTCTCCTTTTGTGTTCGATTTAAAAAGAAATTGCCTGTCACTTAAAACCAAATATCCCGAATACGAGGAATTAAAAGACCACCGAAATCAATTGCTTCGGGACAAAAGGTCTATTAGCGTACAAGATTTCGGAGCCGGTTCCAGAGTTTTTTCATCTAATGAAAGAAGCATCTGCAGAATTGCAAAATATGCAGGGATACAGGCATCACGCCAACGTCTGCTATTTAGGCTAGTCCGACATCTTCGCCCCGATTCGATACTTGAGTTAGGAACCTCACTTGGAATGGCAACTGTGGCCATGGCACTTGGAAACAAGGATGCTGTGGTAGTCACACTGGAGGGCTGCTCCAATACGCTCGATGTGGCACGGCAATATTTTCCCGATCGCTTGAATTCAAGGATCAAGGCCAAGCATACGCTATTCGAAGATTACCTGAAAGATAATCCTTCCAAATATGACTTGATATACGTGGACGGAAATCATGACAAAACACAAACTCTGGCTTATTTTGAATGGCTTCTCGATCAGGTTCATGAAAACTCTTGCATTATATTCGATGATATCAATTGGAGCAAGGGTATGAACGAGGCCTGGCATTCCATCTCGAAACATCCTAAAGTCACCGTAAGTATTGATACCTTTCAATGGGGTATTATTTTCTTCAGAAAAGAACAAGAAAAAGAACATTTTTACATCCATTTGTAACAAGCCGGGGCTCACTGCGTCTTATGCTAAAAACTGCTATCTTGCAGCAGGATATTACCAGTAGATTTAAAGTATATGAGTAAAGTAATCGAGATTCGTGGAATAATACGAGATTTTCCTTTAGGACAGGAAATTGTGCATGTACTGAAGGGAATAGATCTGGATATTGAAAAAGGTGAATATGTGGCTTTGATGGGGCCCTCCGGTTCCGGAAAGTCAACGCTGATGAATCTTCTGGGTTGTCTTGATACCCCCACAGCGGGAACTTATAATCTGAATGGCCAGGATGTGAGTAGTATGACCGATGACGAATTGGCCGAAATCCGGAATAAGGAGATCGGATTTGTATTCCAAACATTCAATTTGTTACCTCGTACTACAGCTTTGGATAATGTGGCAATGCCCATGATCTATGCCGGAGCTTCTAAAGGACAACGCATTACGAGAGCCGAGGAAGTACTCACCAAGGTAGGTCTTGAGGATCGGATGGATCATAAACCCAACCAACTCTCCGGAGGACAACGTCAACGTGTGGCCGTAGGTAGAGCATTGGTCAACAAACCTTCCATTATTCTAGCAGATGAGCCAACGGGAAACCTGGATTCCAAAACTTCTCTCGAGATCATGGAATTATTCGATGCCATCCACGAGGCTGGAAATACGATTATTATCGTTACCCATGAGGAAGATATCGCCAAACATGCCCATCGCGTGATCCGGTTAATGGACGGTATGGTGGAGAGCGATACTCGTACAAAATAAGTATCTTTGCTTCATGGAAACCCTTCATGAGACGCTAGAAAAAAACAAGAAGCAAAAGGAATTTTACAATACCAAAAAAAAGTCCATTCCTTCCAAAATCTGGTCTTTTATCCGCGAAAAGTCATTAAAGAATATTCGCAAGGAATTAGGGATTCTTCAGCAGTCTTATGCGCTTCACAGATCATGGATGGGCGACTTATCCGAGAAGAAGGTTCTCGATCTGGGCTGCTATTCGGGCAATAACCTATCTCGGTATCTGGCGGAGAAGAGCAAGAGCTACATCGGGATCGACCTCAGTGATGTGGCCATAGAGAAATTAAACAAAAAACTGGCCGATATTCCTACCGCCAGCGCGGTATCCATGGATTTCTTTTCGGATGACTTCGCTGAAAAAGATTTTGATCTTATTTACGCTTACGGAGTATTGCACCACTTTAAGAATGTAGATAATCTGATTGCCAAACTGGATGAAAAACTAGCCCCTGGTGGTCAGATAATCAGTTACGATCCGCTGGAGACCAGCAGGCCGGTTTGGGTACTTCGGAAGTTATATCGTCCCTTCCAATCGGATGCAGCCTGGGAATGGCCATTTAGCCGTAAAACTTTAAGAAAATTCGAGGAAGGATTTGAAGTACGGGAAACCAGAGGTGTTCTCGGGAAATCCAAATGGTACTTCCTGGTCAACCTGTTACCGATGTCCAGGGATTCTAAGGTGAGATGGGGAAAGAAGGCTCATCAGAAAGATTGGGAGAAATCTGCTTCTTCAAGATCCCATCTTCTAACTTGCATGCAGTTGAATATGCTGATGCAAAAAAAATAGACCGATGATGTGGTATTTGGGAATATTATTTGTTTTATTACTCATAGTTCTTTGGAACAATCAACGTATGAATAAGAGCCGGCGTAGTCGAAACAGAAGAAGTTTCCGCAGAAACTACTACGACAAGAAGAACAAAGAATAATGAATTGGAAGTGGCTTCTCACCGCACTTGCAATTGGCTTTGTGTTTGTACTAATCAATAACCGGAAATTCCGGGAGAAATTTCAGAAAGAAAAAGAAGAAAAAAATGAAGATTTACACCAAAACCGGAGATAAGGGAACTACCGCACTATTTGGCGGAACCCGGGTTCCGAAACACCATATTCGAATCGAGAGTTACGGAACAGTAGATGAACTCAATTCGCACATCGGTTTGGTTCGAGACCAGGCCATTGATGTGAAAACAAAAGAAATTCTAACTCATATACAGGACAAATTATTCACCGTAGGCGCTATCCTGGCGACAGATCCTGAAAAGGCCACACTTAAAAGTGGTAAAGAGCGGTTAAACATTCCTAAAATTGAGGACGAAGACGTATTTCTTTTGGAAAAAGAAATCGATGCCATGAACAACGAATTACCGCCTATGACGCATTTCGTGTTACCAGGAGGGCATACAACGGTGTCATATTGTCACATTGCGCGCTGTGTTTGCCGCAGAGCCGAGCGTTTAGCGACCCTTCTGAATGAAAATGAGCCCATAGATGAGATGGTATTAATGTATTTGAACCGCCTTTCCGACTACCTTTTTGTGCTGGCACGGAAATTGTCCAAGGATGTGCAGGCAGAGGAGATCAAATGGATTCCTAAAAAGTTATAGGCACACCTTTACTTTATTGTGTATTCGCCTGATTTTTAAGCTGTTAAAAACGTTCTTTAAAATACAGCGGAAATAATTTCTTTTTTCCTTGACTTTTTCGGTTAAAAAATTATTTTTGCAAAATATTAAACCTGAATTCTGCTATGTATTGGACATTAGAATTAGCATCTTATTTAAGTGATGCACCGTGGCCTGCTACCAAGGACGAGTTAATCGATTATGCAATCCGTACTGGAGCACCGCTTGAGGTAGTTGAAAACCTACAGGCAATTGAAGATGAAGGAGATTCATACGACTCGATCGAAGAGATCTGGCCCGATTATCCCACAGATGAAGATTATCTGTGGAATGAAGACGAATATTAAATATAATTAAACCTATAGAAAAAGTCTCACCCATACCCCTGGGCCTGAGACTTTTTTTTTGAAATAAACTAACCCCTAAAAACCGTTAAACAGCTTGTCTATCTCGCTTTTTTACAGTTTTTTTGTGTAACCAAAAAGAGCTGAAAACTCACCTTTTTTTGTATAAAATAAGAAATAAATCATGGGACTTTTAGACAGTGTATTAAAAGTATTTGTAGGAGATAAATCCAAAAAGGATATAGGCGATATTCAACCTATCGTTGAGGAGATAAAATCATTTGAAGCCGAAGTGGCGAAGCTTACCCTGGATGAGCTTAGAAGTCGTTCGGATGCCTTCAGAAAGAAAATAAAAGACGATCAAAAGGAAGTACAGGCTCAAATCGATGCTTTGGAGGCCGATGCTGAAACCGAGGAGGATATCGATAAGAAAGAAGACATCTATAACCAGATCGATGCTTTGAAAGACGATCGATACGAAGTCGAAAAGAACTCCCTGGACGAAATTCTTCCGGAAGCTTTTGCCGTTGTTAAGGAAACCGCCAAACGATTTAAAGAAAATGAGACACTCGTGGTGGAGGCCAACGCTTTCGATCGCGAAATATCCGGCCTGAAAGATTATGTGTCGCTGGACGGCGATAAAGCGGTTTGGCAGAATTCGTGGGATGCTGCCGGGAAAGAAGTTACCTGGGATATGGTGCACTACGATGTACAGCTTATCGGAGGGGTTGCCTTACACCAGGGAAAGGTTGCCGAGATGCAGACCGGGGAAGGTAAAACTTTGGTAGCTACACTTCCGGTGTATTTGAATGCCCTGGCAGGTAATGGCGTACACCTGGTTACCGTGAACGACTACCTGGCGCGTCGGGATAGTGCATGGATGGCCCCTATCTTTGAATTTCATGGCCTGAGCGTGGATTGTATCGATAACCACAGACCAAACAGTGCAGAAAGAAGAAAAGCTTATAATGCCGATATCACCTACGGAACCAACAATGAATTCGGTTTCGATTACCTGAGAGATAACATGGCGCATGCCCCTCAGGACCTTGTACAACGTCCGCATCACTACGCTATCGTGGATGAAGTGGATAGTGTATTGATCGATGACGCTCGTACTCCATTGATCATTTCAGGGCCTGTACCACAGGGAGACCGTCACGAGTTCAACGAACTAAAACCCAAAATTGCAGACATAGTCGCTGTACAACGAAAATATTTGACCGGAGTGCTTTCCGAAGCCAAACGTCTCATCAAGGAAGGTGATGCCAAAGAAGGTGGCTTCCAACTGCTGCGAGTTTATCGCGGACTCCCAAAAAACAAAGCTTTGATCAAGTTCCTTTCCGAAGAAGGAGTAAAACAAGTTCTTCAGAAAACGGAAAACTTCTACATGCAGGATAACAACCGTGAAATGCCCAAGGTAGATGCGGAACTGTATTTCGTGATCGACGAAAAAACAAATCAGATCGAGTTAACCGACAAAGGGGTGAATTACCTTTCCGGTGAAGAAGATCCCGATTTCTTTGTAATGCCTGAAATGGGTACTGAAATTGCGAAGATCGAAGAACAGGGACTATCTGCTGAAGAAGAAGCCGAACTTAAGGAAGAGCTGTTTCGTGACTTTGGAGTGAAGAGCGAACGCATTCATACCATGAACCAGTTGCTGAAAGCCTATGCCCTATTCGAAAAAGACACTCAGTATGTGGTGATGGAAAATAAGGTGCTCATTGTAGATGAACAAACCGGACGTATCATGGATGGCCGTCGTTATAGCGACGGATTGCACCAGGCGATCGAAGCAAAAGAAAATGTAAAGATCGAAGCGGTGACCCAGACATTTGCGACCATTACACTTCAGAATTACTTTCGAATGTATCGCAAACTGGCCGGTATGACCGGTACTGCGGTGACGGAAGCAGGGGAGCTTTGGGAAATCTATAAACTGGATGTGGTGGAAATCCCGACCAACCGTCCTATCGCAAGATTCGATCGCGATGATAAGATCTACAAAACTAAACGTGAAAAATATAACGCGGTTATTGATGAAGTAACTGATCTTTCGAAAGCTGGCAGACCGGTTCTTATCGGTACTACTTCGGTAGAGATATCAGAATTACTGAGCCGAATGTTGAGCATACGAAATGTACCGCATAACGTACTGAACGCAAAACTTCACAAAAAAGAAGCAGATATCGTTGCGGAAGCCGGAGATGCCGGAGTAGTTACGATCGCAACGAACATGGCCGGACGTGGAACGGATATCAAATTATCCGACCTCGTGAAAGATGCCGGAGGTCTTGCAATTGTGGGTACCGAGCGTCATGATTCACGTCGTGTTGACCGACAGCTGCGTGGACGTAGTGGCCGACAAGGAGATCCTGGTAGTTCACAATTTTATGTTTCGTTGGAAGATAATCTGATGCGATTGTTTGGTAGCGAGCGAATTGCGAAAATGATGGACCGAATGGGATTGAAGGAAGGCGAAGTGATTCAGCATTCCATGATCTCCAAATCCATTGAAAGAGCACAGAAGAAGGTGGAAGAGAATAACTTCGGAATTAGAAAACGCCTTCTCGAGTATGATGATGTGATGAATGCGCAGCGTGAAGTAGTTTACAAACGAAGATACCATGCCTTGTTCGGAGAACGACTTCGGGTGGATATAGCCAATATGATCTATGATACTGCGGAAGTGATCGCAGAAACCAACAAAGGCGCGGAGGATTACAAGAATTTCGAATTCGAATTGATCCGTTATTTCTCAATGAGCTCTCCCATCTCAGAAAGCGAGTTCAAGGATATGGGAATCCAGGAGATTGCAGGTAAGATCTATAAAGCGGCCTATGAGCATTACCAGGAAAAAATGGACCGAAATGCAGGTCTGGCTTTCCCGGTGATCAAAAATGTTTACGAAACTCAAAAAGACAAGTACAAGCGTATCCTGGTTCCATTTACTGATGGAGTTAAAACCTTGAATGTCGCAACCGATCTTGAAAAGGCTTATGAGACGGAAGGACGACAATTGGTTCAGGATTTCGAGAAAAATATCACCCTCGCCATCATCGATGATTCCTGGAAAACGCATCTACGGAAAATGGATGAGTTGAAGCAATCGGTACAGTTAGCGGTGCACGAACAAAAGGATCCACTTCTGATTTACAAGTTTGAAGCCTTCGAACTGTTCAAGGCGATGATCGAGAAAGTGAATAAAGATGTGATATCCTTCCTGTTTAAAGGAGAATTACCTCAGGAGAACCAGGAGCAAATCCGGGAAGCCCAGCAAACGCGTCCAAAGGAAAAGCTCAACGAGCAAAAGGAAGAAATTCAGAACATGGACGAAAGAGCCGCCGAGGCAAGGGCTGCCGGAAATACGCAACGCCGACCTCAGCAAGTCACGGAAACCATTGTTCGCGAAAGACCAAAGATTGGTAGAAACGAACGGGTGACCATCAAAAACGTGATGAGCGGTGAAAACAAAACCATGAAATACAAACAAGCCATTCCTTTACTGGATAAAGGAGAATGGGTATTGGTGGATGAATAGAACAACATTCTTAAAATAAAGATAACATTGAGGCCCGGAGAAAGAATCTCCGGGTTTTTCATAAAAAAGGTAGTCGAAATTCAAGAATTCCGACCTGATTTCGAGAAGATAGGTTCCATTAATGATAACCAATTTAATAACTTTAAGACATACTCCCCTTTCATTAAAAACTAAACCATTTTGTTATGAGAAATTCAATTTATCTATTGTTTGCTTTAGTTACTGCAGGAATCCTAATGACCCATTTTTCAGAAATACTTGGAAGGAACTCAATTTTCAGTTCACCGCCTCAGCAATTGATCCGTTACGAACCCGATTGTTGGTCTAGTGATTGTTCAAATGGAGTGCTTTGTTCTTCGACCTATTCTCCATGTGCAGAAAAGAATGATGATTATTCGGTCCAGGTAAGCAAAAATTTACCTATACCAAATTGGCAGGATTTGTTCGAATATAAAACATACGTTAATAACGGCGCGAGTAGTGACTTAGAAAATAATCAAGAAGCATCCACATTTGTAAATTTTGATTTTACAGGTACGGTTCATTTAAAAGTAACCTGTAACTATTGTATACAAACGGATAATTTGATTGAATCTGTTTTAGTAAGACCAATGTCCAAAGGAATTACAGCTAATATTAGCAATGATAGCACGTACGTTGAACTCACATTAACCGAGCCGGCAAATCTGTCATTAGAAATAAATAACGATCGCCATAGAAATGTTCATATTTTATCGAGTAAGCCCTTTGATGAAAAATCTTTACCCACAAATTATGTAACAGTAAAAAATATGTACGAAAACATGATTTTTCCCTTAAATGATGACGGTACTTTGAGCAAAATTGGAATTTACAAGCCGGCAAAAGATGAAACAATTTATATACACGGAGATTCAATTTTCCGTGGAATGATTCTAATAGACGGCACTAATATTGACAGATCAGGAGTTCGTATAGTAGGACGTGGTATTATTGATCATTGGGACTTTGCTAAGAATTATTCGAACGATAGTATGCACTGGCCCGCAAATTACAAACACAGAAATGGTATTAAGGTCAAATCCGAAACAGATGTAAATATTGATGGAATCATAATTAATGACACCCAAAACAATGCCATAAACCTGGCAATCACTGATAGTGTAAACATCAATAATGTGAAAGTATTCACCCGTGTTAAATGGGGCGCTGGTGTATATATGGAGGCATCTAAAGACAATAACATAACTAACTCATTTTTAAGAACGTCTGAAGACTGTATCACGATTTATGCTGATAGACAAACCAATGGAAACTGGAACCGTGGTGATGCCACTAACATTGTGGTAGAGAACACTGCTCTCTACGCAGATGTGGCAAGACCCATGAACATAGGCGTACATGGCTCCGCTGATGTTAATGACAAGTCACTAGTAGAAAATATATATTTTAGAGATATCGATATTCTGGAACACGACGAACAAAATTCCGAATTCTGGGGAGCTATCTCGATTCAATGCGGAGATTTCAATTATTGTCAGAACATCGAATTTAATAACATCAATATTGAAGAATTTACTGAAGGAAGCTTACTCAGAATCATCGTGGAAAAATTACAAAATGTAGATACTAAAACTGATGGCTATCGAGTACAAAATATTCTTTTGAACAATATTAAATATACCAGACCATCTGATCCCACTAAAGAACATGATTCTGAGATTAAAGGCATTGATATCGTACCGTGCAGGTATGTAAATGGTGTTCATTTTCAAGACTTAATAATCAATGGTGACACTATTACGGATAGCAATCCATATGATAAATTCGACATAGGTTTAGTCAACACATATGATGTTACATTTAATCGAAACCTAAATTATACTTCTGGAGATTTCGATGGATTATATTATATCATGAATTTGGAGGATAATAAATATTTGAATCCTACAAGAGAAGATATCTCCGGAAATAATCAATACAGAACAATCACCGCTTCTTGGCCAACTCTCTGGGATATTGAATATGTGGATAATGGTAATTACAAAATCGTAAATAACTTTTACAATGAAATTTTAAGAAGTAGTAATGATCCCGATTGGAATTCCAGCACAGGACAATGTCATGGTGAATTTGTATATACTGAGATCGAACCATCTGTTTTGCAAGACTATCACCTTTGGAAAATTGTGGATTTAGGTAATTCTTATAGGATCATAAATAATTGGTGGGGGCATAGTACTTTGAGCGAATCTTCATTAAGCTATATCACCAACAACAATTTCAACTATTCAACCACATTACCATGGGAAGAAGTTGCTAACCAAAAATGGTTGATATCATCCCCCGGTTTTGGTCCATCTCAATCATCAACAGTAGATTTGTTCCCAGTCCCAAATAGATCAGATGCATTTTTTGAAATAGATTTCAGTGGTTATCCAGCAGGAAATTATTCGTTAACCATTTATGATCTTTACGCCAATACGCTATTGGAACAAAAAGTTTCAGCGGAAAAAGTGAAAGTCGTCACCGAACATCTTACAGATGGACTTTATATTCTACATATTAACGATGGGAATGTTGTTCATAAAAAACAACTAATTGTTGAGCATAAATAACGATATAAACAATTGATTAAGAAAAATCGGATTTAAAAAAACCGGAACATTTTGTTCCGGTTTTTTTTATACTTGATTCATATATCGTTTCAAAAACGGTATTTGTAAAAGAAACAGTGCCAGAAAAGCGATACCGTACACCATTATTTTTGAAAACTGCAGTTCGGGTAATGCGATTTGAGTATCCCTCAAATTTTGTAACGGCCCGTTGACATAGCCCGCTTCGGCTTCGGGTATGAAAGTGAAGATCGCCATACAGGCTGCGATTGCTAAAGTGACCACAAACCATCCCCGCGTGGTAATCAACGGACGATATTTGACCGTGGACGTTTGCTTCTCCACACGTTTCATAACATCTTTCATAAAAGTTGCAGAAGGTTGTTCGAGTTCCGACTCCTTCATAATCTTACTGGTAAATTCCTCTAAATGATCAAACTGCTTTTCCATTGATATTCGTTATTTCCGGTAGCACATACGACTGAAGCAAACCAAAGAGCTTCTTTCGGCTACGGTATAATTTAACTTTTATATTTTCTTCTGAGAGATCGGTGATGCTCGCGATCTCCTTTACCGATTGTTCTTCAAAATAGTAGAGCGTTATCAAAGCGGCATCTACTTCGGGAAGTTGCATAATGCAATCCTTTATTTTTTGTTTTCGTTCTTTGGACTCGAGTACTTCCAGTGCATTTTCCACTAACATCGTATCACTTTCAGTAATTTCTTCCAGCAATTCCGAGGTCTGCGACCTTTTATTCTTACGGATTCTGTCCAACGCCTTCCGATAGGCTATACTATACAACCAACTTGAGAATTTCGAATCTCCACGAAAGGTTCCCAAAGACTCAAAGGCTTTTACAAATGTATCCTGTGCCACTTCTTCGGCTTCTTCTTTCACCTTCAACATTCTTAAAGAAATGGTGAATACATACGCCTGATACTTCTCTACGAGTATCCCAAAGGAACGGGTATCCCCTTCCAGAGTTTTTTCGATGAGCTGTTGGTCAGTGTTGGTTGTCATACAATTTCTAAGACGATACGTATCCTAAAATGGTTACATTTTGCATCCATAAATATTTCAGGAGACTGATTCTGGATTTTTGTTGATTGATTTTCAGCAAATTATAAAAATATTTTCAGCCAGTTGTAACCAGATTCTAAAATGTAGCGTCCTAAGGACAAACAAATAATAATAATCAATTAAAAAACATAACATTATGGGACCAGGAGAAGTATTAGTACCGGTTGTATTTATGACAGTAATATTCGGAATTTTCTACTTATTTATTTCCGCTAGAAACAAAGAAAGGATAGCTCTAATCGAAAAAGGTGCAGATGCCTCAATTTTTTACAGCGATCGCAAGGCGACACCAATGTGGAAAGTCTTTATCATCAATTTTGCCTTACTTTTAATGGGAATTGGCGTTGGAATATTTATCGCTGCCATTCTAAATGAAACTTTAGGAGTAGATCAAGATGTGGCATATCCGGGAACGATATTCTTAATGTCGGGGATCGGACTCTTTACCGGATTCTATCTTACGAAGAAATTAAACAGCGACACTTAATTAATTGCCACTTTTAGTTTAGAAGAAGCCATTTTGGAATAGTTTCAGAGGTTCCAAAATGGCTTTACTGTATCTTCACATTGCTGTACGAAGCATTGATCGTTAGTGATCTTGAAGTATTCTTGGATTTATGAAATCCCTTATAATGAGTTCGGTTGCTATTCTTGTTGGTGGTGGTTACCTCGATGTTGGAAGGCACCTGGAATCTTGATTTTGCTCCATTATAGTAAAAAGTAAAGGCTGAATCGGGCAGGCCCAACGTGGCGTCGGTATTCTCCAATACTATGTCCACCGATTCAAAGTCATCTGCAATATCCTTGATGAACAAATTTCCGAAGGAACCAGATAAAAACGCTTCCTTGGTGAGATTGATAATATTCACATCGCTGGAATTGGCCATCACATTAATGCGATCCACTTTATTTAGCCGGCAGTCTTCCACAAACTTTAAGGCGAGTTCCCCGTTCTTCCAGTTATTGATCATAACCGGGGCATAGGAAGCATCGATGAGGGACTCTCCCCCATCGATACTGTTTGCTGTAAATGCTGAATAATTTAACGTTGCTTTTATGTTGGACACATCGGCCATTTTCACTTCACCATGACGCACATTGATATCGGTACGCGTGCCTTTAGGCATTTTGATGATAATAGTCTTCTTGGCCTTCACATTATCTTCG
This sequence comes from Flavobacteriaceae bacterium, assembly GCA_009827225.1. Taxonomy (GTDB): domain Bacteria; phylum Bacteroidota; class Bacteroidia; order Flavobacteriales; family Flavobacteriaceae; genus Aureisphaera. The sequence continues at coordinate 20,871 of WUAI01000016.1, read as the reverse complement.
AGTAATCCCCGTTTGGAACCACTTCTTTGAATGATAATGGACTCGTTTCCGTCCTCATCAATTTGCACATCTCGTGAATAGTTGAAATCATTTTCTTCAAATTGCTTGGCCCATTCTTCCATGTCTTTTCCGAATTCTTCGCCCCACTTTTCCATGTCTTTTCCGAATTCTTCACCCCATTTCTCCATATCCTCGCCAAACTTTTCACCAAAAGCTTCGCCCCAGGCTTCCATGCTCTTTCCGAATTCTTCACCCCACTTCTCCATCTTCTTCTCGAATTCCGGGCTGAATTTCTGTTCAAATTCCCTGCTGAAGTTCTGACCCCATTCTTCCATTACTTCCTCGATATTATCAGACCATTCTTCCACATCTTCCAGCCATTGATCGACTTCACGTACCGTTGCATTCGACTTATGCTTCTTGTTCAATTTGTCCACATAGGCCTGTTTGTTCTTCTTATACTCACCTTTATCGAAGGTAATCGACCTTCTATTATTTTCAGAGTAATAATTGTATTCGTTTCCGCTTTTCAAATTCGGACGATCATCACCGAAGGGCCAATTGGGGAATTCACCCAAATCCGGAACTTCCGGCACCACTATATTCCAGTCCATTTCCTTAAATGATTCAAGGATTGGCATGTCTTGTAATCCTTTCAAGGCTTCCAGTCCTTTTAATGATTCGAGGCTTTCCATTCTTTCCAGGGCTTTTAAACTTCCCATAGACTCAATTCCTCCCCAAAGACTTCCATGGTTAGAGGTTATTACCACTTTCTTGCTATTTCCTAACACATCCAGGTTCCAACTCTCAAAAATTTCTTCTTTCTCTTTCTTTGAAAGCTCATCGTCATCTATAAAGGCATATACCTCTACTTTATCCTGATTCCAGGTTTCAAATACCACATTCGTGTGCGAAGTATTTACCGAAACCAGCACATCTTCTCCTACATTAAAAGTTTCCTTGTAAGTGGATTGTGCATTTAACTGGGACACCGCCAACAACAATACTATTGCTGTCAATCTATGCATCCATTTCTGTAAACTGTTCATTTTCTAATTGTTTTAGTTCTTTTAATTTGTTTTTAAGTTTGAACAGCAATTCCAAACGTAGTTTTAAATTTTCGATCAAAGCGGTGATGGTTGCCTCAGTAGGGCCCACTTCGTTCAGTTCTATATTGAGTTGTTGATAGTCTTTATTCAGCTCTTCCAATCTTTTCAAATACCCATCGATCAATTCCTTGTTTTCCCCATTAGAGGGCAAAGAAGCCAATTGTACTTCGATCCCGGCCAGGTAAAAATCTTCTACTTTCTTTAGGTCCGGAGAGAGATCACCAATGGTAATTCCCGATTCATTATTGTCTAAAGCATCTTCTGCTTCTGCGACTTGAGGATCTACCTCAGTATTTCCGTTATAGTTGGTATACCCGATGTAGGCAACGGCTGCAAATGCTATAATAGCAGCTGCGATCTTAAGCCATAAGAACGTGGGATTCTTTTTCTCCTGCGGAAATTGGTCTGCCAGTTTCTGGGCAAATCTTCCCTCATGTCCCTCACTTAGTTTGGGACCCTCAGGCGTATAGTCCTTCATCAACTTTCTAATATCCTGTGCCATATCGCAAGTGTTTTAGTGTTTCTTTCAGTTTGTTTTTACCGCGGTACAAATTGGTTCTGGAGGCACTTTCAGAAATCCCCAGTATCTGAGAAATCTCGCTATGATCGTATCCTTCCATTAAATACAACTGTATCACAATTCGATATGGGTCTGCCAACTTTTCAATGGCATCGTTGATTTCTGAGGCTGATACCTCGTCACCAACACTCCAATCTTCTTCATCCGGCATACCCATCACTTCTTCATTAATTGAATGCAACTCCATTTTTCGTGCTTTGATAGCATCGAGACAGGTGTTGATTACAATTCTTTTTAGCCAGGCCCCAAAGGTGACGTCCCCTTTGTATTGTTCCAATTTGGAAAAAGCTTTGATAAAAGCCTCCTGCATGGCATCTTCGGCTGCGGCTACGTCTTTCATATACCGCTGAGCGATCACGAACATTCCATCGCAATACTGCCTGTAAAGGGCCATTTGCGCTTTTGGATTATGCTCCTTGCATTGTTCAACAAGTAATGAATTCGACAACTTGATGGTTTTTTGGTTGCTGTTCGGGTTAAAGACGACAGAAAAAATTCAGTGTTGCAAAAAAGAACTTTTAAATTTACTACCTTTCGTTAAACAAACACTTTCATTATGAATAAGGCAGTCAAAATAATCCTTTGGGTTATAGGTACGATTGCTGTTTTGGCGTTGCTTTTCTTTTTTGTAATTGGTCCTATTTTAAAGAAAAATACTAAAAAACATAGTCCTGAACAGAACATAACGTACACTCAAAATGATCTTCAAATAGACCTGTTCTATTGCAGTCCTTCCAAAAAGGACCGGGTAATTTTCGGGGAATTGGTTCCCTATGGCGAAGTTTGGAGAACCGGTGCCAATGAAGCAAGTACCTTCACTACCAACAAAGATCTCCTCATTGATGGTAAAACACTTCCGGCAGGGAAATACAGCCTATGGACCATCCCTGATAAAGAGAACTGGAAGGTTATCTTCAACGATAAGATGTATGGTTGGGGGGTAAGATTTCAAGATTCCAAAGCTATGCGTGAAGCAGAATTTGACACACTTGTGGCCGACGCAGCAGTCTCTGAAAGCCTGACCTTGCACGAAAACTTTCAAATAAGTGTGGTGGAAGCCGAAAATAATACCATGGTACTCATCTTTGCCTGGGACAGAACCGTGGCAGCACTTCCGATGCAACTGAACTAAAAGAAATACCTGTGACGGGAAAACCGAAAAAGCCATTCGCCCTGGAAGAGAAAGAAGGTGTAAAAGCACCGGATTCCCTGAGTAAGTCGGTTGCCGAGAAACTAAAGAAAAGTCGAAAAAATCGGCCGGATGTTAGTTCAATCATTGAAGGGATCTTAGCCGGCGATAAAACCGCTTTGAGCCGCGGAATTACGTTGGTGGAAAGTCGGGCACCGAAGCATTCCGAATCGGCAAGGAAGATCATCGAGGCATGTTTGCCTCATCGTACCGATTCTATTCGAATAGGAATTACAGGAGTTCCCGGGGTTGGAAAAAGCACATTCATCGAAAGCCTGGGCAAAACTCTCACCGAAAAAGATCATAAAGTAGCCGTCCTTGCAGTTGATCCCAGCAGTACCGTGAGTAAGGGTAGTATCCTGGGAGATAAAACGCGAATGGAAGATCTGGTGAAGGACGAAGATGTTTTTATCAGGCCTTCTGCCAGCGGTGATTCCCTGGGTGGGGTGGCACGTAAAACAAGAGAAACGATCATCCTTTGTGAAGCCGCAGGCTACGATATCATTATGATCGAAACCGTGGGAGTGGGCCAAAGCGAAACTGCCGTGCATTCCATGACCGATTTCTTTTTACTGCTGAAATTGGCCGGAGCGGGAGATGAATTACAAGGAATAAAACGTGGAATTGTGGAAATGGCGGACGCCATTGTGATCAACAAAGCGGACGGTGAAAACGTAAAAGCCGCAAAACTGGCAAAAACAGAATTCAACAGGGCCTTGCATTTATATCCTCCCAAAGATAGCGGTTGGGTGCCCAAAACCTTGATTTGTTCTGCTACTGAGAATACAGGAATTTCCGAAGTATGGGAAATGATCGAATCTTACCTCAATACTTCCAAAGAGACCGATTATTTTCAGAAAAAAAGAAAAGGGCAGAACAAGTACTGGTTGATGCAAACCATAGAAAACGAACTGAAATCTTCGTTTTATAATAACCCGAAAGTGAAACAAGCACTTGCCACCCAGTTGAAACGCCTTGATAAAGAAGAGATCACAGCCTTCGAAGCTGCTTCGATCATACTTTCCGAAGGTACCTAATAATTAACTCGGTCTTTATCCTCCAGTAATTTCATATTCTTAAGGATCTTCAGAATCAAATATAACACCGAAGAAATTATGGCTGCATAAAACCAGAAATTGGGTTCCAGGACAAACTTTCCGGCTGCCATGGACATTTCTATTACATTAAACACCCAAAAGAGCAGAAACATGGCCGCAAATCCGTTTTTCTCCTGACGTATGGCCTTTCTCCAGCTAAATCCGTAGTCCGGGGATGCCAGTTTTCCAATCATGGGGATAAAGGCAGGTACCCCCGAAGCCCAGTTCTCATATTCCTCCTTAAACTTACCTCTCAGGAAGGCCTCTTCAGCATACATAATGCGCTCGTAGTACACATAAAAGAATAAAACAAAGGCAATAATGAACCAGAAATTTTGAGTAAGCATAGCCACACCTAACCACATAAAAAAGTTACCCAAATACAAAGGATGTCTCACTAAGGAATAGATTCCGGTTTGATTGAGTTCCGAGGCTCTCTGGCCTTCATGAGTATTTCTACCAGATGAAAAGTTAGGAGTATGTCCTACGGTAATAATACGAATAAGCAATCCCAGCGTACAAACCCCAAGACAGATCCATTTGTAAATTGCTGACAGCGATTCGTCCTGAATTTGGTCCGCATTGGTCAAAGTGTGCCAATACACGATTACCCCAACAACCAAGATGATCATCGGAAAGTAACTTCGGTATTTAAATAGGAAATCGCCTTGCGTTTTAAATTCCTCCTGTAGTGCCATATAGTTGTTTTGGTTAGTTATTTTGGCAGTAGGTAATGAGAAACCCCGAGGGGTCCCAGCAATAGCCGGGGCAAGATATTAGATATCAATGATATATTAAAATTTATTCTGAAAATTAAACGTTGACCCAGATGATAAAACCGATCACATAAAATTCCTCCGGAACCAATCCACCTGTTTTTCCAATCCTTCCTTGAGGGTAGTTTGCGGATTGTAATCCAATAATTTACGCGCTTTATCGATATTTGCCTTGGTTCGGGACTGGTCTCCCGGACGCGGTGGTTTGATCTCTTTATCGATGCTTTTTCCTAAAATTTCTTCCACCGTAGCGATACCTGTGGCTGTAGTATTCTCTTCCTCGGTTCCAAGGTTGAAGATTTCGCCATTGCATATTTCAGCATGGTCCAACACACTCACAATACCATCCACGATATCATCCACATAGGTAAAACTTCTTAAATGAGCCTCGCTTCCCTCATACAATGGAAACGGTTTGTTGTTCAAGCCACAATCGATAAGCCGAGTATACAATTTATCCGGGCGTTCCCGAGGGCCGTACACCGAGTACAGCCGTAACGAAGTGCTCTTCAGTAGATTCCTTCTGGAATAAGCCAATACCAATTGCTCGGCAGCAAGTTTGGTCACACCATACCAAGAGGCCGGCAAAGGGGCTTCGTCTTCTTTAAGAGTAGCATGTAGCCCATAGATAGAAGACGTGGCAATATTGACGAAGAATGGTTTTTTCTCCATCAATTCCAGTCGGTCTAAAATGCGCTGGGTACCTAAAATATTATTGCTGAAATACTGCTCAAAGGTACTGCTGGCCGAAATTCCCGGTTGGGCAGCAAAATGGAAGATAAAGTCAATATCTTCGGTAATTAAGGAAGACAGATCACCTTCCCGAAGGTCGAATTTTTGAATTTGAATTCCCTTTTCTGAAAGTTCCTTTGCATTTAATTGTTTCAGCGATACATCGTAATATCCTGAAAAATTGTCGATAGCGACCACCTCATGATTTAATGCCTTTAGTCTTTCCGCGGTATGCGAACCAATAAACCCAGCGGCACCGGTAATAAAAACTTTCATACTCGATTATTGCTTCTGCAAAATAACACCTTTTTTAGGTTTCTATTTTATTCTTTAAAAAAGAAATACTTTTGCAGCAAACAACCCAAACTTAAATGTACGAGTTTACCATAGTGGTTCCGGTTTACAACGAGGAAGACAACCTGGAAAGAGTGGAAAAAGAATTGTCCGCATTTTTTAAGGTAGCAACCCGAAAGACCAACGCCTTATTCGTGAATGATGGTTCCAAAGACCGTAGTCAGGAGCTTATTGAAGACATCTGTGCAAGGAATGAGGCTTTCAGTTATATTTCTTTCAAGGAAAACCGTGGATTGAGTGCTGCCATCAAGGCGGGATTCGACCATGTGGAAGCACCACTGGTAGGCTATATTGACAGCGACCTACAAACCGCCCCAGAAGATTTCAATTTACTTTTAGAACATATCGGTCCCTACGATCTGGTAACCGGTGTTCGAGCGAATCGCAAGGATTCGTTCGTGAAAAATATGTCCTCGAAGATCGCCAACGGAATTCGAAGAGCCTTTACTCACGACGGCATGGACGACACGGGTTGCCCGCTGAAAGTGATTAAAACAGATTATGCCAAGAGAATTCCCATGTTTAAAGGCTTGCATCGTTTTCTTCCGGCCATGATCTTGCTTCAGAACGGTAAGATTTTGCAAGTCCCGGTGCAGCATTTTCCGAGGATTGCCGGTACGGCTAAGTTCGGGTTATGGAATCGGTTATTGGGCCCTTTGTCCGATTGTTTTGCCTATCTCTGGATGAAGCGAAAATATATTAATTACGAGATCAAGGATAAAGGATGAGCGACTGGCTGATATATAGTATCGGTTTCCTGGCACAGGCTTTATTTTCTGCAAGACTATTGGTTCAATGGATTCTTTCTGAAAAAAGTAAACGCATCATTACCCCTTCCCTCTTTTGGAAATTGAGTTTACTGGCTTCCTTCCTGCTGTTCGTTTATGGATACCTGAGGGATGATTTTGCAATCATGTTAGGCCAATCCCTGACCTATTTTATTTATGTTCGAAACCTTCAGTTGCAAGGAGAATGGCAGAAATCGCCCATGTGGTTTCGCTTATTTCTGATATTTTTCCCGGTGTTGATTATCATCTATGGATACAACAATGGCGAATACGATATTTATGAATTATTCAACAATGAAGACATTCCTATGTGGCTGCTGTGGCTGGGAAGTGTGGCACAGGTAATTTTCACTTTCAGGTTCGTGTATCAATGGTTCGTTTCAGAAAAAACAAAGACATCCCAACTGCCCATCGGCTTCTGGAGGTTGAGTGTTCTGGGCGCTGCGATGATCCTCACTTACGCGATATTCAGATTGGACCCTGTACTTTTACTGGGACACGGAGCCGGGCTTATTATCTATATTCGCAATATCTTTATCTGGAAAAAAGAAGGCAATGCGACTACCTAAGGACAAATCTGTAATCATCCTGTTACTGGCCTGTGTATCCATCTTTTTCGTGAATCTGGATGCTATCTTTATCAATATCATGGAAGCCCGAAATTTTATCACGGCTCGTGAGATGATCGATGACGGAAACTGGATATTCACCACCCTGAACGGGGAACCCCGCTATCAAAAGCCTCCACTGCCCACCTGGCTCACGGCCTTATCGGCTATGGCCTTTGGGATGAAAAGTTTGTTTGTGCTCCGTTTACCGGCAGTTTTGCTCGCAACGCTGCTAATATTTGTTTCTTATAAGTTTTCATTAAAGCTTACAAGCCATCGTTTGTTCTCTCTCGTGGGGTCACTGATCATGGCAACTTCGTTCTATATCATTTTCTCCGGCAGAAACGGACAGTGGGATATTTTTACCCACGGATTTATGATGGTGAGTATCTATTATTTGTACCGATTGTTTACTTCGGAAAAATCCTTGTATCGATATGCATTGCTTGCTGCCCTGTTCTTCGGATGCTCATTTATGAGTAAAGGTCCGGTCTCATTGTATGCGTTGTGGTTACCCTTTATACTGGCATTCGGGATAGTGTATCGATATAAAAATTTCAGGAAGAAAATACTCCCCTTACTAGCATTTCTGGTTGTTGCCTTGCTGGTTTCAGGCTGGTGGTATTGGTATACCTATACCTATGATGCCGAAGCTATGGCAGAGATCACCAAAAGGGAAACCAATAACTGGACCGGATATAATGTGCGCCCGTTTTATTACTACTGGAGTTTCTTCACCCAATCCGGTATTTGGACAATCCCGGCATTTATTGCCTTGCTGTATCCTTATTTGAAAAACAGGGTATTCAACCAAAAGGCCTATTTATTCACCTTCTTATGGACCATGCTTTCGGTCGTACTTTTGTCCATTATTCCTGAAAAGAAATCCAGGTATTTGTTGCCTGTATTGATACCTATGGCCTTAAATACGGGATTCTATATCGAATATCTGATTCGCAAATTTTCAGAATTAACCGACAAGAGAGAAACCATTCCGGTCTATTTCAACTTTGGCCTCATTGCGCTTATCGGAGTTGCATTTCCAATTGGAGGTTATCTGTTCCTTGGAGAAAAGATCGAAGGAAACTGGTTTTGGTTCATATTGCTCTCCATTTTGCTTTTCGGTCTTGGATTTACCATATTCAAAAACCTGAAAAAGAAAAAAATGGCCCAGGTGTTCTCCGCAACAATTTTATTCATCATTGCCATTATGTGTTTCGGTTTGCCTATGGCGGGAACTCTGACTGTAAATCCTGAATACAAAAGTTTAGCTCTGCTGAACGACTGGCAAGAAGAGTCTCAATTGGAAGTGTTTGAATATGGAGGTTTCACTCCTGAGCTCATATGGGCCTATGGAAAACCCATCAAAGTTTTGAGAAAGGATGAACTAGTTTCTATTCCGATACCTTCGGAGTTTGGTTTGTTAGTGGCTGAAGAACATCTTGAAAATTTCAGAAAAACATTTGCCGATTATAAGATCGAAAAGGTAACACGATATGACATGAATCCTAAGGCTCCTGGAGAACGCTCACACAGGCCTCGATTATGGCGGGATTTGTTTATACTGCGGAAGTGATAAATCTTCCTTGCGCCCACTTTTGCAATTTGTAGAAAAGCCAACCAATCATGCCACCAAAAAACATTCCCGTTATGATGTCCAACGGATAATGAACTCCTAAATATATTCGGCTATAGGCAATAATAAACGCCCAAAATAATAGGGCAAAGGGAATCCAACTATAGCGACCACGCAAAATAAGTCCTAAAAAAACTGCTGCTGCCATAGAACTTGCTGCATGTGCAGAGAAATATCCAAATCGGCCGCATCCTTCAGCTACAAATCTCATGGAATCCTGAAGGGCTTCCACTCGGCAAGGCCTTGGTCTTTCTATCCCATATTTGAATAAATTCGCCAATTGATCAGTTGCAGTGATCATCAGTGCTGCAGCAACCATTACAATGAGGGTGCCTTTCCAACCCAATTCTTTAAAGACTAAATAGAGTAGTATAATATAGAGCGGAATGGACGAATACTTTTCCGTAATAAATCGCCAAAGTCCGTCCCAGGATTCGCTTCCCAGGTTATTCAGAAACAGGAATAGTTCTGTGTCATATTTTAATAATTCCTCAAGCATCGTCGTAGCGTGATACTTCCCTATCGTAAAACTCGGTAGCCTCGCGGATGTAATTTTCGGTTTCGCTTTCCAACTCTTTCTGATCGTGTTGATCGAATTCCTCCAACCATTCCACCTCATCATTTTCTAAATTGATGATGAATCGAGGAAACTCAGTATGAATCACAAAAATGGCATTGGGATGATCGGTATTGTCGCCTAAAATAAACTTTGGAAGGTTCATCTATGATAAATTATTACGCAAGGTACAAGATATTTCAGAAGCAGAATTACGAATTTGTTCGAAGGATCAGTTTTTTGGATAAATAGTTAAACCTGAAAAATAGCATTATACCCGAAGCGGTGAGTCCTGCCAACAATCCGATCCAGATTCCCGAACTCTTGTATTCGGTGAACATACTCATGTAGTAGGAAATCGGAAAACCTATCAACCAGTAAGCCACGAAGGTGATGAGCGTTGGGATCTTCACGTCCTGCATTCCTCTGAGGGCACCCAAAACTACTACCTGCAAGGCATCGCTGATCTGGAAGATAGCGGCAATGATTAATAATTTAGAGGCAATGGTAAGCACCTGGTAGTTATCGGTAAAGTTCTCGACGTCGTCATAGTCCAGATAAATTTTTGGTAGCTGTGCATTGAAAATAAAGAAGATTGCAGCGAATAGTACCGCAAACAATGTAGTGATCAAGAGAATGGAAAAAGCGATGCGTCGCAATTCTCGAAATCGTTTCAATCCTTTTTGATTACCCACTCGTATCATCGCGGCCACACTAAAGCCCATTGCCACCATGAACGTCATGGACGACAAGTTTAACGCAATCTGGTTAGCCGCCTGTGGATTCTTACCCAAGATACCAGACAACCAGATAGCAGCCGTAAAAATGGCCACTTCAAAAAACATCTGTAAGGCAGAAGGAAAGCCCAGATTTAAAATCTTTGAGAGCATCCGTTTTGTAAGCTTGAATAGCTTGATGTCTAAAACATAGTCCCTTGATTTATAGTGCTTGCTCATCAGAAACCACAGATAGCCCACCATAATAAGCCTGGAAGCCAAGGTACCTATCGCAGCTCCAACCACTCCCAATTGTGGGAATCCAAACTTCCCGAAAATAAACAGATAGTTCAGAATTATGTTTACCACGTTGGCAATTATGGTGGCATACATTGGATATTTCGTCATCGACAGCCCGTCGCTGCATTGTTTAAACGCCTGGAATACGATAAGAGGAATCAATGATATCGCCACCAGGTTGAGGTAAGGCATGGCCAGATCCACCACCTCGGGCGGCTGATTCATATGATACATCAGCGGTTTTGCGGCAAAAACCATCAGGAACAAAGCAATTCCCAATGCGGTACAAAGAAACAGGCCATGTTTGAAGGAAGACTTACCCACGGCAAAATTCCCTTCACCATCTGCTTCAGCAACCAACGGAGTAATAGCAGTAGAAAATCCAATTCCCAGCGACATCGCAATAAACATAAAACTATTACCCAGGGAAACGGCTGCCAGCTCTGCAGTACCCAACTGGCCTACCATGATGTTATCGATAAAGGCTACCAACGTATGACCCAGCATACCCAGGATAACAGGGGTAGCCAAATTCACATTATATCGGAATTCTTTGGTGTATTGAGCGAGCACTGGTTGGTTTTGGGGTCAAAGGTAGAAAACTCGGAAGGCTTCACATAACGGATTATGATAATAAAGTCATAAAAAACCCGCCCCGACAAAGTCATCGGGGCGGGACATTTATCTGTTCATTTTAACCAACCAAATAATAGATATTTCACAGATAAATGGAACACCAACTAAACTAACTTATGAAGAAAAACTTACGTTCTACCTGACAGCAATTGCCATCTGATAATGCAAATTACCTCATATGGCCAGCTCAGTGGTTAAGACCTATAGAACTTAACTATTCCGGAGAATATTTCCTCACTATTTACGTATTCAGAGAACTCAGAAATTCGGTGGGCGTGAGCGATAATTGCTTGCGGAACGACTTGTTGAAAGTAACTTTATTATTGAATCCCACCTCATAGGCGACATCGATAATATTTAAGTTCTTATTGGTATCATTTTTCAGTATTTCCAATGCCTCTTCAATTCTGTATTTATTGATGAGTTCGAAGAAATTAAGTCCGAAATGTTCATTGATCACCTGCGAGGTATTGTGACGAGTGGTTCCCAGGCGCTGGGAAATTTTCTCAAGATTAATATCATTTTGCCGATAAATACGTTCATCTTCCAGCAATTGCAGCAATTGATTTTTCAATTCTGTGGAAAAACTAGGAGTAAGCCCGGACTTTTTATACTTCCTTTTCCTTTTACCAAATTCCTTACTGAAGAGGTTCGGGCGCACATAGGAAGAATAGCCAATGTAAAGCACCATAGATGCCATGGCCACAATCTGAAAATTAAACAGGAGATCCGATTTGATATCCGTGTTGATGATCGTCAAACCGTAAACCAAATAAGACAAAACGTAAACTTCAAACAAAACCACCAGATTCCGGATCCATTTCTGCGAAGCAATTGATAATTTCGGTAAATGATCGCTTTTCAAGTATACCCTTAACACCAGATATCCATAGAATAACAAGGAGGCAAATTTGGTAATGGTAATATACTTCAGGTAGGGCTGTCTGTCCAAAACACCTACCTCCAGTAGTATTCTCAATTTCTCACTTTCCGGAAATAGAAAAATCGGTAACATGATCAATAATATCAGCACAGTAGGAATTAAATGCAGTAAGTCACCCTTTCTGAATTTATAATTGAGAGTAATCCTTTTAAAATAGAAATAGATCAACGGACCATACAAATATGAAAATATGGAGGACATATAAAGAGTATGTGGTACTCTGTAGATCAAGTTCGTGAGATACAGAAAAATATGGAATATAAATACGGAGTGAATCAATATGAAAGAACTGATTAGAAAGGAAGCAATTTTATCCTGCTTTCTTTTCATCAGAAGCATAATTGAGATATAAAAACCAATGATGGCCGTGAACAGATAAAAGAAGTTCAGCCAGCTAAAATTGAGCCCATAATTCTCCTGGAGCCTTTTAAATTCTTCATCATTGCTGAAGCGGTTAAAATATCCGGAATTCACGAACTCGGTCTCACCCGAATATTTTATATAAAGCTCCGTATTGAGTTTTGCCATCTGGAGATCGTCATTCTTTGCCGCAAAGATGGCGCGTTCTTTATACATCAATAGAGAGTCGGGATGAAATTTGGTTTCATCCTGATCTTGCAGAAACATCCAATATTGCAAACTAAAATTCTGTTCAGTAGCAGATACAGGAGGTACATTTACGTCGGATGCGAGTAAACTATTATCGGGAAATAGAAAAAGCAAACAGGACGTAAAAAAGAGCAATTTTTTTATGGTGGCAAAATCTTTCATTAGCCGGGGTCTCCTTTTTGCTAACTTAAAGATACAATTTGTTTCGTAAAAAGCCACCTAAATAGTAATTCCCGATAATAGTTTACTCCAAGAATTTATTCAATAAGCGAAAAAATAGCACCTAATACCGGCTCATTAGGGAAACAAGCTAATTGGAATTATTTGGAGCTAACTTGCTGAAATTCCGTTAATTCTTGACAGTGGTAAGCGAAGATTTTGTTCCGTATTTATCGAAAAGATACACCAGTGAAGTCATCGTAGCTCCTCCCAGTTCCAGTTCTCGCTTATTCACAGCATCGTAAGTGTCATTTGCAGCATGATGGTGATCGAAGTACCGTTGTGAATCCGGACGAAGACCTGCTAATACGATTTGCTGATCCTTTAAAGGGCCAATATCAGCTCCACTGCCTCCTTTTTCAAAATAATGTATGAGATATGGTTTAAATAACGGTTTCCAGGACTGGATTTGTTGAAAATTTGCTTCATCGGTATCAAAAGAAAAGCCTCTTGGAGTAAATCCGCCGGCATCGCTTTCCAGCGCGAATAAATGTTCTTCTCGTTTTAACTTGGCTTCTTCCGCATATTTACGACCCCCTCGAAGTCCGTTTTCTTCATTCATGAACAATACGACCCGAATCGAGTGTCTGGGCTTATAACCAATCTCTTTGAACAATCGTAAAACTTCCATAGACTGTACACAGCCTGCACCGTCATCATGGGATCCATCACCCAAATCCCAGGAATCCAAATGACCGCCCACAATCATATATTTATCAGGAAACTGGCTTCCTGTAATCTCCCCAATCACATTATAAGACAATACATCGGGAAACACTTTGCAATTTTGTTTGAAATAAAAATTCAGATCCGGTTTGAGTTTCAAGGCAGAACTCAGATACTCCGCATCGTTGGTACTGATCGCACATGCGGGAATTCGATCGTTCACTGGAGTTTCACCATAGGACATAGAACCTGTATGAGGGAGGTCGTCAAGGCGTAAATTCATAGAACGAACTACAACCCCTACAGCACCATATTTGGCAGCTTCTTTGGCGCCACTATATCGTTGATCCACGCACCCACCATAAGCACTGAACGTGCTAATGAGATTAGCTTGCATGGGCCGGTTAAAAAATACAATCTTACCCGATATTTTTTCTTCCCCCAGTTTTTCAAGATCTTCAATACCTTGTACTTCGATGACCTCAGCCTTCAATCCGGCAGCTGGGGTACTTACCGAGCCTCCCAGGGCACAAACATTGACAGTACTTGTCACCCCCGGTGCTGTTTCTATAAACGCATACTCGGCTATTCCACGGGTCCATTTAGGAACCATCACAGGTTGAAGCCAAACTTTGTCAAGTCCAAGTTTATCTAGTTCCTCTTTGGTATAATTGACCGCCTTTTCGGCTTGAATGGAACCGGAAAGCCTTCCTCCAATTTGATTGGACAAATAATCGAGCCAGTCATAACTCTTTCCATTCAGCAATGCTTCATCATAAATGGAGCGAATCATCAGGGAATCTTCTTTGTTGACTTTTTGGGATATGATTTCCGAAGAAAAAAGCAGGCAAAGGGTAATCAGGGCAAGTCGAATCATAATTTTATTCATTTTCCAGTTGATTCCTGAACTCATCGATTTTTGCAGCAATTTCAGGATCTAGTTCCGGTTCTTTTATGTCTTTATATTTCTGAAGTTCTTCCAACAAAATAGATGCCACTATATATCGGGCAGCTGGTTTGTTATCCGCCGGAATATTATACCAAGGTGCATACTCCGCCGAAGTTCGGTTCAGCACATCTTCATAGCACTTCATATACGCGTCCCAGAGTTTTCGCTCCTTCAAATCCCCGGGAGAAAATTTCCAATGCTTCTCTTTCTTTCTTAAGCGGCGCAGCAATCGGAACTTTTGCTCATCTTTGGACAAATTCAGAAAAAATTTGAAAATAAGAGTGCCATTTTCTGCCAAAGTTTTCTCAAAATTTAATATTTGATCAAATCTTCGATCCCAAAATGCTTCATTCACGTGTGATATATCCGTGACATCAGGCAGGTTTTCCCCGAGTATATATCCCGGATGAACCCTGGTCACAAGTACATTTTCGTAATGAGTCCTGTTGAATACCCCAAATTTGCCACGAGCCGGTAAGGCCAGATAATGGCGCCAAAGATAATCGTGTTTTAATTCCAACTCAGTGGGAACTTTAAAGCTATGGACATCTACCCCCCTGGCATTAAAACTTTTAAAAACCTCCCTAATCAGGCTGTCCTTGCCCGAAGTATCCATCCCTTGTAAACAAACCAGGACACTGTACTTTCCGTGTGCATACATGGTATTCTGAAGGTCACCTAAATCCCTCCTTCTCTCACTTAAAGCCTTTTCAAGTTTGTTTTCACTGGAACCGAAGTCCTCGAAAGACCTCAAATCAGCAATTTTTACTGGCTGGGTAATTTTATAATCGGATAGCACTGGATTCTTCATCAGGTAAATTTTTATAGCAAGCTAAATATAGAAAAGATTGGGCTAATTGCGCCTGATAAGCCTAATTCAGGTTTAATTTCACCCACCACAAATAAAAAACTGTAAAATTAAATGCCTAATAATTTGTGATTTACAACAATTATTAGGAATTTTCTTACAAATTTAAATAACCTGCTTATGACTTTAACATCTACCCTAATTGCGGCAACTCTTATGTTGTCGTCACCCAACCCAGACAGCAATTGCCAGGTGGCCTATCAGGACGCCACCTACGGTTTTCATCATGCTGAAACAGCCATGGAAGCCAATAATCTGGATCATCTGCGTCAATATGCTAAAAAATCCAAGGCGTCAATAGAAAAGGTATTTCAGTCTACCGTACAATGCGGCTGCCTGGATGCGAATAACGCCAGCCTGGATGCTCTTGAAAATCTTGAAAAGGCATTAACTCGAGACACTTTTGAAGCCACACGACTTTTTGTGAGCCGGGCCAAGAAGAATACCAAGGATATCTTTGTTGCCCTGGACATCTGTAGCAGCACTGACCCAAATACGGTTCTTAGAGATACGCAAAATGACTTGCTTGCGAAGGAATTGGCCCTTAAGGAGCAACAAAAGAAATTGAGGGAGGAACAGAAGAAGCTGGAACTTCAGATGAAACAGCAAATGGAACTTCAGCAAGAGCTTGCTCGAAAAAAGACCGAAATGTTTGAGGCACAGAAGGCCATCAAAATCGAGGCAGAAAGCACCCTAAGTCAACTTGAAGGTATACTCCTGGATTTTACTGGGGCTATGGGTTGTCCCGAAACTCCTAAGTTAACGGAACAGCCTTATATGCGAAGCCTGTCGGACCTGGAAGGTGAATCTCTCCAGGCCACGAAGATCTACTATGCCAATAAGGCCAGGGAAATGGCAAATAATCTGTTGAATATTCTGGACGAATGTGAATGGAAACAATAAAAAAAGCTGCCGGTTGGCAGCTTTTTTTTATTTAGTTGCAAAAGATTTTACATCACTCTCACTAACTTCTTTATCGCCCAGAATTATGAGGCGTTCCACTACATTTCTTAGTTCACGAATATTACCGGTCCAATCGTATTCCTGTAATAGTTTAATGGCTTTGCCCGAAAACTTCTTTTGAGAAGTCCCATGTTCATCCGCTATTTTCTTGCTGAAATGTTCTACCAATAAAGGAATATCTTCCCTGCGATCATTTAATGGAGGAACTTTAATAAGAATAACGGCCAGTCGATGATAAAGATCCTCGCGGAATCTTCCTTCTTCGATTTCCTTTTTAAGATCCTTATTGGTGGCAGCCACCACACGAACGTCCACTTTGATATCCTTGTCACTTCCAACCCGCTGTACCCGGTTTTCCTGCAAAGCTCGTAGTACCTTGGCCTGAGCCGATAAACTCATATCGCCCACCTCATCAAGGAAAATGGTTCCTCCGTTTGCCGCTTCAAATTTACCTGCCCGGTCCTTATTTGCGGAGGTAAAAGCACCTTTTACATGTCCAAAAAGTTCACTCTCGATCAATTCACTTGGAATAGCCGCGCAATTAACTTCTATCATGGGTCCTTTAGAGCGTTCGCTTTTTTGATGCAACCAATGCGCTACGAGCTCTTTACCGGTACCATTGGGTCCGGTAATGAGTA
Organism: Flavobacteriaceae bacterium; assembly: GCA_009827225.1. Taxonomy (GTDB): domain Bacteria; phylum Bacteroidota; class Bacteroidia; order Flavobacteriales; family Flavobacteriaceae; genus Aureisphaera. Next base: position 3,939 of record WUAI01000016.1, on the reverse strand, counting down.
CTCTAGCTTCGGTGGGAGACACCTTTTCGATCATATCCTTTATCTGGGTGATTGCCGGAGAATCGCCAATCATTTCGTATTGTTTGCCTACTTTCTTTTTTAACCGGGTGTTTTCTACAACCAGTTCTTTTCGGTCCAGAGCGATACGTACGGTATTCAGCAGTCGATTTAAATCCGGAGGCTTGGATATATAATCGAAAGCACCCAATCGCATTGTATTCACCGCAGTATCTAAATCGCCGTGACCGGATATCATTACTATTGGAATTTCCGGTTTTATTTTCTTCACTGCTTCCAGTACTTCCACACCATCCATTTTGGGCATTTTGATATCACATAGAACCAAATCAAAATCATCTTTTTTAATTTGTTCAATTCCGGCCAGACCATCTTCTGCCTCGGTAACCTTATACTGCTCATTCTCTTCGGTTAAGATTTTGACCAGAACCCTTCGGATGGCAGCTTCGTCTTCAATGATTAATATATTCGACATAAAATTTCCAATTAGCGATGTTAAAATTATAAAAGTAATGCACGCGGCATCGTAAAAAAGTATAAAGATTATCTAAAATAATGCCACTATGACTCATCAGGTGGTTTGATAATATGAACATCTCTCTGTGGGAATGGAATGGTCACATTATTTTCTCGGAAAAGGGCATCGATCCTAAAGCGAATATCACTTTTAATATACGGATCAATAAAGCTGTTTGATATAAAGAAAAAGACGGTAAAAATGAGTGCCGAGTCTCCAAAGTCGTCAAAAGAGACGAAAGGCTTTGGCCTTGCCAGAATTCGGCTATCTTCCTGAACACTTTGTAATAACAGTTCCTTGACCAATTCGGTATCACTACCATACGCAACCCCGACGGTGACACCTTCCCGTGTAGTTTTATGATTTTGAGTGTAGTTGAGTATTGAATTGCTGATGAATTTGTGATTGGGGATAATGATGATCTTGTCGTCGCGGGTAATTGCCCGGGTCGTTCGTAATTTGATATCGATGACACGACCAACTCGGCCTTCCACTTCAATAATATCACCAACAAGAAGGGACTTATCCACCATGATCAGTATCCCACCGATCACATCCTGAAAGATCTCCTGCAATGCCAAACCTACCCCAACTAAGAGGGCAGCAGAAGCCGCCAACAGTGGAGTCACGTTTACCCCGGCCAGACTCAGTACGGTAAACACTACGATAATGTAAACAACGTACTTTATGAACTTAAATACACTTACGAATTTGAGTGTATCTGTTTCATCCATTTTTCGAGTGGCCAATCGCCGAATCGACTTTAGAATAAAACTGGTGGCAAAGAAAGCGAATGCCACCAATAATAGCAGTCCAATAGTAAGGTGAATAGCGTTTTCACCTTCCCCGAAATGAAATCCGATATTCAGGAACTCCTTGATGGAACCCCAGATATCTTCGGTTACAACTTCTGAAATTTTCTCGGTAACTCCCTCTTGCACTTGGTTAGTATTTTAGCCACTTTATGAGTTCTTTGTAGCTTGGCTTTTTACCGTACATCAGGATACCCACCCGATAGATTTTGGAAGCAAACCAAACCGTACCCATAAAGGTAGCAAATAAAATCACTACAGAAAGCAATTGCTGTTCAATAGGGACGCCAAATGGAATTCGCATCAGCATTACTACCGGCGAGGTAAAAGGTATAAATGAAAATACCTGTGAAACCGTACCATGCGGATCCTCAATAACGGTGAAAAATCCTACATACACCGCCAGTATCAAGGGCATGATTATAGGAAGCATGAATTGCTGGGTGTCTGTTTCGCTGTCTACAGCAGCACCAATTGCGGCATATAGTGAGGCATAGAGAAGATAACCTCCAACAAAGAACAGCAGGAACATAATCACCAGGTTTGTGATTGGTAAATTCTGGATTTCCATAATCACATCCGCAACAATTCCATCCATACCATCGGCGGCCACCTGGGTTTGTTCCAGTACTTCCTGTTGAGGACTTTGTACCGCACCCGGATCTATTCCGAACATAGAAGTTAATATCAAACTAAAGACCCCTATCAATACTACCCATGCCAGGAACTGCGCCACTCCGGCGAGAGAGGTTCCAATGATCTTCCCAAGCAATAATTTAACCGGCTTTACGGAAGAAATGATCACTTCGATGATTCGACTCGTTTTTTCTTCGATCACACTGCGCATGATCATATTTCCGTAGATAATGATAAACATGAAGAGCATATACCCTGCGATACCACCGAATATAAGTTTGAGGCCGGAACCTAATTTGGATGTTTCTTCCCCCTGGAAAGTCTCCAGTTGAGCATCGATGTCGATCCGTAAATTATTGATATAATCGGCATCCAGGCCTTCCTCCTTTAGTTTTAAAGAATTGGCTTTCTTCTCAATCGTATATTCGATATCGCTCATGATCGTGAGGGAGGGAGAATCTTCCGAAAAGAATCGAATCCTATCTGAAAGATCTGCGACTGAATCGGTTTTGGGAATGTACAGCAACCCATAAGCTTCGGAGGTCTCCACTTCTTTAATGGCGTCCTCCAGCGTAGTGTTGCCCACAGATTCAAATTTTAGGTTATCGTCATCTTCAAACTGATTGATAAACAATCCGCTCTCATCAAGAACCGAAATAGTGCGCACCTTATCATTATTCAGTTGAGACAAATAAGCTACCAGGCTAAAAATTCCGACCATGATCAACGGACTCAAGAATGTCATAATAATGAACGACTTGTTTCGAACCTTGTTGAAGAATTCTCTCTTTATTATAAGTGACAAATGATTCATACTTCGGAAATTTTAATGATTCTGAACGGTTTGAATAAAAATATCGTTGGCCGATGGGACCACTTCCACAAAATGGTTCACCTCACCCAGGGAGGTGAGATAGCTCACCAACTCGTTGGCATTTGAATTCGTGGGTACCTTGATCTTGTATTGCAGCTCATCGTTGATGGTTTTGAAATCGGCAGGGCTGATCTCAAACTTATCATTAAGGACGGCCGCGACCTCTTGTTTTTTATCCGTAATGAGTCCTACCTCGAAAGTATTCGATTTGTACTGCCGTTTTATATCGATCAATTTTCCATCCAATATCTTATTCGATTTGTGGATCAGGGCAATATGATCACAAATCTCCTCTACAGATTCCATGCGATGTGTAGAAAATATGACCGTTGCCCCGTCTTCACGAAGCTTGAGAATTTCGTCTTTAATGAGGTTGGCGTTGATGGGATCAAAACCAGTAAAAGGCTCATCAAAAATGAGCAATTTGGGCTGGTGTAATACCGTAACCACGAACTGGATCTTCTGAGCCATCCCTTTAGAAAGTTCCTGGATCTTTTTGTTCCACCAGTCACCTATCTCCAAGCGCTCAAACCAATGCTTAAGTCTCTTTTTTGCTTCCGATTTGGACAGCCCTTTTAATTGTGCAAGGTAGAGTGCCTGCTCCCCTACTTTCATAGATTTATACAACCCCCGTTCTTCGGGTAAATAACCGATATGCTGGATATGATGAGGCTGTAAATCTTCGCCATCCAGTTTTACCCAACCTGTATCGGGCATGGTAATCTGATTGATAATTCGAATGAAGGTGGTTTTACCGGCTCCATTTGGGCCGAGAAGGCCAAAAATACTTCCCTTTGGCACTTCGATAGAGACGTTGTTTAATGCCGTGAAATCTCCAAAAGATTTTGAAACACGGTTCGCAACTAAAAGATGGTCCATAGAACTTTACGTTGTCAAAGTTAAATGCGAAGCTATACGCTCCAATTGATAATACAAAGTTGGTATAATAAAGCATGGAAACGTTACATTAGGTGCTTCCATCCTCACAAATACTCTTAAAAATAAAACCCACCCTCAATAAATCAAGGGTGGGAAAAAAATTGCTATGAAAAAGAAAAATTATGGCTTCTAAGACAAGCGAT
>WUAI01000015.1 GCA_009827225.1 Flavobacteriaceae bacterium | reverse complement strand
CATCCTTCGTGAAACCATTATGGGGAGAGAATTGTTCGATTATGCATTTAAAACTTATTCCCAGAGATGGATGTTCAAACACCCAACCCCAGAAGATTTCTTCCGTACTATGGAAGACGCCTCTGCGGTTGATTTAGACTGGTTCTGGAGAGCATGGTTCTACACTACAGATTACACCGACATAGGAGTAACTGATGTGAAGAAATTCTACGTGACCTCTAAAATGAACAAAGAAGTTCGACAAATGATCGAAGCACGAGGAATGAAAGAAAGCGATCTGCCACCGTTGGTATACCTGGTAGAAGAAGATAGCGAAGATTTCGAAGAAAGCATGAAAACTTCCACTTTGAATGATGTGACTACGCTACAAGAGTATATTATGGATAACATGGAGCCCAATGAAAGAGCAAACCTGAAAAATCCAAAATTCTTCTACGAAGTGACTTTCGAGAAGCCCGGAGGAATTCCAATGCCTATCATTGCGGAATATACGTTTAGCGATGGAAGTACCAAAAGAGAAACCTATCCCGCGCAGATATGGAGAAAGAACGATGCTTCAGTAGGTAAAGTGATCGCTTCAGATAAGGAGATTACCAAGATTGTTGTGGATCCAGATGAGGAGACTGCAGACATTGATACTTCAAACAACTCCTGGCCAAAACGCAAGAAGCTGGGTGAGTTTAATAAGTTCAAAGACAAGGTAAAAGGTCAATAAGAACAAGAAAATAAATATATAAAGCCCTGTTTCGACAGGGCTTTTATTTTTTCGCTATAAACTTGCGTATATTTGTAGTATGGTTGCAGTATCACTTCCATTATTTATTAGCGGTGCCGAAATAGCCTTCATCTTATTCATTGTATTGATGGTATTTGGCGCCGATAAAGTTCCTGAAATTGCGAGAGGACTGGGGAAGGGTATGCGACAAATCAAAGACGCTACGAACGACATCAAGACCGAGATTACCAAAAGCGCTGAAAAACAAGGCTTGAACGTGGATCTTACCAAAGAGGTGACCAAGGAGATCGATAAGGTGAAAGAAGATGTGGACGAGATCACAGGTCCCATTAAGCGTAACTTCTAAATGTTTGATACCCTCAAAGAGTGGGATCGCGAGTTGTTCATTTTTTTGAACAATCTCGGTGCAGAACCCTATGATTTCTTTTGGATATTTGTGACGAAGATCGAAAGCTGGATCTTTCTATTCATCCTGGCCACGTTCCTGATATTCAAGTTTTACCGTGGAAAGCAGGGCGCCTTGGTTTTCGGAATGGTTTTGTTGACTTTTGGTATTACATTTCTAATTACTTACCTCACCAAGGAATGGGTGGGTAGAATTCGGCCTAATAATGATCCGGCAATAAACTCTCTTATCAGAGTGTTGCAACAAGCCAAAGGGTATAGCTTCTTTTCAGGACATGCTTCTTCCAGTGTGAGTATTACTATGTTTCTCATTTTTATTCTTCGCAAGCATTCCCGTTGGATATATCTCGCTCTTTTATGGCCTGTTTTGTTCATAACCAGCAGAATATACGTTGGGGTGCATTATCCCAGCGATGTATTGATAGGAACCATCGTGGGACTTGTATTTGCGATTTTAGGGTACCGGGTTTGCAGAAAGTGGCTTACAAACCCCTGAATGTAAAAAAGGTTTGAAATTTGATCCAAACCTTTTCCATGGCTAATGCAAACAAAATTGGCTAAATGAAGAAACCCACCCCAAAGCATGCTAACGTCTTGAGGAGGGCTCTCTGCTTAACTTTAAATCTATCTACTATGTACCAAAACCCTAATTTGCACAGAAAGGTAACCTTAGTTTGGTTGCGTAGTATGATACAAAGTTGGGTTAAATTTAAAAGGATATCAAGAGTTAAATAACTGAAAATCAAACTGTAAATCATGTACGATAATCAGGAGAATTACCCTAATACATTTCGGAATACCACATTGAATCTGCGGCCTATTTCCTAAATGCTTAAGGGGAAAATCCCTGATTGACTAAAGTGTTTTTCACCTTTTTTAAAATAGCTCTTGCCAGTAATCTCTTTAAATTCAAAAGAATACAGGGAATCGGCTATTTACGCGAGCTCGTACCTGCTTATATTTCCTTAATTTATCCATAATTTTACAAGAACCTTAAAACCAAATAATTATGAAACTCAATTTTCCTCAACTATGTATTGTACTAGTGAGTTTGGTGGGAGCCATCAGCTTTTCGTCATGTGAAAAGCCTATCTCTGCTCCCGAACAAAGTATTTCCATCGAAGAAGCAGGACGTCTTCAGGTAGAATTCATCGAAACGCGGGCAGCGATTTTAAATGATTCCTTAGGATTCACGGACACCCGTGATTTCTGGTTTTCTCTGGATACTTTAAAACAGTATATCAACTATGTGGAGCAGGAAGCAGCCGAAATGGGTAAGACCAATTTAGGGATTAGAGTCTATTTTGCAGCTTATCCGGAAAACAGTGAATACCCTCAACCGGGACGTGCTACTGTCTTTTTGGTGCCTACTTCATTAGAGGAGGATTCTTCACTTAAGAGTGGCTTTTTACCCATTGCTCCTGTGAATCAAAATATAGACAGCATCCAGGCATTGAATTACGGACACGGAGGTCAGCCACCCAACGATCTATAGAAAGGTGAGATGGAGACAAGGTACTTGCTATATATCGTCAATGGTCTGGAACTGGCGGCAGCGCTAGCCGCCACGGTCTACTATAGCAAGTATATTTTCTCGAGCGAGAAGTTTTTTCTCTTTTTCCTGTGGTATACATTTTTTGTAGATCTTACTGGAGCTTTGCTTAGGCCTGTATTCGATATAGGAAACTATTGGCTATACAACGCCTTTACCATCACGAGCCTGCTCTTCTACTTTTACTGGTATTACACCATTTTAAAGAGTAAAGTATTCAGGAAATGGGTTATGGTTTTTACCATTGTTTTCTCGATCGTTGCCATCTTTAGTTTATTTTTCCAAACTTGGAATGAATATCATAAGTACACCTTTATTACGGGAGCATTATTCGTATTGGTACTCACGATGTTCCATTTTTATAAATTGCTGAATAGTGACGAGGTGCTGATTGTAAAATACAAGCTAAGCTTTTGGATATCAACGGCGCTGCTGTTGTTTTATATGGGGATGATCCCATTGATGTTCCTAACCGAGTATATGGACATTTCGGGGGTTAGTTATTTGATCATAATTATCAGTCTCAACCTGATACTTTATGGGTGTTATATTATTGGATTCGTATGGACGAAAAAGAAATACAATGGTTTCTGATCATTTTTTCGATCATCGCCTTTTGCCTGGCGCTGACCGTAATTTTGTTGTTTGCCATATTTCAGAAACGAAAAAACAAACTGCTGAAAGAACAACAAGATGCAGAGAACCGTTTTAGAGAAGAGATCATAGAAACACAGGTGGAGATCAGGGAAGAGACCCTGAGGAATATTAGTTGGGAGTTACATGATAACATTGGGCAGATGCTTACACTTGCAAAAATTCAATTGATGAATGCCGAAGAAAGCTCTCCCGGACTCACAGAAGCTTCAGAAACCATCGCCAAAAGCCTTACGGAATTGCGCAGCCTGTCCAAGCTTATCAATCCCGATACCTTCAAAAAATTATCTCTCGTTGAAGCCCTTAAACTGGAGATCGAAAGATTCAATCGAATGAAGTATCTAACGGCATCGCTTACTTTTTCCGAAGAAACCTTCGAACTCGACAATAAGGTGGAGGTGATCATTTTCAGAATGCTTCAGGAGTTTTTTACCAATACCATTAAACACTCGAAAGCCACACAACTCTCTGTCAATGTGGAATACGATAACAATACACTCTCCATAAAAGCAGAGGATAATGGGGTAGGCTTTGATACCGTATCCATTGAAGAACATAAAGGGATAGGCCTCACCAATATTAAAAGCCGTGCACAACTTATCAATGCGGATGCCCTGATCGTATCCAAAAAAGAGGAGGGAACACAATTTTACCTAACTTACAAAAAAGAACAACCATGACATACTCTGTAGCCGTCGTAGACGATCATATATTATTATCCCAGGCCATTGGAGGTTTGGTGGAAGGCTTTGAACAATTCACGGTCCTGTATACCTGTAAAAACGGACAGGAATTACTGGATAAGTTCAAGAACCCCAAGAATATTCCGGACATAGTTTTAATGGACGTGAATATGCCCATTCTAAATGGGATTGAGACCACGGCTCATCTCTACGAGCATTATCCGCAGGTGAAAGTGCTGGCCCTTTCTATTGAAGAGGATGATAGCACCATCTTGCAAATGCTAAGAGCCGGTGCTAAAGGGTACCTCATGAAAGATGTTAGAAAATCTGAACTATACAACGCCCTTCTTGAAGTGATCGAGAAAGGTTTTCACCATACCAATACAGTAACCAAGGTGCTCGTTGATTCTCTTTCGGAAAAGGAAAGCCCACAGGCGATATTAAAGGAAAGAGAACTGGAATTTATCAAACACGCCTGTACTGAAATGACCTATAAAGAGATTGCCGATGTCATGTTCCTGAGTCCCAAAACCATTGAAGGATATCGAAACGCCATCTTTGAAAAGCTCAATTTGCGAAATCGCACCGGCCTGGTCATTTACGCCATTAAAAACAAAATATTTGTTCCTTAGATAACACGGGAAATTGTGAGTCCGTCGCGGACGGGTAGTAGCACCGTTTCTAACCTCGGGTGTTCCTTTAGCGTCTTGTTGTAAGCCAGGATGGCTTTTGTATCCAGGTCGTCAGGATCTACAGATTCCACCACCTTTCCGCTCCATAATACATTATCGCTAAGGATCACCGCTCCGGAAGGAAGTTTGGGTAACAGCATTTCGAGATAAGCCGGATAGTTTCTTTTGTCTGCATCGATGAACACTAAATCAAACGTTTGATCCAATTGCGGTATGATCTCCAGCGCATTTCCTGTATGCTGAAAGATACGCTCACTGTACTCCGATTTATCAAAATACTTACGCTGCAGGTCATGCAACTCTTCGTTGATATCGATGGTGTGCAATTGTCCGTCCGGTTTCATTCCCTCTGCTAAACAAAGTGCCGAATATCCGGTATAGGTTCCAATCTCCAAAATATTCCGGGGACCGATGAGTTTGGATAGCATGCTAAGTACTCTACCCTGAAAATGACCGCTAAGCATTCGCGGGGCTAAGACTTTTTGCCATGTCTCCCTGGAAAGTTCAGCCAGTAATTTAGGTTCGGGTTGTGAGTGCGCGACGGCGTAATCGTCAATTTTTTGGGGTAGGAAATCCATTAACTTAATATTCGGTCGAGCAATTTTTGTTTGGCCGCTTCGTCATCTCCACAAAGCCATTGGATCACATTATCTTCCCACATGGCATCTGCCTGGGCTTCCGTAACTATGTCACGTTCCATGGCAAGATCCAATATCTTTCCGGGATACGAGGATTGAGGTGCGCTTTCCATTTCTCCCAACGGATATGGATCATCAAGCCCAACAAGCACCTGCTTTGGCCCCTGGTTTTCTACTAAAAGTTTTAAGGATCCTGTGTCGTGTACCAAGGTATCGAAGAAGATGTTTTTATGTCCCACCGACTTCCTTGGATGAACTTTCCCTTCAAACAGGTCGGGCCTTCCATCGAATCCCTGTATCCTTCTTCCCAGGTTAATTTGTGCCAATTGGCCACCATGTGCGAAACAGGTACGCATGTTCGGGAACTTGTCGGCATAACCGTTCAGGGTAAGGAAATGATAAGCATCTGCGCATTGTGCCAACATCCAGATGAGGTGGAAACGCCAGGAGGTATTCTCCAGTAAAATGAACTTTTCTCCATCGTAGGGGTGGATCTCCACAGCAAGGTTGTACTTACTGGCCAGTTCAAAAATCGGTTCGTTCTCTTCGTCAAAAATACAACGCCACGTACCAATAGTATCCATATAGTGAGTGGGCAAGCAAAGAAGCTGAAGGCCTAAATCTTCAACACAACGTTCTATTTCCCATAGCGCTCCCCGAACAAATCCGGGATGCACTACAAATCCACAAGTAAATTTCGAAGGATTGTCATGCTGCACTCGCGCGTTAAAATCATTTTGAAAACGCAAAGCTTTCTTCATTTCTTCCAGTCGGAGGCCATTTCCGTATAACTGGGACAAATTCAAGACCACCGCATGATCGATCTTAAACTTATCCATCCATTCCAGTTTTTCTTTGAGAAAGAAACTCGAATCGGTCACCGGCCGGCTCCAATTCTTCTGAAGCATGAACTTACGATCCTCGTCCACCCAGAATATTCCACTTTCTTTCATGAAATCAGGAATTTCTTCCGGATAGGGAAGCAGATGAGAATGGCCGTTAATTCGAAGTTTACGTTTCATGAATGGTGGTTGTTTTGGGCGTGCCCCTTGGGCAATTCGCGGTGCTCATTGCACGACGGGTCGGGTTTTACACTGTATCCCTGCAGTAGTCCTGAAGTGAGCTTCGCTCTACTTTTCGGGCACTACAGGGGATGCCGTTTCAACCCCTCACGCGTATCGTATAAAGTTACAAAGATTTTGTTCTTCCACCATCAACAGGAACATTAATTCCGTTGATATAGGAAGCTGCTTCACTGGCAAGAAAGGCAACGGCATAAGCGATCTCTTCGGGTGCAGCAAATCGCTTGGCAGGAACAAAACCTTTCATCATTTTAGAAGCTTCTTCTTTTGATGTCCCAAACTTTCTGGCCGCATTTGCGATGATGTCATCGAGGCGGTCCGTCGCGGTAAATCCGGGAAGAACATTATTAACCGTAATCCCGAAACTACCCAATTCATTCGCTAGCGTTTTACTCCAGTTGGCCACTGCGCCTCGTATGGTGTTGCTTACACCTAAACCGTCGATGGGTTGTTTCACCGAGGTGGAAATAATATTGATAATCCGTCCGTATCTATCTTGTTTCATGCCAGGGACTACATTCTGCACCAGTATTTGATTGCAAACAAGATGCTGCGAAAAAGCCTTGGTGAATTCGGATACTTCCGCAGAAAAAATCGGGCCTCCTTTTGGACCTCCGGTATTATTGATCAGGATGTGGTAGTTCTTTTGCTGGGTGGCCAGGATCACTTTTTCTTTGAGATCTTCCGGATCATCGAAATCTGCCACAAGGTAATTGTGCGATTGATCAGCGTTGGACGGTAATTCCGCCAACACCGATTTTAACTTCTCTTCACTTCTTGCCACCAGGGTAATGTTTGCTCCAAGATGGGCCAATTCCATGGCACTGGCTTTACCGATTCCTGCACTGGCCCCACATACAAGGGCATTTTTGTTTGTTAGGTTTAAGTTCATGAATTCCTTTCTCTGTACAACGTTCGAATTTAACTATTCTGATTGTATTTAATACACACATTTTTAGGTTCTGTGAAGAATCTTAAGGCTTCAAAACCGCCTTCGCGCCCCACACCACTTGCTTTTACGCCTCCAAAGGGTGTTCGTAGGTCCCGGTTCAGCCAGGTATTTACCCACACGATTCCGGCTTCCAACCTTTTGGAAACACGCATGATCCGATCCACATCTTTGGTCCACAGGGTAGAAGACAAACCATATTTCACACTATTCGCCTTGGACAAGGCATCGGCTTCGTCTTTAAATGGCATGATGGTAACCACTGGTCCGAATATTTCTTCCTGGTTTACTCTACATTGATCATCATACACTTCGATAACCGTGGGTTCCAGGTAATAACCATTTTCATATCCTTGGACCTTCACACGGTTCCCTCCGCAAAGTATCTTGCCACCTTCCTCAACACCAATCTTAATATAGGACAACACCTTTTCCATATGAGGTTGAGATACCACGGCACCCAGGTTCACATCTTCGGATGGATGACCTACCTTCAATTGGGATACCTTTTCCACGAAATCCGATTTAAATTTCTCGTACAAGGTTTCTTCCACAAAGATCCTGCTTCCGCAGAGACAAATTTGCCCTTGATTGGCAAAAGAAGAGCGTACGGTGATGTTCAGCATTTCTTCATAATCACAATCTGCGAAGATCAGGTTCGGGTTTTTACCTCCCAGTTCCAGCGATAATTTTTTAAACATCGGAGCTGCTGTTCTTGCTAAATGCTCCCCGGTTTTTGTACCACCGGTAAAAGAAATGGCCTTGATTCCCGGATGTTCCACGATGGCTTGTCCGGCGCTTGGGCCTTCACCATGAATAATATTTAAGACTCCCGGAGGAAGGCCTGCTTCTGTAAGGATTTCGCCAAGTAGGTAGGCGGTAAGAGGTGTCACTTCACTGGGCTTGGCTACCACTGTATTTCCTGCTGCAATAGCAGGTGCTACCTTCCAGGTGAATAAATAAAGGGGCAAGTTCCATGGAGAGATACATCCTACCACACCGATAGGCTGCCGAAGGGTGAAATTCATGGAATCCAGTCCCACACTTTCATGCGCTTCCGAAGCAAATTGCGTAATTGCGTTCGCAAAAAACCGAAAATTGGCCGAAGCCCGGGGAATATCCACCTTTGTAGCCAAACTCAGTGGTTTGCCATTGTCTTTACTTTCGGCTTCTGCCAGTCGACCTAAATTAGCCTCGATCAATTCAGAAACGTTCAGTAAAATTCGGCTTCGGGTCTCAATGGGAGTATTCGACCAGGACGGGAATGCATTACGCGCCGCTTCATAGGCCTTTGCTACGTCGCTGGCATCAGAGTTTGCGATTTGTGCATACACCTCTCCATTGCCCGGATTATAGTTGTCCAGCCATTTTCCTTCCGAAGGATCGCAATATTCGCCGTTGATATAATTTTGAATTTTTAGCATACTATAATGGCTTATACGCCATAGCTTTTATTTCCACCACCAAATTTGGATGGGGTAATTGGTGAACTGCTACCGTTGTTCTTGCCGGCCCTGTTTCTTTACTGAAGAATTCTGCATAGACTTCGTTGTAACCAGCAAAGTCGTTCATATTCACCAGAAAAGAGGTAACGTCCACCACGTCTTCCAGAGTGGCACCTTCGGTGGCCAGATAATCCCGAATGTTTTCCAACACCGCTCTGGTCTGCTCTCGCACATCCAGTCGCATCGTGCCCATTTCATCCACCTGGTGAACTCCTGCAAAGCTATTGTCAGGGAGACGGGAACTGGTTCCGCTTACAAAAATAAAGTCGCCCGCTCTTTTTACATGTGGATAGGCACCTCTCGGAGTCGCTTTTCCTTCTACCAATCTACTTTTCATATTTATAGGTTTTTGATCACCGCATCGTCATGCAGGATGTCTTCGGTTTCTTTTAATACCACGGCAAGTTTATCGGCCAGGTTCATTTCATCGGTAATTACTCCGTCATCGATTAGATTCAGAATTGCCTTATCCTGGGCTCTTCCTCGACGCATGGCCTCGTTGTATGGAATATTCTCGTTAAATGTTACCAGTGAATATTTACTGTTATAATCGTTCGGGAACTGAGCTTCCAGGGCCGTTTCCAGTTTTCTTTTTTCCTGGAATAGCGGACTCGCAGTATGCTCCTTCATTTCATGGAAATTGTCGACGGCGAGATCTGCGATCGCATCAGTGTCCACTTTACGGGCCTGTTCATAGGCCGAGAATATTTTACTCCAATCACCCTCATGCTTTTCCACCATTTCGTCGAATACCACAACATCTTCAAAGGAGGCATTCATTCCTTGTCCGTAGAATGGAACTATAGCATGTGCCGCATCTCCCAATATTAATGTCTTTCCATAGGAACTCCATGGCGAACATTTAATGGTGCCCAACGGACCGGTAGGATTGTCAAAAAATTCTTTGGTGAGATCCGGGATCAAAGGAACGATATCTGCAAACTCGGAATTAAAATATTCCATCACCTTATAATCAGTGGTTAGATTATTGAAACAATAATCACTATTCTCATAAGGAGCAAATAGAGTAACCGTAAAACTACCATCCAGGTTGGGTAACGCAATCAGCATATCGGCTCCTCTTGGCCAAATATGCAACGCCCCTTTATCAATTCGATATCCGCCGTCTTCAGCCGGAGGGATCTCCAGTTCCTTATAACCATGGGTAAGCCACTGTTGCGAGAAACTGAATAAGAATTTTCTATGTTCAAACATACTTTTTCGCACTGCAGATCCTGCTCCATCCGTTCCCAACAGTACATCGCCAGAATAACTTTCAATAGTACCTGTTTCGTAATCTTTAAAGGTAGCACTCGCATTTTCAAGATCCACTTCCTGGCATCCCTTATTAAAATGAAGTGTCACATTATCCATTTGTTCCACTTCGTCCAGCAGAAGCATGTTGAGACCCGGTCTCGAAATGGAATTTATAAATTCATGATCACGACCGCTGTATTTGCTCAGGAAAGTGTTTCCAGCCTTATCATGAATCATACGGCCTTGCATAGGTATACAAAGCTTTCGTGCTTCCTCTTCAACCCCTGCCAGGCGAAGACCTTTCAAACCACGGTCGCTCAATGCCAGGTTGATGGATCTTCCGGCATCCTGGGTCACTTTTCGTAAATCCGGTCTTTTCTCGACGAGGGTAATGCGGTACCCACGTTGGGCCATTCGCAAAGCAAGCAGGCTGCCGCATAATCCTGCTCCAATTATTAAAATATGTTCGTTCTTATTCATCTGCAATACACAGAGTTTATGGGTTCAAAATGTTTTTAAGACGTTGTACAAAATTGAAAACGTCGGTAAAGTTGTTGTACAAGGGTACCGGAGCCACCCGTATCACATCCGGCTCTCTCCAATCACTGATCACGCCTGCCTCGGTCAATCGGTCGTGTAATTGTTTATCGGCGTTCTTGACCTGAATCGATAATTGACAACCTCGTTCGTCGGGGTTTCTCGGAGTGATGATAGAAATACGTTCGTCGTTCAATTCGTCGAGTAAGAATTCGAGGTAACCAGTAAGCTTCAACGATTTTTTTCGTAGCCGATCAAAGCCTGCTTCCTTAAATATGTCCAAAGAAGCGCGAATGGCTGCCATTGACAAAATCGGGGGATTGCTCAATTGCCAGCCTTCAGCTCCGGGCAATACGTCAAATTCATGGCGCATATTAAAGCGGGTCTTTTTATTATGACCCCACCAACCCGCAAATCGATTAAGATTTCGATCATGAGCATGTCGTTCATGAACGAAACAGCCGCCAAGGCTTCCGGGGCCGCTGTTGAGATATTTGTACGTACACCAGACGGCAAAATCGGCACCGGAATCGTGCAACTCAGGTTGAATATTTCCGGCTCCGTGTGCCAGGTCAAATCCAACGAGGCAATCATACTGATGTCCCAGTTCCGTAATCTTTTTAAGCGGAAAATGTTGTCCACTGTAATAGTTGGTAGTTCCAATCATGATGAGTGCGATCTCATCACCTTCTTCTTCCATAATTTTCTCAAGCCCTTCCATGGTGCAAATTTCTTCACCTTCCGGAGGGTTCCATAATATCAAACCATCTTCCGGATCATGGCCATGAAATCTCAATTGACTTTCAACAGCGTATTTATCACTGGGGAAAGCGTCTCGTTCAATAACGATCTTATATTTTTTTGAGGTAGGTCTATAAAATGAAACCATCATTAGATGGAGGTTTGCGGTAAGGCCATTCATAATAACCACCTCTGAAGGTTTCGCTCCCACAAGTTCGGCCATACTTTCGGTCAAAAATTCGTGGTAGGGCATCCACGGATGCCTAGCGTCGGTATGACCTTCAACGCCCAAAGTTGCCCAATCATCCAGTTCTTGCTTCAAGTAATCTGAGGTGATCTTAGGTTGTAAACCCAGCGAATTTCCGCAGAAATAGATCAGTTCATTACCTGCTTCATCGACAGGCATATGAAACTTCTGTCGAAAAAGAGCCAATTCATCTTCTGAATCACAATGAGACGCATATTGTAAGGAGTTTTTATTCAATTCTTTGGTATTGGTTGAATTCACTTGATGGATATATTCGTAAAATACAATTTAAAATCTGGCGTAGTATCTCGATGCATGGTGGCCAATTTCAGACCGTTGAAATCTGTGTATTCCTCCCAGGTGTTGATCATATCAGCGGTTTCACCATTTCCTTCGCGAAAAACCCACTCCCGTATCATGAAGTCCGTGTCGTAATACAAATCATACGCATCGCCGGGGGTGTATCCGCCATTGTCACTATAAACAATGGTGAGTACGTTTAAGGTATCTTTTGATATAGGCGCAACGACGTTTTCGGTTTCTGTGAACGCGATACCCTCATCCCAAACCAGCTGAAACGGAGCAAGTAGCCAATACTTGTCGTTGATGAATGCCCTATCGGCAGCGGTGGCAATACTATCGAGGTTATTTCGGTTATATGTCAAGGTATCGCCTCTGGAGATATAGGTGACATCATTTGTTTTGGGCTTCCAAATGAAGGTTCTCTCAAAATGTCGATTGGTACGGGATACGTTAAAGGTAAATGCAATTTCTTCTACCTCATTCCAATGTTCGAGACCATTTTTGTAGGCGATGGTCTGCGCTATTGACAAATCTTTCTGAGCCGCTGGTTCTGTCTCGGATGCTGTATCATTTATGCCATTTTCAGAAGCTTCTGAAGATTTGTTTTGACAAGCAATTATGCTGAATAGGATAAAAAGCAGCGACGCGAATTTGGTCATTCCTGTAGGTTTTCAGTAAAAATACGGAAACTATTATTGGACTCATAATTTTTGTATTTTTAAAACATGGAAATGAAAAAAGAATATACAAATGGCGAAGTGACCGTAGTGTGGAAACCCGGCCTTTGCTTTCACGCTAAAGAATGTGTCCATGGATTACCCGATGTTTTTAAACCGAAAGACAAACCCTGGATCCAGGTCGACAATGCCACGTCGG
Source organism: Flavobacteriaceae bacterium (assembly GCA_009827225.1). Taxonomy (GTDB): domain Bacteria; phylum Bacteroidota; class Bacteroidia; order Flavobacteriales; family Flavobacteriaceae; genus Aureisphaera. Next base: position 52,949 of record WUAI01000015.1, on the reverse strand, counting down.
ATGCATTGATTGAGACCATCAAAAAGTGCCCGAGCGGTGCTTTGACCTATTATATGAACGCGGACGGACCACCAAAAGAAGAAGCTATGAACTCAGAAAACATTAAAGCCGAAGTGATCGAGAACGGTCCATTAATCGTTCAGGGGACTGTGGAGGTGACGCACGTGGACGGAAGCACAGAGATCAAAAAAAGAAGCGCGGCCTTTTGCCGATGTGGAAAAACGGGAAATAACCCATTTTGTGACGGATCGCATAACGGCTAAAATTTACAATATTGGAAATACAGAAGAATCTTGAAAAACGCCGGTACGAAACCCAAATCGGCGACCAAACGGCTTTTATCGAATATATCAAAGCTAAAGATGCCATTTATCTTACTCATACGGAAGTACCTCCTTCTCTCGAGGGTAAAGGTATCGGAAAGCAATTGGTAGCCAAAGTTCTGGAAACGCTTATGGTTAATGAGGAATTGGTGGCACCCTTATGTCCTTTCGTCGCTGCCTATATCAAAAGAAATCCGGAATGGAAAGAGATACTGGCACGAGGTTATAACGTATAGTGTTATTCCCGTGGCCGGGCATATTCAAAACGATCCAATAACGTTGGCAGGGCGTATCCGTCCAGGCCGTTCACTGTCACTGTTTCTGCTTTTTCAAGCGAGAGAAACCCGTCGTTCAATTGTATATCGTTTTGTACAAAGAGGTGCTCTATTTGTGCAATCACCAAGATACATCCATTCTCTTTCAAAAAATATTCGTTTTGATACCGACAACCAATTTGAACCCGGGATCCCTTTACGAATGGAGCAAAGAAGTCGTTTTTAAATTCTTCGGATAAGCCGGTTTTATCAAATTCTGAAATATCGCCATCGTATTTTGCTGAAGTATGATGGGCATCCGAAATCATGTCCCGATGAATATGGTTCACGGTAAAAACTTCGGTCTTTTTAATATTGTCGAAGGTATTTCTAGGAACCGTGGTAGGACGTAGCACAAAGCCAAGTAGGGGAGGGTTGCTTCCCAGGTGAGTCACACTGCTAAAAACAGCTACATTCGAAATCCCGTCTTTGGAGCGTGTGGCCAGAAGGTTGGCTGATTTAAATCCGGTGCAACTGTTGATCAAATTCAGCCGGAAGATCTTGTTCATTCCGTCAATGTCGGCTCGCGTATAATGTTTCATGGTGCAAATTTAGTAGTAACAAAGGCCGATTATTGTTAATGCCAACCTAAAGTAATTGGTTATTTTTACTTCGGAAATCATTTAAAATGGACTTCAGTAAAGAATTCGAAACCAATCGGGAAACATGGAATCGGAAAGTGGCCGTTCATGCCGCTAGCGATTTTTATGAAATGGAATCCTTCAAGGAAGGGCGTTCCTCACTCAACCGATACGAACTGGAGGCATTGGGCGATGTTCAAGGGAAAAGCCTGCTGCATCTTCAATGCCATTTCGGACAGGATACATTAAGTTGGAGTCGAATGGGGGCGCACTGCACAGGTATCGATCTCAGTAATGAAGGGATCAAACTTGCCAAAAGCCTCAATGAAGAGTTGGGTTTGGATGCCAATTTTATATGCTGTAACGTGCTGGATACTTCTGAATATGTCAAGGAAACTTTCGACATCATATTCACCAGCTATGGAACTATCGGCTGGCTACCCGATTTAAAACCATGGGCCCAAATGATCTCTGAGAGATTAAAGCCCGGTGGTGTTTTTTATATCGTGGAGTTTCATCCCATTGCGTGGATGTTCGACTATTTAACGGAACCTCCCCAGATGACTTATGGTTATATGCAGAAAGAAGCCATTTATGAAGAGTATGAAGGCACCTATGCGGATGATAGTACCAAAAAGATTATTAGCAAAGAATACGGATGGAATCATGGTCTCGGAGAGGTGATCTCTGCTTTGACCAACGCTGGTTTAAATATTCGTTATCTTCATGAGCATGATGCTTCACCATACAATATCTTTCCTGGCTTGAAAGAAAATGCGGAAGGAATGTATGAACTGCCTAAAAAACCATATCCCTTAATCTTTGAAATAAAAGCGATCAAGTCTTAATGGTCGTTCTCTTTCAATAAATGGGGAAACTTATTCTGAAATCTCAATAATCTGGGAATGGAAACGCCTATAATGTAGGGATGCGTGGGATTTCGCTTCTCAAAATCCTGGTGATATCCTTCACCTACCCAGAATTTTTGAAAAGGCAACACCTGTGCCGCCACTTTTCCTTCTCCCAGTTCTTTTTCCAACGCTTCTATTTTGGTATCAATGATTTTCTTCTGAGTTTCATTTTGGTAGAAAATGATCGATCGGTATTGAGAACCGCGATCAGGTCCTTGTCCGTTTACCTGTGTGATATTTTGGGAGCCAAAATATACATCCACCAAATCCTCGAAGCTAACGATGGAATCATCATAGATAATTTCAACCGCCTCGGCATGTCCCGTTAAGCCAGTGTTACTCGATTCGTACGTAGGATTTTCGGTATGACCTCCACTGTAACCGGAAATAGATTCTTTAACGCCTTTCACGCTTTCATAAATCGCTTCCACACACCAGAAACAACCACTGGCAAAATAGGCTCTTTCATAACCATCACTGCTCTTCACCTGCACAGGGTCCTGAGTTTCTTGTGCGACTTTCTCCTGTTCTTTGTTTTTGTTGTTAGAGGATTGGCAGGATGCCTGCATTGCCATCAACACCATCATTCCGTTTAATAAAAGGTATTTCTTCATTTTCAATTTGATTTTTTTCTAAGTCGGTTTCCTTTAAAAACCTTTCACGAAAAGTAATAAAAAAAGCCCTCACAGGATGTGAAGGCTTTGTTATAGTTTGGGCGATTTCCTTATTTCATCTTAGCAAATAACTTCGCCATTTTTTCTCTTTCTTCCTCGGCAAGTGCTGGATCCACCAAGATTCTTCCACTATGCTCATCCGTGATAATTTTCTTGCGAGAAGCAATTTCCATTTGCACCTGGGGTGGAATGGTGAAGAAGGATCCTCCGCTAGCGCCTCGCTCTACTGGTACCACGGCCAATCCGTTTTTCACATTGGAACGGATTCTTTTGTAGGCCTTCACCAATCGCTCTTCGATGTTCTTTTCGTATTTGGCAGATTCCTTGATCAGGGCCTCTTCTTCTTTTTCAGTTTCTGCAAGGATCTCGTTCAATTCTCCTTGCTTGTGCTTCAGGTGTTCTTCGCGTTCTTTCAATCGCTCTTTGGTTCCGTCGATCACTTCATTCTTTTGCTCGATCTGGGCCTTGAACTCCTTGATATGTTTTTCAGCTAATTGAATCTCCAGTTCCTGGTATTCAATCTCTTTGCTCAAAGAATTGTATTCGCGATTGTTACGAACATTGTCTTGTTGAGCGGTATATTTCTTAATTAATGCTTTGGCCTCCTCGATAAGATTTTTCTTGTCTTTGATGCTTTCTTCGATCACTTCAAGATCGGTATTCAATTTTTCCAATCGAGTGTTCATCCCGGCTACTTCATCCTCAAGGTCCTGAACTTCCAATGGAAGTTCTCCTCTCACATTTCGGATTTCATCCACGCGGGAATCAATTAATTGTAAATCGAATAAAGCTCTAAGCTTCTCTTCTACCGTACTTTCTGTTTTCTTCTTTGCCATAAACTAGTAATACCTTACGGGATTCGTATTAATTTGCGATCTGATTATTCTGCCTTCCGCCAAGGCAGGTGCAAAATTAGTAATTTTTTTGCTAAGGAGAGCAACTAATAACTCTTTTGTATACTGCTCACTTTCATAGTGTCCCACATCGGTTAAAAGGATAGCGTTTTCAGCAGAAAAGAAATCATGATATTTTAAGTCGGCGGTAATAAAAGCATCGGCTCCGGCGGCTTTGGCAGCTCCTATAGCAAAACTTCCACTTCCTCCCAAAACGGCGACTTTTTGTATGTCCTTATTCAATAATTCAGAATGACGCACACAGCCTGTCTGAAATACATTTTTTATGTATTCCAGGAACTTAGCTTCCTCCATGGCTTCCGGTAATTCTCCAATCATTCCCATACCGATGTGCTGGTTGTGATTATCCAAAGTGGTAATCTCATACGCTACTTCTTCATAGGGATGGCTTTCCAACAGCGTTTGGATCACTTTATGTTTGAGGTGTTTCTGAAATGTTATCCCTAATTGAACCTCTTCCTCGAAATGGGTTTCTCCTTTTTCACCAATGGTAGGGTTGGATGCTTCATTTCCTTTAAAACTCCCTTTTCCTTCTACATTGAAACTGCAGTTGCTGTAGTTTCCAATATTTCCCGCTCCCGCGTCGAACAAGGAATTTCTTAGCTCGTCCACCGCTTTCAATGGTACATAAGTAAGCAATTTCAGAATAGTCCCTTCCTGAGGAATGAGTATTTGTCTTTTATTAAGTCCGAGTTTTTCGCAAATCATAGCATTTACGCCGTTCCAGGAATTGTCGAGAGCGGTATGAATGGCAAAAATGGAAATATCGTTTTTAATAGCTTTGGTGACCACGCGTTCCACATAGGTCTTGCCAGTTATTCTCTTTAAGCCTTTGAATACTATGGGATGAAAACTTAGGACGAAATTGCAGTTTTGATCAATGGCCTCATCCACCACCGATTCCAATGTATCCAACGTAACCAGAATTCCGGTAATGTCCTGATTCATATCACCCACCAGTAATCCGGTATTATCAAAATCTTCGGAATAGGAGAGGGGAGCAATTTCATTGATGAGTCGGACAGCGTCTTTGACCTTCATGGAGTATATTTTCCGGTAAAGATAAAAAAGTATAATTTCGTCGTATGAATCTTCGGAAATTCCTTTTTCCTTTTTCCCTGATATATGACGGAATAACCTCTCTTCGCAATATGGCGTACGACAAGGGATGGAAGGAGAGTAAGTCCTATAACGTTCCTGTTATTTGCGTAGGGAATCTCTCGGTGGGAGGCACCGGGAAATCACCAATGATTGAGTATTTGATCGAAATGCTTAAAGATGATTATAAGGTGAGTGTTCTAAGCCGAGGGTACAAGCGGGCCACCAAGGGATTTCTCGAGGTATCTTCTAATCATACTTCTGAGGAGGTAGGGGACGAACCACTGCAGTTCAAAGAAAATTTTCCCGAAATCACAGTGGCGGTTTGCGCCAGCCGACAGGAAGGTATTGAGAAACTGATATCGCGTTCCGAAGTAATTCTGCTGGACGATGCATTTCAGCATAGGAAAGTAAACCCTTATTATACGTTATTATTGACAACCTTCGACGACCTCTATGTGGACGATCTTATTTTACCAGCGGGTAATTTGAGGGAATCTTCATCGGGAGCCGAGCGTGCCGATGTGATTGTGGTGACCAAATGCCCGGACAATGTTCCATATGCTACTTTACAGGATGTCCAGTACAAGTTGTCCCCCAAACCGGATCAGAAGGTATATTTTACCAGGATTGGATACGATCGGCAAATTCATGGTCGTACCGAATCTATGCCCCTAACTTATCTTAAAGGAAAGAAATTCACACTAGTGACAGGAATAGCCAATCCGAAACCGTTGGAGTCCTATTTAAGAAATGGTGGATATCGTTTCGATCATAAGAAGTTTCCGGACCATCATCCTTTCAGTGACAGCGAAATCGAGAAATTAAGGGAGTCGGAAATCATATTAACAACGGAAAAAGATTATATGAGACTTCAGGATAGGCTTCAAAAATTCGCCTTGTATTATCTTCCTATCAAAACGATTTTTCTAAACGATCAGGAATCGTTCTTCAAAGAAAACCTCTTGGAAGCTCTTGAGAATTTTAGAAGAGATTAATTGTTAACAGGCATTTTCTTGGAATCCAGCGTCCGGTAAATCTTCTCGAAGAATTCTTCCGTTTTAAACGGTTTTGGAATAATTTCATTGAACCCGGCGCGGTAGAAGTCGTCCAGATTTTCATCGATAGTCACCGCCGTAAGGGCAATGATAGGGATGTCTTTATTGAACTTGCGGATTTCATGAGTGGCTTCGATACCGCTAATACCTGGCATATGTATGTCCATTAGTACCACATCGAAGTTGTTTTCTTTGACCAATTTGATAGCATCGGTTCCGTTATCGGCCACCAGGCAATTCATCTTGTTCTTCTCCAAAATCTTCTTGGTGATCATCTGGTTGATCTTGTTATCCTCTACCACCAGTATGTTGCGGTTTTCTAGAGCCACATAATCCACGTCATAAATAATGTTCTGAGGATTCTGAGCTTCTTTGAACTCTTCGCTAATGGCAAAGTTGATATCGAACCAGAATTTGGACCCCTTTCCTAACTGACTCTCCAAATGTATCTTACTACCCATCAATTCCAACAGGTTCTTAACAATGGACAAGCCCAGACCGGTACCACCAAATTTGCGGTTGATCTGCAAGGAAGCCTGGGAGAAGGTTTCGAATATGCTTTTCTGTTTCTTTTTGGAAATACCCACGCCGTTATCTTCCACTTCGAAATTCAACGTAACCCGATCGTCAGATTCCTTGATCTTTCTGATTCGAACATAGACGTCACCGTTCTGGGTGAATTTCAGCGAATTTCCGATAAGGTTGATAAGGATCTGAGATAACTTCAGTGGATCTCCCATAAGCTTATCTGGGATTGTCTCATCAAACTCGAAGTGTAGGTTGTTCTTGCGATCATCAGCCGATTTCTTCAAGGCAACCAACACATCGTTGGTTCGCTTTTTCAGGTTGAAGGTCGTTTTCTCCACTTCCACTTTATTCGCCTCCAGTTTATTGAGGTCAAGTATATTGTTGATCAGAGAAAGCAGGTATTCTCCTGAAAACTTAAGCGAATTCAAGTGTTCCTTCTGATGTGGTTTCGGGTCTTCTTCCAGTAGTAAATGGGTCAATCCTGTCACTGCATACAAAGGTGTTCGTAACTCATGCGTAATCGTAGACAAGAATTGAGCCTTGGCCAATGAAGCTTTCTCCGCTTTCTCCTTGGCAAGTTGCAGTTCATTATTCTTATCCTGAAGTAATTCGTTGGCCTTCGCCCGAAGGTTGTTATTCTTATATAGGGACAGCGTAAGCAACGAAAGTATGACGATCAACGCAATACTAAGTCCGGTAGTCATTTTACCAAAGTTGATCGATTTCTGTTGCTTATCGAGATCACTTTGTTGCTGGTCGATCAATTCGGACAGATCTGCAATACTGGTTTCAGAGTCTACTCCTTTGGATATGGCATCTAAATAAACGTGGTAAATCGAATCATTTTTGGCTTCATAGATCTGCAGATTTTCCTGGGCCAGTTCAAAATTATTCTCACGCAACGCGATATACGATGCAATTTTATAACTATCTATTTTTAGCTTTACATAATCATTGGTGTCAATGATAGCCAGTGCTTTTTCAAGGGCCGATTTAGACTTTTGAAGACTATTAGGAACTATGGAATCATCCAGTTGATATAATGCCTGTGATTTATTTAAAAGGGCCAAGGCCTGTTGGTAAGGTAAATCCTGACTCTCGAACTCCGGGATAGAAGCATCAAAGTAGTTGACAGCCACCTTGTAATTTCCTTTTTTCAGCTCCAGAATACCGAATCCCAGGATTACATTGGCACGATTCTTTTCGTCATTATTTTGGGTAAACCAGGTGTCGGCTTTCTTCAAAAACTCTTCGGATTCCTCAAATTCCCCGGTACGGGTGAGTATCAATCCTCGTAAAGTATATGCTTTTGCCAGTTTTTCACTGGGCCCCAGCGCTTCAAGCTCACTAATCAGCTTTTTGGCCTCCAGAGACGCCTTTTCGAAGTTCTGAATGTAATAGTTTACCAGTGCGATATTAGATAGAATATCGATCTTATATTCATCATATTGGGGGTTGCCAGTAAGTTTATAGGCTTTGCTCAGGTTGATAATCGCTTTATCGTACTCCTGTGCATCCAATGAAGTGAGTGCCTCTGTATAGTGCTTTTTTATCAAACTAAGGGTGTCTTGAGGCTGCTGTTGGGGGAAAGCAGTCATCGACACCATAAAAAAGACCAAAAGAGGAACTTTAATTAGGTATTTGACTGAATTAAAATTCATTAACTTCTATGTACTTCGACGATAAATATAGTCATTTCCTCGATAATTGTAAGATTAAATCTACAATTCTTGCAGAATATCCCACTTCATTATCATACCATCCAATGATTTTCACCATCGTTCCAATGACCGAAGTCATGCCCGAATCGAAAATACATGAGTGGGTATTGCCAACGATATCGATGGAAACTATAGGATCCTCTGTATATTGAAGAATTCCTTGAAGCCTGCCATTAGCAGCGTTTTCGAACGCTTTATTGACTTCAGCGATGCTGGTATTTCGCTTCACATTAAAGGTGATATCGGTTAACGATCCATTAGCCACAGGTACCCGAATTCCACACCCTCCTATGACCTCAGAGAGGTCCGGAAATATTTTAGTAAGAGCCTTGGCAGCTCCCGTAGTTGTTGGCACAATCGACTGCCCAGCCGCCCTTGCACGGCGAAGATCCCGATGTGGCTGGTCATGAAGACTTTGATCGGTAGTATAGGAGTGTACCGTGGTAATATACGCCTGTTCTACGCCACACAGTTCGTGGATGATCTTCAACATGTGGGCTGCATTATTGGTGGTACAGGAAGCATTGGAGACTATTCGGTCGTCATTGGTGAGTACATCGTCGTTAACTCCCAAAACAATGGTTTTGATGCTATCATCTACAGGTGGAACAGACAAAATCACTTTCTTAGCTCCCGCTTCCAGATGTTTCTCGAGATCAGCGTGGTTTTTGAACTTCCCCGTGGCCTCGACCACAATGTCCACATCGTCCCAATTTAAATTGGAAAGTTCTTTTTCAGAAGTAAACTTAATGCGCTGATTTCCAACAATAATAGCATTTTCTTCATAGGAGACCTCACGATCCAACATACCGTGAATACTGTCATACTTGAACAAATGACTCAAGGTTCTGGCGTTCGAAATGTCGTTTATGGCGGTTACCCTTATATTCGGATGATCCAGCAACATTCTGCAGAGGTTCCTCCCAATACGGCCGAAGCCATTAATCCCAACGTTAATGGTATTTGCCATTTATTTCTGAAATTTTAAGTGAGATGTTTTTGGGCCTTATAAGAAGATCGTACCAAAGCTCCACTTTCCACATGTCTGAAGCCCATTTCAAGTCCGATAGCCTCGTATTTCTTGAATTGTTCCGGATTGATAAACTCCTTCACCGGCAGATGCTTTTTAGACGGTTGAAGGTACTGCCCGATAGTCACGATATCCAATCCCACATTTCTCAAATCGGTCATCGTTTGGATCACTTCCTCTTCCGTCTCTCCTAATCCCAGCATGATTCCACTTTTTGTACGTTTGATACCTTCTTGCTTCAGGTATCGCAGAACCTCCAGGCTGCGCTCATATTTGGCTTGAATTCTTACTTCCCGCGTTAACCTTTTCACGGTTTCCATATTGTGTGAAACTACTTCCGGGGCTACCTCAATAATTCGATCAATATGTCGGGTTACCCCTTGAAAATCGGGAATTAAGGTCTCCAAGGTGGTTTCAGGATTCATTCTGCGTATCGCTTTTACCGTTTCCGCCCACATAATGGAACCCATATCCTTCAAATCGTCTCTATCCACAGAGGTGATCACAGCATGCTTGATATTCATGATCTTGATAGATCGGGCTACCTTTTCAGGTTCATCCCAGTCCACGGTTTCGGGTCTACCGGTTTTTACTCCGCAGAATCCACAGGAACGTGTACAGATGTTTCCAAGGATCATGAATGTCGCCGTACCCTCGGTCCAACATTCTCCCATATTAGGGCAACTTCCTGAGGTACAGATCGTATGCAGATTGTATTTATCAACCAGCCCGCGTAACTCGGTGTATTTCTTCCCTGTGGGTAGTTTTACCCTAAGCCATTTGGGCTTTGGAGCCGGTTTTTGAATATCGATAGTTTGTACATCCATAGCGACTGCAAAGATACGACCTTTTGTATTAAAGTGTCGTTAAATACCATACTCCGAATCCTAAAAGAATTAGGATCCCAAAAAGACTCATTGCGTTCAGCAACCGAGAGGGTCGCTGTGATGATGGCATTTCTTTTCCATTTACCAATACAAAATTGATGATGGCGTAGAAAGGTGCAGTTAAAAATGATAGTATGGTGGCAATCTTGATAAGTAAGCCCATTTCAGAAATGAAAAAGAAGAAAATAGAAAGCGTTCCGGCAATAAGGACCAAAATCCAAAATAAATATCCCTTTCTGAAGACTCGGTTCAAAACCAATTCCGAAGTTTTATGCATTACCCTGGGAGAGGCGTCGAGGGTAGTAAGCGTAGTGCTGAACATGGTAGTTAGCGCCGCCACTCCAATGATAATTTTAGCCCAGTCTCCCAAACTATAGGTGTACATGGAAATGAGCTGATTCGCGAATTCCGTACCGTTCGTTGAGAATGATTCCCCACTTTCAAACATCACCAGGGCACCCAGGGCAATGAATCCGATTCCCAAAATAATGGTGGTTACGTAGCCCACGTTGAAGTCAAATTTTGACTGTTGAGGGGTGACGGTGGTGATTTTCCTCTTTTCCACCGTCCAGATGGAATGCCAGATGGATATATCCAATGGTGCCGGCATCCAGCCCATGAAGGCAATTAAAAAGGCAATGGACGCCGTATCTTGTGGCAGAATCTGCTCAATACTTATGGCGCCCGACGATTTGGTCGCAAATATAACGGCAACAATAGTGCTGATTGTGAGTCCGATCACTATGATCTTCATCAAACCGTCCAGAAGTTTGTATCTGCCAAACAGTAATATTGAAAAGCAAATTCCTGTAATAATAGTGACCCAGACAATGGAGGTACCCCAACCGAACAGCGACGAGGCAATACCTGCTGTGACTATGGTAACGGCTGTTTGAATCGTGAACATGGTCCCGAAAGTGATTAGGAAGTAAGCGATCAATACTCCTTTGCCCAAAGAATGGTAGCCCTCAATCAGGTTTTTACCGGTGGCACTGGCAAACCTGGGTCCGAATTCAAAGAAGGGGTACTTAACCAGGTTGATCAACAGCAGGGCCCAAAGAAGTCCAAATCCAAAATCGGCACCTGCTCGTGTCGACTGTACTAGGTGCGAAACCCCAATGGCAGCACCGGCAAACAAAAAGCCGGGGCCAAGTTTTTTCAGGACATTTTTCAAGAATTGCGGTTTTGGGTTATGATTTCGGAAAGGAGTTTTTTAGCTCGTAACAGTCGCACCTTTACGTTGCTTAGTGGTTCCTCCAGGGTGTCTGAAATTTCATTGTACGACATTTCCTGAAAATATCTTAGGTTGATAATTTCCTGGTAATGCGGTTTCAGCAACTTGATAAACTGGAGCAACTCCGCCAGGTTCTGTTCGGTGATCAGTTTATCTTCAGGGGATGGGTTTTGATCCGGAATCTTTTTTACATGCTCCCCATTGGCATCCATGGTTTGGGTTTGAATCGAAGCTTTCTTTTTACGGCTTTTATCGATTTGGATATTTTTAGAGATCGTAATCAGCCAGGTATTGAAATTGTACTTCTCATCAAAGGTTCCGATTTTATCAAAAGCTTTGGAAAAAGTCTCGATGGTGATGTCCTCCGCTTCATATTCGCTTTGGACCCTTTTCAGTTGAAATCCGTATACGCTGTTCCAATATTGATCCAACAAAAAATTAAAGGCACTTTGTTTGCCTTTCTTTGCTTCCTGAATATGCTTTAAGATTACAGCGGCTGTTATTTCCAACGTTTTGGTTTAGAAAAGGAATTAGTAATAAAGATAATCAATTGGAAACTTACCAAAAACAATTCCAAAAAAGGCAACCATATCCGAAGTTTCTTTTCCTGGAGCAGCTGTGTGGCTGGGCCCAGGAGTATATATTGCAACAGAATCCTGAACAGAATTAACATTAGCGGGATTTTCCAGTCCTGGAAAATAAGACATAGGGTCGCAAGTACCCAAAATAAGAGGTTTGACAAGTAATAAAGCCCGAGCAAAAGTTTATGTTTCGTTTTGTAATGATGTGCAGTAGTAATATGTCTTCGTTTCTGCCGAAACCATTCACTGAACTTACTCTTAGGAGCGGAATACGTAAACGCATCTGGATGATAACATACAGCAACATTTTCGGAGTTCGCCACTTCATTCACAAACAGATCGTCATCTCCTGAGTTCACCTCCATATGAGACATGAAACCACGATTATCATAGAACAACTGACTGGTATACGCGAGATTTCTTCCTACTCCCATATACGGCATACCTCTCATGGCAAACGAAAAATACTGAACCGCCGTCATTAGTGTCTCATACCGAATGAGTGAATTAAGAAATCCAGGTTGCTTATCGTATGCCCCGTACCCCAAAACCATTTGTTTTTCTTCGGAAAGATCTGCGGTCATGAGTTTAAGCCATTGGTTGGAGGCAGGTTTGCAGTCGGCATCAGTAAATAACATCCTCGGATGCATCGCTCTTTTTATTCCCAGTGTGAGCGAGTATTTCTTGTTGCTCCAGAATGCTTCGTTATTCTCAATATCAACTGTATGCACGATAGAGTGGCTGGTAGCAAAGGATTCCATTATTTCCTTGGTGTCATCCGTGGAGGAATCATTGATGAGTATGATTTCAAAATCGGGATAGTCCTGTTCCAGCCAAAGCGGGATATTTTTACGAAGGTTTTCTGCTTCGTTTTTGGCGCAAATAATTATGGATACAGGGAAATTGTGAGACGACTTGGGTTGCCGGGGCGTAGCGTATGAAAATTTGGAGAATATGACAAAATAAACGGCGTTGATGATGACAACTGCCGAGAAAGCATACAGTAGCAACATGGCTACAAGTTATAATTTTTTATTGGTTTGGCTGACCCTTACAGGTGTCGAATTGGTCCGGGGTTTTGCCACAAAATCCACAGGCCTCACCTTCCTGATTTAGAAATGGGCTTTGACTCGCACAAGTACCGGCGAATTTCCCATCTTTTTTTGCCCATATCTTAATGGCTATTCCCGCAAAAGCAAGTAGGAGTAAGCCAAGTGTTAAGAATAATATTCCCATACGATTTAAATAGGTTACAAAAATACAATCTTTCTTGTTCTTATACTCAGAATTATGCTAATTTTAGGCTTTTAATTGACACACCATGAAATCAGTTCGTTTTTATATTTCCCTCCTGATATTTCCCCTTGTATTAGTTGCCTGTAAAGGCGATACTAAGAATCCGGATTCCGATGGTTCCGATTCCGAATCTGTTACACAGACCAGTGAAAACAATAAAGAAAATGAGCAGGTAACCAATAGCGTTTTTCGTAAGGCGATGACCACCCAGGAATTAAAAACCTTTGTGAGTGCGACCATTTCGGCAGGAATTACGGATTTATTGATGAAGGATGAAGGGCCGTATACGCTTATGGCTCCATCGAGTGATGCATTCGACCAGATCCCGCAAGAGGATATGAACGTTCTTTTGAACCCGGCGAATAAAAGCGAATTGGAACTTTTACTAAAGAATCATATCATTGGAGAAAACTTAAGTTCCGGAGCCATTTTACAAGCGATTAAGAAAAATGATTCAGTTACTTATACCACACTGGGTGGTGCGAAGGTTACTGCATTTTTACAGGATAACGACATCCTTCTAAAAGACGCCAGTGGTAAAGTAGCATATATTGGGAAATCGGATATCAATGGTTCCAACGGGACCATCCACATTCTCACTGATGTTCTGAACGTAGACTAAATTACGTTTACTTCCGGTTCGATAAATATTCCGAATTTTTCTTTTACATCCGCCTGAATTCGCTGCGCCAATTGCCAGATGTCTGCGCCTTTAGCATTTCCGAAGTTAACTAAAACCAGGGCTTGTTTTTCATGCACGCCGGCATCTCCGAAACGCTTTCCTTTGAATCCGCATTGTTCAATAAGCCAACCGGCAGGTATCTTAAATTCGGTGGCAGATACTTCATAGAAAGGTGCCTCTGGATATCGCAAACGAAATTGTTGAAATGTTTCGGCATTGATCACCGGATTTTTAAAAAAACTCCCACTATTTCCTAAATCTTTCGGATCCGGCAATTTCGAGGATCGAATGTCGATGACCACTTCGGAAACATCCTGAATAGTTGGATTCGTGATCTCCCGCTCTTTTAACAGCGATTGAATGGCACCATAGGAGGTGTGAATGTGATGTTCCCTCTTGGAGAGTTTTAGATCTACGCTGGTGATGATGACCTTATCCTTCAGTTCATTCTTGAATATTGAATTTCTATATCCAAAATCGCAATCATCGATGCTGAATTCTTTAGTTTCCAGGCTATCGATGAATAAAGCAGAACATTTCTCAAAAACGTCTTTGATCTCCACACCATAAGCCCCGATATTCTGAATTGGAGCTGTTCCCACGTTGCCAGGAATCAAAGAAAGGTTTTCAACCCCACCATAATCATTGCGAAGACAGTATTGAACAAACTCGTGCCAGTTTTCCCCGGCCTGAACCCGCAACACCACTTCGTTTTCGTTTTCAGAAATCACGTTTATTCCCTTCAGGTCCAGATGAATAACCAGATGGTCCATATCACTCGTAAGCAGTAAGTTGCTTCCTCCACCCAGGATGAAAATCTCCTCGCTTGGGGAATTCCGAAGGGCTTCTTTTAATTCTTCAACCGACTTAACCGATACAAAATACCTGGCCTTGCAGTCAATTCCGAAGGTATTAAAGGATTTAAGAGATCTATTTTCTTCTATTTGTATCAATCAGGATATGCTTCGAGGGCTGCTTTTAAAATTTCAACCGCTCTTCTTAAACTTTCTTTCTTAAGAACGTAGGCGATTCGCACTTGATTGTTCCCCATGCCTTCACTGGAATAAAATCCTGCTGCAGGTGCAACCATAATGGTTTCACCGTCCAATTCGAAATCTTCCAGTAACCATTGAGCAAAATCGTCACTATTCTTTACGGGAAGTTCGGCAATGCAATAGAAAGCGCCTTTGGGCATGCCCACTTTTACTCCCGGGATTTTCTTTAATTCTGAAACCAGGGTATCCCTGCGGTCTGTATATTCCACAATTACCTTGTCAAAGTAGCTCTGCGGGGTTTCCAGGGCAGCCTCACTGGCCAACTGCGCAAAGGTTGGAGGGCTTAAACGGGCCTGGGCAAATTTCAGAGCAGTGGCGATCACATCCTTGTTCTTGGATACCAAACATCCTATCCTCGCCCCGCACATGCTGTATCTTTTAGACACCGAATCGATAATGATCCCGTAATCGGCCATGCTGTCTTCCTGTAATATCGAATAATGCTCAAGTCCGTCGTATGCAAATTCGCGGTATACCTCATCGGCAACAAGAAAAAGATCGTGTTCCATGACAATTTTAGCCAGCGTCTTTATTTCTTCTTCGGAATATAAATAACCGGTTGGGTTCCCGGGATTACAGATAAGGATGGCCTTGGTCTTTGGCGTGATCAGTTTTTCAAATTCCGAAATAGGAGGGAGGGCAAAATTATCTTCGATCTTAGAGATCACCGGAACTATTTTAACACCTGATGCCGTTGCAAATCCATTATAATTCGCATAAAAAGGTTCCGGGATGATCACTTCATCACCTGCATCGCAAATGCTTCCCATAGCAAATAATAATGCTTCACTACCACCTGTGGTTACTATGATGTCATCCGCGTCCACAGGAATTTTGTTCTTATGGTAGTAGTCTGCAATCTTTTCACGGTAACTTTCCGATCCTTCAGAACGGCTATACGCCAGCACTTCAATTTTATGCTTTGCCACGGCTTTCATCGCGGCTTTCGGAGATTTAATATCGGGCTGACCAATATTTAAATGATAGATGTGCTTGTTTTCTTTTCGTGCTTTTTCAGCATATGGAACCAGCTTCCTAATAGGTGATTCCGGCATATTCTGACCCTTGGTGGATATCGCAGGCATATTTTTATAAAATTAGAGAACAAAGTTGCGAAATAATTATCAAAATTCGACAGTTCTTACCCCTTTTAGCCCAATTTTTGATATCTTATTTGGTGAATGAAATCAAGACTTAATTTTTTACCTTTTTTACTTTTTATCGTTTGCTCCTTTTCCGCCGATCTTTCTTATTCACAAAACGGCTTTAAACTACCCGATTTTAGAAAAAAAGATCGTTTCAGTTTTCAATTTATCAACAACCTTACCTTGGTTGACGTAGAATTAAATGGGAAGGAACTCACCTTTCTCCTGGATACTGGGGTGAACTACACTTTACTCTTCAGCTTAACCGAAAACGATTCACTACAAATCAATAACGTGACCCCGGTGGATATTAAAGGTCTTGGTGGTGGCGGAAATATCCAGGCACTTAAGAGCCGCAACAACAAACTTAAATTGGGAAAGGCCGTTGATAAGAACCATACTGTCTATGTGATCTTTGATAAGAATATCAACTTCTCTCCCAGGATGGGGATACCGGTTCATGGAGTGATTGGCTATGATTTTTTTAAGCAATTTGTGGTTAAGACGGATTATGACTCCAGACTGATCACTATTTATGATCCAAAACATTACAAGGCTCCTAACTGCCGGAGTTGTGAAGTATTCGATATTGAATTCCGAAAGCGAAAACCCTATATCACGAATACCGTCGAGTTCCAGGGGGAGAGCCATGATGTCATACTTTTAGTGGATTCGGGTGCAAGCGATGCCCTTTGGCTGTTCGAAGAGTCTATTGGAATC
Organism: Flavobacteriaceae bacterium; assembly: GCA_009827225.1. GTDB lineage: Bacteria > Bacteroidota > Bacteroidia > Flavobacteriales > Flavobacteriaceae > Aureisphaera. The sequence continues at coordinate 36,197 of WUAI01000015.1, read as the reverse complement.
CGCGAAGATCCTCCCAATTATTTCAAAGATTTTTTAGGATTAGGGCTTAGTGGCAGTGTATATGGCAAACGCTCCAAGTTGGATAAAGTTTCTTTAGGGAAGTTTGGGCTGAGCAATGTGAACGTCTCGTATCCCGACTCTTCGGCTGTGAAAGATGTAAAACTACTGTTGAATAGAAACGGAAGCCTGGGTGCAGACATTTTGAAACGATTTACTGTAACTATGGATTATCGCAATAAAAAGATGACCTTGCGGAAGAATCGTTTTTTTAGTGATCCGTTTCATTATAATATGGCGGGCATTATCGTGGAACACAGTGGTATGGTCCCGGTTACCAATGTAAAAGGCGGTACGGGCCGTACCTTCAATTTTGGTTCTAACAATGATGCCACAGGCTCTGTGCGAATCGATGTTGCTCCCGTCGTCACCTTCTTTTTGGCGCCAAAATTAATAGTTGCTGAACTTCGGGAAAATTCTCCCGCGGCTCTAGCCGGGGTAATAAAAGGAGATGAAGTAGTGGCGATCAATGGGAAACCTTCCTATGAATATGAACTACCTGAAATTTCGGAATTGTTTTCTTCCAGAAGTGGGCGTAAGATATTACTGGAGGTAGAACGCAACGGAACCATTGTAAAATTGCGCTTTGAACTTAAAGAAGTACTATAAAAAAACCGCCTCCAAGGGCGGTTTTCTTTTGTATTTGAATTAATGTTATTCGGTCTTCTCTAAAACGGATTTTCCCTGAGGTAGTACCTCTCCTTTTATTTTAAGGGCTTTAATGGGTTCATCGGCATTCGAGTACACTGTAATGGTTTTTCTGATTTTACCTACACGATTTGTATCGTATTTTACCTTTATGGAACTACTCTCACCCGGAGCGATTGCTTCGGTAGGTTTTTCCGGTACGGTACATCCACAGCTAGACTTTACATCGGTGATTATTAGGTCCTGATCACCTACATTGGTAAAGTTAAATTCACGTACTCCGTCGCTGCCCTTTTCTATGCTACCATAGTTAATTTCATCTTTCTCAAACTGAAATTTGGCTTGAGCATTAGCAGCAAAACTAACTAGGGCGATTACGGCTACTAAAATAATTTTTTTCATGGTTTTTCGATTTAAAAGGATTACTAAAGTATATAACTTTTGTGCAACCTGCAAAATAAGTTATTCACTTTTATAATCCTGTAGATATAACTACTTTTGCACATTACTTTTCAAAAATTAGACCAAAAATGGCATTAGACGCTAAATATAGTGCACAAAGTGTTGAAGATAAGTGGTATAGCTACTGGATGGAGCATGATTTCTTCCATAGTGAAGTGGACGACAGAGAGCCCTATACCATTGTTATTCCACCCCCCAATGTGACTGGTGTATTGCACATGGGGCACATGCTTAATAATACCATTCAGGATGTTCTTATTCGCAGGGCCCGTTTAAAGGGCTTCAATGCCTGTTGGGTGCCCGGTACAGACCATGCCTCGATCGCTACTGAGGCCAAAGTTGTAAATAAGCTCAAAGAAGAAGGAATTGATAAGAACGATATTGGTCGGGAAAAGTTCATAGAACATGCCTGGGAATGGACCCATAAACATGGTGGAATCATCCTTGAGCAATTAAAAAAATTAGGGGCGTCCTGCGATTGGGAACGTACTAAATTTACCATGGATGACGATTTGTCGGAATCCGTAATTAAAGTATTCGTCGATCTTTATAAGAAAGGGAACATTTACCGAGGATATCGTATGGTGAATTGGGATCCTCAGGCACAAACAACCTTGAGTGATGAGGAAGTGATCTATGAAGAAAAGCAAGGGAACCTTTATTATCTGAACTATCAAATTGAAGGAAGCGACGATCATTTGACGATCGCAACTACTCGTCCGGAGACGATTTTAGGAGACACGGCCATTTGTATCAACCCGGAAGACGAAAGATACCAGCATTTAAAAGGCAAGAATGCCATTGTGCCCATTTGTAACCGTGTAGTACCCATCATCGAGGATGAATATGTGAGCATGGAATTTGGTACCGGTTGTCTGAAAGTGACACCTGCACATGATGAAAACGATAAGATGCTGGGTGACAAACACCAATTGGAGGTGATCGATATTTTGAATGACGATGGTTCTTTGAATAGCTTCGGAATGCATTATGAAGGGAAAGATCGATTCGTAGCGCGTAAGGAGATTGTAAAAGAACTAAAAGAACTTAGGGTTATTTCCAAAATCGAACAGCATTTAAACAAGGTGGGTACCAGTGAGCGAACCGGAGCTGTGATCGAACCAAAATTGAGCGATCAGTGGTTCTTGAAGATGAAGGAGCTTGCACAACCAGCATTGGATGCGGTTTTGGAAAAGGACGTACATCTTGTTCCGGAAAAATTCATCAATACCTATCGTCACTGGATGGAGAATGTGCGCGATTGGAACATAAGCCGTCAGCTTTGGTGGGGACACCAGATTCCTGCTTACTACTACGGAGACGGAAAAGAAGATTTTGTGGTGGCAGAAACAGCCGAGGAGGCCCTCTCATTGGCTCGTGAAGCTTCCGGAAATTCTGACTTAACAGCAAGTGATCTTTCACAGGACCCTGATGTACTCGACACCTGGTTTTCGTCCTGGTTATGGCCCATCAGTGTTTTCAACGGAATCCTGGAACCGGAAAATGAAGAAGTAGCCTACTATTATCCTACCAACGACCTGGTGACTGCACCTGAAATTTTATTTTTTTGGGTGGCAAGGATGATTATTGCCGGATATGAATACCGTAACGAGAAACCTTTTTCGAACGTGTATCTAACGGGTATCGTTAGGGACAAACAACGTCGAAAGATGAGTAAGTCCCTCGGTAATTCACCTGATCCAATTGAATTGATAAATACGTATGGCGCCGATGGTGTTCGTGTTGGGATGCTTTTGAGTTCACCCGCCGGGAACGACCTTATGTTCGATACTGACCTCTGTAAGCAGGGAAGTGCCTTTGTGAACAAGATATGGAATGCCTACCGACTTATTGATGGATGGGAGGTTTCAGAAGAGAAAAAGGAGACGGAAGCATCCACCATTGCGATCGAATGGTATCAGCAAAAGTTTCAGAAGTCAATTGCAGAAATCGAAGATCATTATTCGAAATATCGGATTAGTGATGCTTTGATGACTACCTACAAGTTGATATGGGATGATTTCTGTTCCTGGTTCCTCGAAATGGTGAAACCGGGTTATGGGGAGCCTATTTCAGCAACTACCCAACAAAGCGTGATCCGGATTTTAGAGGAAAACTTAAAAATTCTGCACCCTTTTGTTCCTTTTATTTCTGAAGAAATCTGGCAACATATTACCGATAGAAAGCCTGAAGAAGCCCTCATTGTTGCCAAATGGCCGGTTACCGAGTCCTTTGATGAATCGATTATCGGTGAATTTGATTTTGCTTCGGAAGTGATATCAGGTATTCGTACAATTCGAAAGGAGAAGAATATATCTTTCAAAGAAACGATCTCCATGTCGGTGATTAATTCTGAAAGCACATCGGAACGATTCGATCCGGTGATTCGAAAACTAGGGAATCTTTCAGAACTCAATTACACCACCGAAAAACTGGATGGGGCACTTACTTTCCGCGTGAAGTCGAACGAGTATTTTATTCCTGTATCCGGTGCTATTAACGTTGAAGAAGAAATTGCGAAAATTTCAGAAGAATTGAAGTACACAGAGGGCTTTCTGAAGAGTGTTCAGGGGAAATTGAAGAACGAACGTTTTGTAAACAATGCCCCGGAGAAGGTAGTGGCGATGGAGAAACAAAAAGAGGCAGATGCTTTGGCCAAAATCGAAACTCTAAAAGCGAGTCTGGCGAGTTTGCAATAGTTTATTTCCGGTATAAAAAATAATGGTTAACAGTCTCGATGTACAGGCGTTTTGCCTCATTCTCGGTAATTTCGGGAATTTGAAACAAGGCATTGGTCTTGAAGGCATTGATCAATGGATTACTGCTACTGGGAGAAGATTGATCGTTCGTGGCCCTTTTATAGTAAGCGTATAATTTTAGTAATACATCGGCAGGAAAGGGATCGGTGTGCTCGTTGATACTTCTTACGGCTTTCTTAAAGGCAATATCGAGGTCTTTGGAATCCATAACTCATCGCGTTGCCAGTATACTCAACCCACCTTTAACTTTGTCGTTTAGCGAAACCTGCACTTTTGCGTCTAATGGAAGGAAAACGTCCACTCTGGATCCAAACTTGATAAAACCACTGTCTGCCGTCTGATCTACGGTTTGTCCTTCTTCCGCATAATTTACTATCCTCCGCGCCATGGCGCCAGCTATCTGGCGGTGAAGGACATCCCCAAACTCAGGAGAGTTCACCACCACAGTGGTACGTTCATTTTCTTCACTCGACTTTGGATGCCAGGCAACCAGATATTTTCCCGGGTGATATTTACTGTACACCACATCTCCTGCCACAGGATAACGAGTTACATGCACGTTTAACGGCGACATGAATACTGAAATCTGAAGCCGTTTTTCATTAAAATACTCTTTTTCAAAAACCTCTTCAATGACTACCACTTTACCATCTACCGGAGATAAAACCTGCTGTGTATTGGGCGTAAAATTGCGGTTGGGGTTTCGGAAAAACTGAAGGATCAGAACCAGTAATACTAATAATACTAAAAGCAGAGAAACACGCAACCATTCAATTTGAATCCAATGATTAACGGACACACCGAGGGCCGCGATAATAATGAAAGTAATGGCTATAATTTTATGTCCTTCTTTATGAAACATATTCAACGATTTCCAAAAATGCATAGATGAATGGGCTCGTATAAATCACACTGTCCAATCGATCATAAATACCACCATGTCCTGGCATCAGGGTTCCGCTGTCTTTAACTCCTGCCTGGCGCTTGAATTTTGATTGGATCAGGTCGCCCGTGGTACCCAAAAAGGTCACGATAACCGCCAGTGCCAGCCATACCTGCAGCGAATGCATGTTCGTATAGTTAAAGATAAGGAATCCGCTCAATAAAGTTCCGGCGAGCCCTCCGATAAATCCTTCGATGGTCTTTTTGGGTGATACTCGCTCCAGCAACTTTCTTTTTCCAAAATTCTTCCCAATGAGATAGGCAAAACTATCGTTGGCCCAAATAAGGATGAATATCCCAACGATGATCATTGGGTTAAAGATTCCGTTTTTAAAAGGGATCAAAGTAAGGAACACAAATCCCGCGATGAGATAGAATATCAAAGCGATGTATTTCTTTTTTTCAAACATCGGAATCTTACTAACTACCAATAGATCTTTCATCAAAAACAAATTGATGAAAATCGCAAGTATTGCGTACAGGGCAATCGCATTGGGCTCCATCATCCTATAACTGAGAACGTAGAACAGGAAACCGAAGATAAGATAGGATAGGATACTCTTCAGTCTTACCAAACGGAGAAACTCTGAAATTGTAATCAATCCTAAAACAAAAAAGAGAATCAAGAACCACTCACGGGAAGCGAACAAGGCTATAAGAATGATCGAGATATAAAGCAATCCCGAAATACCGCGAACAATAAGTTCTTTCATTGATTATAAGTCTTCAAGCAGCAGCAAATATAGGTTTTTTGTGCTACTTCCATAACTCATAAAATCTTTTTCCTTATTGCTTTCGAAGTCCTGAATCGTAGTGATATTGCTCGGAATGGATTGTCGGCTTTGATTCTTAATGATGCGAAGTCCTTCACTGATGTTCTCCACCAATTGACTGGTAGTGGCGAATATTACGAAATTGGATGGGAGCTCATGAAGCTTTTTCTCTTTGATCTGGTTCGACGATAAAAGTATAGAACCGTTGTTAGCCACCAGGGACTCGCAAGTGGAAAAAAAGAAGGCTGATTGGAAGCTTTTACTGAAGTTTAGATTGTATCCGTCAAATTTCTGAATCAACTTATCATCGATGCAAAAAACTTCCTTTTCATACCAGTCATTTTCCAGTAAAATGTTGTCAAAAGCTTCCGAGATTTCGTCCCAGTTTTCGCAGTATAGGAACTTTCCTCCGTTTTTATTGAAATTGTAGGTGAACTTTTCGTCTATGGGTAGTTTCTCCTCAGGGAAATACTTGCTATGGTCAGATTGTTTTGCTTTTTCATCTGACTTAGCTTTGGATTTCAAAAGTCTCTTGAACAGACTCATTTAGTGTTATCTTGAGGAGTTTGTACGTTTTTTCTCAAAGATATAAAATCTATCACGAAATGAGAGCATCGATAGTTTAAACCTTCGCTCATTCTATAAACCAGCAGCAACTTATTTATGAGGTTGCAATTTTAGGTTCGATGCTGGGAAGTTCTTTTTTTTCGAAAGGACGTTTACCAAAGATTCTTTCCAGACTCTCCTTAAAAATCACCTCTTTTTCCAGTAATTCGTTGGCAAGTTCTGTGAGTTTATCTTTGTTTTTCTCCAATAGATCAATGGCTCTTTGGTATTGAGCCTCGATGATATTGGAAATTTCCTTATCGATGAGCTCGGCCGTTTTTTCACTATATGGTTTGCTGAAATTGTAATCGGTTTGTCCGGATGAATCATAATACGTCAGGTTCCCGATTTTTTCATTCAATCCATAAACTGTGACCATAGCACGAGCTTGCTTAGTAACTTTCTCAAGGTCGCTTAACGCCCCTGTGGATATCTTACCGAATATTACTTTTTCTGCTGCTCTTCCTCCCATGGTGGCACACATTTCGTCCAACATTTGTTCCGGGCGAACGATAAGCCGTTCTTCAGGAAGATACCAGGCAGCACCCAGGGATTGTCCTCTGGGGACAATGGTCACTTTTACCAACGGAGCCGCATGTTCCAGCATCCAGCTTACAGTGGCATGACCCGCCTCATGAAAGGCAATTGCCTTTTTCTCATCCGGTGTGATGATCTTATTCTTTTTCTCCAGACCTCCAACAATACGATCTACCGCATCGAGGAAATCTTGTTTTCCTACTGCTTTCTTTTCATTTCTTGCTGCAATCAAAGCCGCTTCATTACACACATTGGCAATATCAGCACCCGAGAATCCCGGAGTTTGACGCGCCAGGAATTCGGTATCCACCGAGTCATCCTTTTTCAATGGTCTTAGGTGTACCTCGAAAATTTCTTTTCTTTCCCTAACATCGGGAAGATCAACATAGATCTGACGATCGAATCGACCGGCACGCATCAAGGCTTTGTCAAGCACATCAGCCCGGTTGGTAGCCGCTAATACAATCACATTGGTATTCGTGCCAAAACCGTCCATTTCGGTTAGTAGCTGATTCAAAGTATTTTCACGTTCATCATTCGAGCCCGAGAAGTTATTCTTTCCCCTGGCACGACCAATAGCGTCAATTTCATCAATAAATATGATGGAAGGTGATTTCTCTTTAGCCTGCTTGAAAAGGTCTCTCACCCTGGAGGCACCCACCCCTACAAACATTTCAACGAAATCTGAACCGGAAAGTGAGAAAAACGGAACTCTGGCTTCTCCAGCAACTGCTTTAGCCAACAAGGTTTTCCCCGTACCCGGAGGTCCTACAAGTAATGCTCCTTTTGGAATTTTTCCTCCTAAGGAAGTGTATTTGGTAGGGTTCTTTAAGAAATCCACAATTTCCTGTACTTCTTCTTTGGCACCTTCCAAACCGGCTACATCCTTAAATGAAGTTTTTACATCGGCTTTTTCGTCAAAGAGTTTTGCTTTAGACTTTCCGATATTGAAAATTTGTCCACCGGCTCCTCCACCTGCGCCCGAAGACATTCGGCGCATAATGAAGATCCATATCCCAATAATGATCACAAACGGTAATAGGGTAAGCAGCAGTTCGCCCCACATATTCGAGTTGGTATCCCACACGACGGCGGTATCCAGTTCATTATCCTGTTTTATCTGGTAAATGCTGTTTTCGAAATTCTGTAAGTCCCCAAATTCAAATTCATAGACGGGATCATTGGCTCCTGGAGCCAGTAAAGTGTTGGAAGATTTGTTAGAGTGTACCTCTTTTTGTCTCGCTTCAGGAGTAAGATAAACCTTCGCAGTCTTTTTATTGATGATCTCTATCTTTTCAACATCACCATCTTTCAGGTATTGCTGAAATTCGGCTTGAGTAGTCTTTCTGGGTTGTGTCCAGCTATTACCACCAAAAAACTGAATCCCAATGAATAACAGGAAGATCCCTATATAAATCCAATAAGCATTGAATTTAGGTTTTTTAGCTTCCGGTTTTTTATTCTCATTCGCCATAAGGCTTTCTTTTTAATATGTTGTTTGTATTGTCACCGTCCTGGCATCGCCCCAGAGGCCTTCGATATCATAGAATTCCCTTATGTGTTTCTGGAAAACATGAACGACAACATGCACATAATCCATCAATACCCACTCTGCATTATCGCTTCCTTCTATGTGCCACGGTTTTTCTTTAAGACTTTTACTGACTAATTTTTGAATGGAATTAACAATGGCATTTACCTGTGTGTTCGAAGTTCCGTTACAGATTATAAAGTAGTCACATACTGTATTTTCGATCTCCCTCAAGTCCAGGATTTGTATGTCCTGTCCTTTTACTTCTTCTATTCCTTTAATTATTTGTGTTACAAGTTGATCTGTTCCGACTTCTTTATTTGTCATTCAAAAGTTTTATTTGAGCAAAGTTATTACTTTTTTGTTTCTTGTTGCGTTTTTCTAAAGCAACATTAACACAATATTAATTCACTTGAAATTAATCAAACTTAGTGCCATTGATTCCACAAATCACTACTTGAAACAATTGAGTAAGGTTAGTGAATTGGAAGATGGGACAACCGTTGTGGCTTACGACCAAACCAGAGGCAAAGGGCAACAGGGGGCATCTTGGTTCTCTGAACCCGGCAAAAGCCTTACCTTCAGTGTGTTTAAGCGGTTCTCGGATTTTGATTTAGAAAAGCAGGCCATGGTGAATTGGGTGGTTTCTTTGGCCTTAAAAAAGAGTTTGATCTCACAGGGAATTGAAAATATTTCAGTTAAATGGCCCAACGACATAATGGCAGGTTCCGGCAAACTGGCGGGAATCCTTATTGAAAACCAAACTCGAAAGAGAAAAATTCTATCCACCGTGATTGGAATTGGGATGAACGTTAACAATCATGAATTTCCGGAACTTGTGAATGCTATATCGCTGCGAATGCATACCGGAAAGGAATTTGACCTGAATCAACTTTTAAGCAGCATTCGAGATACACTTTTATCCGAACTTGATCAATTGGATGCTATGAGTTCATCGACCCTGAAGGCTCAGTATGAAAATGAACTCTTCAGAAGAGATCAGGTATCTGTATTTGAGAATGCAGAAGGTCAGAAATGGAACGGAATCATTAGAGGAGTTACCGATGACGGCAAACTACAAGTCGAAACCGAATCCGAAGAAATATTAATGTTCGGTTTAAAAGAGATTCGCTTACTGAATTAAACCGCGGCCATTTGATCGGTCAATGTTTCCAGAAATTTTGTGATAGGCCCCTTAATCATCATAGCCATCATCGCATTAAACTCCCCAGAAAACAGAAGTTCTGCCTCCGAAGAAGTATCATCGATTTCCGAAATTTGCCCTTCCAGTGTAAATGGAATTTTATCACTCATGGCACCCAGTACTACTTTGTTGGGAGATTGCACCTCTTTCACCTCTAAGGCAATTTCCGGCATCCCTTTCAGGGCAAAAACAAAGGCATCCTCACGAATCACTTCAAATTTGCTGGTGTTCTCAGGCATTAATAGTTCGAAATTCTTTACGTCACTCAAAAAACTACAAAGTTCTTCTGCCGATTTTTGAACGGTTACTTTTTTACTTTTTAATTCCATGAATTAAGATTTGGATTTTAAGATACCCCTTTCCATTCCGACGGATTCTCTCGCCATTGGGTTAAGGTTTCTACCTCTTCGGAAGAAATATATTGTGACTTCTCTGCTTGTTCGAGAAGATTTGGATAATCGCTAAGCGTATTTAATTGCACCCCGGCATTTTTAAAATTTTCATCAGCAGTTTCAAATCCGTACGAAAAAATCGCAACCATTCCTTTCACATTAGCTTCTATGCCCCGAATCGCTTCAACGGCCTGCAAGCTACTTCTCCCTGTGCTGATGAGGTCTTCCACAACCACTACGTTTTGGTTCGCCTCGAGATTTCCCTCGATCTGGTTTTGCCGACCGTGCTTTTTTGGTTCCGGCCGAATATAGCAGAACGGAAGGTTCAGATAGTCTGCAACAAGCATACCAATCCCAATGGCCCCAGTGGCTACACCGGCAATAACATCCGGCTTTCCATATAAATCTTCAATTTGATTGGCGAGATTTTCCCGAATGAAATTACGAATCATCGGATAAGACAAGGTAATACGGTTATCACAGTAGATCGGAGATTTCCATCCCGAAGCCCAAGTAAACGGGTTTTGTGGTTGTAATTTAATTGCATTAATTTGCAGCAATAACTCAGCTGTTTTTTGGGCTGTTTCTTTGTTTAAAACCATACTGCAAATGTATAAAGTTTTTGTGAAAGACATTCCTATTATTCTCTCCACCGAGAAAAATATTGGCAGCCTGTATACCTCGATTCCACTTAAGTTAGCGAGGTTCAAGAAGTTGATCCGGAAGATCAATGACGGTCAGCTGGTATATGTGAATCTGTATCACAAAAACGAAGAAAAGATCGAAAAATTCCTTCGTAAGAAATTGCCCTTTGTGGAAGCGGCTGGCGGACTCGTTTACAATCAGAAGAAAGAGATCCTTTTTATTCACCGAAATGATAGATGGGATTTACCTAAAGGTCACATAGAAAAAGGAGAAAGCTATGAGACTGCAGCGGTGCGGGAGGTTGAGGAGGAGACCGGCCTGAAAAATGTGGTCATAAAGAAATTTATTACCAAAACCTATCATGTATTCAAACGCAACGGCAAGTTTAAGCTAAAAGCTACTTATTGGTATGAAATGTATACCGATTATGATGGAGAATTGATTCCGCAGAAAAACGAAGGGATCAAAAAGGTGCGTTGGAAGAACTTCGAAAAAACTCAAAAAGCACTCAAGGATTCTTACGAAAACATCAAACTGCTGTTTCCAAAGGAATACCTAACCACCCACCCGAACGATCGGGTAGCGTAAATGGGCCTCTTCGTAATAGGGAGACTGTTTATGTATCCAATCCAATTGTGAATACCAATTTCTGGCAAAGTCCGGTTCACTGGCCATTTTAGCTTCAAACTCCGTCTTCACGGCAGGATTGTCTTCCAGAAATTGTAGTGCTATGTCTTCCCACACATAGGGTGAGAATCCCTCTTTTTGTTGGAGTCGTGTATCAAAATAATTCCAGTTAAAGAATGAATCCGGAGCTTCCGGTTCCAGGGTTTCCATGAGGAATCTCCCGCCTCTCTGATCGGTGGGTATAAGGACATCACCAGCTTTAAAAGTGACCTCCTCTTCAAACATCTCCACTTCAGTGTTATAATGTGGATAATGTCCTTCATAAGGACGGCTGTAGGTTTCATAATTTTTGATACGGTATACCTGGACCAATAAGGTGGTATCCTTCCTGAATCTTCTACCATCAATGCCATTGCGTTCCAATTGATCGATGACGTTCCAGTATCCTTTTGGAACGATATAATGACTTGGAATCGTGATCTCTTTGGAAGGAATAAAGTAGTTATAATAGGTCACGTCTTTTTCGAAGGGACGGTCCCTATGATATTTGAGTCTCGAAGCATTCGTAATTTGACTGGGCTCCATAGTGGCTTCATATCCCTTAAATGATAGGGTAGAAGTGCGGGTACTGTCTATTTTCCATTGAATGGGATACATTGTACCAGCATTAAATTCTATATTCTTAGTTTTCCGTAGCGTATTGATCAATTCCGAATCTTTTTCAGCAATTGCAATGAAGCTTTTCATCAACTCATAAGTTCCTTCCACTCTCTTTTCATAGGGTTTGAGCATGTGGGTCTCGACCATCATTCCCAGACTATTGAATAGTGCAGCATAGCCGGTAGAGTACCTCGGGGAATCCAGGAATTGTGAAAATCCGGTTTCGGGCGTTCGGTTGAATACATTCACATAAGGTGTAATGTCCCAATTTTTTTGGCGCAATGAATCTTCAAGTTGAGGGATGAACTGCTCCTGGAGATACTTTCCTAATCGACCTCCCAATTTGTTATGCTGGGTGAATAAATGCGTGAGCGTATATTGGTAATCGGCACCATTGCTCACATGATTGTCTATGAATAGATCTGGTTTTACGATATGGAAAAGTTTGGCAAAGGACCGGGCATTTTTGGTGTCGGCTTTTATAAAATCACGGTTCAGGTCATAGTTTCTGGCATTGCCGCGGAAGCCATATTCTTCTGGTCCGTTTTGGTTGGTACGGCTAGTTGCGTTTCGATTCAATGCCCCTCCAATATTATAAACCGGTATCACCGCTATCACGGTTTGTTGAGGTGATGGGATCTTTCCTTCAGCAAGGTCACGAATAAGCATCATGCTGGCATCTATTCCGTCGCTTTCCCCGGGATGTATTCCGTTATTGATCAGTAAAACGTTCTTATCCTCCCGATTGTAGAATTCGGATTCGAAGGAACGATTAGGATTGAAGGTAACCAGGTGCAGCGGTTCTCCGCTATCGGTTTTGCCCATTTCATAAACGGCTACTGTGGTATAGGCTTCAGCCAGATTTTCGTAGAATGTAATGACTTCCTCGTAAGTGGCGGTTTCCTTTCCTCCGCTTTTCTCATATTGTGTGGTAAAGTCGAAAGTTTCCTGTTCGTTACCGGAGTTACACGAAGCCATTATTAAAAGAAGCGAGGACCAAATTATTGCAAATCTCATAGGAATCGAAAGTTTCAGCAAATATAAAAGAATGAAATATTAAGTTTTCAACGATTGCCGTTCAGGGTTAAGAATCATTTTATTTTACGCGATACTTATTTAACAATCCCCATGTAATTTTAACTTATATTAGAAATAATCTAGTTTTGGTTTTATATATTTGTCTACAGACTATTAAACTTTAATACTTAAAAACATTTATTATGAAAAAAATTACACTATGTGCGTTGTTCCTATGTGGAGCTTTCATGTATGGGCAGCAACTAAGTACGAATCCAGATGCGAATCCAGGTTCTAATGTTGATGAGCAACCTGCTCAGAGAGGTGGATCTGTAACTCTTTCTCACTCTGTGAATCCATTTATCGTGGATACAGGAGGGGTAGCATGTTGGAACAGTGGTAATGGCGAATATCGCGATAACACTTTTGCTCGTACTTATGATCTGGCGACCGATTTCGCAATTGCGGGTGATTTCAATATTACAGCTGTTGAGTGGGGTCAGGGAACCGGAGATGATGGAAAAACTATCGATGTAAATATCTATACTGTAGATACTGAAACTCTAAGTACAGCGGTTTTCACTTTAATCTCTTCTGATTCATTCACCATTTCATCTGCAGATGATGATTCGTTAATTACGTATCCGGTGAACGCAGCAATCCCTGGTGGATCTATCGTAGCGGTTGAAGTATTTGCTCCGGACGAAGGAGCGGTTCCAAACCAAAGATTGTTCCCTGGATTCAACCTTTCCGGTCAAACTCAGATCGCTTGGTTGAGATCAGACGGTACAGGAACTGGAGGAGCTAACACAGGATGTAACATTCCTTGGACCAACTCTAATGAAGTGGTTGCTGATCCTCAGGAGTATGTTCTTAACCTTGTAGGTGAAGAAGTTGTTCTTGGTGTTGGTGATAACATTGCTGAATTGGTAAATATTTATCCAAACCCTGCTACTACTCGATTGAACGTTGAAGTACCTTCAGGAGTAGATGTACTGGAAGCAAGACTTTATGATGTATTAGGTAAAGATACTGGAGCTCGTTTGGTAAACGGTTCGATAGATGTTTCTAACCTTTCAAGAGGAGTATACGTACTTACTGTAAACACTTCTAAAGGTGCACTTACCGAAAAGATAGTAAAGAGATAAAAACTCTCCAGATATAGTCTAAAGAAGCCCTGCTTATCAGGGCTTTTTTAGTACCATAAAAAAAGCCCCGATCGCGGGGCTTTCTATTTTTTATCAAGTTAAATCTTAACCGTTCATGGAGATTAAGAACTCCTCGTTGTTTCGGGTTTGCTTGATCCGCTCGTTGATGAATTCCATGGCTTCTACAGGATTCATATCGGCCAAGTACTTTCGCATTACCCACATTCTTTGAATGACGTTCTCATCCAATAATAAGTCGTCTCTTCGCGTACTGGAAGAAGTGAGGTCGATGGCTGGGAAAATTCTTCTATTTGAGATCTTGCGATCCAATTGAAGTTCCATATTACCGGTTCCTTTAAATTCTTCGAAGATCACCTCATCCATTTTCGAACCGGTTTCTGTAAGGGCGGTTGCAATGATACTCAAAGAACCTCCGTTTTCAATGTTTCTGGCCGCACCGAAGAATCGTTTCGGCTTGTGGAGAGCATTCGCGTCCACACCACCACTCAATATCTTACCACTAGCAGGCTGAACCGTATTATAGGCTCTCGCCAATCTAGTAATCGAATCCAGAAGGATGACCACATCATGACCACATTCTACCAGGCGTTTGGCTTTTTCAATTACGATATTCGCAATACGAACATGCTCTGCGGCTTCTTTATCGAAGGTGGAAGCAACTACTTCACCTTGAACATTGCGCTGCATGTCGGTAACCTCTTCGGGACGTTCATCAATCAATAGAATGATCTGGTACACTTCCGGATGGTTGGCCGCAATACCGTTGGCTATATCTTTCAGCAACATCGTCTTACCCGTTTTGGGCTGTGCTACGATCATCCCACGTTGTCCTTTTCCGATAGGTGAGAACAAGTCGATGATTCTCGTGGAGATATTAGTTTGTTTGTCGGCTATGTTGAATTTTTCCTCAGGGAACAATGGTGTAAGGTGTTCAAAGGAAACCCTGTCACGAACCACGTTTGGATTCAACCCGTTAATTTTACTCACTTTAATAAGTGGGAAATATTTCTCACCTTCTTTAGGCGGTCGAACCTCTCCTAAAACCGTATCACCGGTTTTTAAACCGAAGAGTCTTATTTGCGACTGACTCACATAAATATCATCAGGAGAAGAAAGGTAATTGTAATCACTGGAACGCAAGAAACCATAGCCGTCCTGCATGATGTCAAGGACACCTTCGCTCTCTATGATGCCATCAAATTCGAAATCGGGCTCGCGATATCGGTTCCGGGTATCTTTATTTCCGTTCTTACTTCCGCTTTGCTTATTGCCATCCTGTTGTTTCTGATGGCCGTTTTTTTGTTGCTTTTGATCGCCACCTTTAGAATGTTTGTCCTGAGGAGCATTGCCGCCACTATCACGTTGTTCCTGCTTTTGAGGTTTACCGTTCTGTTGCGCTTGTTGTTGTTTTTGAGGGCGATTGTCGTTTCTTCTCTGACGCTGACCGCGGTCTCTCTGTTGATTTTGTCTATTCTGTGGTTTGGAACCTTCCTGAGGTTCGTTGGAAGGCTTGGATCCTTCCGGCGCTTTATTTTGAGCTTTTTCCTCCACAGCAACGGCTCTCACAGCCTTAGGGTTGGAAGCCTGGTAGTCAAGAATTTGGTACACCAGGTCCAGTTTTTTCAGACTTCGGTATTTAGGTACTTTCAAAGTCTTAGCAAGCTCCTGAAGTTCAGGTAACTTCTTTGATTTTAATTCTGAAATTTCAAACATTATAAAATATAGTAATGAGTTAGGGTGATATTAAATATCTTTTCTTTCGAGGAAATTTAGTTGAAAATAAGTCGAAGACTAAGTAACCTTTGTTGAAGTGGTTACGAATTGTTACTGCAATTATACAACAATAATTTAAAAGTAACATTTAATTTAAGAAAAGAAAGCTTATTTTTGCCCTCTCAAGAGAATCAAGGATGCTTCAGCGTATACAAACGGTTTACATGATTTTATCCATCCTGTTAATGGGAGGATTGTATTATTGGTTTCCGAGTTTAGAGGATGAAGCAGGAAATTTATTAATTTCGAATAAGGAAATATTGGTCATGTGCCTTATTGGAGGATCGGTTCTCTTAACGTTCATATCTATCTTGAATTTTAAAAAGCGCCAGTTACAATTTGTACTGAATCGCTTAGCAATCATATTAAACTTTGTATTACTGGGAGTTTTCGTATATCGATCTCTAAGCTTACCCGGAGAGACCTTGGTTTCGGAGAAGGGTATTGGGGTGCTACTTCCCATCATTTCTATCGTTTTTTTAGTAATGGCCAACAAAGCCATTAAAAGGGACGAGGATCTCGTAAAATCTGTAGATCGGTTACGCTAAAACTACGTCTTAGTATATTAGTGCAAACCCTCGAATTATGCCAAATTCGGGGGTTTTTTGTTTTACCTCGGAAATTCGATTACCTCGAGATTGGAAATGGTACTGCCATGGATTTGGAATCTCAGCATGGTACGAACTTTCTGAAAACCATGCTTGCCCACAGCCCCGGGATTCATATGCAGTAGATCGAGCTTTGGATCATTCATCACTTTCAGTATATGAGAATGGCCGGAAATAAATATTTTTGGAGGGTTGGCTCGTATCTCATCCCGTATCCTGCGATCATACCTTCCCGGATACCCTCCAATGTGGGTGATCCAAACATCAACCTCCTCGCACAAAAATCGTTGATCCAAGGGAAACTCTGTTCGTGCCTGGGCATTGTCTATATTTCCATACACGGCTTTTAATGGCTTTAGTTTTTGAATGGCGTCCGTAACTTTCAAGTCTCCTATGTCTCCCGCATGCCATACTTCATCCGCTTGTTTGACGTATTTTAAAATTTTGGAATCCATAAAACTATGGGTGTCGCTCAAGAGTAATATTCGAGTCATTAATTCGCTGTTAACAGAAACCAAAAGAGAATTGGAAACCGCAGGGTTTGTGTATCTTTATCCATTCAAAAATACAGTATTCTTTGCGATATTTTATCGAATTATCATATAACGGAAAAGACTACCACGGATGGCAGATTCAGCCTGAATCAGTAAGCGTTCAGGAAGTGCTAGAGCGAACGTTTTCTACCTATTTCCGACAGGAAATAAAGATCACGGGAGCGGGAAGGACGGATACCGGAGTGCACGCCGCGCAAATGTTCGCCCATATGGATTGTGATCCCATCGAGGAATTAGAGGATGCTGTCTACAGGCTCAACTCTTTTCTTCCTAAGGACATATCGGTAAAAGAGATCTTCCCTGTTGCAAAAGATGCGCATGCACGTTTCGATGCCACGCAGCGAGAATACCAATATAAGGTGATTCAATCGAAGAATCCATTCCTCTACGAATCGGCTTTTCTGGTTCCGCAGGAACTGGATGTGGATCGCATGAATGAAGCGGCAGCAATATTATTAACCTATAAGGATTTTCAATGCTTTTCGCGTAGTAAAACCGATGTAAAAACGTATCATTGTGATATCGTTCATGCCGGCTGGAATTGGGAAGATGAGATACTGGTGTTTACCATTCGAGCGGATCGTTTCCTCCGAAATATGGTGCGGGCTATCGTTGGAACCCTGTTGGAAATTGGGTTGGGAAAGATGGAGGTCGACCAGTTGCATGCGATCATTCAAAGTAAGGACAGAAGTGAAGCAGGTGCCTCGGTACCTGCCCACGGTTTATATTTAACACGGGTAACATATCCGGAATCAATTAAAAATTAATGGCGGAATCCACAGGTAAGGCATTCGATTTTAAGTTGTTTCGACGTTTGTTGGCGTATACCAATAAGTATCGGATCACTTTCTATTTCGTAGCATTTGCAGCGATTGCCATGGCCGGATTGGGAGTGTTGAGCCCAATCATCCTGGAAACCGCGATTGACGAAGCCATCCTGCCAAAGGATTACGACGGACTGGTTTTCTACATGGCCCTCATGGTAGCCGTGTTGTTTTCCGAAGTGATCTTTCAGTTTGCATTTATCTTTTATGCCAACTGGTTGGGACAAAATGTGATCAAGGACATTCGGGTTAAACTATTCCGACTTATGCTCAGTTTTCGGATGAAATATTTCGATAAAAGTGCGGTGGGACGGCTCACTACAAGAGCGGTAAATGATATCGAAACTATCGCGAGTATCTTTAGCCAGGGATTGTTTATGATCATCAGTGACCTTCTGAAAATGCTTGTCATCGCCGGGGTACTATTGTATAAGAGCTGGCAATTGGCATTAATTGTGTTTACTGTTCTTCCATTCTTGTTGTATGCTACGAGGGTATTCCAGAGAGCCATGAAGAGTGCTTTCGAAGATGTGAGGAACCAGGTGGCCAACTTAAATTCTTTCGTACAGGAACGGATCACCGGGATGAAGATCGTTCAGGTGTTTGCCCAGGAGGATAATGAATATAAGGCCTTCAATGAGATCAATGAAAAGCACAAGAAGGCGTGGATTCGAACGGTATGGTATAACTCCATTTTCTTTCCTATTGCTGAAATGTCCGGTTCCTTTGCGATTGGTCTGATAGTTTGGTATGGCGGACTCAATGCCACAGAAAATGGTGCCATCACCCTAGGATTGATCACGGCATTCATACAGCTGGCGCAAATGTTATTTCGTCCGCTGCGGCAAATCGCCGATAAATTCAATACCCTGCAAATGGGAATGGTGGCAGCTAATCGTGTCTTCGGAATTTTGGATACCCAATCGCATATTGCAGATGAAGGAACGATAGAAATGCAGCAAACAGACGGAGCGATACATTTCGACAATGTTGAATTTGGGTATATCCCGAATGAAATGGTGATCAAGGGTATTTCTTTCGATGCAGAGCCGGGTCAGACCGTAGCACTGGTAGGAGCAACGGGTGCAGGAAAATCCACGATCATTAATCTGCTATCGAGATTTTACGAAATCGATCAGGGGGACATTTTGGTCGACGGAATCTCTATTAAGGATTATTCGTTGCCATCGCTGCGCAACCAGATTGCCGTCGTGCTGCAGGATGTATTCCTTTTCGCCGATACTATATTTAATAATATCACGTTGGGTAATCCGGATATCTCCGAAGCTGAAGTGACTGCGGCAGCCAAAGAAATAGGCGTACACGACTTTATCATGTCACTTCCTGGCGGATACCAGTATGATGTAAAAGAGAGAGGTTCCATGTTGTCTTCGGGACAACGGCAGTTGATCTCCTTCCTGCGTGCCTACGTGAGTAAGCCTAGTATTCTGGTGTTGGACGAAGCAACTTCTTCAGTGGATTCCTATTCCGAAGAATTAATTCAGAATGCTACCGATAAGCTCACCAAAGGCCGTACCTCAATTGTAATTGCCCACCGTTTAGCCACCATTAAAAAAGCAGACAAGATCCTGGTGATGGATGCAGGGAAGATTGTAGAATCCGGAACTCATAGAGAACTGCTTAAAAATGAAAATGGCTTCTACAAAAACCTTTACGAGGTCCAGTTCATGACCGAAGAAGCGATATAAGTAATTCCTCTTTTGGCCTTTTCCGCTTCGATAATCTTCTGGAAGTCTCCGGTAAGAATCATTACCCCCATTTGTATAATGGAATAAATGATGAGCATCACAAGTGCTATTCCAACGAACAGCAGGGTTCGTATCAATATATCTCCCATACTGAGCTTGAAAATTCGTTTGTAGCAATACGCAGTATAGAACATCAGGAATACATTTAATACGCTTCCTACGATATAAAAATTAAAACCAATTACCGAGGTCGTGAGTGTGATTACTGCGGTGGTAATCGAGTACTGCGCAGAAATATAGGTCATGGAAACAAAGTGCTCGGTAAAATTATATTTCTTGAGTGTATAGAATACCAGAAACGCGATAAAGGCATAGATCGGAAGGTTGAGCAGTACAATCAACGAATAATAATCGTACATCCAGTCCATGTTTACAAATCCCTCCGGGGTGGAATCTGCAACCAAAGGAGAAATATCCATTCGATCAGGGAACCACTTCAGTAAAATGAACAATTGGATACCCGAAATAGTCACTGCAAGTGCAAAGTAGTTGATCACATTGATGTAGCGCTTTCGAATCCCGGACACATAACCATGGATCACATCTTCAGGTTTCTTAAAAAGAGTGACGTACGTTTTTAACAGGGTATTTTCGATGTTGAAAAACTTTTCAATAAAGTCCTCCCAAAGATTTCTGATGGTGAGCCGATTGCGAATTACCTTGGCCCCACACGAGTTGCAGTAGTCGTCATCTTCGTTCAAATGAAATCCGCAGTTCTTACATTCCATATAATCCTAAAAGCTTAGATCTTCCTCCAATTGATCTTTCAAATCGGCCATGTCCTCATACAACACAAAATCTCCTTCTTTGATGTAGGAGATCTGACCGTTTTCTTCGGAAACAACCAGGCATACGGCATCCGTTTTTTCCGTAATACCTATGGCAGCTCTGTGTCGCAGCCCGAAACGTTGCGGGATATTCTTATCATTGGAAACTGGTAAGATAACCCGGGTGGCTGTGATGATATTATCTTCAATAATCAGTGCCCCGTCATGCAGTGGGCTGTTCTTATAGAAAATGCTTTCGAGTATAGGCTGATTAACTTCCAGTTGCATGCGATCGCAATTGGACTTGACAAATTCCAGGCTGTTATTTCTTTGAATCACGATGATGGCGCCGGTAAGACTTCGGCTCATCTTTTCTACCGCTGCAAGGACCGCATTAATGTCGGTAGCTATTTCCGAATCGGAGAGGAGATTGAGTCGTTTTAATACCTTCTTTCGTGCAGAGAAATTGGTGGTTCCCAGCATCAGAAGAAATTTACGTACTTCCTGCTGAAAAACAATGATAAGGGCGATGATTCCAACACCCAGGAACCCACCCAAAATTTTGCTGAGTAATTCCATTTCCAGCAATTCGGTTACTTTCCAAATTGCATAAAGAATCACGATTCCAATAAAAATATTGATGGCTACTGTCCCTTTGACCAATTTGTAGACGTAATACATAAGAAATGCCACCAGCACTACATCGATTATATCGATGATCCGTATTTCGGCAATATCAAATAATTCCAAATCAGTCCAGCTTTTTGTAAATGTAGTTGAAATTTTTAAAATTTCAGGAGGACGCTTTTAAGTTTTCAACCAGCTCGATGCATTCCACAGATTCCCTAATGTCATGCACTCTCAGGATGGATGCCCCCTTTAATAATGCAATGGAGTGAAGCGCCGTGGTTCCGTTCAGGGCTTCTTCAGGAGTAATGTCCAGCGTTTTATAGATCATGGACTTACGCGAGATTCCAGCCAGGATAGGACAATCGAGCGACTTGAATAATTCCAGATGGTTGAGCAGTTCGAAATTTTGCTCACGGGTTTTTGAGAATCCAAATCCGGGATCCACAATTATATCATTAATACCCGCCTCTTTCGCCAATTGGATCCTTTCAGAAAAATAAAACAAAATGTCCTTGATGAGATGGTCGTAATCGGTAAGGGATTGCATGTTTTGGGGAGTACCTCTCATATGCATCATCACATAAGGAAGCTTTAATTTACCAACGGTGCTTAGCATTTTCGGGTCTAATTGACCCCCGGAAATATCGTTGATCATCACAGCACCTTCATCAGCCGCTGCCATAGCCACATTGCTCCGAAAAGTGTCTACCGAGATAAGTGCTTTCGGGTATTCTTTTAAGATTGCCTTCACAGCCGGTATAACGCGACGGATTTCTTCCTCTTCGGAAACTTCATCAGCACCGGGTCTTGAACTGGAACCTCCAACGTCCAGAAAAGTGGCTCCACGTTCCATCATACGGTTGGCCTGGAATAATATTTCAGTCGTTACCGTAGTTGTTCCACCATCGTAAAATGAATCCGGAGTGACATTAATTACCCCCATGACCTTAGGTTTTTTAAGGTCGATGAGTTTGCCGTTACAATTGAGGGTAAACAATTTTTTAAATTGATTTATTTAAGCGAAATTTACGCAAAATCTTACACTTTATATGTCGGCTACTTCGAAACAGTATGATGCTGTAATCCAAACCTGCAGGGATTTATTTATCAATAAAATGAAAGATTACGGCAGTGCCTGGCGTATTTTACGATTGCCCTCTTTAACAGATCAAATTTTTATCAAAGCGCAGCGAATCCGCAGTTTACAACAAAACACTGAACGAAAAGTTGACGAAGGAGAGACCAGCGAATTCATTGGGATTATCAATTATTCCATTATGGCGTTGATCCAATTGGATAAAGGCGTGGTGGAGCAGCCCGATATCGATACTGATGAGGCTATAGCACTATATGATGAAAAAGTAGCTATTACCAAACAATTGATGATGGATAAAAACCATGATTATGGTGAAGCCTGGAGGGACATGCGTGTAAGTTCTTTAACCGATTTGATCCTGCAGAAGTTACTTCGGGTGAAGCAAATTGAAGACAACCAGGGTAAGACTATCGTGAGTGAAGGAATCGATGCGAATTACCAGGATATGATCAACTATGCGGTGTTTGCATTAATACATCTGGAAGAAATTGTGGAATAAAGAAATTGAACTATGAAAATACTCGTTGGGATTGCCAGAATATTTGTTGGGGTATTATTTATTATCAGCGGACTCATTAAATTAAATGATCCTGTCGGCTTTTCATTCAAGCTACAGGACTATTTCGCTCCTGAAGTTTTAAACCTGGAATTTTTAGTTCCTTATTCGTTGTTATTAGCCCTGTTCGTAGTGATCTACGAAGTGATGCTGGGAGTCATGATCATCCTGGGATATGCGAAGAAGTTTACCTTATTCAGCCTTTTGGGGATGATCATATTCTTCACATTCCTCACATTTTATTCGGCCTATTTCAATAAGGTTACAGATTGTGGTTGCTTCGGAGATGCGCTGAAACTTACTCCATGGGAATCCTTTTGGAAAGATGTGGTGCTTTTGGTACTGATTCTTCTCTTGTACGTTGGGCGTAAACATATTCAACCATTTTTCAGCAGAAATATCAGAAGCATCAGTGTTTTTGCATCCTTAGTATTGTGCTTGTGGTTGGGCTATCATGTGCTCACGCATTTACCTGTGGTGGATTTCCGTCCATACAAGATTGGTGCGAATATAACGGAAGGCATGACCGTTCCGGAAGATGCACCGCCTCCCATCATTGAATACCAATGGAAGTATGAGATTAACGGGCGCGAAACGGTGATTTCCAATACTTCGGGAATGGATCCCAAACCGGAAGGTGGTACAAGAATAGGCGTGGATACTAAATTCCTGAGAGAACCTTACGAACCACCTATTCACGATTTTACTATGGAACGTGAGGGCACCGATTATACCGAAGATTTGATGGCGTTGAACAAACTGATTGTAGTGATTGCCTACAGTCTTGACAATACTGAATTGGAGGGCTATGCCGGGATCAGGGAAAAAACGGAAGAGGCTTTGAGGAAAGGCTACATGGTGATTGGTTTATCTGCCTCAAGTCAGCAAGAAACCGAACTACTCAAAGAAAATCAGAAACTGTTTTTTGATTTCTATTTCTGCGACATGACTACTCTTAAAACCATTGTGCGAAGTAATCCGGGCATCCTGGAATTACGAAGTGGGACGATCATGCAGAAGCTGCACTGGAACGATGTAGAGGACCTAATACTGGAATAGTGATTGGATATGTCTTGCAAAAATTAGGTTATGCGCTACTCACCCTTTTTGGGGTAATTACCGTCATTTTTTTGCTATTTACCATACTACCGGGCGATCCGGCGAAAATGATGCTGGGACAGAATCAGACAGCGGAACAAGTGGCCGTGGTGAAGAAAAAGTATGGGTTCGATCTGCCTGTGGGGACGCAATACCTGAACTATATCAACGATCTTTCTCCTTTGTCATTCCACAGTCGTTCGGAGGATGATTACTCATATTTGAGTCCGAATAAGTACCGGGCTACTTCACTTTTCGATATTGGAAATTCCACGGTGGTTTTCAAGTACCCCTATCTGCGGGAATCCTTTCAGAAGAATGGGAAAAAGGTAACCACGGTGATCGCTGAGACTCTACCAAATACGGTGGTCCTCGCGGTTTCGGCTATCATTATCGCCATAGGCCTGGGAATATTCCTTGGGATTATTTCGGTGCTTTTTAAGGATGGCTGGGTGGACAAAACTATTCAGCTAGTGAGTACGTTCGGAATGAGTGTTCCGTCTTTTTTTAGTGCGATCATTTTTGCCTGGCTTTTTGGCTATGTGCTGAACGATCTTACCAATCTCAACATGACCGGTAGTTTGTATGAAGTGGACGATTTTGGAGAGGGCAAATACATTCAATGGAAAAATCTAATTCTTCCGGCCATTGTTTTAGGAATAAGGCCACTGGCCGTGGTGAGTCAGCTGATGCGTAATTCTCTTTTGGAAGTACTTAATCAGGATTACATAAGAACGGCGAAGGCCAAAGGACTCTCCCTAGCTCGGACGATCCGGAAACATGCTTTGAAGAATTCATTAAACCCTGTTGTTACTGCGGTATCAGGGTGGTTTGCATCCATGCTGGCCGGTGCAGTATTCGTGGAATACATCTTTGGCTGGAATGGATTGGGCAAGGAAATCGTAGATGCCTTAAATACTTTGGATCTGCCGGTAATTATGGGAGCCGTAATAATTATTGCAACCGTCTTTATTCTAATCAATATATTTGTCGACATTATTTATGGGTGGTTGGATCCCAAAATACGAACGAGATAAAATTCAGAAAACATGAGAAAAAAAATTGTGGCAGGAAACTGGAAAATGAACAACGATCTGGGAGCGACCCGGGAACTTCTTACCGACTTAAAATCAAGAGCTCTTCCTGAGGGGGTGGAGGTTATTGTAACGCCCACGTTCACCAATCTGCATTCAGCGACGGAGGCCTTATCAGGTTCATCCATCAAGGTAGCGGCTCAAAACATGCATCACTCGGAGAGCGGTGCCTATACAGGTGAAATAAGCGGGACCATGCTTAAGAGTGTAGGTGTGAACACCGTGATTCTGGGTCATAGTGAACGCCGCGCTTATTTTGGGGAATCCAATGCGCTGTTAGCCGAAAAAGTAAATGCGGCCCTTGCTCAGGGTATGACGATCATTTTCTGTTTTGGAGAAGAATTGGACGACCGTAAAAAAGGATCCCATTTCGACCTGGTAAAGTCCCAATTGAGTGAAGGTTTGTTTCATATTTCTGAATCGGACTGGGGAAAGATCGTACTGGCCTATGAGCCTGTCTGGGCCATCGGCACGGGTGAGACTGCCTCTCCCGAGCAAGCCCAGGAGATGCACGATTTCATTCGTAGAACCATAAGTGAAGCGTATTCGGACGCAGTAGCCCAGGGGGTTTCCATTTTGTACGGAGGAAGTGTAAAGCCTAACAACGCTGCTGAAATATTTGGCAAGCCCGATGTGGATGGCGGGTTGATTGGTGGAGCCTCTTTAAAAGCCCATGATTTCATGCAAATTGTGAATGCCTTTTCATGACCCCCATCTACCTGGAATATGATTTCAAGGTTCATCCCCAGCAACCCGGCACAGAGATCCTGATCGCCGAGCTTGGCTACGCGGGCTTTGATAGTTTTGTTGAAACTGCCGAAGGGGTTTTGGCCTATATTCAGGAAAAGGAATGGAAGGAGGATATTCTCGACGATATTCAAATCCTGCGATCCAATGAATTTACCATCACATTTCAGCAAAAAGAAATCGAACAGGTCAACTGGAACGCTGAATGGGAAAAGAACTTTGATCCTATCGAGGTGGGAGAAACCTGTGTCGTGAGAGCACCATTCCATGAAAATTATGGCAGAGATTATGAAATAGTGATCGAACCGAAAATGTCGTTTGGTACCGGGCATCATGAGACCACCTATATGATGTTGCGGTATTTGCTGGAAGAAAACCTTGCAGGGAAGAAAGTATTGGACATGGGTTGCGGGACTGCTGTGTTGGCTATACTTGCCGAGAAACGGGGAGCGACTCAAATCGACGCCATTGATATCGACGAATGGTGTGTGGAGAATTCCCAGGAGAATGCACAACGTAATGGCTGTGAAAGAATCCAGGTGTATTTGGGAGATTCCACTAAAATAAGTCCCAATGCAGAATACGACCTTATTATTGCAAATATCAACCGAAATATCCTTTTAGCGGACATGCCTGTATACGTTTCAGCATTGAAGAAAGAAGGCTCCCTTTTGTTGAGCGGATTTTACCAGGAGGACTTGGATATCATCAAAGATGCATGCAATAATGAGGGCCTTCGATTCGTTGATAACAAATTGAAAAACAACTGGATTGCTGCAAAATTTGTACATTAGCTATAGCTATGAGTACTCAGGAAAAATATCAAGAAGAAGTTGAACTTCTGGAGGAAGTTGATAAGGAAAATCAGATCGTGTTATACAATGACGATGTGAATACTTTCGATCATGTGATCAATACCCTCATTTATGCTTGCGACCATACGCCGGAGCAGGCTGAACAATGTTCTTTAATTGTTCATTATAACGGAAAGTGTACCGTTAAAACCGGTTCTTTTGATGAACTCAAACCACGTTGCAGCAAATTACTTGAAGCGGGTCTTTCCGCTGAAATCCTTTAAAAGGCTGCAGTACTAACCTAAACTTAGATGAAATAAAAATCGCCGTCTGAATTGGACGGCGATTTTGTTTTTATAGGCTATTGCTTTTGGCTACCACATTTCCTTTGATCTTCAGGGTCTTCATTGGTTCATCGGCATTTGAGATCACCGTGATGGATTTTGAAAATCGGCCGGTTTTCTTGGCGGAATACTTTACTTCGATAATTCCTCTTTCGCCGGGCAATACGGCTTCTTTAGAAAATGAGGGAACGGTGCAGCCACAGCTTGTATTTACTTTGGATATAAGGATAGGAGCACGGCCTCGGTTGGTAAAGGTGAATTTACGGACACCGTTGTCATTCTGCTGAATGGTACCATAATCGATCTCTTCCATATCGAATTGAAATACCCCTTTATCGGCATTGGCCATTTGGGCCTGAACACCGGTAGTAAAAGAAAATGCCAGCAGGGTGAATAAAATAATAAGCGAAGGAGTGGTTTTAATAATTGAAGTTTTCATACTGTACGTTTTAAGATTTACAGTAACAAACATCTGCATAGATTTTGTGAAAATGTTTGAAATAAAGGTGGAAATGGGGACTAGTACGGGGGTTGAAATTGCTATTTGCGACCTATTAAATTTTGTATATTTATGTGTCGATAAATTTAAAAAGTTCATATATTTGCTGCCCGAAAACGGCCTCGTGGCGCAACTGAATAGCGCATCTGATTACGGCTCAGAAGGTTGCAGGTTTGAATCCTGCCGAGGTCACTTAAGAATGAAAAGCGCACCATAACGGTGCGCTTTTTTATTTCTACGAGGAATGAAGTTCGCTTCGATTCCGAAGTAGAAATAAAAAAGACCAAACCGGAGGTTTAGGGCTTTTCATTTAGACTACTGAGCTTTGTCAGGAACTTTGCGAAGCAAAGAATCCTGTTCTTAGTGCAGGGTGTATTTTCTATTTGCAAAGGGGGCTAGTTCAGGATCACGAACGAAGTGAGTAATCCTTCCCATCTGACAATTATCATTTCCCATCCCCACTACACTACCTACATTTACCCCAATCTTTTCCCGCCCCTTAAATTCAATAGTTATGAGCACGAATTCTATCGTTTCCGTGACAACGGAAAACGCCATGAAAGAAACCCTGTTCTGTATCAAAGACAAAAAGAGTCCCGGCTTTAAGGATAAGCTTGCCTGGTTGGAGAAAAGATATGAGGAGGGCTTGCGGATCAAAATTCTGAAAGACGAAAAGAAGAAAATGATAGGCTTCATCGAATATGTCCCGGCGGAATTTGCCTGGCGACCGATGGAAGCCGATGGCTTTATGTTCATCCATTGTTTATACGTGGGCAGAAAGAAAGACCGCAACCAGGGGAATGGAGCGTTGTTGATCAACGAGGCGATCTCTGATGCCAAAAAACTGGGAATGCATGGAGTATGCGTGATGACCAGCGCAGGTGGTTGGATGACCCAGAAGACGATCTTTGAGAATAACGGTTTTGAACAGGTCGATGCTCGCGGCCGATTTGAACTCATGTCACTCAAATGGAATGATGATGCCGCAGATCCGAAACTTATCGACTGGACCCTTCAGCAGGAACAATACGAGGGCTGGCATTTGTTATACGCGGACCAGTGTCCATGGCACGACAAGTGTGTGAGTGTACTTAAGCGCACCGCAAGTGATTATGGAATTCCGTTAATGGTGCACAAGATCACATCTCCTGAAGAGGCAAGAATGTCCCCATCAGGATTTGGGGTGTTTAGTTTGCTTCGCGACGGAAAACTCCTGGAAGATCACTACATCAGCAATACCCGTTTTGTGAATATCCTTAAAAAAGAGCTTGGAGACGCCTTGCTTGAAATCGCTTAATCTATGAGCATTTTATTTTGTAGCCCAATCCGAATTATGTACATTTAATCATGCTCGATCTCGAAGATTATATCCGTATCATACCCGATTTTCCCAAACCCGGAGTGGTGTTCAAAGACATCACCCCTTTGCTTGCAGATAAAGAGGCTTCAGGGCAGTGTTTGCAGGAATTACTGAACCTGGTCAATGGCCAAAAGATCGATAAGGTAGTGGGTATTGAGTCGCGCGGATTTTTCTTCGGAATGTTGCTCGCACAAAACCTGAACGCCGGCTTTGTACCGGTTCGAAAACCGGGCAAACTACCGTATACCACATTACTCGAGCCTTATCAATTGGAATATGGGATGGACGCCCTCGAAATTCACGAAGATGCCATTTCAAAGGGAGAAAAGGTATTAATCCACGACGATGTTTTGGCCACAGGAGGTACGGCTAAAGCAGTCTGTAATCTGGTGGAAAAATTGGGAGGAGAAATTGTTCAGTGTAATTTTATTATGGAACTCAGCTTCCTGGACGGTAGGGATAAACTGAAACGCTACGATGCGTTTTCGGTACTTCAGTATTAATCCAAAGCATTTTTTGTTACCCAAAGGCGATAGCCGAATAGTGCCAGTTGCCATTTTTTGGCTTTGGCGAGATCCAGTCCCCTCTTGGTAAAACTAGGTAGAATGGCTTTATTGATTTTGGCGAGTGTTTTGAAAATCGATTTTTTCATAGAGGAAAGGTACAAATAAAAAGTCCCACCGAAGCGGGACTTTTGAACGTACACTACATCATTAATTGTCTATAATGATATCAACAATGGGATCGTCATCGTCGGCAGCAGCCAACACTGTCGATTTACTTCCTTTACCATCATCTTTTACGATCTTAATGCGAACCAGTTCACCCCGGGCGTTGCGCTTCACTTTGCTATATTTAAAAGTGATGCCCTTAGCCGCAAGATCACGTTTGATATCCTCCAGTTCGGCATCGGTGGTATCTTTGTTGATGATGATCACATCACCGTCTTCGCCCGTACTGGAATACACATACACATCGTTGGACCCCTTGGACTTGGCAGACGACCAGCTATTTGATCTCGCTTTAGCCAGATTGTAACTTTTTTTCGCGATCTCTTCACTGCGCCTGGCAATTTCCTCTTGTCTTCTCGACATTTCTTCCTGGCGCTTCATCATTCGTTCTTCTTGTCGCTTCATACGTTTCTTCATATCCATCATGCGCTCTTCCTGTTCGATTTCGCGTTCTTTCATTCGGGCGACACGTTCTTTTTTACGGATCTCTTTCTCGACATTTCGTTCTTGTCGTCTTTTTTCGCGAGCTTCCGACCAGAATCCGGTTTCGCCGTCTTCGTTTTGATAAAAATAGAAATCTTCGATCCCGCGGTCATCGTCCACCGTATAATTTCCATTCGTTCCGTTGCCCGAATAACTTATGGCAATGTTGGTGATCTCCCCGCTGGAATTACGCACCACTTCGTAACTCATGTCCAAACCATGATCTTTTTTCATTCTTTTCTTGATGGCCTCCAGTTCTTCGTTGGTCGTGTTTTTTGTAATCAAAACCTTCACCTCCTGGATGAAAGTAGCTGTTTTAGATTCTGATGTTTCTCGATTTCCAACTTCGACAAATGTTGTGGTAACAGCTGGCTTTTCAGGAGTTGATTTTTCCGAAGTAATAGTAGTAGTAACAGGATCCAAGGATTTTTCAATGATCTCTTTGGCAGCTTCTTCAGAAATATCGCTGTTCAAAATTGGCTTCACTTTAACCGGTTGAGCCTTAATTTCCGTTTTTGGTTCGGTCTCGTTGTATTTTACCACTTCCGTGACATTAAAACTGTAAAGAAAGAATGCCAAAGCCGGTAATACGAGTCCGAGTTTCCAAAGGTTGTTTTTGTTTGAATTGCTTTTGTTTAACATAATAATTCGTTTTTTGATAAATGATTGATAAAATGGATTCGTGATCGAAGGCGAAACCAAAGGTGATGAAGCTTTGATCAACGCCAGTTGATATTCCTTTCTGGAATCAACTTCCGAAATAGTTTTATGATCGGCCAGATATTCCAAATTTTCTTCGATACTCGATTTGTACAACCACGCAAACGGATTCAACCATTGAAAGGAACGGTTGAGATTCGCGAGGAGAATATCAAATGAATGCCATTGCCGGACGTGCACCTTCTCGTGCTTCAGGATCATTTCCAGTTCTGCTTGTGAGTGCGATTCCGGATTGTATACGATATAGTTAAAGAACGAAAAAGGAGAAACCGCTCGATCAACTTCTACATAACGATAGCCGTTTGATTTATAACTGGGATAAGATCTTACGAAACGCAATACCGAAACCACCTGGATGGCGAGTTTCAGCAACATGATTGCCATACCCACAACGTACAGCGATATCACAATACTCCAAAAATCAACTCCCGAAGACGGGGTGGAGGTGATCATTTCAGAAGCTGGAATCGACACGTCCGTAAAATTGACTGCCGGTAAGACCGGAGGATCTATGTAAACCACACGGGTAAATTCCAAAGAAGGAAATATAGCGGCCACCAGAATACCTGCGATTAAAAAATGGCGATTCGCAGTAAACAGAGTATTTTGACGCAGGACGATATAGTACACCAGGAAAAAGAGACTCAGGATTCCCGCCGATTTCAATAAATAGATAAAAACTTCCATATTATTTCTTTTTCTCTATAATGTCTAATATTTCACGGAGCTCGTCCGCACTGATCTTTTCTTCCTTGGCAAAAAAGGACACCATACTCTTATAGCTGTTGTCAAAATATCGCTTGGTGGCAAGGTTCATAAATTTCTTGGTATACTCTTCCTTACTGATTAGCGGAAAATACTGGTGCGTCTTCCCGAAGGCCTGATGAGACACATATTTTTTGTCTTCCAGGTTACGCACTATTGTAGAAACGGTATTGTAATGGTTGCCCTTGGGGAGAAGAGTAAGTAAGTCTTTTACAAATGCTTTTTCCAGGCTCCATAGCGCCTGCATTACTTCTTCTTCTTTGTTTGTTAATTGTTCCATGAGACAAACTTAAAACTATTTTTCTAGTTAAACAACTATATTTGTAGTTATATAACTGAAACTTTAGTTAAATATTGTTTAAATAGACATTTTTTTGTTTTGCTGAATTATATTTCCGGATGAAGCAGGACGTCCGATTTCTTGTTATCTTCGCTCTTTAATCTAACCTATGCTGAGCGTACTCTTTATCATTCTGGGATTGGCATTATTGGTAGCGGGAGGGGAATTCCTTGTGCGTGCTTCAGTAGCTCTTTCCTTTAAGCTGAAACTTTCCAGAATGGTGATCGGTCTTACGGTAGTTTCTTTTGCGACTTCGGCTCCGGAACTTTTGGTGAGTGTACAGGCGGCCCTGGATGGCTTTTCGGCTATCTCATTGGGAAATGTCATCGGTAGTAATATTGCGAACATCGGACTGGTTCTCGGGGTGACGGCCTTGATTACTCCGCTGGCCATCGACAAGGATTTCTACAAATTCAATTGGCCGGTAATGATGTTCTTATCGGTGGGTCTTTATTTCTTGTTGAGAACCGGTAACGAGATCAATAGAATTGAAGGTGCCATTTTAATCTTTCTGCTAATTACCTATTTATGGTTGTTGCTGAGACGTGCCCGAAAATCCAAATCGGCCACGGAAGTAGAGGAAGTAGACGACAAGCTTGCCAATACCGCAAATTTCATGATTCTGTTTTGGTTACTTTTGGGCGGTATCGCGCTTTGGGGAGGAAGTGAATTGCTGGTGAAAGGAGCGGTTGACCTTGCGACAATAATGGGTATAAGCGAACGGGTGATTGCTGTGACCATGATCGCGGTGGGCACCTCCGTACCGGAACTGGCGGCTTCTCTTATTGCGGCATTGAAAAAGGAAAAAGCTATTTCCCTTGGGAACTTAATAGGATCCAATATTTTCAATGTAGCTTCTGTGCTAGGTATCACAGCTGTAATTCAACCTATTGGCATTACCGATCCCAAGATCCTGAGTAGTGATATCTTCTGGATGTTATCGTTTGCCGCAGTTTTGATACCCCTGGCATTTATTCCGAAGAAGTTTTCAATCAGCAGGTATAAAGGACTCATCATATTTGTGGGATACCTGCTATTTGTTAGTTTGGCTTTCCTATAAAAAAAGCGCCCATTTCTGAGCGCCTATTTTCAATTTAACCAACTGTATGATTTAAACGGTAGCTTCTACCTGGATATTTGCAGATTTAACCGTTTTGATAATTCTTGCTGCAATTTTATATGGATCACCGTTTGAGGCAGGCCTTCTGTCTTCCAACCATCCTTTCCATCCATTTTCAACGGTAATGATAGGGATACGGATCGAGGCTCCACGATCGGAAACACCATAACTGAAATCGTTGATGGATGCAGTTTCATGCAATCCTGTAAGACGCTGATCATTGAACTCCCCGTAAACTTCTATGTGTTCCTTAGTAACGGGACGGAATGCTTCACAAATTTTCTCATATACTTCCTGAGATCCACATGTTCTTAGTACACTATTAGAGAAGTTGGCATGCATCCCACTACCATTCCAGTCACCTTTTACAGGTTTTGGGTGGTATTCTATATAGTAGTCATACTTTTCTGTAAGACGGTCCAACAAATATCTTGCGACCCAAATTTCATCTCCTGCTTTTCTGGCGCCTTTGGCGAATAATTGGAATTCCCATTGTCCGCTGGCAACTTCCTGATTGATACCTTCAAAGTTCAAGCCGGCGGCGATACAAAGATCTGCATGCTCTTCCACAAAATCCCTTCCATGAGTATTTCTACCACCTACCGAGCAGTAATACAATCCCTGTGGTCCCGGGTAACCCCCAATTGGAAATCCTAATGGTAATTGTGTATGAGTGTCCATAATAAAGTACTCCTGCTCAAAACCGAACCAGAAGTCCTCGTCATTATCATCGATTGTAGCACGTCCATTGGACTCGTGCGGAGATCCATCTGCATTTAAAACCTCTGTCATTACCAGGTATCCGTTCTCGCGAGCCGGATCTGGATAAATAGCTACAGGTTTTAATAGACAATCGGAAGAATTCCCTTCTGCTTGTTTGGTGGATGAACCATCAAAAGACCAGATAGGACAATCTTCAAGTTTACCACTGAAATCATTCACCACTTTGGTCTTGCTTCGCATATTCTGGGTGGGCTTATAACCATCCAACCAGATATATTCTAACTTATACTTACTCATAATTATTCGCTGGAATTAAGATTATTAACGCGGCAAATATAGATGAATCTATATTGCTGACATAAAAAAATAGGGGGTAAATTATCAACAAATTGTATTTTTTTGTTAATACCCCTATTTTTTTAGGGGGTATTGTAAAAAAAGTGAAATTCTTATCTTTGCCAAAATTCACTTCATGGCAACACTTAGATTTCAGGCATTGCATGATGCGCAGCATCGTTCTATGCAAACTATAGAAGAAATTCAGCGGAGGTCCGCCTTATTTAATTCCAATGTTTTTGATCAGCAGAAGATGGAACAATACCTTACCAGGGAGGCTCGTGAGGCGATTCATAACGCGATTGAAAAAGGAGCCAACATCGACAGGAAAATTGCAGATCAAATCGCAATTGGAATGAAAGAGTGGGCCATTGGGAAGGGAGCCACACATTATACACATTGGTTCCAACCACTAACAGGTTCAACCGCTGAGAAACATGACGCCTTTTTTGAAACTTCTTCGGATGGTTCTGCCATAGAAAAGTTTGGGGGCAACCAGTTGGCACAACAGGAACCAGATGCGTCCAGTTTCCCACATGGTGGCATCAGAAATACTTTTGAGGCACGGGGTTATACCGCCTGGGATCCTACCTCCCCGGCATTCATTTATGGCACCACATTATGTATTCCTACAGTTTTTGTGGCATACACAGGTGAAGCACTGGACAATAAAACTCCTTTGCTCCGATCGCTGCAATGCCTGGATACGGCAGCTACTGCAGTGGCTAAGTACTTTGATAAAAATGTTACTAAGGTGTATGCAACGCTTGGATGGGAACAGGAATATTTCCTGATCGACAAATCGCTGGCGGCTTCCCGTCCGGATCTTATGATGGCTGGAAGAACATTGTTAGGCCATGCTTCAGCAAAAGGACAACAATTGGATGATCATTACTTCGGAAGTATCCCTACCCGGGTACTCAATTATATGAGAGACCTGGAACAGGAGTGTATGCTACTTGGAATTCCCGTGAAAACAAGACATAATGAAGTGGCACCCAATCAGTTCGAGCTGGCGCCTATTTTCGAAGAGGCCAACCTTGCTGTAGACCACAATTCCTTGCTGATGGATGTTATGGACAAGGTTGCAGACAGGCATCAGTTCAAAGTATTATTTCACGAAAAACCATTTGCCGGGATCAACGGAAGTGGGAAGCATAATAACTGGTCATTGGCAACGAGTACCGGTGTGAACCTTTTAAGCCCAGGGAGTACTCCCATGAAGAATCTGCAATTCTTAACTTTCTTCATCAATACGATTAAGGCGGTTCATGATTACGAGGAATTAATACGGGCTTCAATTGCCAGTGCAAGCAATGATCATCGCCTTGGGGCCAATGAAGCGCCTCCGGCGATCATCTCTGTTTTTATCGGTTCACAACTCACCCATGTGTTGGATGAACTGGAAAAGGTTACCGATGGTAAATTGTCTCCTCAGGAAAAAACAGAATTGAAATTAAACGTGGTAGGAAAGATTCCTGAAATCCTGCTGGACAATACCGATCGAAATCGAACTTCCCCCTTCGCCTTTACAGGGAACAAATTTGAGTTGAGGGCTGTTGGATCTACCGCAAATTGTGCCAACCCAATGACCGTTCTTAATGCCATTGTGGCAAGACAGTTAATGGACTTCAAAAATGAAGTGGATGGACTAATTGATACCAAAAAGCTGAAAAAGGACGATGCGATTTTCAACGTGCTCCGGGAATATATCAAGCAGTCCAAAACGATTCGATTTGAAGGAGATGGCTATGGTGAAGCCTGGGAAAAGGAAGCAAAGAAAAGAGGATTGAGCAATCACAAAACCACACCAGAGGCTCTGAAAGCGAATTTATCGAAGAAGGCTGTGACTCTTTTTGAAGAACTCGAGATTCTGACACCTACGGAAATTCAGGCGCGATACGAAATACAGATAGAGGAATACACTATGAAGGTACAGATAGAAGGAAGGGTTTTGGGTGACATTGCAAGAAATCATGTGATACCTACTGCTATCAAATATCAAAACCTGCTGATCGACAATGTAAAAGGGTTAAAAGAAATTTATGAAGCCGACTTCAAAAAAGTAGCGAAGGAACAAATACAGCTAATTGAAGACATCAGTATTCATATCAGCAAAATCAACCAGGGAATCAATGAGATGACCCAGGCGCGTAAAGATGCCAATAAATTAAAAAGTGCAGAGAAGAAGGCTTTCGCTTATTGCAATACTGTGAAACCTTATTTTGATGAGATAAGGTATCATTGTGATAAGCTGGAACTGATGGTGGATGATGAGATCTGGCCATTAACGAAGTATCGGGAATTACTGTTCACCAAATAACTTAATTCGATTTTAAGGGTAATTTCAGAAAGGACAAATCTGCCGTTTGGATTTTCGTTATAACGTCCGTGATAAAAAATAAGAGGATTCTTACGTGTAAGAAATGCTTTCACT